>NZ_JBIVRQ010000009.1:0-260396 GCF_044755745.1 Micromonospora sp. NPDC092111
GGGGCGGGGGGGGGGGGGGGGGGGGGGGGGGGGGGGGCCGGGGGGGGGGGGGGGGGGGGGGGGGGGGGGGGGGGGGGGGGGGGGCCGCCCCCCCCCCCCCCCCCCCGCCCCACACTCAGCCGGCGACCGGCTGCGGTTCCTTGCTCGCCGCCCGTTCGGCCAGCCGCCGCTGCCGCTCCTGCGCCCCGATCAGGTCGTCGGGGAGCGAGTCCGGCACCTCGATGTCGAACCGGCGCAGCATCCGGATCGCGAAGCCACCGAGGGTGATCAGCACCAGGGCCAGCCCGAAGCAGACGTACGCGAAGCCGATGCCCCGGCCCGGACCGGTGCCGATCACCGCGCCCACCGACTCGGCCAGCGCCCCGCCGGGGGCGAGCATCGGCTCGAACAGCGCGGTCGCGCCCGGGGCGAGCAGCGCGAACCCGATCGGCAGGGTCGACCAGGAGAGGGTCTGGTTCAGGCTGAACACCCGGCCGTGGAACCGCTGCGGCACCTTGACCTGGACGATCGTGGCGTAGATCGACTGGGCCGTGGTCATCGCCAGGGCCAGCCAGAACGCCCCGAAACAGATCATGGTCACCGAGGCGTCCAGGCCGATCAGCAGACAGCCGACCGCGGTGCCGAGGTTACCGACCAGCACCCCGATCATGCGCCGGTGCCGGGGCCCACCCCACAGCGACATCAGCACCCCACCGACCACCGCGCCGACCGCCTCGGCCAGCGCCACCTGCGCCACCTGGGTCGCCGTGCCGAACGACAGCACCAGCGGCGTGGTGAGCACCAGCGCCGGAGCCAGGAAGATGTTGCCCAGCGCGAAGTAGCCGAGCATCAACCGGAAGCCCCGGTGCTGCCAGGAGTAGCGCAGGCCGTTGGCGATGGCCACCAGCAGCCGCTCCCGGGGTCGCCAGCCGAGCAGATCGGGGAAGCGCACCACGGCCAGGGTCAGCACCGCCACCAGGTAACTCGCCACATCGATGATCAGGATGCCCTTCAGGTCGATCGCGGCGAGCAGACCCGCCGCGAAGACCGGCATCAGCAGCATGGCGAAGCCGCTGGAGAGCTGGGTGATGCCCATCGCGTGACCCAGGTAGCGCTTCGGCACGAGCTGCGGCACCGCCGACTGGAACGCGATCCGCTGGAACGACGAGGCCACCTGACTCAACGCCACCAGCCCGTAGATGTGCCACAGGGCGAGATTGTCGGTCCACAGCAGCGCGGCCAGGACCAACTGGATCGAACCGGAGACCGCGCTGGCGATCATCATGATCCGCCGCCGGCTGATCCGGTCGGTGATCGCCCCGGCCACCGGCAGCATCAGCACGCCGCAGATCAGCGCCAGCGCCCAGAGCATCCCCAGGTTGGCCACCGAACCGGTCCGGGTGAACAACCAGATCGGCAGGGCGAACGCGGTCAACGCCGAACCGGTGGTGGAGACCAACTGCCCGGCGGTGACCGCGACGAACCGGGCCATGCTCGGCTTGACCACCGTCCGCGCCGCGTCGGCCTCGACGCCGATCCGCTGCTGGTCGGCGACCACCCAGCCGGCGTCCTCGCCGCGCGCCGCCGCGTCCAGCGCGGAGATGTCCCCGGCCCGGACCGCCGGGTGGACCCGGGTGACGATCTCGGCCAGCTCCTCCGCCCGGTACTTGAGGAAGAAGTGGCCGGCCTGGTCCAGCACCACCAGCCCGAGGGTGTCGCTGAGGAACTGCCACTCCGCGTACCGCTCGGCGTGGTAGTCGGTCACCGGATCCTCGGAGCCGACCACCGAGACGATCGGCGCGCGCAGCTTCACCGCGCCCCGGTCGAGCAGCCCGGTGAAGTACTCCTCCGAGGCGCGGGAGTCGGCCCGCATGTTGCTGATGATCCGGTCGGCCTGCTCCGGCTCCAGCTCGTCGGTGTCCACCCCCATGCTCTTGAGCCAGCTCGCGTAGTGCCGGTTGCTGCTGAGCTGCTCCAGCCGGTTACGCACCGCCGCGAAGGCGCCCTTCGGACGGGCGAACGGGAACATCGCCCCGATGTAGACGACCTCCAGCTCCCGGCCGGCGGCCTCCACCTTGCGGGCCACCTCGGCGATGATCGCGCTGCCCACCCCGCAGTGGCCGTAGAGGGCCAGCGGACCCTCGATCCGTTCCACGATCTCGGCGGCCACCCGGCTGGTCAGCTCGTCGAACGGCACCGCGTCCTCGGTCAGGCCGACGTCGTGGCCGGGGATCGCCAGCGACCACAGGGCATGCCCGGCCGGCAGGGCGTCGGCCAACGGCTGGTAGACGATGGCGCTGCCGCCGCCGTACGGCACACAGACGTAGCTGAGCACCCGCCGGCCCGCCGGGATCGGCTTGGTCAGCTCGTAGAGCAGCCGGCGGGGACCGGCCGCCTCGGCGTCGCCGGTCATGAACGCGGCCAGCTCGCGGATGGTCCGCTGCTGGAACAGGTCCATCACGCCGACCGCGTGCCCGCCGTGCTCCGCCTTGCGGATCTTCGCGACCACCTGGGTGGCGAGCATCGAGTGCCCACCCAGGTCGAAGAAGTCGTCGTCGATGCCGAGCGTCGGCACGCCCAGCACCTCCGACCAGATCCCGGCGAGCAGCCGTTCGGTGTCGTCGCGCGGCTCCACCAGCGCCACCGACGCCTCCCGGCTGACCACCGGCGCGGGCAGCGCCCGGCGGTCGAGCTTGCCGTTCGGGGTCAACGGCAACGCGTCCAGGGTGACGAACGCCGCCGGCACCATGTACTCCGGCAGGGTCTCCTTCAGCGCCGCCTTCAACGCGGCGTGCTCGGCCCCACCCACCAGGTAGGCGGTGAGCCGCTTGTCCCCCGGGGTGTCCTCCCGGACGATCACCGCCGCCTCGGTCACCGCCGGCTGCTCACGCAGCGCGCTCTCGATCTCGCCCAGCTCGATCCGCAGGCCGCGCAGCTTCACCTGGTGGTCGATCCGGCCCAGGAACTCGATCACGCCGGCCGGGTCACCGCCGGCGTCCGCGCCGCGCCCGGCCACCGGGGCCGATGCGGTGGTCGACGGGTCGGCCGACCCGGTGGGTACGCCGGCAGCCGCCGGGTCGAGCACCCAACGGGCCAGGTCACCGGTGCGATACAACCGGGCGCCCGGCTCACCGGAGAACGGGTCCGGCACGAACCGCTCGGCGGTCAACGCCGGCCGGCGGTGGTAGCCCCGGGCCAGCCCGACGCCGCCGAGATGCAGCTCCCCGGCCACCCCGACCGGGCACTCCCGGCCGGCCGGATCGAGCACGTGCAGCCGCAGGTTGGCGATCGGCGCACCGATCGGCACGCCGGTCAGCCCGGCCAGCACCACGGGGTCGCACGGCCAGGCGGTGACGTCGATCGCCGCCTCGGTCGGCCCGTACAGGTTGTGCAGCCCGCACCAGGGCAGCCGGGCGGTGAACTCCACCGCCGAGGCCAGCGGCAGCTCCTCGCCGGAGCAGATCACCCGGCGCAGCGCCGCCGCCGCCTCCACGCCGTCCTCGGCCAGGAACACCGTCAGCATGGACGGCACGAAGTGGGCGGTGGTGACCCGCTCGGCGACCAGCAGGTCCCGCAGGTAGCCGGCGTCCTTGTGCCCGCCGGGCTTCGCCAGCACCAGCCGGGCACCCTCGCGCAGCGGCCAGAAGAACTCCCACACCGACACGTCGAAGCTGGCCGGGGTCTTCTGCAGCACCGCGTCGTCGGCCCCGAGCCGGTACGTCTTCTGCATCCAGTCGAGCCGGTTGACGATGCCCCGGTGGGTATTCGGCACCCCCTTCGGCCGGCCCGTCGACCCGGAGGTGTAGATGACGTACGCCAGGTGCGCCGGCCCGGCCAGCGGGGCCGGGTCGGTGTCGGGCTGGCCGGCCCAGACGTCCGCGTCGTCCAGGGCCAGCACGGTCGCCTCGACGGCCGGCAGCACGTCGCGCAGGTGCTCCTGCACCAGCACCACCGGAGCCGCCGCGTCGGCCAGCATGAAGGCGAGCCGGTCGGCCGGATACTCCGGATCCAGCGGCAGGTACGCGCCGCCGGCCTTGAGCACCCCGAGCAGCCCGGCGACCAGCTCCACCGAGCGTTCCGCGCAGACCCCGACCAGGGTCTCCGGCCCGACACCGGCCGCCCGCAGCCGGTGCGCCACCCGGTTCGCGGCGGCGTTCAGCTCGGCGTACGTCGCCGACCGGCCCTCGATGGTCACCGCCACCGCGTCCGGGGTGGCCCCGGCCCGCTCCTCGATCGGCCCGTGCAGGGTCTGGGTGGCCGGGAAGTCGGCGGCGGTGTCGTTCCAGGACGCCAGCAGCGCCCGCTCGTCGGCGGGGAGCAGCTCCAGCGCCGACACCCGGGTGTCCGGGGCGGCGACCACGGCGCGCAGCAGGGCACACCAGCGGCGGGCCATCCGCTGCACGGTGTCCCGGGTGAACAGGTCGGTGTTGAACACCAACTTGCCCCAGAGCCCGTCGGCCGTCTCCACCGCGTGCAGCTCGAAGTCGAACCGGGTGGCCCGCAGCTCCATCGGGGTCCAGTCGAACGTCACGTCGGTGGCGTCGGAGACCTCGGTGAACCGGCCCATCTCGTAGTTCTGCAACACGAACATGGCCTGGAACACCGGCGACCGGCTGACGTCGCGGGGCAGGCCCAGCTCGTGGACCACCTTCGCGAACGGCACCTCGGCGTGCTCGAAGCCGTCCAGCACACTGCGCCGGGTGCGCTCCAGCAGCTCGGTGAAGGTCGGGTCGCCGGCCAGCTCGGCGCGCAGCGGCAGCATGTTGATGAACATGCCGACCAGGTTCTCCAGCTCCGGGGCGGACCGGCCGGCCACCGAGGCGCCGACCGCGAAGTCCTCCTGACCGGCGTGCCGGGCCAGCAGCACCTGGTACGCCGCGAGCAGCGTCATGAACAGGGTGCCGCCGGCGGCCCGGGTCAGCGCGGTCAGCCGCTCGGTCTCCGCCGGGGTGAGCCGGAACTCGACGAAGTCGCCCCGGTAGGTCTGGGTGGCCGGGCGGGGCCGGTCCAGCGGCAGCTCCAGCGGGGTGATCCCGGCCAGCCGGGACTTCCACCAGTCCAGGTGGCCCAGGGCCGCCGGCCCGGCCAGCTCCCGGGCCTCCCAGACGGCGAAGTCGCCGTACTGCACCGGCAGGGTGGGCAGCTCACCGCCCCGGTAGAGGGTGATCAGGTCGCGCAGCAGCACGTCCACCGACCAGCCGTCGCCGACGATGTGGTGCTTGCTGAGGAACAGCACGTGGTCGTCGGGGGCGAGGCGGATCAGCAGGGCGCGCAGCAGCGGCCCCTCGGCCAGGTCGAACGGCTCGACCGAGGCCGCCTCCACCAACGCCTGCGCGGCAAGCTCGTCCGGGGCGTCCACGACGGTCAGCGGCACCTCGACGGAGTCGGCGAGGACCACCGTGGGCCGGCCGTCGGAGTCGGCCGGGAACCGGGTACGCAGCGACTCGTGCCGGGCGGTCAGCGCGGCGAGGGCGGCGCGCAGCGCCGTGCCGTCGAGCGGGCCACGCACCCGCAACGGCACCGCGATGTGGTACGCCGCCTCGCCCGGGGCGAGCTGGTCCATGAACCAGACCCGCTCCTGGGCGTACGACAGCGGCACCTCGGCGCCCTCGGGCCTCGGCGTGACGCGGGCGGCGGGGGTGGCCTGCCGTCGGCGCAGCCGTTGGGCGATCAACGCCGCCCGGGCGGCTTCCCGGGCGGGATCCTTCAGGTCCGTCATGCGGGGCTGTCCTTCTCCGTCGCCAGCAGGGCGGCGACCTCGGTCTCGGAAAGCTCGTCCAGCTCGGCGGCGATGTGCTGCTCGATCTGGGCGGCCAGGTCGGCCACCACGGGGCTGCTGAACAGCGCCCGCATCGGCAGGTCGACGTCCACCTCGGCGCGGATCCGGGCCATCGCCCGCATGCCGCGCAGCGAGTTGCCACCGAGGGCGAAGAAGTCGTCCAACGCGCCGACCTTCTCCACCTGGAGGATCTCGGCGTACACCTCGGCCACCAACGTCTCGGCGTCGGTGCGCGGGGGGACGTAACCATCCCCGGCGGTCGTCTCCGGCGGGGCGGGCAACGCCGCCCGGTCCAGCTTGCCGTTCGGGGTGAGCGGCAGCGCGTCGAGCCGCACGAACGTGGTCGGCACCAGGTGCGCCGGCAGCTCCCGGGCCAGTTCGGCGGCGAGGTGCGCCTCCTCGGCGGTGCCGACGTGGTAGCCGACCAGCGTCGGCTCCCCCGAGTCGGTGCGGACGGCCACCACCGCCTCGCGGACCTCCGGGTGCTCCCGCATCGCCGACTCGATCTCGCCCAGCTCGATCCGCATCCCGCGCACCTTGACCTGGTCGTCGCGGCGGCCCAGGTAGTCCAGCGTGCCGTCGGCCCGCCACCGGGCCAGGTCGCCGGTGCGGTACATCCGCCGCCCCGGCGGCCCGTACGGGCAGGGCAGGAACCGCTCGGCGGTCAGGCCGGGCCGGCCCAGGTAGCCCCGGGCGAGCTGGTCGCCGGCGACGTACAGCTCACCGACCACCCCCGGCGGCACCGGCTGGAACGCGGCGTCCAGCAGGTACACCCGGGCGGTGGCGGTGGGCCGGCCGATCCGCACCGGACCGGCCGGCACCGGCTGCCCCGGCCCGATCCGCTCGGCCACGCAGCCGACCGTCGCCTCGGTCGGGCCGTACTCGTTGACCACCGCCACGTCCGGGTGCGCGGCCCGCCAGTCGGCGAGCTGCTCGCCGGTGAGCGCCTCGCCGCCGATCACCAGGTCGGTGGTGGGCGACAGGTCCGCGTCGAGCAGCGGCAGGTGACTCGGGGTGACCTTGAGGAAGGTGGGCCGGCCCCCCACCCGGGCGGCCGGCTCGTCGATCCCGGCCAGCCGCACCGTGCCACCCGCGGTGAGCGGGCCGAGCAGCCCGGTCACCGTGAGGTCGAAGGAGACCGGGGAGTGCAGCAGCGCGGTGCCGGCCAACCCCGGGTAGGTGTCCCGAGCCCAGGCCAGGTACGCGGTGACCGCCCGGTGCTCCACCACCACGCCCTTGGGGCGACCGGTCGACCCGGAGGTGTACAGCACGTAGGCGGGATGCGCCGGGCCCAGCGGGGCGACCCGGTCGGCGTCGGTGAGGTCACCGTCGGCCTGGTCGGCGCCCAGCTCGCCGTCGAGCAGCAGCGCGCCCGCCGGCACCAGCGCGGCGGTCTGCGGCACGGCCAGCACCAGCGCCGGCGCGGCGTCGGCCAGCAGGTAGGCGATCCGGCCGGCCGGGTAGCCGGTGTCCACCGGGACGTACCCGGCGCCGGACTTGAGCACCGCGAGGATCGCCACCAGCAGCTCGGGGCCGCGCGGCAGGGCCAGCGCGACCCGGACCTCCGGGCCGGCCCCCCGGGCCACCAGCACCCGGGCCAGCCGGTTGGCGGCGGCGTTGAGCTGCCGGTACGACAGGCTGACGCCGTCGCAGACCAGGGCGGTGGCGTCCGGGGTGGCCGCCACCTGCCGCTGCACCTCGTCGACCACGGTGGACGCCGGCCCGGCCGCCACCGCACCGGCCCAGCCGCCCAGCACCAGGTCCCGTTCGGCGTCGTCGAGCAGCGGCAGCGCGGAGACCGGCAGCTCCGGCTCGGCCACCGCCGCGGTGAGCAGCCGCAGGTAACGGGCGACGACCGCCTCGGCGGTGGCCCGGTCGAACAGGTCGGTCCGGTAGACCAGCCGGCACTCGCCCACGGCGATGTCGAAGGCCAGGTCGTCCTTGGTGGTACCCAGCTCCACCGGGTCGAGCCCGGAGTCGGGGATGAAGTTCAGCGCGGTCTGGAAGATCGGCTGCACCGACGGGTCCCGGCCCGGGGCGACCGCCTCGACGATCCGCTGGAACGGGGTCTGCCCGTGCTCCAGGGCGTCGACCAGCCCGTCCCGGACCCGGCCGAGCAGCTCGGTGAACCGGGGGTCGCCCGACAGGTCGCAGCGCAGCGCCACCGGGTTGACGAACATGCCGATCAGCGGGGTCAGCTCGGCGGTGTCCCGGCCGGCGGTGGAGACCCCCACCACCACGTCGGTCTCGCCGGCGACCCGGGACAGCAGCGCCGCGAAGCCGGCCAGCAGCACCATGTACGGGGTGGCCGCCGACCCGGCGGCGAGCCGCCCGGCCCGGTCGAGCAGCCCGTCGGGCAGGTCGAAGCGAACCTCGTCGCCGGCGAAGCCGAGCTGGGCCGGGCGGGGCCGGTCCAGCGGCAGGCCGGTGACCGCCGGCGCGCCGGCCAGGTGCCCGGTCCAGAAGGCGAGCTGCCGGTCCAGCTCCGCGCCGACGAGCTGGCCACGCTGCCAGACCGCGAAGTCGGCGTACTGGATGGGCAGCTCGGGCACGGCGGCGGGCGCGCCGGTCAGCGCCGCCTCGGCGAACGCGGCGATCTCGGCGTTGAACAGCACCGCCGAGTGGCTGTCGAAGACGGCGTGGTGCACCACCAGCAGCAGCGTCCACGCCTCGCCGAGGCGGATCAGCCGGGCCCGCCACAACGGCGGCGCGTCCAACGGGATCGGGGTGCGGGCCAGCTCGGCCCGCAGCGCCGCGTGCCGCGCGGCGCGCTCCGGGGCGGGCAGGTCCCGCAGGTCGTCGACGGCGAGCCGGACCGGCTCGGCTTCCCGTACCACCTGCACCAGGGCCCCGTCGTCGACCCGCAGGTGGGTGCGGAGCGCCTCGTGCCGGGCGACGACCCGGTGGAACACCTCGGTCGCCGCGTCGGCGTCCAGGCCGGCCGGCAGGCGGCACGGGAGCGAGACGTTGTAGACCGGGGAGGCCGGGTCGAGCTGGTTGGCGATCCAGACCCGCTCCTGGGCGAAGGAGGCCGGGAAGGTCCACTCGCGGGTCATGACGCCTGCTCGCGTACCGAACGCGGACGCATGTCGGTCCACACCTCGTCGACGTGGGCCAGGCACTCCTCGCGGCTGCCGGCGAAGCCCGCGTCGTGCCAGCCGGCGGGCAGGTCGCGGTCGGCCGCCCAGATCGAGTACTGCTCCTCGTCGTTGCGCACGACCAGGAATCGGGGTTCGGCCATCAGTTCGCTCCAGCGGTCTCGGGGGTGTGCGGTTCGGCCATCGCGACAGCGATCTTGCGGGGGCCGGTGAACGGCTCCCGACCGTGCGCGGCGGTCATGTTGTCGACCACCAGCACGTCGTCGCGCTGGTAGTCGAAGCGGACGCTGGCCGCCCGGTACGCGGCCCGCAGGTGGTCCAGCACGTCGACGGGGATCTCCCCGCCGTCGCCGTAGTAGGTGTTCGCCGGCAGCCCCTCGGCGCCGAACATGGCGAGCAGCCCCTCCTGGTAATCCTTCGGCAGGGTGCTCACGTGGAAGAAGGTGGCGTGGTTGAACCAGCGCGGGACGTCCGAGCCGGGCCGGTGGTGCACCGCGTCCCGCACCGCACGGGTCCGCAGCCCGTCCTTGCCGACCCACTCCAGGTCGATCCGGTTCGCCGCCGCGTACGCCTGCACCTGCGTCCGGTCGTCGGTGCCGAAGACGTCCTGCCAGCGGGTGCCGAAGTCGGCGTGGAAGTTACGCACCAGCATCCAGCGCCGCCGGACGAACTCCTCCCGTACCGCCGGGTCGATCTCGGCGTACACCCGGCGCACGTCGGCCAGCGGGGTCGCGCCGAGGGTCTGCGGCGCGGTGATGCAGTAGAAGAACAACGTCAGCGGCCAGCGCGCCTGGTACGAGTTCTCGTTGTGCAGGAAGATCTCCTCGTCCGGCGGGTAGTCGGTCGAGGTGTAGACCTTCCCCTTGATGGCGTGCCGGGGTGAGGACCGCTCGGTGTAGGTCAGCGGTTCGCCGGACAACGCCCGGACGACTCCGTCGAAGCCGTCCACCCCGCCCACGTCGAAGCCGCGGAACAGCAGCCCGCCGTGTTCGACGAGGCTGGCGCGCAGCTCGGCCCGACGCCGGTCGATCAGCTCGGTCAGCGGTGTGCCGTCGTTCTCGACGACCACCGGCAGCATGGCGATCGTGTCGCTCATTGCGTGGTCACTCCTGTTTCTCGACGTCAGGCGCGGGGTAGCCGCGGGATGGCGGGGATGGTCGCCGGTGCGGCCGGCTCGTCGGCGGAGGCGGTGGCCCGCAACTCCTCGATGCGGGCCGCCAGGCCGGCGACGGTGGGGGTCTCGAAGAGGCTGCGCATCGGCAGCCGGACCCCGGTCGCCTTGCGCATCGAGGCGATCAACTGCACCGCCACCAGCGAGTTGCCGCCGAGGGCGAAGAAGTCGTCGTCCACGCCGACCTCGGCCACCCCCAGCCCGTCCCGCCAGACCCCGGCGATGGTGATCTCCAGTTCGGTGCGGGGCGCGGCGGAGCCGCCACCGCCGGTCGCCGCGGCGGCGGTCGCCGGCTCCGGGTCGTCGGCCAGCCGGTCCGTGGTGACCCGGGAGGCCCGCCGCCGGATGTCGGCCACCGTCCGGGTGGCGATGACGACCTGCGCGCCGAGGCCGGCGGTCAGGCTCCGGCGGAACGCCTCCGCGCCGTCGACCGGCCGGATGTCCTCGGTGACCGCGCCGGCCACCGGGGCGGCCGGCTCGGCGCTCGCCAGCCCACCGGTCACCGCGCCCTGGTCGACCCGGCGGAGCACGAAGTCGCCGACCGCGACGAGTTCCCGGCCGTCGGCGTCCACCAGGCTGAGGTCGGCGGCGACCACCTCGTCGGTGGTGCTGGGCCGGTGCCGCAGGTGGCTGTGGAACACCGCCGGCAGTGGCCCGCGCACCACGATCCGCCCGTACGACAGCGGCAGGTAGGTGCCGTCGCCCTGCCCCCGGCCGAACGCGGTGGCCACGTCCAGCAGCGCCGGGTGCAGCCCCCACGACGGCAGGTCGCCGACCACCTCGGCGGGCGCCTCGACCCGGGCCAGCTCCTCGCCGGCACCGAGCTGGTGCTCGGCCAGCGACGCCCACCTCGGCCCGAAGGTGAGCATGCTGGTGCGGCCCCGGCCGAACGAGGCGTCGTCGTCGACCCGCCGGCCGGCGACCGTCGGGACCCGCGCCGGCGGGGCGGGCTCGACCGTCCAGCCGGCGGAGCCGCGCACGTGGGTGCGCTCCTGCCCGGCGGCCAGGCTGCGCACCGCGAAGTCGGCGCCCTCGTCGGTGGGGGTCAGCTCCACCCGGTACTGCGCGACGGTGCCGTCCGGCACCGCGAACGGCTCCAGGAAGACCACGTCGCGCAGCTCCACCGCCGCCGCCCCGGCCGGGGCGGGCAGTGCGGCGACCACGGCGGCGCGCACCGACTCCAGGTGGGCGGTGCCGGGCACCACCGGCACCCCGCCGATGCGGTGCTCGTCGAGCAGCCAGTGGGTGGTGGCGGAGACCAGCCCGTGCAGCACGGTCGACTCCGGGCCGGTGACCTTCGTGGTGAGCACCGGGTGGTCCACCGGGCTGGTCGTGGTGTCCCGGCCGGCGGCCCGGAACCCGGCCGGGGCGGCCGTCTCCACCGCCATGCCGACCTCGGCCCAGCCACCCCAGTTCTGCGACAGCACCGGGGCCCGGAAGCCCGCGCCGGAGCGGGCGAACGCGTCGAGGAAGGCGTTCGCCGCGCAGTAGTCGACCTGGCCGAAGCCGCCGATCACCGCGGTGATCGACGAGCAGAGCACCACGAAGTCCAGCGGCAGGTCGCCGAAGACCTGGGCCAGGGCGAGGGTGCCGGTGAGTTTCGGGGCGAGCACCCGCTCCGCCTCGGCCCGTTCCTTGACCTCCGCCATCCCGCCGCCGGGCAGCCCGGCCGCGTGCACGATGCCGTCGATCCCGCCGAACTCGGCCTCGGCGGCGGCCCGCACCCGGCGCAGGTCGGCCGGGTCGGTGACGTCGGCGGCGAGGACCAGCACGGACGCGCCGGCCGCCTCCATCCGCCGGATCGCCGCGATGGCCCGGCCGGCGCGGTCCGCACCGCCGTGCACCGCCAGGTGGTCGTCCCACTGCTCGCGCGGCGGCAGCCCGGAGCGGGCCAGCAGCACCAGCTTCGCCCCCGCCCGCCGGGCGAAGTCCTCGGCGAGGGTGACGCCGATGCCACCGAGACCGCCGGTGACCAGGTACCGGCCGCCGTCACGCAGCACACCCGGGTCGGTCTCGCCGGCCACGGTGACCTGCTCGTAGTCGGTGATCCAGCGGCGCGGGCCCCGCAGGGTGACCTCGGCACGCGCCGGGTCGACCGGGCGGCGCAGCTCGGCGGCGAGCGCGTCGACGCCGGTGCCGGCCGGGTCGGCGTCGACCAGCCGGACGGTCAGCCCGGGCAGCTCCACCGGCAGCACCCGGGCCAGGCCGGCGAGGGTGGCGTGCTCGGGACGGACCAGGTCGGCACCGGTCACGTCGCCGACACCGGAGGTGACCAGGTCGAGGGTGAGTGCCCGGTCCTCGGCGGTCAGCCCCGCCCCGGCGAGCGCCTGTACCAGGTGCAGCGCGTCGAAGAAGCCGCGCTGCTGGGCGGCCCAGGCGGCGACGGGGTCGGTGCCGGCCGGTACGCCGTCCAGGGCGAAGGCGTGCACCAGGCGGGCCGGCAGCCCGTCGGCGGCCAGTGCCGCGACCAGCGCGTCGTGGTCCTCCCGGTGGCCGGGGCGCAGCCGGTAGCCACCGTCGACCGCCGCGAACGCGTCCCCGACACCGACCACGACCGGCTCGTCACCGGCCGCCCGCAGCGCCGCGACCAGGGCGTCGCCGCGCGGGCCGTCGGTGAGGACCAGGCAGCGGCCGGCCGGCGCGGACGTCGGGTCGGCGGCGGCCTGCCGCCACACCGGCACCGCGAACCACTCCGGCAGCGGGCGCGGGCCGGTCTCCACCGGCCCGGCGACCGCCTGCTCCACCGGGTCCGGGTCCACCCAGTAGCGGCGGCGTTCGAACGGATACGTCGGCAGCGGCACCCGCCGGGCCGCCGGGTCGGCGTCCAGCCGGACGCCGATCCCGGCGCACCACAACGCGGCGGCGCTGGTCAGCAGGGTGGACAGGTCACCGGTCGGCTCGCCGGGGCCGGGCAGGCTGCCCAGCGGGGCCAACGCCCGCTGCGCCGGGGAGCCCTTGGCGACCTGCATCCGGGCCAGGTTGGCGAGCTGCTTGCCGGGGCCGCACTCCAGCAGCGCCCAGGTGCCCTCGGCGAGCAGGGTCGCCACGCAGGCACCGAAACGCACCGGCTGGCGCAGGTGCGCCGCCCAGTACGCCGGGTCGGTGGCCTGCTCCGCGGTGATCCAGGTGCCGGTCACGTTGGACAGGAACGGGATGACCGGTGGCCGCAGCGGCACCGTCGCCATCAACGCGGTGAACTCGGCCAGGATCGGGTCCATCATCGGCGAGTGGAAGGCGTGCGAGGTGCGCAGGGCCTTGCTCTTGCCCTTGCCGCCCAGGCTCTCGGCGAACGCGGCGACGGCGTCGCTCTCGCCGGCCACCACGCAGGTGCCGGGACCGTTGACGGTGGCGATGGCGAGCCCCTCGGGCAGCCGGGCGGCGACCGCCGACTCGTCCAGCGACACGGCCAGCATCGACCCCGCCGGCATCGACTGCATCAGCCGGCCCCGGGCGGCGACCACCCGCAGCGCGTCCGGCAGGCTCAGCACCCCGGCCACGGTGGCCGCGACGTACTCGCCGATGGAGTGGCCGACCATCGCGGCGGGGCGGACCCCGGCCCGCTGCCAGAGCAGCGCCAGGGCGTACTCGACGACGAAGAGCGCCGGTTGGGTGTGCCGGGTCTCGGTGAGCTTCTCCGCCGCCTGCGGGTCGCGGCCCAGGATCAGGTCCCGCAGGTCCAGGCCCAACGCGGGGCGGAGCAGCTCGGCGCACTCGTCGACGGTGGCGGCGAAGGCCGGCTCCTCGGCGTAGAGCTGCGCGCCCATCCCGGCGTACTGGGAGCCCTGGCCGGAGAAGAGGAAGGCGGTGCGGGGCGCGGGACCGTCGACCACGCCGGACTGGCGGCGACGCGGGGTACGCAACGCGGTCACCGCGTCGGGCAGGTCGGTGGCGACCACGGCCGCCCGGTGCGGGTACTCCTGCCGGCCGACCCGCAGCGTGTGCGCGACGTCGGCGAGCAGCTCCGGCCCGCCGCCGGTGGCCGTCTCCAGGTGCGTGGCGAGCCGCGCCACCGCGCTGTCCAACGCGGTGGCGGTCTTCGCCGACACGTGCAGGAGCTGCGCCGGGCGGATCTTCCGGTCGCTCCGGTACGCCGACGGCGCCTCCTCCAGCACGACGTGGGCGTTGGTGCCGCCGATGCCGAAGGAGCTGACCCCGGCCCGGCGGGGCCCACCGTCGGTGTCCCACTTGGTGAGGGTGTTCGCCACGTAGAACGGGGTGTCGGCGAAGTCGATCGCCGGGTTGGGGGTCTCGTAGTTGATGGTCGGCGGGATCAGCCCGTGCTCCATCGCCAGCACCGTCTTGATCACGCTGACGATGCCGGAGGGCTGGCTCAGGTGGCCGATGTTGGACTTCACCGAGCCGATGCCGCACCAGCCCCGGTCGTCGGTCTCCCTGGTGTAGACGGCGGAGAGGGCGGCCACCTCGATCGGGTCGCCCATCGCGGTGCCGGTGCCGTGCGCCTCGACGTAGCTGATGCTGCGCGGGTCGATCCCCGCCATCCCGACGGCCTGGGCGATCGCCTCCATCTGGCCGTCGACGCTCGGTGCGGTGAAGCCGACCTTGCCGGCGCCGTCGTTGTTGATGGCGTTGCCGAGCACCACCGCCCGGATCGGGTCGCCGTCGGCGATCGCGTCGGAGAGCCGCTTGAGCAGGGTCACCCCGACGCCGCTGCCCCAGACGGTGCCGTTCGCGCCGGCGTCGAACGGCCGGCACCGGCCGTCGGGCGAGGTGAAACCGTCCATGCCGAGATAGCCGACGTGCGGCAGCTCGATGTTGACCCCGCCGGCCAGGGCCATGTCGCACTCGTGGTTGCGCAGCGCCTCGCAGGCCAGGTGGAAGGCGACCAGCGAGGTGGAGCAGGCGGTGTGCACGGTCAGGCTCGGCCCGCGCAGGTCCAGCCGGTACGACGCGGTGGTGGCCACGTAGTTCGGCGAGTTGCCGGTGGCGATGGAGACCGCACCGTGCGGGTTGCCGCCGACCCGCTTGTTCCGCAGCACGTACCGGTGCAGGTAGGTGTTGCCGCCGGTGCCGGCGTACACGCCGACCGCGCCGTCGTAGCGGGCCGGGTCGTAGCCGGCGTCCTGTAGGGCGGTGTAGCAGCTCTCCAGGAACAGCCGGTGCTGCGGGTCGGTCGTCTCCGCCTCGCGACTGGTCATCCCGAACAGCTCGGCGTCGAAGGTGTCGTAGCCGTCGACGAGCGGAGCCCGGCTGACCCAGCCCGGGTCGTCGACCTCCTCGGCGGTGGCGCCCCGGGCGATCTGCTCCTCCCGGCTCAGCTCGGTCACCGACTCGACGCCGTCGACCAGGTTGCGCCAGAACTCACCGACGTCGGCGGCCCCGGGCAGCCGCGCGGCGAGCCCGACGATGGCGATCGGCTCGATGCCGTCGTCGGCGGGGAGGTCGGAATCCATCGGGTTGTCCATGTGCGTGTCCTTCATTGCGCGGTGCCGCCGGGGCGGCGGGGAGGGGTGCGGCGGGTACGCCCACGCCGGGCGGCGGCCCGCAGCGCGGCGCGGGCGAGTTCGGGCCGGTCGGCGGCGCCGTCGAGGCTGGCCGCCAGCGCCCGGACGGTGGGATGCCGGAACAGGTCGAGCATGGTGATCGACCGGCCGGTGGCCGCGGTGAGCCGGGCGTGCACCGCGGCGAGGGCGAGCGAGTGGCCGCCGATGTCGAAGAAGTTGTCGGAGACGCCGACCCGGTCACGCGCCAGGACCTCCCGCCAGATCCCGGCGATCAGCTCCTCGGTGTCGGTCAGCGCGTCCGGGCCGGCCGGCACCGGGACGACCCGCGCCGGTTCGGTGGCGGCCACCGTCATCGCGCCGAGCGCCGCCACCCGCACGGTGGGCCGGGGCAGCGCGGCGGCGACCGTGTCGGCCGGGGCGTCCGGCTCGGCGGCCAGCGCGCCGACCAGGTCGGCCAGGTCGGCCAGCAGCGCGTCGACCCGGTCGGCGTCGAACAGGTCGGGGTTGTAGACCACGTCCACGCCGGAGCGGCCGTCCCGTTCCACCACGTAGACGGTGATGTCGAACGGGGAGCCGGGCTTGGGCACCGGGACCGGACGGCCGGTCAACCCGGTCAGCGCCAGCCGGGGCGGGGCGAAGTTGAGCACGTTGAACAACACCTGCACCAGCGGGGCCCGGGCGGTGTCCCGGCCGACGCCGAGCGCCTCCACGATCCGCTCCAGCGGCGCGCCCGGGTGGGCGGTCGCCTCGTGCAGCTCGGCGGCACACCGGTCGACCAGGTCGGCGAAGCTGGCCCCGCCGGTGCGCAGCCGCACCGGGACGGTGTCGATGAAGAAACCGACCACGTCGTCGAAGGCGGCCAGCCGGCGGTCCGCGACGATCGCCCCGACCACGTGGTCGTCGCCGCCGGTGAGCCGGCGCAGCAGCTCCCCGAAGCCGGCCAGCAGCACCGCCGCGACCGTACCGCCACGCCGGGCGGCGAGGTCGCGGACCGCCCGGTCGGCGGCGTCGGAGAGCGTCACCGCCGCCTCGGCGCCGGCGTAGGTCTGCACCGCCGGGCGGGGCCGGTCCCGGGGCAGGTCCAGCACGGTGGGCACGCCGCGCAGGTGCTCCGCCCACCAGGCCAGGTCGGCGGTGCCCCGGCGGCGGTCCCGCCCGTCCCGCCAGACGGCGTAGTCGGCGTACGAGGCGGCCAGTGGCGGCAGGGTCGGCGTGGTCCCGGCGACCGCCTGCCCGTACGCGGCGGCCAGGTCGTCGTAGAGGACCGCCTCGGACCAGCCGTCGAAGACCGCGTGGTGCATGGTCATCGCCAGCACGTGCTCGTCCGGGCCGAGCCGGTAGACGGTGACCTGCCAGGGCGGCCCGGTGGCCAGGTCGAAGGCGTGCCCGGCCCCGGTGGCGAGCATCCGGGCCAGCTCGTCCCCGACGTCGGCGCTCGCGGTCAGGTCCACCACCGGCACCGCCACGTCGGTCGGCTCCTCGCAGACCGCGTACGGCACCCCGGCGGTCTGCGGGATGCGCCAGCGCAGCACGTCGTGCCGCACCGCGACGGCCCGCAGCGCCGCGCCGAGCGCCGCCGTGTCCAGCGGGCCCCGCAGCCGGTGCGCGACGGCGATGTTGTACGGCGCGCTGGACGGGGCGAGCTGGTCGACGAACCAGAGCCGGCGCTGCGGCGGGGACAGGGTGGGCGGGTTGCCGGTGGTCAGCCCGTCGGCGTCGGCGGGCGCGGCGGCCCGCAACCGGGCGGCCAGCCCGGCCGGGGTACGCCCGGCGAGCACGTCCCGGGTCTCCACGTGCCGGCCCAGCTCGGCGCGGAGCGCGGCGACCAGCCGCATCGCGGCGATGGAGTTGCCGCCGACGGCGAGGAAGTCGGTGTCCGGGGCCGGGGCCGCGCCGAGCAGCCGGGCCCAGGCCCGCCGGACCGCCCGCTCGACCGGATCGGCGTCGTCCTCGACCTCCTCCTCGGCCGGCGCGGCGACCAGGGTGGCGACGGCCAGGTCACGCAGCGCCGACCGGTCCAGTTTGCCGGTGGTGACGCTGATCGGCAGGTCGTCGCGGCGCAGCACCCGGGCCGGCAGCATGGCGGCGGTCAACCGATCCCCCGCGTACGCCCGGACGGCGTCGTCGTCGGGCGCGTCGGCCGGGGTGAGGAAGGCCACCAGGATGGCGCCGGCCGGGCCGGGCACCACCTCGACGGCTGCCCGGTCGACGCCGGGCACCGCCGCGAGCACCGCCTCGACCTCGCCCAGCTCGATCCGCTGGCCCCGGATCTTGACCTGCCGGTCGGCCCGGCCCAGGTAGCCGATCCGGCCGTCGGCCCGCAGCCGGACCAGGTCACCGGTGCGGTAGAGCCGCTCGCCGGGCAGCCCGGAGAACGGGTCGGGGACGAACCGTTCGGCGGTGAGGCCGGGCCGGTTGAGGTACCCGTCGGCCAGCCCCGGCCCGCCGATCAGCAGCTCGCCGGTCTCCCCCGGCGGCACCGGCCGCAACGCGTCGTCCACCACGTAGGCGCGGTGGTTGGGCAGCGGCAACCCGATCGGCACCGGCTCGGTGTCGGCGCCGGTCAGGTCGCCGCAGACCGCCAGCACGGTGGACTCGGTGGGACCGTAGCCGTTGACCAGCCGCCGGCCCGGTGCCCAGCGGGCGGCCAGCTCGGCGGGGACCGCCTCGCCCCCGCAGAGCACCGTCCGCCAGCCGGGCACGTCCGCCGGGTCCAGCATGGACAACACGGTGGGGGTGATGAAACCCCAGTTGACCTCGTGCGCGGCGATGAACCGGGCCAGCCGGGCCGGGTCGGACCGGTCGTCGGTGCCGAGCAACTGGACGCTGCCGCCGAGCAGCAGCGGGATGAACAGGTCGATGGTGGCGGCGTCGAAGCCGAGCGAGGCGATGCCGAGGCTGCGCACGTCGGCGTCGGCGCCGCTGAACGCCGCGCAGCCGGTGACGAACGCGAGCACGTTGCGGTGGGTGGTCAGCACGCCCTTGGGCCGGCCGGTGGAGCCGGAGGTGAACAGCACGTACGCCAGATCGCCGGACCGGGCCGGGCTGGGGACGACCGGGGCCGGGCCGGGCTGGGCGACGACCTCGATGCCGGGGGTGCCGGCGAACTCGGTGGCCGCCGCGTCACCGACGACCAGCGTCACCCCGGCGTCGGCGGCGATCTCGCGCAGCCGCTGCCGGGGGCCGCCGGGCTCCAACGGCACGTAGCAGCCACCGGCGAGGAGCACGCCGAGCACGCTGACCACCAGCTCGGGGCGGCGCTCGGCGCACACCCCGACCCGGGTCTGCCGGCCCACGCCCCGGTCGCGCAGTGCGGCGGCCAGTCCGGCCGCCCGGCCGATCAGCTCCCGGTAGGTGAGCTTGTCGTCCCACTGACGGACGGCGACCGCGTCCGGGCACCGCGCCGCCCGCATCGCGATCAGGTCGGCCACCGTCCCGTCCGGCCAGGGCAGTTGCTCCCCGTCGACGGCGCTGATGGACAGGATGTCGGTCACTTCGCTCCCCGGTAGGTGGCGGGATCGGTGATCTGCAGGCGCAGCTCGCTGACGTAGCCCCGGCCCGACGCGTCCGGCACCCAGGCGTCGCCGGGGGCGGGCAGCAGCTCGCTGACCACTATCGGGACGTCCGGGCCGGTCCGGGCGGCGGCGTCGACCATGGCGCAGAGCGACTGGGCGTACAGCGGGCCGGTCAGATCGACGTAGCAGGGCTTGATCTCGGTGCCGACCTTCACGAAGACCCGCTCGGGTAGGCCGGTGGCCGCCCGCCAGCGGCGGACGGCGAGGTACCGGGCGGTCTCGTCGGCCTGCCCGGCGAGGCCGCTCTCCCCCACCGTGGTCCGCCAGGTACGCCGGGCCACCACCAGCCGGTCGATCACGATCCGGGGCATGTGCGGGGCCGGGTCGAGCAGCTTGAAGGTGTCCAGCAGCAGCGAGCCGAGCAGGTTGGCGAAGATCTCCACCAGCGGCCAGCGCTCCCCGTCGGGAAAGACCGCGGTCAGCTCGTCGCCGTCCCGCCGTACGGTGACGGCGGTGGCCGCCACCAGCCGGTCGACGTCCGCGCCGCGGGCGGTGTCGATGCCGAGCTGACGGTCGGCGGGCCCGGTCAGGGCGTACGTGGTGCGGGTGGTCCGGCGGGGGAAGTTCTCCGGCCAGAGCACCCGCAGCCGGGCCGGGCCGAGATCGACGTCGAGGGCCGCCCGCAGCACCGACGGGTCGGGGTGGAACGGGCTGAGCACCGCGCTGTCGAACGGGACGGTGGCCGGGTGCAGCTCACCGAGGACCAGCAGGAACTCGCCACGGTCCAGCGCCTCGGGCGAGGCGGCGCTGATCTGCACGTCCGGGTTGTGCAGCCGGGCCGACGGCCAGCCGGGACGCTCGGCGGGGAAGACGGTGGACACCCGGGCGGCCAGGTCCTCGGCGCGCAACCGCAGCTCGGCGCAGTCGGCCGGCAGGTCCCGCAGGCCGAACAGCCGGGCCCAGCGGTCGGTGAGGTCGGCCCCGGCGCGGACGAACGGGCCGTTCGGCGCGATCAGCGTCCCCTGGGCCAGCGACCAGATGTCGGCCAGCCGCACCGGCCCCTCGGCGGCCAGCTCGTCGTACAGCTCGGAGAGGAGTTCGGCGACGCTGACGCCGATCTCGGCGGTCAGCCAGCGGGCGGCCTGGAGCACCACCGCGAGCGGGGCGGCCAACGCGTCCAGGACGGTGGCGCCGAGGCTGAACTCCAGGTTCCGGGCGGAGTCCTCGTAACAGACGGTGCGGCCGACATACATCTGACCGCCGCTGCGGGTGGCGGACCGGCCGGTCGCGGCGGTGAACTCCTCGTTGAGGGCGGCGAGCGCGGCGGCGAGCCGGTCCGGGTCGCCGGCCGCGGCGGCGACCGCGTCCCGGGCGGCGCGGAGCCGGGCGAACCCGGCGGCGGCCGCGGCCCGGGCCGGCTCGTCGCCGATCGCGGCGATCCGCTCGGCGAGCACCCGCTCGGCGTCCGGGCTGACCGGCAGGTCCGCCCCCCAGGTGAGCTGCCCGCGCTCGACCCAGCGGTCCAGCAGCAGGTAGACGTCGTCGACCGCGTGCACCTGACCCTCGGCGTGCAGCCGGCGGGCCAGCTCGACCGCGGCGGTACGCCCGTCGCAGGCCGCCAGCAGCCGGGCCTCGGGGGCCGTCAACGGGGTCGGCGGGTGCAGCGGCCAGCGCAACTGGCGGCCCTCGACGGTCAGGTGCGGTTGTCGGGCGGGGGCCCACCAGCGGCGTACCGTGAGGTCGTCGGCGAGCCGTTCGGCGTACTCGATCAGGGCCCAGGCCTCGAAGAACACCTGCCGGCGGGTGACCAGCGTCGGGCCGGGTGCGAGCCGGGAGCCCGGCTGGTCAGGGTCGAACGTGCCCCAGCAGACCGGGCCGAAGAAGCCGATCGTCTCGGCCTTGCCGCAGTACCGCTGCCAGTAGCGCAGCAGGACGAGTTCGCGTTTGCGCCGTTTGCCGTTGCGTACCGCCGGGTCGGTCTTCAGCAGCCCGTCGAGCGCGACCAGCATGGCCGGGTTCTGCCAGGTGATCGCCTCCCGCAGCAGCGGGTCGGCGGCGAGTTCCCCGGCGACCGCGGAGGACCCGGCGAACGCCTCGGCCAACGCCTTGTCGAAGACCTCCGCCGGGCCCGCCCCGGTGAGCAGGGCGTCGGCGGCGGTGGCCGCCTCCGGGGCGGCGAACCGGTCGAGCCCGGCGGCGGGGAAGCCGGCACTGCGCAGCACCACGTCCCGCCACACCGACCAGCCGGTGTCGCCCAGCGGCAGCAGGTGGCTCACCGGCCGGACTTCCGCGTGGGGGCGTCCACGATCTGCAGCCGCAGTTCGCTGAAGTACCGGCGGCCGGCGGCGTCCGGCACCCACGCCTGGTCCGGGGTGGGCAGCATCTCGCTGACCACCAGGGAGACGTCGTCACCGCCGTCGACCCGGGCGGCCCGGATCATGGCGCAGAACATGTTCGTGAAGGCCGGGCTGCTCAGGTCCACGAAGCACGGCTTGGTCTCGGTGCCGAGCTTGACGTAGACCTGCTCCGGCAGGCCGAGCCGCCGCCGCCAGGCCCGGACGGCGAGGAAGCGGCCCCGCTCCCCGCGCGCGTCGGCGAGGCCGCTGTCCCCGACGGTGGTCCGCCAGGTCTGCCGGGCCACCACCAGACCGTCCAGGCTGATCCGTGGCGCGTAGGGCCCGGCGGCGACCAGCTTGAACCCGTCGACGGCGTGCGCGCTGAGCAGTTCGGCGAACACCTCGGTGAGCGGCCACCGCTGGCCGTCGTGGGCGGTGGCGACCAGCCGGCCGTCCTCGTCGGTCACGGTGAGGTCCACCGTGGGCAGCACCCGCGCCGGGTCGCCGCCCGGCGCCGGCTGGAACGCCAGGTGCCGATCGGTCGGGCCGGTCAACGACTCGGCGGTACGGCTGGTCCGGCGGGGCCAGTCGGTCGGGAAGAGCAACCGGATCCGCCGCTCGCCCAGGTCCTCGGCGAGCGCCGCGCGGAGCCGCTCCACGTCCGGGTGCGCCGGGGTGAACACCGCGCAGTCGAACGACGACCAGGCCGCGTGCAGCTCACCGAGCACCACGGTGTACTCGCCCCGGCGCAGCGCGTCGACGTCGGTCGCGCAGATCTGCAGGTCGGGGCTGTGCATCACGCCGTTGGACCACTCCGGGCGGGTGCCGGGGAAGACCTCGTCGATCCGGTCGGCGATGTCGGCGACCCGCAGCCGGACCTCGCTGGTGTGGGCGGGCAGGGTGTCCAGCCCGAACAGCCCGGCCCAGCGCGCCGCGAACTCGGCGGCCACCGCGTCGACCGGCCGTTCGCCGCCGCCCCAGAACAGGCCCTGGGCCAGGAACCACAGGTCGGACAGGGCGACCGGGCCGTCCCCGGCCTCGGCGCGCAGCTCCTCGTAGAGGGTCCGGAACACCGCGTCGTACGCCTCGGCGAGCGCGTCGACCATCCAGCGGGCGGCGCGCAGCAGCACGTCGAGCGGGGCGGCGAGGTCGGCCAGCAGCGGCGCGCCGAAGACCACGTCGAGGTCGCGGCTGGTGTCCTCGTAGCAGATCGTCCGGCCGGCGTACATCTGGCCCTCCCGGCGGCGGGGTTCGGCCCCGGTCAGCTCGGTGAAGGTGTCGTCGAGCTGGTCGAGGGCGACGCGCAACCGGTCCGGGTCGCCGGCCACCGCGGCGACCGCGTCGCGCGCCGCGCGCAGCCGGTCCCAGCCGGCCCGCGCGGCCACCCGGACCGGCTCGTCGCCGATCCCGTCGATCCGGGCGGAGAGCACCTGCTCGGCCTCCGGGCTGACCGGCAGGGCGGCGTCCCAGGTGATGAGTTCCCGCTCGACCAGCCGGTCCAGCAACGCGTAGCCGTCCTCGGGCCGGCGCAGCCCGACGGCCGGGTCGGCCACCAGCTCGTACGCCGGGCGGTGGCCGTCGACGGTGGCGAGCAGCGCCGCCTCCACCGGGGACAGCGCGACGGGCGGCCGACCGGGACGCAGCAGGCTGCGCCCGCGCACCGTGAGGTGGGCGCAGAGCACGGGCGGCCACCAGCGGCGGACTGCCAGGTCCGCGCCGATCCGGTCGGCGTAGGCGGACAACGCCCAGGACTCGAACCAGACCCACCGGCGGCGGGTCAGCCCCGGTCCGTGGCTGACCCGGGCGACCTCCGGCTGCTCCGGGTCCAGGGTGACCCAGCAGCTCGGCCCGAAGAAGCCGACCGTCTCGTTCTTGCCCGCGTACCGCTGCCAGTACTTGAGCAGGGCCCGCTCCCGATCCCGGCGGCGCACGTTGCGGGCCGCGTCGCCGCCACCTCGGGCCAGGCCGTCCAGGGCGACCAGCGCGCCCCGGTTCTGCCAGGTGATCGCCTCGCGCAGCAGCGGCTGGCCGGCCAGCTCGCTGAACCGGTGCGACGCGACCCGGACGGCGTCGTCGAACTCCTTGTCGAACCGCTCCGGGTCGACCCCGCCGGCGAGCATCTCGTCGGCCGCCGCGGCGGCGCGCGGCGCGGCGAACAGGGTCAGCCCGTCGGCCGGGAAGCCGGTGCCGCGCAGGATGGCGTCCCGCCACACCGACCAGCCGGTGTCGCCGAGCGGCACCCGGTAGGCGCCGGCCCGGTCCGGCCCGGTCACCGGGGCGGACGCCGGCACCGGCGCGGTGCCGGCGGCGGCCAGGTCGGCCCGGATCACGGCGAGCAGCTCGGGCAGCCGGTCGTGGAGGAAGAAGTGCCCGCCGTCGAGCTCGTGCAGGGTGAATCCGGCGGCGGTGTGCTCCGCCCAGCCGGCGCTGTGCTCCCGGGTGACCGCCCGGTCGTCCCGGCCGCTGAACGCCACGACCGGCACCGGCAGCGGCTCGCCGGCCAGGTAGCGGTAGCCGTCGACCCGGCCGAAGTCGGCGCGCAGCAGCGGCAGCACCAGCTCCACCAGCTCGGGGTGGTCCAGCAGCCCGGCGGGGAGGCCGCCGCCCTCACCGAGTCGGCGCAGCAGCTCGTCGTCGTCCACCCGGGACAGCCCGTCGAAGACGCTGAGGGCGTCGACGTGCGGGGCGCGGGCGCCGCCGACGTAGAGCCGCAGCGGCAGCTCCCGGCCGGTACGCCGCAGCTCCCGCACCACCTCGAAGCCGACCCGGCCACCCATCGAGTGGCCGTAGATGGCGTACGGGCGGTCGGCCCGCTCGACGATGGCGGTGGCCACGTCGGCGACGGTGAAGTGCGGATTGTCACCGATCCGGTTCTCCCGGCCGGGTAGCTGCACCGGCAGCACCTCGACGTCCGCGCCGATCTCCTGCTGCCAGCGGCGGAAGGCGCTGGCACCGCCTCCGGCGTAGGGCAGGCAGAACAACTGCACCGGGGCCTGGGGTCGGCTGCCGGGCGAGACGAACCAGTTCACCGTGCGCCTTTCTGCGGTGGGTCGATCCAGTGCCGCCGGCGCTGGAAGGGGTAGCCGGGCAGCCCGGTACGCCGGACGGCGCCCTCGGGGTGCAGCGCGGCCCAGTCGACGTCCCGGCCGGCCACCCAGCCGGCGGCCAGGTCGCGCAGCGCGCCGGGCTCGCCGGCCACGGTGGCGCCGGTGTCGAGGAGTTCGTCCAGCGCGGCGAGGGCGCCGGCCAGGTCGGACGCGACGACGGCGGCCCGCCGGCCGAAGGTGCGCCGGCCCAGCGCCAGGGTGGCGGCCACCTGCGGCAGCTCCGGCGCGGCTCCGGCCAGGTGCGCCCGCAGCCGGGTCAGCGCGTCGCGCAGCGCCTGCGGGGTACGCGCCGAGACCGGCAGCAGCCAGGCCCGGGCCGTCGGCGGGTCGACCGGCTCGGCCGGCGGTGGCTGCTCCACCACCACGTGCGCGTTGGTGCCGCCGAGGCCGAACGAGCTGACCCCGGCCACCCGGCGCGGGCCGTCGGGCCAGTCCCGGGCCTTGGTCGGCACGTAGAACGGGCCGCCGGCCAGGTCGATCTCGGGGTGTGGGCGGGTGAAGTGCAGGTTCGGCGGGATCACCCCGTGCTGGACGGCGAGCACCGTCTTGATCAGCCCGGCGATGCCGGCCCCGGCGTCGAGGTGACCGATGTTGGTCTTGACCGAGCCGAGCGCGCAGGACTCGGCGGGGGCCGCCCCGCCGTACACCTCGTGCAGCGCGGCGACCTCGATGGCGTCGCCCAGCGGCGTACCGCTGCCGTGGGCCTCGATGAACCGGACCTCGCCGGGGGCGACCTCGGCGGCGGCGAGGGCGTTGGCGACGGCGGCGGCCTGTCCGGCGGGGCCGGGCACGGCGAAGCCGGCCCGGTCGGGGCCGTCGTTGGTGACCGCCCAGCCGGGCAGGACGGCGTAGATCCGGTCCCCGTCGGCCTGGGCGTCGGCGAGCCGGCGCAGGGCGACGACCCCGACGCCGGAGCCGAAGCCGGCGCCCTCGGCGGCCTCGTCGAAGGCGCGGCAGCGGCCGTCCGGGGAGGCCAGCCCGCCGGGGGTGGCCCGGTAGCGGGGCCAGGTGACGTTGACCCCGCCGGCGAGGGCGATGTCGCACTGGTAGTCGGCGAGGCTCTGGGCGGCGAGGCAGACCGCGACCAGCGAGCTGGAGCAGGCGCTCTGCACGGCCAGGGCCGGCCCGGTCAGCCCCAGCCGGTACGCCACCTGCCCGGGGAGGTGGTCGGTGAACTGCCGGCCGATGAGCCGGGCCTCCCAGTCGTCGGGGTCGACGTCGCCCACCACGGCCGGGTTGTCCATCAGGTGGAAGAGGAAGTAACGGTTGGTGGAGGTGGCCGAGTAGACGCCGACCAGGCCGGGGAAGCGGATCGGGTCGTGCCCGGCGTCCTCCAGCGCCTCCCACGCGGCCTCCAGGAAGAGCCGGTGCTGCGGGTCGGTCCGGGCGGCCTCCTCGTCGGACATCGCGAAGAACTCGGCGTCGAAGTCGGTGACCCCGTCGAGCTTCCCGGCGGCCCGCACGTGCCGGGGGTCGGCGCGCAGACCCGCCCCGATGCCGAGCGCGGCCAGCTCGGCGTCGGAGTGGTCGTGGACGGAGTCGACGCCGGCGCAGACGTTCCACCAGAAGGTGGACACGTCGGGGGCGCCGGGGAAGCGGCCGGCCAGCCCGACCACGGCGATCTCGTCGCCGGTGTACTCGCGGGCGGCGACCGGCGGCGGGGCCGGGGCGGGCAGGGTGGGCGCGGGGGCCGGGGCGGCGGGGGCCGCCGGGTCCAGCAGCCGGGCCTGGGCGGCGACGGTGGGGTGGGCGAAGAGCCGGACCATCGGCAGCGCCACCCCGAACCGGTCGGCGAGGCGCTGCTGCACCTGGCCGAGCAGCAAGGACTGGCCGCCGGCGTCGAAGAAGCTCTCCTGCCGGCCGACGGCGTCCCGGCCGAGCACGGCGCACCAGATGTCGTGCACGGCCCGCTCGGTGTCGGTGGCCGGTTCCTGGCCGGCCGGGACCGCGCGGGGCGGGTCGGGCAGCGCCCGCTCGTCGACCTTGCCGGTGACGGTGAGCGGGAGGGCGTCGAGCACCAGCACGGCGCGGGGCAGCGCGTACTCCGGCAGCCGCCGGGCCAGGCCGGCGCGCAGGACCGCCGGGTCGAGGGAACCGCCGGCCGGGGTCGCGTACGCCAGCAGCTCGCCGTCGCGGGCGATGGCGCGGACGGCGGCGACGCCGGGCTGGTCGGCGAGGGCCGCCTCGACCTCGGTCAGCTCGATCCGGAACCCGCGGACCTTGACCTGCCGGTCGAGCCGGCCGAGGCAGACCAGCTCGCCGGTGGGCAGCCGGGCCCCGAGGTCGCCGGTGGCGTAGGTGGGCACCCCGTCGGGGTCGCGGCCGAACCGGTCGCTGGGCTGGCCGAGGTAGTTGGGGGCGAGGTGCCGGCTGCGCACCACGATCTCGCCGGAGTCGGCCAGCCGCAGCTCGTACCCGGGCAGCGCGGCGCCGATCGGCAGCGGGCCGGTGGCGGCCGGGTCGGCGGCGGCGAGCGGCAGGGCGTGCCGGGCGGCGAAGGTCATCTCGGTGGCGCCGTAGCCGTTGACCAGGACGCAGTCCGGGGCGAACCGGTCCCGGCCGCGGACGGCGTCGGCGTGGGTGGCCTGTTCGCCGCCGAGCAGCACCACCCGGACGGCGTCGAGCCGCCGGTCGCCGAGGGCGTCGAGCAGGAACCGGTAGACGGTCGGGGTGGAGTGGTAGATCGTCACCCGTTGCCGGGCCAGCCGCTCGACGGCGTGGGCCAGGCCGTGCCGGCGCAGGTCGACCGGGACGACGGCGGCGCCGGTGAGCAGCGCGGGGTAGAGGTCGGGGATGGCCGCGTCGAAGCTGAACGAGGCGAGCAGGCTGAGCCGGTCGGCCGGGCCGACGGCCAGGGTGTGGATCTGGTTGTCGACGACGTGCCGCAGGTTGCGGTGGGTCTGCGCGACGGCCTTGGGCGTGCCGGTGGAGCCGGAGGTGAACAGCACGTAGGCCGGGGCGTCGGGGTCGACCGGGATCGGGCGCAGCGGCGCGGTGGCGGTCTCGTCGAGGACGAGCACGTCGGTGCCGGGCCGGTCGGCGCGCAGCGTGTCG
Organism: Micromonospora sp. NPDC092111; assembly: GCF_044755745.1. Lineage (NCBI taxonomy): Bacteria > Bacillati > Actinomycetota > Actinomycetes > Micromonosporales > Micromonosporaceae > Micromonospora > Micromonospora sp. NPDC092111. The sequence goes on from NZ_JBIVRQ010000009.1 coordinate 27,502, forward strand.
GCCAGTTCCCGGTGCGCGGCGGTGCAGGCGATGACGCGGACGTCGGCGGCGGCGAGCATGTGCCGGAGCCGGTCGGCCGGGAAGCCGGGGTCCAGCGGCACGTACGCGCACCCGGCGGCGAGCGTGCCGAGGAGGGCGGCGACGGTGGGTGCGCCATGCTCGGTGAGCAGGGCGACCCGGTCGCCGGCGCGGATCCCGGTCGCGGTGAGCGCGGCGGCGTGCCCGCCGGCCGTCCCGGCCAGTGCGGCGTAACTGACCTCGTGGGTCTCGCCGAGGATCGCCGGCCGGTCGGGGCGGGTGGCCGCGACGTGGGCGAACTGCTGGATGATTGTCGGTTGCGCCATCTCAGGAGACCGACTCGGCTCCACTTTGGACAGGCGCGCAGGCGTAGACAATTGTGATCACGATCCCCCCCAGGACTTCACAATGGAAGCAGGATAAGGCTCGATGCCTCGGGGTAAAGCTGATCGATCAGAGTCCGCCCGAAGGGCCTACCAGGGCGTGAAGATCGGACGGCGAAATTCGGCCGATCATCCCCCTAGCGCGAAGAGGAGTTTCAGCCTAGGCGCCTACCAGCAAGTAAATTTGCGGAAAAAGAGCCTGCAAACCGGCGATTTTCCACCACGGTCGGGCCCTAACGGCAGCTCAACGGGGCTGTGACCAGCCCGTCCCGTCAGCCATCGTACGGCCCGCGCGGGGGCGGATCGATGTCCGGGCCGAAACTTTTCGGCAACTGGGCGAGGAGATCCTGGAACTCACCGACGGTCACCGCGTCCCGCAGGGTGGCGAAGACCGCGCGCACCCCGGCCTGGGCGGTGGCCGGCTCGACCCCGGCCCGCTCGGCCACCCGACGCAGGAACTCGACCGGCCCGAAGCCCGCCGGGCCGGACTCCCCCGGCCGGTCGGACGAGGCCGGGTCGGCCCCGCCGGGCCCGCCCTCCCCCGGTGGGGGGCCGGTGAGATAGCTGCCCACCTCGTCCGGGAGCTGGGTGGCCGGGTCGCCGGACTCGCCCGCGTCGGCCCGTTCCGCCAACGTGACCAGCACGGCACGGGCGATCGCGGCGGCCCGCTCCGACGGCAGTTCGGCCCGCCGGGCCACCGCGTCGACGAAGATCGGGAAGCGCATCCGCCCCCTCCTGTCCCGGCTGGCCCGGGTGCTCTCCGGGCCGGACGCGGATACCCCCGGGCGCGGTCGGCAAACGGGCGAGCCCGGCCGCCGACCACCCTCGCCCGGCGGGCCGGGCTCACCGCTCGGCGAGGGCGTCGAGCAGCAGGGCGGCCGTCCAGCTCAACGATGCCGAGCCGAGCCCCTGCTGGGCGACCAGCCTCGGGTAGAGCCAGCGCAACGCCCGCACCGACGCCTCCGACGGGGCACGTCGGTGCACCGCCCAGGCGGCCTGGGCGTGCACCGGCGGCTGGACGATGCCGGAGGTGGCGGCGGCGTCGTACCGGCGCTCACGCCGCCGCCGGCCGGGGTGCGGCGTGCCGCAGCACCGTGGCCGCCAACTGCAGGGCGCGGACCGGGTCGCCGCGGAGCCGGCAGTCCAGGGCCAACCAGCCCGGGTAGCCGACGTCGCGCAGGGTACGCAGCAGCGCCGGCCAGTCCAGGTGCCCGGCACCGGGCTGGCAGCGGTTGGAGTCGCTGACCTGCACGTGCCCGAGATAGGGGGCGGCGGTACGCAGCGCGGCGTGCACGTCGTCCTCCTCGATGTTCATGTGGAAGGTGTCGGCGACCACCCGCACGGACGGCAGGCCGACGGCCGCGCAGAGCGCCACCGCGTCGTCGAGCCGGTTGACCATGTGATCCTCGTACCGGTTGAGCGGTTCCAGGAAGAGGGTGACCCCCTCGGCCCGGGCGTGCGCGCCGAGGGCGCCCAGGGCGTCGACGAGGACCTGCCGGTCGCCGGCCGGCGGGCGGGGCGGCTCGAACGGCGGCAGCCGCCGGGAGAACATCCCCCAGGCGGCCGGGGTCATCGCGCCGACGCCACCCAACTCGGCGATGACGGTGAGCTGGGAGCGCAGGTTGACCACCGCGTCCCGGGACCGGTCCGGGTCGAAGTCGCCGATGAAGTGGTCCATCGCCACGCAGACGGTCGGCATCACCACGCCCCGGGCGCGGGCCCGGCGCAGCTCCGGCAGCCGGCCGGCGAGGGCGAGGTCACCCCGCCCGCGCAGCTCGATGCCGTCGTAGCCGAGCGCGGTCGCGAGGGCGAACTTCTGGGCCAGGTCGGCACCCGGGAGCAGGTGCTCCTGGCAGGCGAGTGGGAACGACATCAGAACCTCGGCCAGCACTGGTGGGGCCGCACCCGCACCGTGGTCGAGCAGTGCCGGCGCGTAGGCCCGGCCAGCGAGACAACCCAGTCACCCATGGCGTCACTCCCGGGGGAATACCGGGCTCGATCGTACCAAAAAATCGCCATATGTCTTGTTATTGATCAATGGTGGCGGTCGCCGGCCCGGCCCTGGTGTCGCCGGCCCGGCGCCCTCGCCCGCGAACCGGGTCCGGACCACCACCCGACATTCCGGTCACCCTCCGTCGCACCGGCCGACACGGGGCGACACCGCCGGTCGCGGGGGCTGACGATGCCCCTCGGGGTCCGTAGCATCTGTCGGGTGTCCCGCATCGGTGCGGGCACCCGACGGCCGATGGCGTGCCCCCACGTACGCCCGCCGGCTGGCGACGGTTTTCCGCGACGGGCAGAAGGGCCGGCGATGAGTCGAGCAGAGCAGGACACCGCGGCGGGCACCGAGGGTGAGGACTACACCCAGCGGTTGCAGCGTCTCGGTGGCGCGCGCTGGAAGCAGGTGCTCGACGTGCAGGCGCCCTACCGGTGGAACCTCCAGCGGCTCGACCTGGGCCGCACCCTGGACGTCGGCTGCGGGCTCGGCCGCAACCTGGCCAACCTGGGCGAGGGCGCGGTCGGCGTCGACCACAACCCGACCTCCGTCGCGCACGCCCGGGCCTCGGGGCTGGAGGCGTACACGGTGGAGGAGTTCCACCAGTCCCCGCACGCCCGGCCCGCCGCCTTCGACGCGCTGCTCGCCGCCCACCTGCTGGAGCACCTCCCCGCCGAGCAGGCCCTGGAGGTCATCTCCGGCTACCTGCCGTTCCTGCGTCCCGGCGGCACCGCGGTCTTCATCACCCCGCAGGAGCGCGGGTACGCCAGCGACGCCACCCATGTCCGCTTCGTCGGGTTCGACGAGGCCGCGGAGGCGGCCCGTGACCTCGGCATGACGGTGGTCAAGCAGTACTCGTTCCCGTTCCCCCGGTCGATGGGCAAGGTGTTCACCTACAACGAGTTCGTCACGGTGGCCCGGCTGCCCTGAGCCCCGCGACGACCCCGGCGCGGCCGGTTACCGTGGCGGCATGACCAACCCGACCCGCTGGGCGACCGAGACCGGTCCCGGGCACTCGCAGTGGTACATCGACCGGTTCCGTCGGCTCGCCTCGGAAGGAGCCGACCTGGCCGGCGAGGCCCGCCTGGTCGACGCGGTGGTGGCACCCGGCTCCCGGATCCTGGACGCCGGGTGCGGCACCGGACGGGTCGGCGCCGCGCTCGCCGCCCGGGGCCACCGGGTGGTCGGGGTGGACGCCGACCCGGCGCTGGTCGAGGCGGCCCGCGCCGACCACCCCGGGCCGCGCTGGCTGGTCGGCGACCTCGCCGAGCTGGACCTCGCCGGGGCCGGCGAACCGGAGCCCTTCGACGCCGCCGTGGTCGCCGGCAACGTGATGGCCTTCGTCGCACCCGGCACCGAACCGGACGTGCTGGCCCGGATCGCCGGCCACCTGCGCCCCGACGGCGTGGTGCTGGTCGGCTTCGGCCTCGACCGGGGCTACCGGATCGACCACTTCGACACCGACACCGCCGAGGCCGGCCTCCGCCTCGAACAACGCTTCGCCACCTGGGACCTGCGCCCGTGGCGGGAGGAGGCGGACTTCGCGGTCAGCCTGCTCCGCCGCCCGGCCGGCTGAACCGACCGCCGGTATCCGCCCCGTTCAACGGGTCGCCTGCCGCAGCCCGGTCACCGCCACGGCGACCGGCAACAGCACCGCCGTCGCCGCGCCGACCAGCGCCGGGGCCGGGCCGGCGGGCTGACCGTCGACCCGGACCGCGCCGGTGACGTCCAGCGCGCCGACCCCGTTCACCGCCACGTACCACAGGGCCAGCCAGCGGACCTGGAACAGCCGGGCGGTACGGCCGAGCACCCCGAGGGCCAGCGCCAGCGCCGGCAGGAACAGCACCGCGCCGACCCAGGCGACCAGCAGCATCCCCCCGGTGGCGACCCGCTCCGGTGCCGCCGCCGCGGCCAGCGCCACCGCCGCCGGCCCACCACCAGCGGGACACCCCCGGACCAGCACCCGCGCCTCCCCGACGAGCAGCCGTCCGGCGGCGACGCCGGCCCGCACCGGGGTACCCGGCCGGGTGGGGCCGCCCCGCCCCGCCGCAGCGGCCAACGGGACCGGCCGGGCCGGCGTGCACGGGACCGGCCGGGCCGGCGAACGCCCGGCCCCGGGCCGGGTCGAAGCGGCCGAACCAGAGCGCCGGCAGCAGCGCGATCCCACCGGCCAGCAGACACAGCAGCACCCGGCCGGTGACGAACCCCGCGTCCGGGGCCAGCCCCGACCAGTCGAAGGTCCGCAACGGCACGTCCCGGTAGGTGAGGCCGAGGCTGAACTCCGCCCCGCCCAACGGTCAGGCCGGGGCGGCGACCGCCCGGGCGGCGGCCGGGTCGAGGGTGCCACCGGCGGGAACCAGGCTGACCAGGCCGGCGGGGAGCCGCACCGGGGTGACCCCGCGGTAGCCGAGCATGCCGAGCACGTCGCCGTCGGCGAGCACGTACCGGCGGCCCAGGTCGGTGACGACGGATACCGCGCCGCCGCCGGCACCGGGCGCCGCCACCGACTCGACCACCGCACCCCGGCCCGGTTCGACCAGCACGTGGTCGGCCAGCACCCCGCCCCGGCGGTCGGCGGTGCGGGCGGCGCCGGTGACGTCCGGCACGGCAGTCCCGACCCGCACGTCGCGAACCGCGCCGTCGTCGCCGACCCGGGTGCACAGCGCGCCACCGTCCGCCCCGGCCAGCCGGGGCGGGGCGGGCGGCGGCGCGGTCGGCCCGGTCGGCACCAGGTCGGGCAGCTTGGGCAGCGCGGCGAACCGGCCCAGGGTGATCGGCTCCGGCTCACCCTGCCCGGTGCGGGCCATCAGCAGCGCCGCCTGGAGTTCGGTGATGCCGGCCAGGCCGTCCCGCGCGGCGACCGCGTACTGCCGGCCGCCGCTGGAGTTGCGGACCAGGTAGACGTCACCGACGGCGGCTCCGGCGACCTCCGGCGAGGACTCGCCGAGACCGGCCAGCGGGGGCGGGGCCAGGTCGACGCCGGCCGGCAGGGTGTTGAGCAGGGCCGGGGCGACCGGTACGGCCCGTTCCCGGGTGGCGGCCAGCGCCGCGAGCACCCGGGCGGTGTCCCGGAGCAGGTGACGGCGCTGGTGCCAGACCAGGTAGAGGGTCCCGTCCGGGTGCCGGACCAGCACCCCCTCCTCGGCGAGCCGGCGCCCGCCGGTGGCGTCCCGGCCGATCAGCAGCACCGATCGGGGGACGGTGCCGCCGGCCTCGGCCGGATCCAGCGAGCAGACCGTCCACGGGGCGGTGGAGAGCCGCCCGGACGCGGGCAGCGAGTCCGGCGCGTCGGCGATGCCCAGCGGCAGCCCGCGCGGCACCCCCTCGATGGACCGGCGGGACACCAGGACGGTGCGGGACCGCTCCGCCCCGACGATCAGCAGCGCCGAGGCGTAGTTGAGCACCGGGTGCAGCTTGCCGTCACGGTAGACGAACCGGGCACCGGACTCCTTCTCCACCACCACCGCGCCGGCGTCCCGCCACGTCGAACCGCCCCCGGCGAACAGGCCGTAGAGGGCGAACCCACCCAGCCCGATCACCGCCACCAGGACGCTGGCCAGCCCGGCCCCGGCCAGCCGGCGAAACGGCGAACGGGCCGGATCGGTCTCCCGCATGACCAGGGCGGCGACCGCGCGCTGCACGGTGAACTGGTACGAGTGGAGCTGGTCCTGCCGCGACGGCATGGTGTCCCTTCCGGCGAGTCCTCCCGGCGGACAGGATAAGCGTTCCGTCGATGTCCCGGAGACCCTGCGTCGCGCCGCCGGCCCGCCGCACTACGGTGGTCCGGTGCCGCGCGGCACGGTGGTCGACCCCGAGGTGGTCCGCCAGTTGCTGCGCCGCCGCCGTGACCAGCTCGACCGGCTCTCCGCCCGGGAACGGGAGGTGCTCGGGCTGGTCGCCGAGGGCCGGTCCAACGCGGCGATCGCCCGGACGTTGACCGTGTCGGAGGCGGCCGTCGGCAAGCACGTCGGCAACATCCTGGCCAAACTCGACCTGCCACCGACCGAGGACGCGAACCGCCGGGTGCTGGCCGTACTGGCCTACCTGCGCGGCGGGGACGGGGGCTGAGCCGTGGCCCGCCCGCCAGTCGCCCCGGCGGGACGCGCGCCGCGCACGGGGAATCGCCGGCCGCGCCGGTAGCATCCCGGCACGGACGACGAGGTGGAAGGCGGCCGGGTGGGCGCGCGATTCGAGGAACTGGCCTGGCGGGAGACCCCGATCGGCGCCATCAGCCTGCGTCGACGGCGGGATCCCGCCCTCGACGTCGACGTGTACGAGGTGAAGCTCGACGACGAGTTCCTGATGTCCAGCCTCTTCCCGGTCGCGGAGATCGAGCTGGCTCGGCTCGGGCTCGCGCCGCTCGACGGCGACGGTCTCGACGTGGCGGTCGGCGGCCTCGGTCTCGGCTACACCGCCCGTACCGCGCTGGAGGACCCCCGGGTCCGCTCGGTGGTGGTGGTCGAGGCGATCGAGGACGTCATCGACTGGCACCGCCGCCAGTTGCTGCCGTTCGCCGCCGGGCTGGCCGTCGATCCGCGCACCCGGTTCGTCCGGGCCGACTTCTTCGCCACGGTGGCCGCCGGCGGGGGTCTCGATCCGACCACGCCGGACCGGCGCTTCCACGCGGTGCTGCTGGACGTCGACCACTCGCCCCGCAACGTCCTGCACCCGAGTCACGCCGCCTTCTACACCGCCGCCGGGCTGCGCCGGGTGGCCGACCTGCTGCACCCGCGCGGGGTCTTCGCGCTCTGGTCGGACGACCCGCCGGACGAGGACTTCGGCCGGGTGCTGGCCGAGGTGTTCCCGACCTCGCAGGCCCACGTCGTCCGGTTTCCCAACCCGCTCACCGGCGGCGAGTCGGCCAACACGGTGTACGTCGCCCGCCGCTGACCCCGACCGGGCGCTCCGCCGCGTCGGTGGGCCGGGCCTGCCGCCGGCCGGGTTTGCCGGCCCGTCGGGGCATGCCGGCGGGCGGAACGGGATGACCGGGGCAACTGCTGTCGGGGGAGGTGGACATGCGGGCTGTGCTCTGGATCGTCGGTGCCGTCGGTGGTGCGCTCATCCTGCTCGGGCTGCTGCTGGAAGCGGTCCGCTGGCTGGTGGTCATCGGGGTGATCGCGCTGCTCGCGGTCATCGTGCTGGCCTTCGTCAAGGGCCGGCAGTCGGTGCCCCGGCACTCCGCCGGACCACGTTGACCGGTGCCGGAGCCGGCCGCACCCGCACCCGGGGCGGCCGGCTCAGTGCGCCCCGCCGAGGTTGAGCACGACCACTCCCCCGATGATCAGGCCCACTCCCACCACCTTCGGCACGCTCAGCGGCTCACCGAGGAAGACCGCGCCCACGGCGACGATCGCGGCGGTGCCGAGCCCGGACCACATCGCGTACGCCACCCCGACCGGGATGTCCCGGACCGCCAGCGCGAGCATCCCGAAGGCCAGCAGGTAGGCGGCGGCCAGGCCGAGCGTGGGCCAGAGCCGGGTGAACCCCTCGGTGGCCTTGAGCAGGCTGGTGCCGGCCACTTCGGCGGTGATCGCGATCAGCAGGAACAGGTAGGCCATGACATCCCCCTCCGGTGGGTCCCCACATGATCTCCCACCGGCGACCGGCCGCGGCGTCCACCGCGGCCCCGGTGGTCGGCGACCCTCCCGAGGAGGGTGACGCCGCCCCCCGTGCGGCGGGATCCGCGTACCGGGGCGACGACGGTGGTCGACCCTGGGGTGGGAACGGTGCGGCCCGTCACCACCGGCGACGATCCGGCCGACCGACACGACCAGCGAGGGAGACCGATGGACCCGACCACCGAACGACCCTGGCTGCGCAGCTACGCCCCGGACGTGCCGGCCACCATCGCCCCGTCGGACGAGTCGCTGGTGGACCTGCTCGGCGCGGCGGCCCGCCGGTTCGACTCCCGGGTCGCCCTGGACTTCTACGGCGCCACCACCACGTACGCCGAGCTGGCCGACCAGGTGGCCCGGGCGGCGGAGGCGCTGCGCCGGCTCGGTGTCGGGGCCGGTGACCGAGTGGCGCTGGTACTGCCGAACTGCCCGCAGCACGTGGTCGCCTTCTACGCGGTGCTGCGCCTCGGCGCGGTGGCGGTCGAGCACAACCCGCTCTACACCCGGCAGGAACTCGACCACCAGCTCACCGACCACCGCGCCGGGGTCGCGGTGGTCTGGGACAAGATGGCCCCGAGGGTGGCCGGGGCGGGCGCGGTGCGGCACGTGGTCGCGGTCGACCTGACCCGGGCGCTGCCCCGGTCCCGGCGGTGGGCGCTGCGGCTGCCGCTGCCGGCGGCCCGCGCCACCCGCGCCGCGCTCACCGGGCCGGCACCCGGCGCGCTGCGCTGGGACGACCTGCTCGCCGCCGCCGGCCCGCTCGCCGCCGACCACCCGATGCCCGCAGCGGACGACACCGCGCTGCTCCAGTACACCGGCGGCACCACCGGCGCCCCGAAGGGCGCCATCCTGACCCATCGCAACCTGCGGGCCAACGCCGCGCAGGGCCGCGCCTGGATACCGGGGCTGCGCGACGGCGAGGAGACGGTGTACGCCGTGCTGCCGCTGTTCCACGCGTACGGGCTGACGCTCTGCCTGACCTTCTCGGTGGGCATCGGCGCCACGCTGGTGCTCTTCCCCCGCTTCGACCTCGACCAGACCCTGGCGGCGACCCGCCGACGCCCGCCGACGTTCCTGCCGGCGGTGCCGCCGATCTACGAGCAGCTCGCCACGGCGGCCCGCGACCGCGGCGTCGACCTGACCTCCGTCCGGTACGCGATCTCCGGGGCGATGGCACTGCCGCCGGCCACCGTCGAGTTGTGGGAGTCGGTCACCGGTGGCCTGCTCGTCGAGGGGTACGGGATGACCGAGACCTCACCGGTCACGCTGGGCAACCCGGTCGCGTCGACCCGCCGGCCCGGCACGGTGGGGGTGCCCTTCCCGTCCACCGAGGTACGCATCGTGGACCCGGCGGACCCCACCCGGGACCGTGCCACCGGCGAGGCCGGCGAACTGCTGGTCCGTGGGCCACAGGTCTTCGCCGGCTACTGGCAGCGCCCGGCGGACACGGCGGCGGTGCTGCTGCCGGACGGGTGGCTGCGTACCGGCGACGTGGTGGTGATGGACCCGGACGGCTTCGTCTCGGTGGTCGACCGGATCAAGGAACTGATCATCACCGGTGGCTTCAACGTCTACCCGTCGGAGGTGGAGGAGGCGCTGCGCGGGGTCCCCGGGGTCCGCGACGCCGCGGTGGTGGGCCTGCCCAGCGGCCAGGGCGGCGAGGACGTCGTCGCCGCGGTGGTGCTGGACGAGGGGTCCACGACCGACCCGAAGGCGATCCGCACCGCCGTCCGGGAGCACCTGACCGCGTACAAGGTGCCGCGCCGGGTGGTGGTGGTCGACGACCTGCCCCGGTCGCAGCTCGGCAAGGTGCTGCGCCGGGAGGTCCGCGACCGGCTGCTCGCCGACGGCTGACCAGGGCCGACGGGCCCGGTCAGAACCACTCGTCGCGCATCTCCAGGGTGGTCCGGTCGAGGCTGTCCAGCAGGTCGAACCAGGCGGTGGTGCGGGGCAGCTCGTACCGGAAGAAGTACCGGGCGGCCTGCCGCTTGCCGGCGTGGAATCCGGTGTCCGCGTCCCGGGTCGCCGGGTCGACCGCCGCCGCGTCCACGGCGAGCAGTTGCTCCAGCCACATCCAGGCGACCACCACGTGGCCGACGGCCTCCAGGTAGCCGCTGGCGTTGGCCAGGGCGAGCGCCGGGTCGCCGGTGCCCCAGAGCCGGCGGGTGGTGGCGGCGATCCGGTCCACCGCGCGGGCGAGCGGGGCGGCCAGCTCGGCGGCCTCGCCGTCGGACTTCCAGGCCCGGGCCACCGTGGCGCCGATCGTCTCCAGCAGCAGCGCCAGCCCGGCCCCGCCGCGCATGGTGACCTTCCGGCCGAGCAGGTCCAACGCCTGGATGCCGTGGGTGCCCTCGTGGATCGGGTTGAGCCGGTTGTCCCGCCAGTGCTGCTCCACGTCGTAGTCGCGGGTGTAGCCGTAGCCGCCGTGCACCTGGATGGCCAGGTCGTTGGCGGCCAGGCACCACTGCGACGGCCAGCTCTTGGCGATCGGGGTGAGCAGGTCCAGCAGCAGGTGCGCGCGTTCCCGGTCCGCCTCGGCGGGTGCGGTCTGCTGCTCGTCGAGCAGCCGGCCGCAGTAGAGCACCAGCGCCAGGGCGCCCTCCACGTAGCTCTTCTGGGCCAGCAGCATCCGCCGTACGTCGGGGTGGGCGATGATCGGCACCTGCGGGGCGGTCGGGTCCTTGTCGGCCACCGGACGGCCCTGCGGGCGCTGCCGGGCGTACGCCAGGGCCTTCAGGTAGCCGGTGTAGCCGAGCGCGGTGGCGCTCGCGCCCACCCCGATCCGCGCCTCGTTCATCATGTGGAACATCTGGGCCAGGCCCTGGTGCGGCTCCCCCACCAGGTGGCCGACGGCGCCGGGACGGCCGTCCGGGCGGTGCACGCCCTCGCCGAAGTTGAGCAGGGTGTTGGTGGTGCCCCGGTAGCCCATCTTGTGGTTGAGGCCGACCAGCACCACGTCGTTGCGGGCACCGAGCGTGCCGTCCGGGCCGACCAGCACCTTGGGGACGACGAACAGCGAGATCCCCCGGACCCCGGGCGGGCCGCCGGGGATCTTGGCCAGGACCAGGTGGACGATGTTGTCGGCCAGTTCGTGGTCCCCGCCGGAGATCCACATCTTGGTGCCGAAGAGCCGGTAGCTGCCGTCGTCCTGCGGTTCGGCACGGGTGGTGAGGTCGGCCAGTGAGCTGCCGGCCTGCGGCTCGGACAGGCACATGGTGCCGAAGAACCGGCCCTCGACCATCGGACGGACGTAGGTGTCGACCTGTTCGGGGCTGCCGTGGGCGAGCAGCAGGTTGGCGTTGCCCAGGGTGAGGAACGGGTACGCCGAGGTGGCCACGTTCGCGGCCTGGAGGTAGGCGAAGCAGGCGGCGGAGACGACGTGCGGTAGCTGCATCCCGCCGACCGAGGAGTCCAGGCTGGCGGCCAGCAGACCGGTGTCGGCGAACACCTCCAGGGCCCGCTTGACCTGCGGGATGGTCCGGACCCGGCCGTCGACCAGGGTGGGTTCGCTGGTGTCGGCGGCCCGGTTGTGCGGGGCGAAGTGCCCGGCGGCGACCCGCTCGGCCAGGTCGAGCGCGTCGTCGAAGGTCTCCCGGGAGTGCTCGGCGTAGCGGGGGCGCTCGGTCAGCCGGCCGACGTCGAGCCACTCGTGCAGCAGGAAGCGCAGGTCACGACGGGACAGCAGGGTGGACGACACGGGTCTCCTTCCGGCGTGCCGTCTCAGCCACGGCGCAGCCCGGCGACGGCCCTCGCAGGTCATCCTGGCTGATCGGGCCGGCCGGCGCACCCTCGCCGGGCGCGCCCGGTACGCCGACCGCCCGCCCGGCGCGGCGCGGGGCGGGCGGGCGGGCGGCGTGGGTCAGACCCCGGAGGTGGCGAGGGCGCGGGCGGGCCGCTCGTCGACGGCCGGGGCGGCGGCGTCCCGGTTGGGCAGGGACAGCCGGATGACCTTCCACCAGGCGGAGGCGACCTGCTTGGGCAGCGGGCCGGTGGTGTACCTCAGCCCGTACCGGTCGAACAGCGCCCGGACCTGCGGGGCGACCTCCTGGTAGCGCCTGCTGGGCAGGTCGGGGAAGAGGTGGTGCTCGATCTGGAAGGACAGGTTGCCGGTCATGATGTGCATCAGCCTGCTGCCGCTGATGTTGGCCGAGCCGAGCATCTGCCGCAGGTACCACTCGCCCCGGGTCTCGCCCTCGATGGAGTTCTTCGCGAAGGTCTCCACCCCGCTCGGGAAGTGTCCGCACATGATCACCGAGTGGCTCCACAGGTTGCGGATCAGGTTCGCGGTGAAGGTGGCGGCCAGCGTGGTGAGGAAGGACGGGCCGGACAGCAGCGGATGGATCACGTAGTCCTTGAGCACCTGGCGGCGGATCTTGCGGCCCACCGCGCGGGCCCGGGCCCGGAACTCCGGGGCCCTGTGCCGGCCCTTGCGCAGGTTTCGGCCCAGTTCCAGGTCGTACGCGGCGATACCGTACTCGAAGAAGCAGGCGTTGAGCAGGTTCCACAGCGGCTGGCCGAGGTGCATCGGGTACCACTTCTGGTCCTCGTCGACCCGCATGATGCCGTAGCCGAGGTCGTTGTCCTTGCCCAGCACGTTGGTGTACGTGTGGTGCAGCTCGTTGTGCGAGTGCTTCCACTGGTCGGCCGGGGAGACGTGGTCCCACTCCCAGGTGGTGGAGTGGATCTTCGGGTCGCGCATGAAGTCGTACTGGCCGTGCAGGATGTTGTGGCCGATCTCCATGTTCTCCAGGATCTTGGCCACCGCGAGGCCGGCGGTGCCGACCACCCAGGCCGGCGGGAACAGCGAGAAGAGCAGCACCGCCCGGCTGCTCACCTCCAGCGTCCGCTGGGTCTTGATGACCTTGCGGATGTACCTCGCGTCCGACTCGCCGCGCTCGGCGATCACCCGGTCCCGGATGGCGTCGAGTTCCTTGCCGATGATCTCGATGTCCTCGGCGCTCAGGTGCGCGATCGGGTTGTCGGGCTTCTTCTGGATGACGGTCACGTCCGGCCTCCCGGCTACAGGTCGATGTCGCAGGTACCGGCCGCCGCCGACACGCAGGTCTGGATGAGCACGCCGTCACCGGGTACGGCGGTGGTGATCTCCCCGTTGCGCAGGTCCCGCACCGCGCCCTGGCGCAGCGGCAGGACGCAGCCGTAGCAAATGCCCATCCGGCAGCCGGACGGCATCAGCGCGCCGGCGGCCTCGCCGGCGTCGAGGATCGGGGTGGCGCCGTCGGCGGCGACGGTCAGGCCGGCCCGGGTGAAGGTGACGGTGCCGCCCTCGCCGGGTGAGATGACCGTCGGCCGGAACCGCTCGGTGTGCAGCCGGTCGGCGACGCCGGCCGCCGCCCAGTGCTCCTGCACCGCGTCGAGCATGCCGACCGGCCCGCAGGCCCAGGTCTGGCGCTCCAGGTGGTCCGGCACCAGCCCGGCCAGGTCGTCGACCCCGAGCAGGCCGTGCCGGTCGGTGTGCCGCTCGACCAGGCGGATCTCGCCGCGCTCGGCCAGCGCCCGCAACTCGGTGCCGAAGACCACGTCGGCCGGGGTGGGCGCGGAGTGCACCACGAGCACGTCGGCGCGGGTGGGCACGCCGGCGCGCAGCATGCCCATCACCGGGGTGATGCCGCTGCCGGCGGTGAGGTAGAGGATCCGGGCCGGGGTCGGGTCGGGCAGGACGAAGTCCCCCTGCGCCTGGTCGAGCTGGACGATGGTGCCCGGCCGGGTCCGGCGGACCAGGTGGTTGCTGACCCGGCCGTCCGGGATGGCCTTGACGGTGACGCTGATCCGGCCGTCCGGCCGCCCGGGCGGGGAGGTCACCGAGTACGCCCGCCACTGCCGTACCCCGTCGACGTCGACGCCGAGGCGGACGTACTGGCCGGGGGTGTGGCCGCGCCAGGCGCGGCCGGGCTGGATGGTCAGGGTGGCCGCGTCCCGGGTCTCCAGGTCGACGGCGACGATCCGCCCGCGCAGGGCGGCTCCGGCGCGCAACGGCGCGACCAGGTCGAGGTAGTCCTCCGGCAGCAGCGGGGTGGTGACCGTCTCGGCCAGCCGGAGGAACCGGTCCCGGACGGATTTCTTCGCCGGGGGACGCGGGACGGTGGTGGTCATGGGACCAGACTGCTCGCCCGTTCGCATAACATCTTGACCTACGAAGGTGAATTGGACACGGAATCTTGTTCGAGGGGAACAACATGTCGGAGTCTGGGGCCACCAGCCACCTGGGCGGCCGGCTGACGCTGGACGCCCAGGTGGCCGACCGGCTGCGCGGCCGGCTGCCGGTGGTCGCCGAGCGCACCGTCACCGCCATCACCGCCGAGGTGCCCGCCTACTCCGGCACCCTCACCGGCCAGATGCGCGAGAAGATCGAGAACGCGGTACGGATCGCGCTGGGCACCTTCCTGCAACTCATCGAACGGGCCGGGGCATCCGACCCGAGCACCCCGCTGAGCCGGGCGCTGGAGGCCGCGTACGCGCTCGGCGCCGGGGAGGCCCGCTCCGGGCGGAGCATGGACGCGCTGCTGGCCGCGTACCGGGTGGGGGCGCGGGTGGCCTGGCGGGAGGTGTCCGCCACCACCGTACGCAACGGGCTCTCCGCCGAGACGGTCGCCGAGTTCGCCGAGCTGATGTTCGCGTACATCGACGAACTCTCCGCCGCCAGCGTGGCCGGGCACTCCGACGAACTGGCCACCGTCGGCCGGGTCCGCCGCCGCGACCTGGACCGGCTCACCCAGCAACTGCTCGCCGGCGATCCGGAGGAGGTGCTGCGGCGCAGCGCCGAACGGGCCGAGTGGCCCCCGCCGCAGACCCTGACCGTGGCGGTGCTGCCCCGGAGCAACCTGCGCGGCGTGCTCGCCGTGCTCAGCCCGCACACCCTGGAGAGCGGCGAGGAGCTGCCCGGGGTGGAGTGGGCCGAGGAGGCGGCGCTGCTGCTCGTACCGGACATGCACGGCGGCCGACGCCGTCAGCTCGCCACGGCGCTGCACGGGCACCGGGCGGTGCTCGGGCCGGCCCGGCCGTGGACCGGGGTGGCCCGGTCGTACCAGCGGGTGCTGAAGGCCCTGGCCGTCGGCCTGGACCGGCCGGCGGACGGCGCCGCCCTGGACACCGAGCGGCACCTCGCCCGGCTGGTGCTCCACACCGACCCGGAGGCCCTGGCCGACCTGCGCGCCCAGGTGCTGGAGCCGCTGTCCGCGCTGTCCCCGGCGACCGCCCAGCGACTCGCCGAGACGATGCGGTCCTGGCTGCTGCACCAGGGACGCCGCGACGACGTCGCCGCCGACCTGTACGTGCACCCGCAGACGGTCCGCTACCGGATGGGCCGGCTGCGCGAGCTGTACGGCGACCGGCTCAGCGAACCCGCCACGGTGCTCGACCTGACCATCGCGCTGGCCTTCCTCCCGCTCGCCGAGGAGTGACCCGCGCCCGCCGGACCGGACCGGGTCGGGTGGATACGGCAAACGGCGGTATCCCAGCGACCGGGATACCGCCGTTTCCGCGAAACGACGTGGATCGGACGCCCCGGATCACCGTCCGAACGTGCGGTCCAGCAGGTCGAACAGGGCGGCCCAGTGGCGCTCGGTGGCCCGCTCGTCGTACGCGGCGGTGTCGGCCATCGTGAAGCCGTGCCTGGCCCCGGCGTACAGCTCCGAGCGGTAGGTCACCCCGGCGGCGTCGAGCGCCTGCTCCAGCGCCGCGATCTGCGCGGCGGTCATCGATTCGTCCTGGTCGGCGTGGCCGAAGTACAGCTCCCCGGTGATCGCGCCGACGCCCCGGTGCGGGCTGTCCGGCGCGTCGGTGACCACCCGGCCGGCGTGGAAGCTGGCCACCGCCGCGATCCGGTCCGGGTACGCCTCGATCGCGCGCAGCGCGGTGGTGCCGCCCATGCAGTAGCCGGTGATCGCCACCGGACCGGACGCCACGTCGTCCTGGGCGGCCAGGAAGTCCAGGTACGCCCCGGCGTCGCGGGCCACCACCTCCGGCGTGAGCGCCTCGACCAGCGGTCTGATCTGCGCGAAGGCGGCGCTGCGCCGCTGCGGGTCGGCGAGCCCGGCCAGGTCGAACAACGGTGCCCGGCCGGCCCGGTAGAACAGGTTCGGCATCAGCACCAGGTGACCGCGCTCAGCGATCCGCTCGGCCATCTCCACCAGTCGGGGACGCGGCCCGAAGGCGTCCATGTAGAGCAGCACCGCCGGGAACGGCCCGTCTCCGTCCGGCCGGACCAGGCACGCGTCCGCCACGCCGTCGCTCGTCGGGATGTCCACCGATGTCGTGCCCACCGCGTCTCCTCCTCGCCCGGACGCCGTCGCGCCCACGGCGGGAACGCTACCCGGCGGCGGACCGGCCATCCTGCCGGACCGGCCCGCCACCGGCGCGGGGCGGGTGGCTCAGAGGCCGTAGCGGCTCTTGAGGTGACGCCACCAGTCGCGGACCGGCCCAGCCGACCGGTGGCGTCGGCGGCCGAGCGCGCCGCCAGGGTGTCCATGGCACGACGGGAGGCGGTAGTGTAGCGACGTATATCAATACGATTGCGGTCAGTCGGAGGGAAGACCCGGCCGGCGACCGCGACCCGTGTACGCCCGCGCGGGCGACCGCCCGACGTCCACCGCCAGCGCCCGTCGGGCGCAGCCCCTCCGCCGGGCGACTCGTTCCCTCGGAGACGGCATGACACGTCAGAATCCCGTCCGCCCCACGGTCCCCCTGATGCTCGTCCTCGCCCTGGTCGCGAGCCTGCTCGCAGCGACCTCCGGCGCGCAGGCCGCGCCCGCCAGGACACCTCCCCTGACCACCCCGTGGACCGACCAGGCGCTGGTCGGCACCCCGTTGCCGGAGTACCCGCGCCCGCAGATGACCCGCCCGGACTGGCTCAACCTCAACGGGGAGTGGCAACTGCGGCAGTCCGCCACCGACGACGCCCCGCAGTTCGGCACCGACCTGCCCGAGCGGGTCAACGTGCCGTTCCCGGTCGAGAGCGCCCTCTCCGGCGTACAGCGCGCCGCGAACGACAACCGCAACTACCTGTTCTACCGGCGTACCGTGACCGTGCCGGCGAACTGGTCCGGACGACGCGTCCTGCTGCACTTCGGCGCGGTCGACTGGCAGGCCACAGTGTGGGTCAACGGCACCCAGGCGGGCCGGCACTCCGGGGGGTACGACGCCTTCACCTTCGACGTCACCCCGTACCTCGACGGGGGATCCAACGAGATCGTCGTCAAGGTGTGGGACCCCACCGACACCCGGCAGAACGGCAGCCTGCCGCCCATCGGCAAGCAGACCAAGCAGCCCGGTGGCATCTTCTACACCCCCAGCTCCGGGATCTGGCAGACCGTCTGGCTGGAGCCGGTGCCGACCGCCTCGATCAGCAGCGTGGACGTCTACCCGAACCTGTCCGGCAACACGCTGCGGGTCCGGGTGTTCACCCGGGGGGACGTCACCGGCCACAGCGTGCTCGCCGAGGCCCTGACCGGCGCCACCGTGGTCGGGTCGGCCACCGGCGGCTTCACCGAATTCAGCGTGCCGGTGCCCAACGCCCGCCGCTGGTCCCCCGACGACCCGTTCCTCTACGACCTGCGGGTCACCCTCCGCAACGCCGGCGGCGCGCAGGTCGACCGGACCACCCACTACTTCGGCATGCGGGAGATCACCACGGGGGTGGTCAACGGGGTGCTGCGACCGAAGCTCAACGGCCAGTTCGTCTTCCAGGTCGGCACCCTCGACCAGGGCTTCTGGCCGGACGGGCTCTACACCGCGCCGACCGACGCCGCACTCGCCTTCGACCTGCGGAAGCACAAGGACCTCGGCTTCAACATGGTGCGCAAGCACATCAAGGTCGAGCCGCAGCGCTGGTTCTACCACGCCGACCGGCTCGGCCTCCTCGTCTGGCAGGACATCCCCTCGATGACCGCCCAGGACATCAACGCCACCGACGCCCAGCAGACGCAGTTCGAGACCGAGGCGCGGGAGATCGTCGACGAGCACCGCAGCTCTCCCGCCGTGGTGGCCTACACCGCGTACAACGAGGGCTGGGGGGAGCGCGCCCTCGCCGACACCCGTCGGGTCGGACAGCGCCTCAAGGACCAGGACCCGACCCGGCTGGTGAACACCCACAGCGGCCACAACTGCTGCCAGTCCCTCGGCGACCCCGGCAACGGCGACCTCGACGACTGGCACGTCTACCTCGGACCGGACTCGCCGTCACCGTCCGGCGGCCGGGTGGCCGTGCTGGGCGAGTTCGGTGGCCTGGGCCTGCACACCCCGGGCCACGAGTACAGCCCGAACGGCGACTTCTTCGCCTACGAGTGGCAGCCGAACCCGACCGCGCTGACCGACCGGTACGTCGGACTGGTGCAGGGCACGCAGAACCTCATGCTCGGCAAGGGGCTCAGCGCCTCGGTGTACACCGAGATCACCGACCTGGAGGGTGAGCTGAACGGCTTCCTGACCTACGACCGCCGGGTGGTGAAGATGGACGAGGCCCGGGTCCGCGCCGCCAACACCGCCCTGATCAGTGCCTCCCGGACGGTGGGCAGCTCCGCGCCGGTCGCCCTGCCGCTCGACACCCGCCGGTCGTGGCAGGTCACCACGCCGGGATACACCGACCGGTACCTGCGGCACCGGGACAGCCTGGCCTACACCGAGGTGGTCGACGCCGGCAGCCCGGCGCTGTTGAAGAACGACGCGACCTACACCGTCCGGGCCGGACTGGCCGACGCCTCCTGCTACTCGTTCGAGTCGGTCAACTTCCCGGGCCAGTACCTCCGGCACGCCGACTCCCGGGTCCGCAACTCACCGAACGACGGCACCGCGCTGATGCGGGCCGACGCCACCTGGTGCGCCCGGGTCGGGCTCACCGGCTCCGGGGTGTCGCTGGAGTCCTACAACTATCGGGGCCGGTACCTGCGCCACTTCGACTCCCAGGTGTGGCTGAGCAACGGCACCGGCGGACAGGCGTGGAACACCCCCACCCTCTGGGCCGCGGACAGCACCTGGAACGTCACCGCCCCCTGGGCGCCCTGACCGGGACGCGGAGCAGGTGGGCGACCGGAGCGGCGGGACGTGACGAGCTCGGCGACCGTCAGGCGCGGTCGCCGAGCGTGGCGGGATGTCATCGGCGGTCTCCTCGGATCGCCTCCGGTGGCTGGTCGACGGGTTCGGGCAGCCGACCCGGTGGGGTGAACCGGCGGAGGCTGGAGAGCGCTCTCCCCGGCCTGATAGTGCGCGGGGATCCGGTCCGCGTCAACGGTGCGCGACCCGCCGATCCGGGACAGGGCGACCCAATCCATTGACGTTTCTGAAACCGAGGCGCAACACTTGGAGAGCGCTCTCCGAGTTTCCCGCCCGGCCCACCGGCCGGACCGGGGGCACGGACGGGCGCGGTCCCGACGGCCGGACATCTCCGCCGTCCTTTACCGGGGAGGACCCGTGACGAGAATCGGAAGACAACGAGTGAGGAGCCGCACCGCGGCGACGGCCGCCCTGGTGTTGCTGGCGTCACTGCTGGCGGGCGGCGTCGGGTCGGCACAGGCCGCGGAGACCCTGCTGTCGCAGGGGCGGCCGGCGCTGGCCTCGTCGGTGGAGAACGGCGAAGCCCCGGCCGTGGCGGCCGTGGACGGCCGGACAGACACCCGCTGGGGCAGCCAGTGGAGTGATCCACAGTGGCTCCGGGTCGACCTGGGCGCCACCTCCAACATCAGCCGGGTGGTGCTCCGGTGGGAGACCGCCTACGCCCGCGCGTACCAGATCCAGACCTCGGCCGACGGGGCCGCCTGGACCACCATCTACAGCACCACCACCGGGGCCGGCGGCACCGAGACCGTCACGGTGACGGGCAGCGGCCGGTACGTGCGGATGTACGGCACCCAGCGCGGCACCACCTACGGCTACTCGCTGTACGAGTTCCAGGTCTACGGCGCGGCCGGGACGACCCCGCCGCCCACCGGCGGTCCGGGCTACGTGCCGGCGAACCCGCCGGTGACCGGGGTGGTCCCGTCCACGGCCACCCCACCGGCGACCAACCCG
Source organism: Micromonospora sp. NPDC092111 (assembly GCF_044755745.1). Classification (NCBI taxonomy): domain Bacteria; kingdom Bacillati; phylum Actinomycetota; class Actinomycetes; order Micromonosporales; family Micromonosporaceae; genus Micromonospora; species Micromonospora sp. NPDC092111. Next base: position 47,532 of record NZ_JBIVRQ010000009.1, read on the forward strand.
CCGACCACCCACCACGAGTTCCAGGCGAACTGCTCGGTGAGCCGGTCCAACCTGCCGGACGACCCGATCGTCTTCCCGAACCTGCCGGGCGCCTCGCACTCACACACCTTCATGGGCAACACCACCACCAACGCCAACACCACCCTGGCCTCCCTACAGGCCGGCAGCACCTCCTGCATCACCCCCGGCGACAAGACCGGCTACTGGATGCCGACCCTGTACCGGGGCGACACCGCCGTCCAGCCGGTCGGCCGCCAGGTCATCTACTACAAGAGCGGGGTCATCGACTACCGCAGCGTCCGTCCCGCCCCGCCGGGACTGCGCTACGTCGTCGGCAGCCCGTCGGCCACCCTGGAGGAGTTCCGCAACTCCCCCGGCGCGGTCGAGGGCTGGGAGTGCGGCGACAGCGTCCGCAACTGGGACTTCCCGGCGTCCTGCCCGGCCGGTAGCCAGCTCAACATCCGGTTCCAGGCGCCGAGTTGCTGGGACGGCCGCTACCTGGACACCCCCGACCACAAGAGCCACATGGCGTACCCGGTCATCGGGGTCTGCCCGACCAGCCACCCGGTCGCCGTGCCGATGATCGAGTTCAAGATGGCCTTCCCGGTCAGCGGCGACATGACGACGGTCCGGCTCGCCAGTGGTCGCGCCTACTCCTTCCACTACGACTTCTACAACGCCTGGGACGCGCCCACGCTGGCCGCCCTGGTCGGCCACTGCATCAACGGTGGCCTCCAGTGCGACCCGCGCGGCTTCGACCAGTACAAGCCCGAGCGCGGCGCGGCGCTCAACCAGAACTACGAACTGCCGTGACCGGGGGCCGGTGACCGGGCGTCGCGCCGCGCGCCCGGTCACCGGCGTCCGCCTGAGCAGCCCCCGTCCGCACCACTCACCGTCCCCGCAACGACAGGCAGGACCATGACCGATCCGTTCCCCGTCCCACCACACCGGACACCGTCGCCGCACCGTGCGGCACTGCTCCTCGGCGCCGTCCTCACACTGGTCATGGCCTATCTCGTGGTCACGCCGCCAGGGGCCCGGGCGGCCGACACCCTACTGTCGCAGGGTCAGCCGGCGCTCGCCTCGTCACAGGAGGGCGCCGACGTCGCGGCGGCCTACGCCGTCGACGGCAACCCCGGCACCCGCTGGTCGAGCCAGTTCAGCGACCCGCAGTGGCTCCGGGTCGACCTCGGCGCCACGGCCACCATCAGCAGCGTGGTGCTCCAGTGGGAGGGCGCGTACGCCCGGACGTACGAGATCCAGACCTCACCCGACGGCACCACCTGGACCACCATCCACCGCACCACCACCGGAACCGGCGGCACGGAGACGCTCACCATCACCGGCACCGGACGCTACCTACGGATGTACGGCACCGTCCGGGCCAGCGGCTACGGCTACTCCCTCTGGGAGTTGAAGGTGTACGGCAGCCTGGGCGGCTCGCCGCCCCCGGGCTGCGGCACCGCCAACGCCGCGCAGGGCCGCCCGGTGCTCGCCTCGTCCGAGCAGGGCGCCGACGTCGCGGCGGCCTACGCCGTCGACGGCAACCCGGGCACCCGCTGGTCGAGCCAGTTCAGCGACCCGCAGTGGCTCCGGGTCGACCTCGGCACGACGCAGACCATCTGCGGTGTGGTGCTCCAGTGGGAGGGCGCGTACGCCCGGACGTACGAGATCCAGACCTCACCCGACGGCACCACCTGGACCACCATCCACCGCACCACCACCGGAACCGGCGGCACGGAGACGCTCACCATCACCGGCACCGGACGCTACCTCCGGATGTACGGCACCGTCCGGGCCAGCGGCTACGGCTACTCCCTCTGGGAGCTGGCCGTCCGCACCAGCACGTCCGGCCCGACCACCCCGCCGCCGACCACCCCACCGCCGACCGGCGAGCCCACCACCATCCCGGGCTCCTGGCAGACCGTCTGGTCCGACGACTTCACCGGCCCGGCCGGGACCCTTCCGGCGGCGGCGAACTGGCTGCTGCGCACCGGCACCAGCTACCCCGGCGGGGCCGCCAACTGGGGCACCGGTGAGGTCGAGACCGCGACCGCGTCCACCACTAACGTCCAGCTCGACGGGGCCGGCCGGCTGGCCATCAAGGCCGTCCGCGACGGCGCCGGGGCCTGGACCTCGGGCCGGCTGGAGACCCAGCGCGGCGACTTCAGCCCGGCCGCCGGGGAACTGCTGCGGTTCAGCGCCGTGCTGCGCCAGCCGGACGTCGCCAACGGCCTGGGCTACTGGCCCGGTTTCCGGGCCACCGGCGTCGGGTTCCGGGGCAACTACACCAACTGGCCGGGCATCGGCGAGACCGACATCATGACCGACGTCAACGGCCGCAGCCAGCTCGCGCAGACCCTGCACTGCGGCACCGCGCCCGACGGGGTCTGCGCCGAGTACACCGGCCGGTCCAGCGGCCTGGCGAGCTGTGCCGGCTGCCAGACCGGCTACCACGAGTACACCCAGGTGATCGACCGGACCAAGACCGACGAGGAGATCCGCTTCTACCTCGACGGCCGGCAGACCTGGGTGGTGCGCCAGTCGCAGGTCGGCGTGGCGGCCTGGGCGGCGGCCGTGCACCACGGCTTCTTCCTCCGGCTGGACCTGGCCGTCGGCGGATCGCTGCCGAACGCCATCGCGGGTCGCACCACCCCCACCGCGGAGACCACCTCCGGGGGCGTGCTCAGCGTCGACTCGGTCACCGTGTCCCGGGCCACCGGGACCACGCCCACGCCGATGACCGACCCGGCCACCCCGGCCGGACCCAGCACCGTCCGGGTGACCGGCACCCAGGGCAACTGGCAGCTCCAGGTCAACGGCGCGCCGTACGAGGTGCGGGGGCTGACCTACGGGCCGCCGCAGGCCGCCGCCGACGGGTACCTGCGCGACCTGCGGAACATGGGGGTGAACACGATCCGGATCTGGGGCGTGGACGACACCTGGACGCCGGTCCTGCTCGACCGGGCCGCCCAGCAGGGCATCAAGGTCGTCGTCGGGCACTGGCTCAACCAGGGCGCCGACTACGTCAACGACACCGCCTACAAGAACAGCGTCAAGGCCGAGATCGTCGCCCGGGTCAACGCGCTGAAGAACCGGCAGGGCGTGCTGCTGTGGGACGTGGGCAACGAGGTCATCCTGACCATGCAGGACCACGGGCTGGCCCCGGACGTGGTGGAGGCCCGGCGGGTGGCGTACGCGAAGTTCGTCAACGAGGTCACCGACGCGATCCACGCCGCCGACCCGAACCACCCGGTCACCTCCACCGACGCCTACACCCAGGCGTGGACGTACTACCAGCGGTACTCCCCCGCGCTCGACCTGTTGGCGGTCAACTCCTACGGCGCGGTGAGCCGGGTCAAGACGGACTGGATCGCCGGCGGCTACACCAAGCCGTACCTGCTCACCGAGGGTGGCCCGGACGGCGAGTGGGAGGTGCCCAACGACGTCAACGGCGTGCCGAACGAGCCGGGCGACCTGGCGAAGCGGGACGGCTACACGGCGAGCTGGAACGCGATCAAGAGCCACCCGGGGGTGGCGCTGGGCGCCACCGAGTTCCACTACGGGCTGGAGAACGACTTCGGCGGCGTGTGGCTCAACACCACCACCGGCGGCTGGCGGCGGCACGGGTACCACGCGCTGCGGCGGGCCTACACCGGGCAGGCGTCGGCGAACACCCCGCCGGAGATCACCGCGATGACGGTGACCCCGCAGACCGCCGTGCCGGCCGGGGGCACGTTCACCGTCGCGGCCTCCGTCACCGACCCGCAGGGCGACCTCATCCGGTACAACCTGATGGCCAGCGACAAGCACATCACCGGCAACCGGGGGCTGACCAACCTGACCTTCACCCAGACCGGGAACGGGCAGTTCACCGTACGGGCCCCCGAGCGGCTCGGGGTGTGGAAGGTGTACGTGTACGCCTTCGACGGATTCGGCAACGTCGGCATCGAGCAGCGGTCGTTCCGGGTGGTGCCGCCGACCGTCCCCGGCACCAACCTGGCCCGGAGCCGGCCGGTGACCGCGTCGTCGTACCAGCCCACCGGCAGCAACGGGCCGCAGCTACCCGGCTACGCGGTGGACGGCGACTACGGCACCCGGTGGGCCAGTGAGTGGGTCGGCACCGCCTGGCTCCAGGTCGACCTGGGGTCCGTGCAGACCTTCGACCACGTCCTGCTGGCCTGGGAGGCGGCCTACGCCACCGGGTACTCGGTGCAGGTCTCCACCGACGGGGTCGGCTGGACGACGGTCTACTCCACCACCGGCGGCGACGGGGGCTTCGACAACCTGGCCGTCGCCGGCACCGGCCGCTACGTCCGGGTGAACGGGACCGCCCGGGCCACCGAGTACGGCTACTCGCTGTGGGAGTTCGGCGTCTACCGCACCTGACACCGGTACGCCGGACGGGTCACGGACACCACCTGGTGTTCGTGACCCGTCCGGGTGTTCGAGGTGCTTCCGGTCAGCGCGGGGCCGGTCAGCGGGGCCGGTCGACGCCGCCCCGGGCGATCGCCCGGCCGTACCACCGTCCGCTGTCCTTCACCGTCCGCCGTTGGGTGCGGTAGTCGACGTGGATGAGGCCGAACCGCTTGTCGTAGCCGTAGGCCCACTCGAAGTTGTCCAGCAGCGACCAGACGAAGTAGCCGCGCAGGTCGACGCCGGCGGTGATGGCGTCGTGCGCGGCGGCCAGGTGGCGGTGCAGGTAGTCGAGCCGTTCGACGTCGCGGACCCGACCGTCCGGGGTGACCTCGTCCGGGTAGGCGGCCCCGTTCTCGGCGACGTACAGCGGCGGGACGTCGTAGTCACGGGTCAGCCGCAGCAGCAGGTCGCGCAGCCCGGTCGGGTCGATGGACCAGCCCATCGCGGTGACCGGGCCGGGGGTGGGGTGGAAGCGGACCCCCTCCGCGCCCGGGTAGGGGGTGCCCGGGTCGTGGTGGTCACCGGGGTCGCTGACCAGGTCGGGCTGGTAGTAGTTGACGCAGAGCGCGTCCAGCCGCGCGGCGATCAGGGCGAGGTCACCGTCGCGTACGAACGACCAGTCGGTCAGCGCGGCGGTGTCGGCCAGCACGTCGGCGGGGTACGCCCCGCGCAGCAGCGGATCCAGGAAGATCCGGTTGAGCAGGCCGTCGATCCGGCGGGCGGCGGCCCGGTCGGCCGGGGTGTCGCGGCGGGGGCGCACGGTGCCGCCGTTGAGGGCCAGCGAGACGCCCCCGGTCACCCCGGCGGCCCGCAGCGCGGCGGTGCCGTGGCCGTGGGCCAGCAGGAGGTGGTGTACGGCCCGGAGCGCCGCCGCCTGGTCGCGCCGGCCCGGTGCGTGCACCCCGATGCCGTAGCCCAGGAAGGCCGAGCACCAGGGCTCGTTGAGGGTGTTCCACATCCGGACCCGGTCGCCCAGTCGGGCGGCGACGACGGCGGCGTACTCGCCGAAGCGGGCGGCGGTGTCGCGGTGGGTCCAGCCCCCGGCGTCCTCCAACTCCTGGGGGAGGTCCCAGTGGTAGAGGGTGGCCACCGGCTGGATGTCGGCCGCCAGCAGGTCGTCGACGAGCCGGTCGTAGAAGGCCAGCCCCGCCTGGTTGACGCCGCCGGTGCCGGTGCGCACCCGGGGCCAGGCCACCGAGAAACGGTATGCGGTGAGCCCGAGCTCGGCCATCAGGTCGACGTCGTGCCGGTGGCGGTGGTAGTGGTCGGTGGCGTGTTCGCCGGTGTCCCCGCCGGCGACCCGACCGGGCGCCGCGCTGAACGTGTCCCAGATGGACGGAGCACGGCCGGCGGCGCGGACCGCGCCCTCGATCTGGTACGCGGCGGTGGCCGCACCCCACCAGAAGTTCTTGGGGAAACGCAGCTCGACCGGTGTTCCGGTCGAGGTCTGTGCGGCCGGCCCTGCCATCCGATCACCACTTCCCGCCCGGGGCGCCCCCGTCGCGGGGGCTTGGAGAGCGCTCTCCATTACGTGATCATTCTCGGGTCGGCGGTCACCGACTGTCAAGGGAACGGTCGCACAACGAAGCGTGGCCGGGGCGGCCGACGGGTGCCGGCGGCGACGATGTGAGAGCGCTCTCCCAGCCCCGTGCTATAACTGCCCCATGGCGGAAGTGTCCCAGGAGGCGCCGCGTCTGCCGCGCGAGGACCGCAGCGACGGGGCGGCGGCCGGTGCCACCCGGCTGCCCACCCTGGAGGATGTGGCCAGGGCGGCGGGGGTCTCGCGGGCCACCGTGTCCCGGGTCATCAACGGCGTGCGCAACGTGGACCCCGGCCTGCACGCCGTGGTCTGGTCCGCCGTCGACCAGACCGGGTACGTGCCCAACCGGGCCGCCCGGTCGCTGGTGACCCGCCGGGCCGGCAGCATCACCCTGGTGGTCTCCGACAGCGAGGACCACGACGACGACCCGTTCCTCAGCAGGTTCTTCGCCGATCCGTTCTTCGGCCGGGTGGTCGGCGGCGCGCTGAGCGTCCTGCGGCCGGCCGGCGTGCAGCTCGCGCTGAACCTGGTGGGCAGCGAGGCCGCCCGCGCCGGGCTGGTCGGCGACCTGCGCCAGGGGCAGGCGGACGGGGTGCTCCTGCTGTCGCTGCACCCCGCCGACACGTTGCCCGCGCGGCTGGTCGACGCCGGCATCCCGGCGGTGCTGGTGGGCCGTCCGGCGCGTCCGTTGCCGATCAGCTACGTCGACGTCGCCAACGAGGTCGGCGCCGATCTCGCCGTGGCGCACCTGCTGGCCCGTGGCTGCCGGCAGGTGGCCCTGATCTGCGGCCCGGAGGACGTCCCGGCCAGCCAGGACCGGGCCGCCGGGTTCCGGCAGGCGATGGCGAGGCGGGGGCACGCCTGGTCCCCCTGCGAGTCGGGCAACTTCACCCGGGAGAGCGGCGAGGCCGCGATGTGCCGGCTCCTCGACGCCCACCCCGACGTCGACGGCGTCTTCGTCGCCAACGACCTGATGGCACAGGGGGTCCTCGGCGCGCTGCGCGACGCGGGCCGGCACGTCCCCACGGACGTCGCCGTGGTCGGCTTCGACGACAGCAGTGCGGCGCTGTCGGCCCAGCCGCCGCTGACCACCGTCCGGCACCCGCTGGAGAACATGGCCGCGGAGGCCACCCGGATGCTGCTCGCCCGGGTCGACGCCCCGGGGCTGGGCAGCATGTCGGTCATCTTCGACCCCGAACTGGTGGTACGCGAGTCGGGCTGACCGGCGCACCGCGATCCGGTTGTCGGCGTGGGACCGGTCGCCGCCCGCGCTGCCGGTGACCGGGCCGGTGGCGGGTCAGACGGCGGCGCAGGACGGCCGGCTCAGCGGCTCGGGGCCACCGAGGCGCGGGCCGCCGCGACGATCGCGCTCACCCCGATCCCGGCCTGGTCCATCAGCTCGGTCGGCGTACCGGAGGTGGGCAGGCCGCGAACCGCCAGGTGCGCCACCCGCACCGGCTCGGCCAGGTCGGCCAGCGCCTCGAGCACCGCCGACCCGAGGCCGCCCTCCGGGTAGTGGTCCTCGACCACCACCAGCCGGCCGTCGGTGCCCCGGACGGCGTCCAGCAGCCGCTCCCGGTCCAGCGGCTTGACCGAGTAGAGATCGACGACCCGGGCGCGGATCCCCTCGCGCGCCAGCTCGTCGGCGGCGGCGAGGCAGTTGTGCACCGTCACCCCAACGCCGATCAGCGCGACCCGGTCGTCGTCGCCGCCACGGAGCAGTTTGCTGCCGCCGATCGGGAAGGCGTCGTCGTTGTCGTAGAGGACGGGGTACGCCCCCCGCATCGTGCGCAGATACGTGACGCCCCCGCGGTCGGCCAGTTGCCCGACGAGGGCGGCGCAGGACACCGCGTCGCTGGGACAGAGCACGGTCGACCCCTGCACCGCGCGCATCGCCGCCAGGTCCTCCAGCCCCATCTGCGAGGGACCGTCCGGCCCGATCTCCACTCCCGCGTGCGACCCGGCCAGGGTGATGTCGGCCCGGGAGACGGCCGCCATCCGGACGAAGTCGTAGGCGCGGGAGAAGAACGCCGCGAAGGTCGAGGCGAACGGCCGGTAGCCGCGGACCTGCAACCCGACCGCCGCGGCGACCAACTGCTGTTCCGCGATGAACATCTCGAAGTACCGGTCGGCGTACGCCTCGGCGAACCGGTCGGCCCGGGTGGAGTCGCTGACCTCGCCGTCCAGGGCGACCACGTCGGGGCGGGAGCCCAGCGCGCGCAGCGCGTCACCGTACGCGTTGCGGGTGGCCACCTTCGCCCCCTTGTCGTACCGGGGCAGCACGGGTGGCTGGCCGGTGCGGGCGGGGGCGGGCGGCGCGGGCTCGGGGCGCGGCGACGCGACGCGGAGCTGGCGGACCCCACCGAGCGCGGCGACGGCACGCTCGGCCAGCTCCGGTTTCAGCGGCTTGCCGTGCCAGCCCGGCTTGTTCTCGACCTCCGGCACCCCCTTGCCCTTGACCGTGCGGGCGAGCACCACGGTGGGACCCGTCGACCGCCGGGCACGACCCAGCGCCTCGTCGATGGCGGCCAGGTCGTGGCCGTCGACGACGAGCGCCTGGCAGCCGAACGCCTCGGCCCGCCGCCGGTAGGTGTCCAGGTCCCATTCCAACTCGGTCGGGCCGCGCTGCCCGAACCGGTTCACGTCGACGATCGCGGTGAGGTTGTGCAGTCCGTAGTGGCTGGCCTTGTCCAGCGCCTCCCAGATGGAGCCCTCGGCCATCTCGCTGTCGCCGCACAACGCCCACACGTGGTACGGCAGGTGGTCGAGGTACCGGCCGGCGAGCGCGATCCCGACGCCGACCGGCAGTCCCTGACCGAGCGAACCGGTGGCGACGTCGACCCAGGGCAGGACCGGCGTGGGGTGTCCCTGCAGGCGCGACCCGAACTGGCGGTAGGTGTCGACCAGCTCCTGGTCGGTGATCACGCCGACGGCCTTGAAGACCGCGTACAGCAGTGGCGAGGCGTGGCCCTTGGAGAAGATCAGATGGTCGTTGGCGCGACCCCGGGGGTCCGCCCAGTCGTAGCGCAGGTGCCGGGAGATCAGCACCGCGAGCAGGTCGGCCGCGGACAGGCTGGAGGTCGGGTGCCCGGACCCGGCCCTGGTGCTGCACCGGATGGCGTCCACCCGGAGCTGGGCGGCGAGTTCACCCAGCCGGGTGAGTTCCTCCTCGCGCAGGGTGCGTTCCGCTTCCATCGTCACCGGCATCGCCTTCCGCGACAGGCCCGTCCCGGCCGGCCCCGCACGGGCCGGCCGGTTTCCCGACCGGGGCGGCCTCCGCTGACCGCCTCCGCAGACAACGTAGCCAGGAAAGCGGCGTATCGTCCGGTAACTACTGATTCTGCCGGCCGTCGCCCGGTGGCCGGGTCGCCCGCTCAGGCCGCGATCTGGATCTTGCGACCGACCCCGGCGCGGAACTGGGCCATCGCCTCGGCGTACCGGTCGAGCGGGAAGCGGTGACTGATGAAGACCTCGGGGTCCAGGACACCCGCGGCGAACAGCTCGCCGGCCCGTTCGAAGCTGTGCAGCACCGCCATCGAACCGGTGATGGTGATCTCCTGGTTGTAGATCCGGTACGGCTCGATCATCGCCCGGGTGCGGTACTCGGAGACGCCGAACTGCAGGAAGGTCCCGGCCGGGGCGACCCGGCGGAGCCCGTCGTCGATCGCCGCCCGCACCCCGGTGCAGTCGATCACCACGTCCCAGCCCCGGGGCCGGGTCAGCTCGTCGGCGCCGCCGCCGCTGGCCGAGCAGCCCAGCCGCACCGCCGTGGCCAGCCGGTCGGCGTTCGGGTCCAGCACGCTGACGCTCGCCGCGCCGCACCGCTTCGCCAACTCCAGCATCATCAGGCCCATCGTGCCGGCCCCGTAGATCAGGTAGTGGTCGCCGAGCCGGCGGGGCAGCACGTCGAAGCCGCGCACCGCGCAGGACAGCGGCTCGATCAGCGCGGCGTCGGCCGGGGCGACGCCCTCGGGCAGCGGGAAACAGTTCTTCACCGGCGCCACCGCGTACTCGGCCGCGCCGCCGGAGACGGTGACCCCGATGGCCGCCCAGCGTTCGCAGAGGTTGCCCCGGGCGCGGCGACACTGGTAGCACTCCCCGCAGTGCAGCGACGGGTCGACGGCGACGGCGTCGCCGACCCGCACCTCGGTGACGTCCCGGCCGACCGCGACCACCGTGCCGGCGAACTCGTGGCCGGGCACGATCGGGTACGCCGGGGCGAACTCGCCGTCCATGATGTGCAGGTCGGTGCCGCAGATCCCGCACCCGGCCACCCCGACGACCACCTCGCGCGGGCCCGGCGTCGGATCCGGCACGGACTCCAGCGAGACCTGTCCCGGCGTGACGATGACCGCTGCCTTCATTTGACCGCCCCCAGGGAGAGTCCTCGGACGAGCTGCTTCTGGGCGATCCAGCCGGCCAGCACGACCGGCAGCGACACGATGGTCGCCGCCGCGCAGAGCCGGGCGAGGAACAGCCCTTCTGAGGTGATGAAGCCGACCAGGAAGATCGGCGAGGTACCGGCGCGGGTGGCGGTCAGGTTGACCGCGAAGAAGAACTCGTTCCAGCTGAAGATGAAGCAGATCAGCGCGGTGGCGGCCAGGCCCGGGGCGACGATCGGCAGCAGGATCCGCCGGATCGTGACGATCAGGCCGGCCCCGTCCATGGCCGCCGCCTCGATGAGCGCGGACGGGACCTCCAGCAGGAACGAGCGCATCATCCACACCGCGAGCGGCAGGTTCATCGACGTGTAGAGGATGATCATCGTCCACACGTTGTCGAGCATGCCGAACTCCTTGACCAGCAGGTAGATCGGCAGCAGCGCGGCGACCGCCGGGAGCATCTTGGTGCTGATGAAGAAGAACAGCACGTCGCGCCACTTGGCGACCGGCCGGATCGACAGGGCGTACGCCGCCGGGGTGGCCAGCAGCAGCACCAGCAGGGTGGACAGCAGGCTGGCCATGACCGAGTTGAGCAGGTACGGCGTGAGGTCCCGGTCGAAGACCTGCCGGTAGCCGTCGAGCACCGGCGTGAAGAGCCAGGACGGCGGGTTGCTGGCCGCGTCGACCTCCCGCTTGAAGCCGGTGAGCACCATCCACGCCACCGGCAGGAAGAACAGCAGCCCGGCGAGCCAGGCCACGATCGTCCACACCGCCGCGCCCGGCCCGGCCGGGCCACGGACCCGGCGGGTCGGCCGCCGTCGCGTCGCCGTCGTCATCGCGCGTCCTCCATCTGAAACAGGCTGGAGATCACCCGCAGCACGAAGGTGGCCACGACGATCGTGCCGATCACCACCACCACGCCCGCCGCGGCAGCCTCGCCGTACTCGAACTTGCGGAAGGTGGTCAGGTAGATCTCGTACGGCAGGTTCGTGGTGGCGGTGCCGGGGCCGCCCTGGGTGATGGTGAAGACGGCGTCGAAGGTCTGCACCAGGTAGATCGCGCCGAGTAGGGCACCGAGTTCCAGGTATGGGCGCAGGTACGGCAGCGTCACCCGGGTGAAGGTCTGCCACGGCCCGGCGCCGTCGACCCGGGCGGCCTCCAGCGTCTCCACGGACTGGCCCTGCAGCCCGGCCAGGATGATCAGCATCATGAACGGGGTCCACTGCCAGACCAGGGTGGTCACCACGGAGATCATCGGATACTCGGAGACCCAGTCGGTGCTGCCCCCGACCAGGCCGTTGATCAGCCCGTACGACGGGTTGTAGATGGCGTGCTTCCACAGCAGCGCCGCCGCCATCGGCATCACCAGGAACGGCGTGATGAGCAACGTACGCACGATGCCGCGCCCCGGGAACCGGCGGTCGAGCAGGATCGCCAGGCCGAGGCCGAGCAGCACCGAGACCACGACGGAGCCGGCGGTGAGCACCACGGTGTTCAGCAGCGCGGCGCGCAGCCGCCCGTCGGTGAGCACCTGGCCGTAGTTGGCCAGCCCGACGAACGCGCGCCGGCCGGGGCGCAGCGCGTTCCAGTCGAGCGTGGACAGGTAGAGGGTGACCAGGAACGGGACCTGGGTCACCACGATCGCGAAGACCAGGGCGGGGAGCAGCGGGGCCCGGCGGGCCCAGCGGTGCGCCGCGCCGGGCCGGGCGGGTGGGACGGTGCGGCGGCGCGGCGGCGCCGCGCCGGTGGTGGTGTGCGGGGTCATCGGTACACCTTCGGGCAGGGCCGGGGCCGGCCTGGACGGTCGGCCCCGGCGGGGGCTACCGGTGCTGCTTGGCGACTTCCTCGGCCAGTCGTTGGCCGTCGGCGAGCGCCTTGTCGACGGTGGTCTTGCCGGCGATCGCCGCCGAGACCTCCTGCGAGACCTTGGTCCCGAGGTCGGCGAACTCCGGTACGCCGACGAACTGCACGCCCAACGCGGGACGGGGCTGCACGCCGGGGTTGACCGGGTCGGCCTCCTGGATCGACCTCAGGGTGACGTCCGCGAAGGCGGTGGCGGACTGCCGGTACTCGGGGATGTCGTAGGTGGACTGCCGCTTGCCCGCCGGCACCCGGGACCAGCCGAGCGACGAGCCGACCAGCTTCTCGTAGTCCCTTCCGGTGGCCCAGGAGATGAACTTCCAGGCCGCGTCGGCGTTCTTGGTGGTCTTCGGCATCGCCAGCGCCCAGGCCCACAGCCAGCCCGACGACCTGGTCCGGTGGACCGGCGCGTACGCGTAGCCGACCTTCCCGGCGACCCGGCTGGCGTTCCCGTCCTCCAGGGTGCCCGCGGCGGAGGTGGCGTCGTACCACATCGCCGCCTTGCCCTGGCCGAAGGTGTTCAGGCACTCGGTGAACCCGGCCTGCGGGGCGCCCGCCTCGCCGTGGGCGCGGACCAGGTCGACGTAGAACTTCGTCGCCTCGGCGAACTCGGGGGCGTTCACCTTCGGCGTCCAGTCCTTCTCGAACCAGGTGCCGCCGAAGGTGTTGACCACGGTGGTCAGCGGCGCGAACAGCTCACCCCAGCCGGGCAGCCCACGCAGGCAGATGCCGGCGACGCCGGCCTTCTTGTCGTCCAGCCGGGCGGCGAACTGCGCGACCTGCTGCCAGGTCGGCCGCTCGGGCATGGTCAGGCCCTTGGCCGCGAACAGCTCCTTGTTGTACATCAGGAAGGACGACTCGCCGTAGAAGGGCGCCGCGTAGAGCTTGCCGTCCTCGCCGGAGAGCGAGGCGACCACCGGTTCGAGCAGGTCCGCCTTTCCGTAGTCGCGGTCGGAGTCGGCGTACGAGCTCAGCTCGTGCAGCCAGCCGTTGCCGGCCCAGATGGGCGCCTCGTACGCGCCGATGGTGGCCACGTCGTACTGGCCGCCCTGGGTGGCCACGTCCTGGGTGACCTTGTCGCGCAGTTCGTTCTCCGGAAGGATCGTGAAACGCACCTCGATGCCGGTCTGTTTGGTGAAGTTGTCGGCGGTGACCTTCGCCAGGTCCTCCATCTGGGGATTGCCGACCATCAGGACGGTGATGGCCTTGCCGTCGCCGCCGGAGGACGAGCCGCCGCCGGCACCGGAGCAGGCGGTCGAGGTGAGGCCGACCGCGACGGCGACCGCGAGCACGGAGCGCCATCGGCGAGGAGACCGTGTTCTGGACACAGCGAACCTCCAACAGTGGTGGTGTGGTGTGGTGGAGACGGGTCGGCCGGGCACTCAGACGCGCAGCACCACGGGGCCGAGCAGCGAGTAACGGTGCGCCTCGGACGCCGGCAGCGCGGTGTCCGTGACGATGGTGTCGACGTCTCCGACGTCCGCGAAGCGGCAGAAGCTGCTGCCGCCGAACTTGGTGTGGACGCCGGCGAAGACCACCCGCCGGGCCACCGCCATCACCTGGGCCTTGACGGCGGCCACGGCGGGATCCGGAGTGGTCAGTCCGTGTTCCCGGGAGATCCCGTTCGCGCCGACGAACGCCAGGTCGATGACGAAGCCGGCGAGCATGGCGGTGGCCCAGTGGTCGACGGTGGCGAGGGTGCGACCGCGCACCCGCCCGCCGAGGAGCAGGACCGTGGTCGTGGGCGAGGTGGCGAGCCTCGCGGCGGTGTGCAGCGAGGCGGTCACCACCGTCAGCGGCCGGTGGGTGGGCAGCACCTCGGCGATCAACTCCGGGGTGTAGCCCTCGTCGATGAAGACCGACTCCGCGTCGCCGAGGTGCTCGACCGCCGCGGCGGCGATCCGCCGTTTCTCCACGACCATCCTGGTGGTGCGGGTCTCCAGGGTCGTCTCGAAACGGGCCGTCTCCACCGGGTACGCGCCACCGTGGGTACGCCGCACCAGCCCCTGCTGGGCCAGCAGGTTCAGGTCACGGCGGATGGTCTCGGGGGCGACGACCAGGTCGGCGGCCAGTTTCTGCACGTCGACGTCGCCGTGCCGGCGCGCGAGGGCCAGGATGTGGTGTCTGCGCTCCGCTGCGTCCACCTGGCACCTCCCGGCCGCTCGTGCCTACTGTTCTAACACCGCCCCACGGGCGTGACGACGGTCACATCTCGGGTAATGCCGCCCCTTTGCCGTCCGGATCCCCACCGGAAACGGGCAGCGTGCAACGGGACAGACACCACAAGCGTCGCTTCTGGACCGCCCGTTTGCCGTCCCCCGTCGCCCGGTTGCCACCCGGTCCGCCCGGACGGGCTCGTGACGGACGGACGGGCCGGCCGCGACCCGGACCGGGTCGGTCACCGGCCCGGCGCCGGGCCGCTGGACTGCCGGACGGTCAGGTGCGTCGGCAGGAGCACGGCCCGGCGCGACGCCTCCTCCCCCAGGTGGTTCACGTGGTCCAGCAGCATCGACACCGCCACCCGGCCGGCCTGTTCGATCGGCGCGTTGAGCGTGGTCAGCGGAGGGCTGCAGAAGTCGGCACCGAAGATGTCGTCGCAGCCCACCACGCTGATCTCGCCGGGGACGTCGACGCCGCGCTCGGCCAGCCGCCGCAGGATGCCGATCGCCAGCAGGTCGTTGAAGGTGACGCAGGCGGTGGCGCCGGTGTTCAGCAACGCGTCCGCGGCGACCGACCCGGAGTGGCGGGACACCCCGAACGGTCCGACCCGGGCCGCGACGAGGCCGTGCCGGGCCATCGCGGTCCGCATCGCCCGCCAACGCGCCTCGTTGGCCCAGGACGAGGGCGGCCCGGCGACGTACGCGACCGCACGGTGGCCCAGCGAGACCAGGTGCTCGACGGCCTGCATCACCCCGTCCGGGCTGTCGATGACGACGCTGCGCACCCCGGGGACGTTGCGGTTGACGGTGACGACCGGCAGCTCGGCGGCGATGACGGCGAGGGTCTGCTCGGGCAGCCGGGAGGCGGCGAGGATCACCCCGTCGACCGATCGCCGCACCTTGTGCAGCAGATGGTTCTCCAGCTCGGCCGAGTCCTCGGTGTCGATCAGCAGCAGGGCGTGGCCGGCGGCGCGCAACTGTTGCTGCGCGCCCCGGATGAGACCGAAGTAGAACGGGTTCGTCGCGTCCGAGACGAGCAGGGCGACCGTCTCGGTACGTCCCGACGAGAGCGCCCGCGCCTGGGTGTTGGGCACGTAGTTCAGCTCGCGGGCGGCGGCCTGGATGCGTTCCCGGGTCACCCGGTTGACCCGGTCGGGCCGGCTCAGCGCGCGGGACACGGTGGAGGCGGCGACGCCGGTGAGGGCAGCGATGTCGTTGATGGTCACGCGGCCCTCCCGGCGCACCGCCGCGCGGGGGGAGGGCGCGCCTTCGGGGTTCATGCCCCTCAGCAGAGCACCGGTGGCAATTAATGGCAACCGATTGCCACCCGTTTCCACGGGTTGTTACGTTCCCACGCACGTTTCATCGATCGGAGACATTTCCCGGGCCCCTGGCGATGTGTATCCACACCGTCCCCCTCGGACCGCCACCACCCAAGGAGCACAGATGAACGCCACCCGTGCACTTCTCGCGGCGGCGCTGGCCGCCACCCTGTCGGTACCCCTGGCCGCCTGCGGCTCCGGCACCTCCACCGACGCGCCCAAGACACTCAACGTCCTGGTCGGGGCGAACGCGATCTACCCCACCGAGCAGCAGCAGTGGTTCGCCGACGTCTCGACGAAGTTCCAGCGCGAGACCGGGGCCAAGGTCAGCTTCGAGACCTTCGCCAGCCCCACCGACGAACTCACCAAGATCCAGACGTCGATGCTCTCCGGGCAGGGCCCGGACATCTACGCCCTGGGCACCACGTTCACCCCGACCGCGTACTCCACCGGCGCCTTCGTCGACCTGACCGCCGACGACTGGACGAAGATCGGCGGCCGGGACCGGTTCCTGCCGGCCACCCTCGGCATCTCCGGCCCGGACGCCGACCACGAGGTGGGCGTGCCCTTCACCAGCCGCCCGTTCGTGATGGCGTACAACAAGGAGATGCTCGCGGCGGCGGGCATCGACCAGCCGGCCACCACCTGGGACGGCCTGCGGCAGCAGGCCAGGCAGCTCACCGGGAACGGCAGGTACGGCCTGGCGGTGGCCTACGCCGACGGCTTCGACCCGTGGAAGTTCATCTGGGCGATGAGCGTCCAGGCCGGCAACCCCCTGGTCGAGGGCGGCCGGGCCCGGCTGACCGACCCGGCGACGGTCCGGGCGTACCAGACCTACCTCGGCTGGCTCGCCACCGACAAGATCGTCGACCCGGCGGCGACCGGCTGGAAGAACGCCCAGGCCATCGCGGCGTTCGGCCAGGGCAAGGCCGCCTTCCTGCCGATGGTCTCGGCGACCTCGAAGGTCACCCTGGACAAGTCCGCGGTCGCCGGCAAGTACGGCTACGCGATCATGCCGACCGTCCCGCCCGGCGCCACCAGCCTGCCCGCCGGCGGCATCGGCGCCACCAGCATCCTCTCCGGCGACAACCTGGTGATCGCCAAGTACAGCCGCAACCGGGACCTGGCGCTCCGGCTGGTGAACATGCTGACCAGCCCGGAGGCGCAGGAGACCTACTACCGGACCTTCGGCGAGCTGCCGACGAACGCGGAGTTGGCCAAGCGGCTGGTCGCCGACCCGGCGCTCGCGGCAGTCGTGGACTCCGCGTCGAAGGCCCAGGGCACGCCGTTCCACGGGGCCTGGAGCAAGGTGCAGCTCGCGCTGGTCAACGTGGTCGTCCAGTCGGTGCCGAACCTCGCCGGGGGCAAGGTCGACGACAAGGCCCTCGCCGCCCTGCTCGCCACGGCCCAGTCCGAGGCGCAGGCCGCGCTGGACAAGGCGAAGTAGATGGCGCTCACCAGCTCCGCGCCGACGGACGCTCCGGGCGCCGGCGACCCGCGCCGGCCCGGGGCGTCCCGCCCGGCCCGAACCCGGCGCGGCGGCGCCACCGCCGCCGGCGCCGCCGGGTGGCTGCTCGTGCCCGGCGGCCTGCTCACCCTGACCGTCATCCTGGTGCCGTTCACGGTCGCGCTGGTGATGTCGCTGCTCGACCTCGACCAGTACACGTTCCGCCAGTGGCTGTCCGCGCCGTTCGTCGGCATCGGCAACTACACCGAGGCGCTGAGCCGCACCAGCCTGCCGCACGCCATCGGGGTCAGCGCGTCGGCGGCGGTGATCGCCACGCTGCTCGCGCTGCCGCTCGGGGTCGCCGCCGCGTTGACCACCCACCTGCCGTTCCGCGGGCGGGCGCTGATCCGGTCGCTCTACCTCATCCCGTACGTGCTGCCCGCCTTCGTCGTCGGCACCATCTGGCGGATCATCCTGCAACCCGACGGGGTCACCAACCGGAGCCTGGCAGCCCTGGGCGTCGACGGCGGACTGTGGTTGAACGGGCCGAAGAGCTACCTCGTCCTGATCCTCGTGCAGGCCTGGTCAGGCTGGCCACTGGTCTACCTGCTGGCCCTGTCGGGCCTCCAGAACATCGACGACAGCCTGCACGAGGCCGCCGCGCTCGACGGCGCGCACTGGCGGGCGAAGCTGCGCCACATCATCCTCCCGCTGCTGCGCCCCCCGGTCTCGCTCGCCGCGATCATCTCGCTGCTGCACATGGTCAACAGCTTCACCCTGCCGTTCGTGCTGTTCGGCGTGCCCAGCCCGCACGACGTGGAGGTGCTGCCGGTGCTGACCTACGTGGAGAGCTTCCAGAACCTGCGATTCGGGCTGAGCGCGGCGATGGCCGTGATCTCGCTGGTGCTGATCCTCGTCCCGCTGCTGGCCTACCTACGCACGGTCAGACTCGACGCGCCGGAGGCCACCGCATGAACCCGGTGCAGCGCCTGCTTCCGCGACCACTACAGATCGTCCTGACCGTGCTCCTGCTGGCCACCGTCGGCGCGCCGGTCGGCTACGTCTTCCTCGCCTCGATCAACACCGACCTGGCCGTCGCCGCCGGCGAGTTCTGGCCGGAACAGTTCAGCTTCGCCAACTACGCCCGGATCTGGTCCACCGTCCCGCTCGGCCGGGGACTGGCCAACAGCCTGCTGGTCGCCGGCACGGTGGCGCTGGCCTGCGCGGTGGTCGCGGTGCTGTCGGCGTACGTCCTGGTGCGGCACGCGTTCCGGGGCCGGCGCACCGTGCTGCGGGCGCTGCTGGGCATGCAGTCGATCCCCGGCACGCTGCTGCTCCTGCCGGTCTTCGTGCTCTTCGCCACGATCGGCAACACCCTCGGCGTGCCGACCATCGGCACCCGGTGGTCGCTGTTCGTCACCTACCTCACCTTCGGGCTGCCGTTCTCGACCTGGATCATGGTGACCTACCTGCGTGCGCTGCCCGACGAGTTGACCGAGGCGGCCCGCATCGACGGCGCCGGCACCGCGCAGATCCTGCTCCGCATCGTGATCCCGCTGAGCTGGCCGGGCCTGGTCGTCGCGGCGATCTTCGCGTTCCTGCTCGGCTGGAACGACGTGCTGTTCGCCTCGGTGATGACCGACGTGGACACCCGCACCGCGGCGGTCGTGCTCCAGGTCTTCGGCACCGGGCAGGAGGGCGGGGCGATCCCGCCGTACGGGCAGATGATGGCCGCCGCCCTCGTCTGCGCCGCACCGGTGGTCACCCTCTACCTCGCCTTCCAGCGGTACATCGTCGGCGGCCTGACGGCGGGAGGTGTGAAGTGACGGCATGGACGCTGTCCGGCTTCGGCGACGAGATCGATCCCGACCCGGCCGTGCAGCTCGCGGTGCTCAGCGCCCTGGGCGCCCGGCACGTCGAGGTACGCAGCGCGTGGGGCACCAACGTGGTGGACCTCGACGACGCCCAGCTCGACGCCCTGGCCGAGACGGTCGACGCCCGCGGCATGGCCGTCTCGGCGATCGCGTCGCCGGTCGGCAAGGTCGACGTGACCACCGAGGACGGCGGTGAGCTGACCCGGCTGCGGGCCGCCGTGGCAGCCGCGCACCGGCTCGGCAGCCGGTACGTCCGGATCTTCTCGTTCTACCGCCCGGCCGGGGTCACGCCGGCCGAGATCCGCGCGGCGGTGCTGGCCCGGATGCGGGCCTTCGCCGACCTCGCCGAGGACTCGGGCGTCGTGCTGCTGCACGAGAACGAGAAGGACATCTACGGCGACGTGCCGCAGCGGGTCGCCGACCTCGTCGAGTCCGTCGACTCACCCGCGCTGCGCGTCGCCTGGGACAGCGCGAACTTCGTGCAGGTCGGGGTGCGACCGCACGACAACGGGTACGCGCTGCTCCGCCCGCACCTGGAGTACCTCCAGGTCAAGGACGCGGTGCTGGCCACCGCCGAGGTGGTGCCCGCCGGCCACGGCGACGGTCAGCTTCTCCGGACGCTCACCGCGCTGCGCGACGACGGCTACGCCGGGTTCGCCTCCCTCGAACCCCACCTCGCCAGCCAGCACGAACTCGGCGGGTTCTCCGGCCCCGCCGAGTTCGGCCGGGCGGCGCGGGCGTTCGGGAACCTCACCGCCTCGATAGGAGTGCATCTGCAATGACCGGACTCAACGTCGTCATCGCGGGCAGCGGCGTGATCGCCCGCACCCACGCCGCGGCGATCCTGCGCCACCCTGGGCTGCGCCTCACCGCACTCGCCGACCCGGACCCGGCGGCCAACGACCGGCTCGCCGGGTGGGTCGGCGAGCACGGCGGTCCCCCGCCGGCCCGGTACGCCGCGCTGGGCGAGGCCCTCGCGGCCGGGCCGGCCGACCTGGTGGTGGTCTGCACGCCCAGCGGAACCCACGCCGACCTGGCCGAGGAGGCCCTCGCGGCCGGCGCGCACGTGCTGGTCGAGAAGCCCCTCGACGCCTCCCTGCCGGCAGCCCGCCGCATCGCCCGGGCCGCCACGGACGCCGAGGCGGCCGGTCAGGTCTGCGCGGTGGTCTGCCAGCACCGGTTCGACCCGGCGAGCGTCGCGGTCGCCGGCCGGGTGCGCGCCGGCGACTTCGGGCGGGTCACCTCGGCGGTGGCCAGCGTGCCGTGGTGGCGGGGCCAGCGGTACTACGACTCGGCGGGCTGGCGCGGCACCTGGGCGCAGGACGGCGGCGGTGCCACCATGAACCAGGGCGTGCACACCGTCGACCTGCTGCTGTGGTTGCTCGGTCGGCCCGAGGAGGTGTTCGCCTACACCGGCGTCCTCGCCCACGACGGGGTCGAGGTGGAGGACGTCGCCGTGGCGACGGTCCGGTTCGCCGACGGGGCGCTCGCCGTGCTGCACGCCACCACCGCGGCGTACCCGGGTCTCGGCGTGCGGTTGCAGGTGCACGGCTCGCAGGGCTCCGCGGTGATCCACGACGACCAACTGGAGTACCTGCACACCGCCGACGGGCCGGACCCGTCCGCGTACGCCGACGGGCCGGACCGGTCCGCCGACGCCGTGCCGCCGGCGGAGCTGCGGGGGGCGACCAAGCCCGGCGACGCCTTCGTCACCGGGCACCTGCGGCAGTACCAGGACACGGTCGAGGCGATCCGCACCGGCCGGCGGCCGGGAGTCACCGCGGCCGAGGCGCTGCTCGACGTCGCCGTGGTCAAGGCGGTCTACCTGTCGGCACACCTGCACCGGCCGGTGCCGGTGCCGGCGGTGCTCGCCGGCGACTTCGACGACGTGCTCGCCGCCGTCGAGGGCGCGCCGGCCGCCGTGTCGTCCGGCCTCTCGGCGGGGGTGGCCCGATGAGGTACTCGGTGTTCACCGCGTCCACTCCGGACTGGACCCCGGAGGAGGCGGTCGCGGAGCTGGCCGCGCAGGGCTGGGACGGCGTCGAGTGGCGGGTCACCGACCAGGAACCGGCGCAACCGCCCGGGTTCTGGGCCGGCAACCGGGCGACCGTCCCGTTGACCGGGCTGGAGGCCGAGCTGCCTCGGATCGCCGCGATCACCCGCGCGGCGGGGCTGGCGTTGTCCGGGCTCGGCGCGTACGTGCCGGCGGCCGACCACGCCAACGTCGAACGGGTGCTGGCGGCGACCGCCGCGTTGGGCGCGGGACGGGTCCGGGTAACCATGCCCCAGTTGGGCGGCGGTGACTACCGGGAGCTGATGGCCGGCACCCGCCGGGACCTGGCGTGGATCGCCGGGCGGGCGGCCGAGCACGGGGTGACCGCGCTGGTCGAGCTGCACCACGGCACCATCGTCGCCTCGGCCTCGGCGGCGATGCGGCTGCTCGACGGCCTGCCTCCGGAGCGGGTCGGGGTCATCCACGACATCGGCAACCTGACCATCGAGGGGTTCGAGGACCCGCTGGCGGGCTTCGAGCTGCTCGGTCCGTACCTGGCCCACGTGCACGTGAAGAACGTCGCGTGGCGGGTGACCGGCGTCCGGGACGACGGCGGGCCGCGCTGGTCGGCCGAGTGGGCGCCGTTGCGCGAGGGGCAGGCCGACCTGGCGGGCTACCTCGGCGCGCTGCGCCGGTACGGGTACGACGGGTGGGTGACGGTCGAGGACTTCTCGACCGCCGTGCCACTGGCGCGGCGGACCCGGGACAACCTGGCCTACCTGCGGGAGCTGGATCGGCGGGTACCCGCGACGCGGGCGTGACAGGCATCCGTCCGGCGGGGCGGGCAGGACGATCGGTCGGCCGGGTCAGGGCGACCGGTCGTCCCTCGGGGTGGGTTCGCTCGGCCCGTCCGGGATCGACGGTGGGCCGGGTTCCGGCGGGCAGAGCCATCGAGTGTGGCAAATGTTGGCAACCGATTGTCGCGCCCCGACCACGCCCCTAGTGTCCAGACAACCGCCACCGGTGCGCGATCCGTGGGATGTCGTCAAGACCCCTCGGTACCCGTCCCCACGGAGCCACCGCCGTCTGGCCGCCGGCGCTGGCTCCTGTCTTCACCCCACCAGGGAGATCTCATGCAAGGCTCCTCCAGCACAGCGCGCCGGACCGGCAGACGCCGGTCCGCGCTCGCGGCGGCCGCGTCCGGGCTGGCCGTGGTCCTCACCTACGTCGTCGCCGTGATCGGCCCGCCCGCCACCGCCGCCGCTGCCGCGTGTGGCACCACCAACGTCGCCCTGAACCGGCCGGCCACCGCGTCCTCCGCGGAGAACAGCCGACTGTCGGCCGCCAACGCCGTGGACGGCAGCGCCACGACCCGCTGGTCCAGCGCGTTCAGCGACCCACAGTGGCTCCAGGTGGACCTCGGCGTCAGCACGGACGTCTGCGAGGTCGTCCTCACCTGGCAGACCTCCTACGCCCGGTCGTTCCAGCTCCAGGTCTCGCCCGACGGGGTCGGCAACTGGTCCTCGATCTACTCCACCACCACCGGCAGCGGCGGCACGCAGACCATCCCGGTCACCGGCACCGGCCGCTTCCTGCGGATGTACGGCACCACCCGGGCGACCGGCTACGGATACTCGATCTACGAGCTGGCCGTCCACGGCGCGTCGGCGGGCACGCCCTCGCCGACCAGTTCCGGCCCGCCGGTCCCCGGCGGCGGCGACCTCGGTTCCAACGTCGTCGTGTTCGACCCATCGATGTCGTCGGCCAGCATCCAGTCGAAGCTGGACCAGGTGTTCGCCGCACAGGAGACGAACCAGTTCGGCACGCAGCGGTACGCGCTGCTGTTCAAGCCGGGTTCGTACAGCGGTCTCAACGCCCAGCTCGGCTTCTACACCTCGATCGCGGGTCTCGGGCAGCACCCGGACGACGTCCAGATCCACGGCGACATCACCGTCGACGCGGGCTGGATGGGCGGCAACGCGACCCAGAACTTCTGGCGGTCGGCCGAGAACATGTCGATCTACCCGGTGTCCGGGACCGACCGGTGGGCGGTGGCCCAGGCGGCGCCGTTCCGGCGGATGGACGTGCACGGCGGGATGACCCTGGCCTCGCCGAACTGCGGCTGGGCCAGCGGCGGGTACATCGCCGACAGCCGGATCAGCGGCACGGTCAGCCCGTGCTCCCAGCAACAGTGGTACACCCGGGACAGCCAGGTCGGCGGCTGGAACGGCGGCGTGTGGAACGTGGTGTTCTCCGGCGTGACCGGCGCACCGGCGAACACCTTCCCGAAACCGCCCTACACCGTCGTGGACAAGAGCCCGGTCAGCCGCGAGAAGCCCTACCTGTACACCGACTCGGCGGGCGCCTACCGGGTGTTCGCCCCGTCCCTGCGCACCAACAGTTCCGGCGTCACCTGGGCCAACGGCAACACCGCCGGCACGTCGATCCCGCTGACCCAGTTCTACGTCGCGCACCCGGGCGATTCGGCGGCGACCATCAACAACGCCCTCGCGCAGGGCCTGAACCTGCTCTTCACCCCGGGGGTCTACCACGTCGGCCAGACCATCAACGTGACCCGGCCGGACACCGTCGTCCTCGGCCTGGGCTTCCCCACGCTGATCGCGGACAACGGGGTCACCGCGATGAACGTGGCCGACGTCAACGGGGTCCGGGTGGCCGGGCTGCTCTTCGACGCCGGCACCACCAGGTCTCCGGCGCTGCTCCAGGTCGGCCAGAGCGGCGCGAACGCGGACCACGCCGCCAACCCGATCTCGTTGCAGGACGTGTTCCTGCGCGTCGGCGGCGCCGGCCCGGCCGCCGTCACCAACGCCCTGGTGGTGAACAGCAACAACACCATCATCGACCACATCTGGGCCTGGCGTGCCGACCACGGCGCCGGGGCCGGGTGGACCACGAATCCGTCCGACACCGGCCTGGTCGTCAACGGCGCCAACGTCACCGCGCTCGGCCTGTTCGTCGAGCACTTCCAGAAGTACAACGTGATCTGGAACGGCAACGGCGGCCGGACCATCTTCTTCCAGAACGAACTGCCCTACGACCCGCCGAGCGCGGCAGCCTGGTCGCACGACGGCATCACCGGCTACGCCGCCTACAAGGTGGCCAACTCGGTCACCAGTCACGAGGCGTGGGGGCTCGGCAGCTACTGCGTCTTCACCACCGACCCGTCCATCGCCGCCTACCACTCCTTCGAGGTGCCGAACAATCCCAACGTCAGGTTCCACGACGTGCTGACCGTATCCCTCGGCAAGGGCTCGATCACCCACGTCATCAACGACACCGGCGACGCGGCCCTGCCGTCCTCGGTCACCCCGCACAACGTGATCAGCTACCCGTGAGCCATCCGGTGCCCGGCGGACGCAGGTCCGCCGGGCACCGGCGCGCGGTACGCCCACCGGGCAGCGGAAAACCACCGCTGGCAAACCAATGGCAACCAATTGTTTCGATGTCCGGTCGTTGTTAGCTTTTTGGAAATAGATGCTCGTTCCTACGTCCAAGGGAGATTCGATGAGCATCAGGTCATTCCTGTCCCGCACCATTTCACCAGAACGCCGGAGAAGCACCCGCGGACCAATCGCCGCAGTTTTCCTGAGTGTCGCGGTAATCGCCGCACTCGGTGGAAACGGCACGGCGTTGGCAGCGGACGACCCGCCGTTCGCGCAGTACCAGGAGGCCCACGCCAACTGCACGGTGAACCACCGGCTCAGCGACGACCCGATCGTCTTCCCCGGCCTGGCCGGGGCGTCGCACAACCACACGTTCATCGGCAACCCCACCACCAACGCCAACTCCACCCCGCAGTCCCTGGTCGGCGGCGCCACGTCCTGCCAGGACACCCTCGACGCGTCCGGCTACTGGTTCCCGACGCTGCTGCAGAACGGCACGCCGGTGGAGAACAGCATCGTCACCGTGTACTACAAGTCCGGGGTGAAGGACTACCGCACGGTCAAGCCGTTCCCGGCCGGGTTCAAGCTGCTCGTGGGCGACGTGAAGACGCCGGACGCGGCGCACTTCGAGGGCAACTGGTCGTGCACCGGCTACAAGGGCGAGGACTGGCCGGCCTCCTGTCCCGCCGGCTCGTCCCTGGTCGTCCGACTGAAGGCGCCGAGCTGCTGGGACGGGGTGCACCTGGACACCGCCGACCACAAGTCGCACATGGCCTGGCCGGTGCAGGGCGTCTGCCCGACGGATCACCCCGTGCCGCTGCCGATGCTGGAAATCAAGCTCCCGTACAAGCTCGCCGGCACCAGCACCGCCGGCCTGGCGTATTCCTCCGGTGCCAGCTACTCATTCCACTACGACTTCATGAACGGCTGGAATGCGGCCCGGCAGGCGTACGTGGTGGCCTACTGCATCAATGGCGGTCGGCAGTGCAACGGTTACGGCGAGGACCCGAAGAACCCGTAGTGCGCAGGTGACGCCGATCGTGGCCGGGCCCGTCCGGCCACGATCGGCCGCGGGCCGACGGGGAGGCCACCCGCAGCACGGCTGGAGCATCCGCATTGATCAATGCAATGCCATTGACAGCCACGCCGGCGAAGGTGACAGTGGATGCGCGAGAGAGCGCTCTCCCGCGCGTCTGGACCCGATCGGTGATCGACCGGTCCCACCACCGCCCCCAAGGAGTACCGATGCCTCGGACTCTCCCCCCGTCCCACCCCAACCCGCCCGCCGCCCGGCGGCGCAGGCGACTCGCCGCCCTCGGCGGCGCACTGCTCATGCTGCTCGGCGCGCACCTGGCGATCGTGGCCCCGCCCGCCAGCGCCGCCGACCCGCTGCTGTCCCAGGGTCGACCGGTCACCGCCTCGTCGACCGAGTCCGTGGCGTTCCCCGCCTCGTCGGCCGTCGACGGCGACGCCGGCACCCGCTGGTCCAGCGGGTTCAGTGACCCGCAGTGGTTGCAGGTCGACCTCGGCAGCTCCGCCAACGTCACCCGGGTGGTGCTGCGCTGGGAGGCCGCCTACGCCCGCGCGTTCACCATCGAGACCTCGCCCACCGGCACGGGCAACTGGACGACGATCCACACGACCACGGCCGGGGCGGGAGGCGTCCAGGACCTCGTGGTCACCGGTGCCGGCCGTTTCGTCCGGGTCAACACCACCCAGCGCGCCACCCAGTACGGCGTGTCGCTGTGGGAGTTCGAGGTCTACGGCAGCACCGGTCCGACCACCCCGCCGCCGACCACGCCGCCGCCGACGACCCCGCCGCCCGGCGGCGCGACGCTCCTGTCGTACGCCAAGCCGGCGGTCGCGTCGACCAGCCAGAACGACGGCGCGTGCTTCGGCTGCACGCCGGACAAGGCGTTCGACAACGACCCGGCGAGCCGCTGGGCGACCAGCCCGACCAACGGCTGGGTCGACCCCGGCTGGATCTACGTCGACCTCGGCGCCACGGCGACGGTGACCCAGGTCGTGCTGCAGTGGGACCCCGCGTTCGCCCGGTCGTACCAGATCCAGGTCTCGCCGAACGCGTCCACCTGGACCACGATCTACACGACCACCACGGGGCAGGGCTTCCGGGAGGCCGTCAACGTCTCCGGCACCGGACGGTACGTGCGGATGTACGGCACCGCCCGCAGCAGCCAGTACGGGTACTCGCTGTGGGAGTTCAAGGTGTACGGCACCGGCGGCAACCCCACCCCGCCGCCGGCCATGCCCGCCGACCCCACCTTCCCGGCCACCCGGCTCGTGTTCAGCGACGAGTTCAACGGCGCCGCGGGCAGCAAGCCCGACCCGGCGAAGTGGACGATCGACCCGGGCACCGGCCAGAACAACGAACTCCAGTACTACACGAACAACGACAACGCCAGCATGGACGGCACCGGCTCGCTGGTCATCGAGGCCCGGCGGGAGACCGTCAACGGCCGCTCGTACACCTCGCACCGGATGAACACCGGCAACAAGTTCCACGTCCAGTACGGCCGGATCGAGGCCCGGGTCCGGGTGCCGAAGGGCAACGGCTTCTGGCCGGCGTTCTGGATGATGGGCGCCGACTTCCTCACCGGGCGGCCGTGGCCGTACAACGGGGAGATCGACATCATGGAGGTGCTCGGCCGCAACACCCAGGAGGCCTACTCGACCCTGCACGCCCCGGCCTACAACGGCGGCGGCGGGTACGGCCAGAAGTACGCCGCACCGGGCGGGGTGGACCTGTCCACCGGCTTCCACGTCTGGTCGGCCGAGTGGGACAGCCGGGGCATCACCTTCAAGATCGACGGGCAGACGGTCTTCACCGCCAGCAAGGCCACGGTCGAGTCGACCCGCGGCCCCTGGGTGTTCGACCACCCGTTCTACCTGATCCTCAACCTCGCCGTCGGCGGCGACTTCCCCGGCCCGGTCGACGGCACCACGCCGTTCCCGTCGCGGATGCTCGTCGACTACGTCCGCGTCTACCAGTAGCCCCGGCCCGGAAGGAGTCCTCATGTCCCTGCCCACACCGCTGACACCGGCTCGCGGGCCGCTGCGTACCGCCGCGCTCGCGGTGGCACTCGTCGCGCTGCTCGGCGGCTACCTGGTCGCCACCGCCCTCCGGGCCGACGCGGCCGACCCCCTGCTCTCCCAGGGCAGACCGGCGACGGCGTCCTCCACCGAGAACGGCGGCACGCCCGCCAGCAACGCCGTGGACGGCAACACCGGCACCCGCTGGGGCAGCGCGTTCAGCGATCCCCAGTGGCTGCGGGTCGACCTCGGCGCCACCGCGACCGTCAGCCGGGTGGTGCTGCGGTGGGAGGCCGCGTACGCGCGGGCCTTCACCGTGCAGACCTCGCCCGACGGCAACACCTGGACGACCGTCTACAGCACCACCAACGGCCCCGGCGGCGTCCAGGACCTCACCGTCTCCGGCAGCGGCCGGTACGTCCGGGTCAACGCGACCCAACGGGCCACCCAGTACGGCGTCTCGCTCTGGGAGTTCCAGGTCTACGGCGTCGGCGGCGCGCCACCGCCGACGACGCCGCCCGGCGGCCCGATCGTGCGGGTCGCGGAGTTCCTCGCCGACTGCCCGTTCAGCCACCGGCTGCCCGACGACCCGATCGTCTTCCCGGGCCTGCCCGGCGCCTCGCACATGCACAGCTTCTTCGGCAGCACGGTGACGAACGCCCACACCACCGTGAACGACCTGCTCAACGCCAACAGCAACTGCAACCCGTCGGTGGACACCTCGTCCTACTGGATCCCGACGTTCTACGTCGACAACCAGCCCGTCGAACCGTCGATCGCCACCTTCTACTATCTGGGCGAGGGCGTCCGTCCGGACGTGACCGCACGGATCCAGGCGCTCCCGCTGGGTCTGCGCATCGTCGCCGGCAACGCCAAGGCGACCGCACCGGAGCAGAGCATCGCCCGCTGGTCCTGCCTGCACCACGGCGAGGTGGCCCCGTCGAAGAACTTCGTCAACTGTCCGGCCGGCAGCATGATCGAGTCGTACCTGGACTTCCCGCAGTGCTGGGACGGGGTGAACCTCGACTCGGCGAACCACCAGAGCCACATGGCGTACCCGGTGAACAACGACTGCCCGACCAGCCACCCGGTACCCGTGCCGAAGCTGCGTCAGGTGATCCGCTACCCGGCCAACGGTGACCCGGCCCGCTTCCGGCTCGCCTCCGGTGCCGGCTACACGATGCACGGCGACTTCTTCAACGCCTGGCCGGTGGCGGAGATGGAGCGCCGGGTGCGGGACTGCATCCGTCCGATCATCAAGTGCGGCGTCAACGGAACCCCGTGACGGTCGAACGTCCTCGCCGGCCCCGCACCGGGCCGGCGAGGCTCCCCGCCCTCCTCCTCGGACTGCTGCTCGTCGCCGTACCGGTGGCCACCGGCTGCGCGCAGGAGCCGTCCACCACCAGGAACGCGCCGGCCCCCGCCGGGTCGACCCCGGCCACGACCCTCGGCGGCACCGACGCGGCATGGATCCAGCTCATGATCCCGATGAACGAGCAGATGCTCCTGGCCCTCGACCTGGTCGCCGGTCAGACCACCGACCAGCGGATCCGTGACCTGGCCGGGCGGGTCGCGGCGAACCGGCGCGCGGAACTCGACGACCTCCGGCGGCTACGCGGCAGCGCCGGGCTGCCGACGGTCAACGCGCACGAGGGCCACGACCTTCCCGGCATGGTGATCCCGGCCGATCTCGTCACCCTGCGCGCTCTACACGACGCGGCGTTCGACCGCGCCATCGGGCAGACCCTGCGCGAGCACGTGGAGCAGGGCGCGCGGCTCGCCGACGCCGAGCAGACCAACGGCGCCGACCCGGAGACCCGGCGGCTGGCGGAACGGATGGGAGAGACCCGGGCCGCCGAACTCGGCTGGCTCTCCCACGCCACCCCGAAATGATCCTCCCACCTTCGGGCGGGCCAGGTCACCTGCTGGTCGCTGGCCCGCCGTCGACCAGCAGGTGACCGTGAGGCCCGCTCCGGACGCGGCCACGGGTGGACCCGTCGGAGTTGGGCAGCCAGTCCGCCACCACGTCTCCGCCCAACGAAGCGGACATTCCACGCGAAAATCCTCGGCCCATCGGCATCACCCCGGACACCGGTATGCCGCTCCGGCATAAATATGACGCAGCGGCATATCCGTCTCCAGAGTGGTCGCCAACTGCGGAAGACGACTCCCCGTCAGGGATCCACCGGGGACACCCCCGACACCCCGGTAGACGTCGTGGTCACCGCAGCTAGTCCGGGATGTTCCAGGCGGACACCTCGACCGTCGCCGCGCCGTCGTTGGCCACTCCGACCACGTACACCAGGATCATCCGCCACTGTTCTCCACGCGCCCGTGCCGCGCTGTAGTCGGTGGTGACACAGGCCGCCGTGCCCTTGCGCACCGGGATCGGGGCGTTCAGCCCGACCGGCGCGCTGCGGATCTTCTCGGCGCACTCTTTCGGCGTCATCCCGGGTCGTGCGGCCTCGCTGCCCTCCACGCCGTCGAGCAGCCGGAAGGACGCCGGTTCGTTGCCGCAACCCGCATTGAACCGGATCTCGGTGTCGGCATTCTCGGTCTTGGCCCGTGGCTCGTCCAGGTCTGCGTACATCGGGTAGCTGCACGTCGACTTCAGCACCAACGGCTGCTTCTCATACTTCGGCTCATAGACGGTCTGTTCGGTCAGCAGCGGCGCGTCGCCCGGCGAGCGGGACACGTCACCGGGAGCGGACGGCGGGTCGGATGGTGATTCAGCGGCACCGGGCACCGTGGTCACGGGAGCCGTCGGCGCAGCGTCCGGGGTGCGGTCGCGCAGTGCGATCGACTTCGCATCCTTGGCCTGATCGACCGCACGCCAGGCGAAAAGGGTCGAGCCGAACGCCAGCAACAGCGCCAGGACCGCGACCGCGAGGGCCACCAGAGCGAACCGGGTGCCAGTCGCCGGCCCCCGGGCCGGCCCTGCGGAAGGCGCCCTGGGTGGCATCTGCGTCGTGCGAGCCGTCGGCGGGGGGACATTCGGGCTGGGAGACCCGCTGTCTCCGTGAGTCTCGCTCACGAGGGCACCTCCTGCGATACGTGGGACGTTCAGGACCGGTGGCTGTTTATGTCAGAAACCGCAGGGCGTGACTATCACATAGGCGACAGCGTATCGTCGGGCGGTCGCTTGAGGGCCGCACCGATGATAGAAACTGTCACCATTCCGTTCGGCAACAACAATCGGGAGAGACGTGGCGTCCGTCGACAATGGCCACCCTGCGGAGACCGAGCGGCAGGGGCCCGGCGGCCGGCGCGGTCGCGGCCGGCGGGTTGCCGCCGCACTGACCCTGGTCGGCGTCCTACTCGCCGGTGCCAGCCTCCTCCGGGACTACTTCGACCTGCGGTGGCATTCCTCTGCGGTGGACGGCACCCCCGGCCCGGTCGGACCGGCCCGGTCGAGCAGCGCCGACCCGACCGGCACGCCCGGCATGACCGGGGCACCGACCTCGCCAGCAGGGGACGGCATCGGCCTGGACACACTGGCCGTCGAACAAGGCGGTGCGAACATCGTCGCGCTGCCCCGGGCCCTACGCGGACAAGCCGGCTACGACCGGGCCCTCACCATTTCCTGCCCGCGCAACACCGCCGCCGACAAACACCGGGAGGTGGTGTACCCGCTGCGACGGCGCTATTTCGACCTCGCCACTATCGTCCGGCCGTATTTTCCTGACGACCCGCGGGCGGCGGCGTACGTGTCGGTCCTCATTGCCGTCCGACAGTCCGACGGCACGGTCAACCGGCTAGAGCGTGGTGGACGGGAGGCCCGGCAGGACGCCCCCGCGTCACTGTCGGCCGACGTCGAAGGTGCCGACGAACTGGCCCTGCGGGTGCAGTGCGAGTCGCCGACGGGCGTCGTGGTGCTCACGAATGCCCGGCTGATCGCACAGTGACCCGGATCGCGCGGTCACCTGTCGCCGGCGGTGACGTCTCATCAATACCGCGTCACCAATCAACAGCTACAGGTCAGCGGTCACGCCGGGCCTACTCGTCGAGGGTGGTGCGTGGGAGCATGTCGGGTGACCAGGTGAAGCGGTAACGGGGGGCGGCGACCGCCTGGGCGAAGGCCCGTGCCGCGGCCGGCGGGCTGACGATCCGCCAGTCCAGCTCCTTGTTCACCTCGAACCAGATCAGGCCGATGATGTCCCGGTGGCGGGGCAGCGCCCGGAAGGTCTGCGTGATCCATTCGGCCTTGCGCCCGTGGCCGTCGGAGGCGCCGGTCTCGGTGATGACGAGCGGCTTGCGGGTGAACGTGCGGATCTCCGTGATGGTCTGGTCGAAGATCGCGTCGAAGGACCGGTACCTGGAGAAGGCCCCGGTGCCGTAGTAGCCGGACAGGCCCACCCAGTCGACGTAGGCGTCACCCGGGTAGTACGTGGACAGTTTCGGGGTGGAGCTGTCCCAGCGGGTGTTCGGGCTCCACACCCAGGTGACGTTGGTGACGCCGGCGGCCCGGAACAGGTCGTGTATGTGCCGCCACGCTTTGACGTAGCCGCCCGGCCGGTTGCCGTTGGCCAGTTCGGACCACGGGTACCAGTCGCCGTTCATCTCGTGGGCGAAGCGGATCGCCACCGGGTAGCCGAGTGCCTTGATCCCGGTGGCCCAGGACAGCAGGTAGCTGTCGAAGTCCCCACGGGCGATGTTGGCCAACCGGTAGCGGGGTTGGTCCGACCGGAGCTGGTCGATCTTGCGGGCGGTGAGCTTCTTCTTGCGGGCCGCCTGGTCCAGTTGGTGGTCCCATGGCTCCCAGGCCAGCATCGGCAGCATGCCACGGCCGCTGATCCGGTCGAACAGCGTCCGGTCGAACGTGGCGGACGCCCATCCGGCGCTGAAGAGCATGACCTGCGGCTGGTGTCCGGCCGCCACCGTGAACGTTTGCACCGCCGCGAGGTCGTACGGGCCCTTGTCCGTCGTGACACCGATGAACATCTTTCCGGCGGGCGGGAAGAGCACCGGCTCCGGTCGGGGCGACGGGCTCGGCCCGGCCGTGGCGGGTGCGGCCGTCGGGACCGGATCGGCGGTGGCGTTCTCCCGCCCCCAGGACGTGGTCCGGGGCGCGATGACGAAGGCGTACGTCAGCAGCAGGGCGCTGATCAACACCAGCGTGACCCGTGGGATGGTCAGCCGTACCATGGCGCACCCCGGTCGACCGTCATCCGCGACTTCGGTGCCGGGTCCGGTCCGCGCCGGCCCCGGGCGGCGGACGGGACCGGGTCGGCGCGCCGGTCGGCGCCGGCCCGGAGGCCCGACACGAGCGCGATCAGCGGCGGCGCGAGACCGGTCAGGAGGGTCAGCACCGGCCACACCCGCAGCAGGGTGAAGCTGTCGTCCCGCAGGAAGCTCGCGCCGAGCAGCACGGCGGCGAAGGCCGCCCAGCACAGGTGCAGCCGGAAGGTGCCGAACGACTCGGTGGTACGCAGCTTGCCCTTGGCCGTCACCACGAACCCGAGCCTGCGCCGCAGCAGCGCGCCGACACCGGCGGCCAGGTAGATGGGTCCGGCGAACAGCGCCAGCGCCATGCCCGCCAGGCCGATCTCCTCCCGTTCGTGAGGTGCGATGTTGAACCGGCGGAGCCAGAGCCACAGCACGAACCAGGTGCCGATGGTCGAGCCCCACAGCACCGCCCACACGGTGCCGTCGAGCTGGGCCGCGCTCACGCCGGTGAGCAGGTACATAGCCGTGGCGAGGTTGCCCAGCAGCAGGCTGACCGCGACGCTCGGGTAGTAGAACTGGAGCAGGCGGTACTGCCAGCGGCGGCGTGCGCGCAGCTCGCGCGGCGCCCGCAGCTCGGGGCGTACCAGGATTTCACCGATGCCGGCGGCCCAGCGTTTCTGCTGGTTGAAGTAGTCGGCCCAGGAGGTGGGGCCCTCCCCGATGGCCACCACGTCCGGGGTGTATACGCCCTTCCACTGGTTGCCCGTCCCGGGGTTGACGGCGGCGTGGATCCGGATGCTGGTGAGGTGGTCCTCGATGATCGAATCCTGGTAGCCGCCGATGCTCCGCCAGGCCGCCGGTCGGTAGAGGTGGCCGGTGCCGGTGAGCAGCGGCGCGTCCAGACCGTTGCCGCCCCGGGCGATCAGTCCGTTGTAGAGGTACTGCTGCACCGACGCGCCGTGCGCGACCAGGTTCTGGTGCATGTTGCCGTAGACCTGCGGCGTCACCACGAAGGCGACGTCCGGGTCGCGGAAGTAGCCGAGCGTCCGTTCGAGGAAGCCCGTCATCGGCACGTGGTCCGGGTCGACGTTGGCGACCACGTCGTAGTGGTGCTCGTGCTCGGCCCGCCAGGCGTTGTGGTTGCCCGACTTGGTCCGGGCGCGGAACTCGCCGCTCGGCTGGTTGTACCGCGGCCGGCCCTTGCGGCTGAAGTGGTGCACCCCGAGCCGGGCCGCCATCTCCCGTACCGCCGGCTCGTCGCCCTCGTCGAGGATCCAGACGTCGACCCGACCGCAGTACACGATCTGTGTCATCCTGCGCAGCGTCCGCTCGACGACGTCGAGTGGCTCCTTACTGGGCACGATCGTGGTGAGCAGGGCCACCCGCAGGCCGACCGGGGGGTCCACCGGGACCGGGTCCTTGGCGTTGAAGGCGAACACCCAGACGACCACGTTCTGCGCGAGGCGGATCAGCTCGACGCCGACGACCACGCAGAAGCCGAGCCGGGCCGCCGTGGTCTGCCAGCTTCCGAACCCGATCACGCCCGATCCGGGGATGTGCGCGGGAAGCAGCAGCCAACCGACGAGCAGCAGCCCGGCCGCGCTGTTGACCAGGACGAGCAGCGTCAGGACCAGTCGCGAGGCGGGCGAGGCGGCATGGCGGAACTCGACCGCCGCGCGGGGGTGCCGTGGCGCGACCAGGGGTCCGGCGGTCGCCCCGCAGCGGGCGTACGCGAGTCGCGCCCGGATGTTCAGTTGCCGGCGATCGGGACGCTCTCCGGCCGGCAGTCGCGCCGGGGTGACCATCGGAGGTCCGTCGCCGGACGTCTCCTGCCTGGTGGCCCGGGACAGGCGTGTGTCGGCGACGACGCCCACGTTGCCCCCCAAGGGTCTGGATCTCGGTTCACCACATCCGTCGACCGAGCCTAAACGGGCAATACGCACTTTCTGCCGATAATCGCTGATTTGCCGCAAAGGCGACCGGCGCTCGAATTCGCGACCCCGGCACCGTCAGAGGTCCGCCCGCTCGTCCACCAGCAGCGCCAGCGTGAACCCGGTCGGTCTCCAGACCTGCGCCACCTGATAGCCCGACCGCAGCGCCCGCTCCTTCGCCGCACCGATGGCACGCACCGGGTCCGCCTGGTCGCCGAGCCGGATCACCCACAGCCGCCGTACCCCCCGCAGGCAGGTGGCGAGATCGGTGCGTTCGGCGACCGGGAGCGGACCGTCGACCCGTGCTGGACCGGCGGCGAACACGTCGCTGGGCCGACGGTCGGCGGGCAGATATCGCGCCAGCACGTTCCGGCCGGCCCCGTCACCACCCGGGTCGGCGGAGCCGTAGACGACCCCGTCGCCGGGGCGCAGCCGACGTTCGATGATCTCCGCGAGCTGACGGGTGGCCTGCTGATGGCCATCCGGTCCCCGTACGGCCACCTGCGCCGGCACGCCGATCAGGACGATGGCCGCCAGCACGCCCGCCGACCAGCGGGCGCGCGCCCGGGCGAGGGCGACCGCGCCGAGCGTCGCCCACGCCGGGACGGTGAACAGCAGCCACTGCGGCAGCCAGATCGGCGTCACCTGCGTGACGGGTAGCAGGGCGAGCGGCGGCACCACCGCCCAGGCGGTGTGGACGGCGGACGGGTACCGCAGCGGAAGGCTGAACAGCGCCAGGGCGAGCAGCACGACCCCCAGCGCGGTGCCGCCGAACAGCTCCCCCGGGGTCGCGGCCAGCAGCTCCAGGCTCGGGCCCGAACCCGGGGGCAACGCGCCGTGCCGCGTGGTGAGCCAGAGCAGCGCCGCCCCGGGCAGCGCGCCCACCGACGCGGCGACCAGCCAGCGGACCGCCGCCGGACGCCGGAAGGCGAACACGACCCAGCCGTGACCGGCGAGCAGCAGGAGCGCGAACACGTCGGACAGGCCCAGGACCAGCAGCGCGCCGCCGTAGCCGGCGAACCGCCAGGACCCCGGCCGGTCCATGGCCGGTACGAGCAGCGACGTGGCGAGCACCGCGACGAGCAGGGTCAGCGCGTACGGCTGGGCCTCCTGGGCGTACCGCGTCGACGTCGGCAGCAGCGCGAGGAGCACCCCGGCCAGGACGCCGGTGCCCGGCGTGAACATCCGCGCCGCCAGCCGGCCGACGAGGGCCGCCGCCCCGGCCATGGCCAGGACGGACGGCGCGCGCAGCGCCAGGTCGGAGCTGCCGAAGACCTCCGTCCACCCCCGGATCAGCAGGTGGTAGGGCACGACGGTGGCATCGCCCGCACCGAGCGTCGACCAGTTGTCCCGCCAGGACGACGTGGCCCTGCCCCAGGTCGCGAGCTCCTCCGTTCGCAGCCCTGGTACGCCGGCCCGGACCACACCGAGCGCGCCCATCAGCAGGGCCGGCACCAGCCACGCCGCGACCCGCCACCCGGGGGTGTCGGTCGCCGGGCGACCGGGGGCGGTGCCGTGGCCCTCCCCCCAGGGGTCCTCGACACCGGCCTCCGCCGTCCCGAGCCGGGGCAGGACCATGGTCTCCGCGTCCATCATCGTGTCTCACGTACCTCCGTGGGTCGTCGTCCGGGGTCGGGGCCCGGATCCGCCCCACAGCGACCGCCGGGCCGGTGGCCGCAGCCGCGAACCGGGCGGGACATGGCGCGCCGGGGAGTCCTGGACCGCGCACCGGATGCTGCCTTGCAGCATATGGGCGCTATGTCCGGACAAGGGCGGTAAGCCGCAAAAGCGGACTCCCCTCCGGTCTCCCACGCCGCCGGGGACGCGGTGACCGGCAGAGGTCCCCTGTCGACGCCGTCGGCGGCGTCGACAGGGGACCTTCCGGAGGCTCAGGCGGGCAGCCGCCAGGTTTGGTTGGCGCCGCCGAAGCAGTCCCAGATCTGCAGCCGGGTGCCGTCGGCGGAGCTGTTGTCGGTGGCGTCCAGGCACTTGTTCGACTGCGGGTTGCGCAGCGTGCCGCCGGACTGGGCCTGCCACACCTGGGCGCCGCTGCCGTTGCAGTCCCACAGCTGGACCTTGGCGCCGTTGGCGGTGGAGCCGCTGGCCACGTCGGCGCACTTGCCGAGGGCGCGCAGCGTGCCGTCGCCGGCCACGGTCCAGCTCTGCGCGGTGGTGCCGTTGCAGCCCCAGAGCTGCACGGCGGTGCCGTTGGCGGTGCTCGCCGAGGCCACGTCGACGCACTTGCCACCGATCCCGGTGATCGGTCCGGTACGGCCGCTCGGCGGCGGGGTGGTGCCACCCGTGGCGGCGGCGTAGATCGCGCTGACCAGCGAGGTCGAGCCCGTGGTGTCCTGGGACAGCTCCCAGTTCATGATCCCGCCGGCGTTGGCCATCGCCCACTGGGTCTTCCGGGTGACCGTCGGGATGCCGTTGTAACACTGCTGCACGCCGCCGACCGTGGTGCAGTCCCGGTTGGCGTTCGCCGGGTCCATCCCGACCAGCGCCGAGTAGGTGTAGTAGCCGGGGCGGCTGTAGAACGGCACGCCCAGCACCGCCTTGCTGGCCGGCAGACCACGCGACTTCCACAGGTTGACGCTGGCGATCGACCAGTCGTAGTTGGCGTGCGGGCTGCCGCCGTCGTACGCCATGATGTTCAGCCAGTCGACCTGGCCGAACACGGCCGTCGGCACCCCCTGGACGTAGCTGCCCTCCGAGACGACGGCGGCGGTGAGCAGCTTGCCCCGGCTGTGCAGCGCGCTGCCGAGCTGCTGCATGAGCTGGCTGTAGTTGTTGGCCGAGGTGCCCGGGTCCGGGTACTCCCAGTCCATGTCGACGCCGTCCAGGTTGTACTGCCCGACCAGGTTGACCAGGTTGTTGACGAAGGCGGTCCGGCTGCCGGCGTTCGCGGCCAGCGCCTCGAACGCGGAGTCGTTGCCGTCGTGCCAACCGCCGACCGCGATCGACACCTTGACGTTGTTGGCGTGCCCGAGCGAGACCAGCGAGGACAGCTTGCCGGGATTCTCCACCGGGCGCAGGCTGCCGTCATTGTTGGGCAGCACGAAGGCGTAGTTGATGTGGGTGAGCTTGCCGTACTGGATGGTGTCGACGCTGCCGGCCCAGGAGGGCAGGTAGCCGACGCTCTTGAAGTTGTTGGGCAGCACCGCGGCCTGCGCGGCGGTGGGGACCAGGGTGACGGTGGCGGTGACGGTGGCCAGCGCGAGCAGGCCGGCGGCGAGGGCGCGGCGCAGCGGTGAGGACATCGGGGGCCTTCCCGTGGGTGGGGTGACGCCGCCACGCAGCGACGCTGGCTGCGCGGCGGACGGAGGGACGGGTGGGCCTCAAGGCAGCCAAATCTTAAAGAGTGTTAACTGTCGTAGTCAATCGACGCCGGGGAATGCATGGGTCGGCGGTCGCCGGTCGACGGCAGGGGATTGTGTCGACATCCGCCGATGGGTAGCGTTGCGCAGTGAGATGACTACTGAACGTCGTCATGGAAGGTGATCCACGTGACCCACACCGTGGAGACGGAACTGCCCCTCTGGCCGCCGGTCAACCTCGCCCGCGGCCCGTTCACCCCGCTGGACGAGGCCGAACGACGCCGGTACGTCGGCCCGGTGACCCGGGTACGGCTCCCCACCGGCGCCGCCGCCTGGCTGGTCAGCCGGCACGCCGACGTCCGTCAGCTCCTGCGTCACCCCGCCTTCAGCTCCGATCTCCACCACCCCGGCTTTCCGCTGCTGCGCCCGCTGCCGCCGCAGGCGACCACCGACAACCAGGGCGCGTTCATCCGGATGGACGGCGCCGAGCACACCCGGCTACGCCGGATGCTCACCGCCGAGTTCATGATCAAGAACGTTCGCCGGATCGAGCCGCTGATCAGCCGGACCGTCGACGAGACCCTGGACGGCCTGGCCGCCGCCGGCCCCCCGGCCGACCTGGTGTCGACGTTCGCCCTGCCACTGCCGTCCATGGTGATCTGCCACCTGCTCGGCGTCCCCTACGCCGACCACGACTTCTTCCAGTCCCGCAGCCGGCTGCTGCTCGACCGCGAGGTGCCGCCGGAACGCCTCCAGCACGCCGCCCAGGGGCTGCGCGACTACCTCCGGACGCTGATCGACGCCAGACTTGCCCACCCCGACCGGACGGACGACCTGCTCAGCCGGCTGATCAGGGAACGGGTCGCGCCGGGGGAACTCGGCGTGGACGAGCTGGTCGGAATGGCCCTGCTGCTGCTCATCGCCGGCCACGAGACGACCGCCAACATGATCGGGCTGAGCGTCCTGCTGCTCACCCGCCACCCCGGGCAGTTCGCGGTCCTGCGCGACGAGCCCGACCAGGCCGCAGCGGTGGTGGAGGAGCTGCTGCGCTACCTCAGCATCGTGCGGACCGGGCTGTCCCGGGTGGCCACCGAGGACGTCGAGATCGGCGGCCGGCTCATCCGGGCCGGCGAGGGCGCGGTGGTGCTGATCTCCCTGGCCAACCGGGACGCCGAGGTCTTCGACGACCCGGACGGGTTCGACCCGTACCGGCAGGCCCACCAGCAGGTGGCCTTCGGGTTCGGGGTGCACCAGTGCATCGGCCAGCCACTGGCCCGCGCCGAACTGCGCATCGCCCTGGTGGCACTGGCCCGGCGTTTCCCCGACCTGCGGGTGACGGCGACCCCGCAGGAGCTGCGCACCCGGGACAACTCAGTCGTCTTCGGACTCGACGACCTCCCGGTGACCTGGTGACGCCCGCCGGCCGACCCGCCGGGGACCGGACGACGGCGCAGGTGACAGTCGACCGGGACGCCTGCTGCGGTGCCGGCAACTGCGTCCGCACCGCCCCGGAGGTCTTCACGCAGGACGACGCCGACGGGCTGGTGCTGCTGCGCGACGCCGCGCCACCACCGGAGAGCAGCGAGCGGGTCCACCGCGCCGCCGACCTCTGTCCGGCCGGCGCGATCCGGGTCACCTGAACCGCCGCGCCGGCAAGACGGTCGGGGGCCCGCCGGACCGGCGAGCCCCCGACCGCCGGCGATCAGGCGGGATGCACCGCGACGTTCGTCGCCCGCAGCAGCCCGACGATCCCCTTCACCGCCGCCAGGCCCTCCTGGTGGGTGCCGGCCTTGACCCGGCCGGACCAGTAGCCGTACCGGTCGGCGAGGGTGCCGATGCCGACCGACCCGGCCTGGACGACGCACGAGCCGAGCGGATCGTGCGGCGCCGCCGGGGCCGGGGCCGCGGCGCAGCCCACGCCGAACCGCTCCTGCTGCACCAGCGGACTCAGCCCGGAGACGTCATCCTGGCACGGGTCCCAGTCCATCTGCTGCCTACAGGTCGAGTAGTTCACCAGCGCCCGCTGGTAGGCGTTGAACAGGTGCAGCGAGCCGCTGTTGTAGCTGTTCTGGCTGCGCGGCAGGCGGTAGTCCGCCGGCAGTGACCGGTCACCGAAGAGCTGACCGTGTAGCACCTCGTCCCGGCCCAGCGCCGACGACCAGCCCAGGTCCGAGAAGATCTGCAGCATCCGTACCGCGTCGGAGACCTTCTTCCCGGCGTCCCAGAGCTGCTGCGAGACCCCCCAGGTACCCGCCGGCGGCCGGTCCACGCCGGTGCCGAGCGCCGCCGCCCGGTAGTAGTACCGCTGCTTGCCGGTCAGCATGGCCTGGACCTTGGTGCGCGCCTGCGCCAGCGCGGCGGCGTTGTCCACCACGACGCCGCTGCTGTCCAGCGCCGCCCGGTACGTCGAGTTCCACTTGTCGTAGATGTAGTAGTCGGTGTCCCGGCAGTAGCCGGTCGGCGGGTTGGCCCGCTTGTCCCACAGGCAGATGTCGGTCAGATGCGTCTGCCAGGTGACCGTCCGCACGTCCTGCCAGTCGCCGCCGGACCACTTCACCTGCTGCCGGACGACCAACTGGAGATCCCCGTTGGTCTGCTCGTAGCGCGGGCCGTCGTTCACCTCGGTGTTGATGAACTGCCGGTCGATGCAGGAGCGCAGCTCCGGCCGGAAGGCCGGCGCCATCGCGTAGTTGGCGAGGTGGTAGATGCTCGGCAGGGCCGCGCGGTTGACCCGGGTCGGCGGGTTGAGGTTGGCGTTCGTCGACCCCCCGCAGAACGAGATGCGGGACACGTCCGCGATCCGGCCGGCGGCCGGGATGTCCTGGTCGACGCTGCCCCACATGTTGTAGTCGCGGTCGCCCTCCGCCCAGCGCACCGCCCGACCGACGTCGTCGAGCGAGGTCTTCCACTGGCCCATCGCCGCCTGGTAGTCGGCGACCAGCCGCTGGAACAGCGCGTTGGTGCCACCGTTCACGGCCGGTGCGCTGAACTGCCGCACCCGACGGTTGACCGCGTCGCCGGCGGCGATCGTGCTCTCCGTCTCGGCTGCGGCGACCTGGGCCGCGTACTGCGGGTTCTGCAACTGCAGGATCAGGTTCGCCCGAGCGCCGAGCAGCCACGCCGACGGATTCGCCACACCGGCGGCCGGCTGGTCGCCGGGGGCCGGGCTGAGCGCGACACCCCGGGCACCCGCCCACTGGGCAAGGTAGTCGATCGCACCGGCCGGCAGGTAGAGGCCGACCGTGCCCACCGGGTCGGACAGCGACGTGCCGGTCGGCACCACGTACGGCGCCTGCCGGGCGCTGTCGGCCGCGAAGGTACGCGTCGGCGAGTCGGCCTGGTCGAAGTAGGTCGCGAAGGAGTCGATCGTCGAGCCGGTGCGGGCCTCCCGGTGCACGTACCGGTCGATGCTGGCCTTCAGCGGCTGCTGGGCGACCTGCTCGAAGGCCGCCTGGCTCGCCAGCGCGAGCGAGTCCACCCGCTGGTCGAGCACGAGCAACTGGCCGGCGATCACGGTGAGCTGGGCGCGTACCTCGGCCAGGTCCCGGGACAGCGCGGACAGTTGGGCGACCAGCCCGTCGTACATCGCGCCGAGCATCTTCTCGACCCGGTCGAACCGCTTGTCCATCCCGACGGCCAGCCGGTTGATCTGGTCACGCAGGGCGGCGATCTCACCGCCGGTGGCCCCGTCGGCGCCGCCGCCGGAGGTGAACAGTGGAAGCAGGACCATCGCCGCGCCCACCAGCCCACCGACCAGGGTGAAGGTGGACATGGCCAGCGCCGCGGTGGTGATGCCGGCCGCCGAGATCGCCGCGGTGTACGTGGTGATCGCCGAGACCGCGCCGACCACCGCCTTGGCGATGGTCTCGATCTGCTTGCCGAACTGCTTGTCCACCATCCCGGCGAGCTTGCCGAGGACGGTGACGGCCTGGCCCAGCCGCTCGTTGAGCTTGCGGTCGGCCTCCGCCTTCGCCTTGGCCGCCGCCTCCTCCGCGCTGGTCGGCTTCTGCGGCCCATCGACCGGGAACCGGTCGGACTGGGCCACCACGTCGGTCACCGCGGTCGCGGTCCGCTCGCGCAACGCGGCCAGCGCGACGTCGAGCTGCGCCTTGATCTCCGCCCGGTAGGCGTCCTTGTCGGACCGCTTGGCGGTGATCGCCGACAGGTTCAGGTTGCCGCTCAGGTCGGGTAGCTGTGCCAACTCGTCCGCCGGGGTGTCCAGCCGTACGCCGAGCCGGGTGCCGACCGCGGCATTCCACACCCCGGCGAGCACCGGGTCGCCGGCGGCCTGCCCGTGCAGTCTGCCCCACACCTCGGACAGGGCGCTCCGGGAGAGCATCTCCCACAGGTAGTCCTGGGTGCCGCCACGGATCTGTTCGATCGGCGGCACGATGCCGCCCAACTCCTCGCCGGTGGTGCTGTCCAGCAGCGTCCGCACCGCCGGGCCACCGAGGTAGGCCGCGCCGTTGCCGGCGAGCTTCTCCATCGCCGCGCCCAGCAGGGTCACCTTCCCGGGTGACTCGTCGGACGCCGCGACGGCCTGACCGACCAGGGTGGTGACGGTGCTCAGGTGGGCGTTCAGCGTGGCGGTGTCGGCCGTCGGGTGGGTACCGCGCCAGTCGCTCAGTTCGGCGGCGAGCACGGCGTCGACCAGGCCCTGGGTGCCACCGTCACGGACCTGGACGACTGCCGCGAACAGTGCGTGGTGCACCGCCTGCTCGTCGTACGGGACCGGGTCGGCGGCGACCGCCGGCCCGGCCAACCCGACGACCAGGCTCGCGCCGGTCACCGCCGCGAGCCACCGGGGTCGGCGGCTCTGCTTGGTTCTCATGGATGTCCTTCCTCCACTGTCCCGCGGGTACGGGACAAGGTGCGGCAGCTATCAGGCCGCACCGGAGTTGGCGCACACTTAACGCCCTCTTGGTGGGCAGGTGGCGGCCCGTTCCAGGGCACGGAGGCGCCGGCGTACGACGGGCGACGTCGAGGCCGGCGGGCACCGTCCGGGTCGGACACACCCGGGTCCGGGACGGCGCGGTCGGTCGCCGGCACCGGCGAGGTCGGGTTCGTCACTGTCCCACTTCGGGCTGGCGGTCGCACGGTCCGTCGGGTAACCCTGGGTGCGCTGTCCGAAGATCCAGACCGTCCGCGCGTGAGGTGTCGTGAGCGCTACCGTTGAATCCGAGGTCCGGACGGACCTGACGCTCGGTGTGCTCGGCCCGACCGTCGTCCGTCACGACGGTCGACCCGTGACCCTCGGCGGCCCGGCACCGCGTACGTTGCTGTGCCGCCTGGTCATCGCCAACGGCCGGTTCGTGTCGATCGACGCGCTGGTCGACTGCCTGTGGCCGGACGGCCCACCGCCGAGTGCGCGGATCACCGCGCAGGGCTACCTGTCGGTCCTGCGTCGGGCACTTGAACCCGGCCGGGCGGCCCGGCAACCCGGCCGGGTGCTGATCCGCGACGGCACCGGCTACGCGCTGCGCGGGGAGCTGATCACGCTCGACGTCGACCGGTTCGGCGCGGCGGTGACCCAGGGCCGGGAGCTGCTGGCCGGCGGGGACGCCCGGTCCGCGCTGGCCCGGTTCGACGAGGCGCTCGCGCTCTGGCGGGGGCCGGCGTACGCGGACTGCGCGGACCACGAGTTCGTGGTCGCGGAGTCGCATCGGCTGCGGGAGCTGCGGACCGGCGCCATGGAGCACCGGCTGGAAGCACTGATCGAGTGGGGCGCAGACGAGACGGTCGTCGCCCAGCTCCGGGCCTTCTGTGCCGCGCACCCGCTACGGGAGCGGGGCTGGGCGCTGTTGGCGCGGGCGCTGTACCGGGCCGGTCGCCAGGGGGACGCGCTGGCGGTGCTGCGCGACGCCCGGAACCGGCTGCGGGACGAACTCGGCGTCCAGCCCGGACCAGAGCTGACCAAGCTGCACCACGACATCCTGCACCAGGCGCCCGCCCTGCCGTCGGCACCGTTCGTGGCCGACGGCGGGGCCGCCGGGCCGGCGGGCAACCTGCCACACTCGATCTCGACCCTGGTCGGGCGGGTCGACGAACGGCAGGCGGTGGCCGACCTGCTGAGCCGGCACCGGCTGGTCACGCTCACCGGCGCGGGCGGTATGGGCAAGA
Source organism: Micromonospora sp. NPDC092111 (assembly GCF_044755745.1). Taxonomy (NCBI): domain Bacteria; kingdom Bacillati; phylum Actinomycetota; class Actinomycetes; order Micromonosporales; family Micromonosporaceae; genus Micromonospora; species Micromonospora sp. NPDC092111. Next base: position 91,517 of record NZ_JBIVRQ010000009.1, read on the forward strand.
CGCGGCTGGCGCTGGCGGTCGCCGGTGCGCGCACGGACGCCGACGGCCCGTGGTTCGTCGAGCTGGCCGGCCTGCACGAGCCCGCCGTGCTCGCCGAACGGCTCTGCGCGGCGCTGCAGATCACCGGCGCCGGTGGCGTCGAGGCGCTGGTCACCGCGCTGCGCTCCCGGGCGATGCTGATCGTGCTGGACAACTGTGAGCACCTGGCCGCCGCCGTCGGCGCGCTCGTCACCACCCTGCTCAGCGCCTGCCCGAACGTCCGCGTCCTGGCCACCAGCCGCCAGTCGCTACGGGTCGACGGGGAGCAACTGTTCGAGGTCCCGCCATTGTCGAGCGGCCCGGACGGCGAGGCGGTCACGCTGTTCACCGCGCGGGCCGCCGCCGTGCTGACCGGCTGGTCACCGGGCGCGGACGAGCGCCGGGTGGTCGCCCGCCTCTGCGCGGCCCTCGACGGCATGCCGCTGGCCATCGAGTTCGCCGCCGCGCAGTGCCGCGTCCTGTCACCGCGACAGATCCTGGAGCATCTCGACGACCGGTTCGCGCTGCTGGTCGGGGAGCGCACCAGCTCGCGGCACACCACCCTGCTGGGCCTGATGGACTCGTGGTACGAACTGCTGACCGACGCCGAACGGGAGTTGCTCCAGGCGTTGGCGGTGTTCGAAGGTGGTTTCGGGTTGCTGGCCGCCAGGGCGGTGACCGGGCGGGCCGACACCCTGGTCGACCTGACCAGCCTGGTGGAGAAGTCGTTGGTGACCGTGGTGACCGTGGCCGACGGCGACGACCGGCGCTACCTGATGCTGGAGACCATCCGCCAGTACGCGCTGCGGTGCACACCCGCCGACCGTCGTGACACGCTGGGCGGCCGGCACACCGCCTGGATCCACGAGTTGGCGGCGACCGCCGGCGACGAGCTGCGGGGGCCCGACAGCGCCAGGTGGATGCGGTTGCTGCACGTCGAGAGCGACAACGTACGGGCGGCACTGCGCCGGGCGGGCGCGGCCGGGGACACCACGGCGGTGCTGCGCATCGCCGGCGGCCTGTACTGGTTCTGGTACCGGCAGGGCCGGGTCGCCGACGGCCTGCGCTGCCTGGAACCCGCGCTGCGGCAGGCCGATCCACGGGTCCACGAGCCCGGGTGGATCGCCCGCGCCGCCGTGGGCCTCGCCCTGCTGCGCTACCTCGGCGGCGCGCATGACCAGGTCGCGGAGGCGTTGGCGGTGGCCGGGCGGCACGGTGCCGCCACCGACGACCTGGGGGTACGGGCGCAGGCCCTGGCGACGATCGCGTACTTCGAGGCCGGCGGCGGCGCGGCGCAGGTGGCGATGGAGCACGCGACCGAGGCACTGGCGCTCGCCCGGGCGGTGGGCCACCGGGCCACCGCCGCGGAGGCCCTGATGTGTATCGGCGAGGCACAGCGCCGTGCCGGCCTGCCGGCGCAGGCCACGGCGACCCTCACCGCCGCCCTGCACGAGGCCGACCGGTGCGGCCACGGCTGGGCGGCGGTGTCCGTGCTGTGGTTGATGAGCAAGGTCGAGTTGTCCCTGGACCGGACCGGACCGGCCTCGGTGCTGGTCCGCCGGATGCTCGAAACGGCCCACCACCACGAGGACACCACCAGTTGGCTGGTGGGCCTGGCCATGCACGCGTATCTCCTGATGCGTGCCGGCCGGGCCGAGGACGCGGCGGAACTGCTCGGCACGCTGCGGTCGCTGGGTGATCGGGTGGGGTACCAGGCCGAGGCGATGGACGCCGAACTGGCGGGCTACCTCGCGGAGATTCCGTCGGGTAGCCCGCCGGACCGGTTCGCGGCGGCCCAGGCCCGCGGACGCGACCGTTCGGTGGAGCAGACGATGGCCTGGCTCCGCTCAGCCGCACCGTTCGGGGATCAGCGGCTCGACGACGTGCCGTCCGCCGGCGACCTCGGCGACGGTCAGCGCGCCGGACCCGGGTGCGGGGCGGACGGCTGCTCGGGCAGTGCCACGCCGGTGAGCTCGGCGCAGCGGGCGAGCAGTCCGTCCAGCAGCGCCGGCTCCAGGCTGGACGCGGACGGCCGCCAGTCGCGTTCGCTGACATAGCGCCCACTCACCAGCACCTCGGGACCGGTGCCGGCGGCGTAGCGCGCCTGACCCCGCGCGGCGTGGTCGGGGCTCGTCGGCGCGGCGTCACCGCCCATCTTGGTACGCACCCAGCCCGGGTCGACCGCGTTGCTCAGGGTCGCCGGCCAGCGACGGGCGACGGCGACGGCGAGCATCAGGTCCAGCAGCTTCGAGGTGCAGTACGCCTCGGTGCCGTTCCACGGACGGGTGTCGTACTGCAGGTCGGCGAGGTCGACGACACCGTCCGCGGCCATCGCCGAGGACACGAACACGAGCCGCTCCGGCTGGGGCAGCAACGCCGTCAGCAGGTACGGCGCGAGCACGTTGACCTGGAACGTCGACTCCAGCCCGTCCCCGGTCAGCTCCCGCTCCGCGCTGTCCAACCGGGCGATCCCGGCGTTGTGCACGATGGAGTCGAAACGCCCGTGGGCGGCCAGTGAGTCGGCGAGCGCGGTGGTCGCCTCGATCGAGCCCAGATCCCCCACCGCGACCCCCGCCGCGGCCGGCAGCACCGACTTGGCGACCGCCGCCCGCTCCTCGTCGCGGGCGTGCAGAACCACGCGATGTCCCTCGGCGATGAGCTGGGTCGCCGTTCGCAGGCCGATGCCGTCCACCGAGCCGGTGACAAGAATGTTGCGCATGCCGTCCCTTTCGTCGTGTGCCGCGCCACGATGACTGGGACGGTTGGGAATCGATTGGAACGCCGTTGGCAGCCGGCCCGGTGCTGCCGGCTGCCCGCTCGGCTGGCTCCGCGCGGTCCGTGGTCCACCGCGTCGTGGGCCGGGACCGTCCCTCCACCCTCGCGGCCGGTCAGGGCAGCCAGGTCGCCTCCGCGAGCGCCCGGGACGCCGCCTCCTCGTAGACCGCCAACGCCAGCCAGGACTCCGCGAACGCCTGCCCGTCGTCGTCAATGACCCGGCCGAACGTGTCCCGTGGACGGGCCCGCGCCGCGACGCCCATCGCCCCGAGCAGGTAGCCGCCGAGATCCAGGCGGGCCCGCCGCAGCCCACGCTCCGCGGAGTCGGCCAGCGCCTGGATCGCCCGCCCGCCCGAGACGACCCGCTCCAACTGCCGGCGCAGCAGGCGCAACGCCGGATCGCCGGTGGTCGGGCGCTGACCGTCGACCGGCGTCGGCGGGGCCCCACTGGCCATCCTGAGCTGGCTGTGGTGCAGCCGGTCGTAGCCGAGGTCGGCGTGGCCCGCCCAGCTCTCCGGCAGGCCGAGCCCGGGTCCACTGCCCGGCACCGGACCCACGGCGAACGCCTGGACCGTCGCCCGGCGGGTCGGATCGAGCCGGCCCACCAGGCGCAGTTCCACCCCCACCGCCTGCCCCAACAGCCGCAGGTTGTGGCGGTGGGACAGTTCGGTGTGCTCGTCGGCGACGGTCACCGTCAGGACCGCGCCGTCGCCGGTGGCGGCCAGGACGGTGTCCTCGTGCGGGCCCAGCACCCGTACGGTCAGGAAGAGCAGGTCGGCACCGGCGGGACGCTCCGGCACCGGCAGCGCCGACGCGGCGAAGGCCCGCCGTACCTGGTCGGCCAGCGGTTCCGCCCACAAGCTGACCAGCGGCTCGTCGGCCCAGGCGGCCCCGCCGGCCCGTACCGCGCGCACCGACCGGCCGGCGCCCAACTGCCCCGACGCCGACGCGGTGCCGCCGGACACCACCAGCCCGGCCCGGGTGAGCTGCCGGTGGCTGAGCCCCGACTCGCCCACCGCCACCGTCGAGTCGCCCGCACCGGCGGCCCGCCCGGCGTCACCCGGGGCGAGGTCGGCGACCGTCCAGAGCCGCCCGTCCCGGTCCACCAGATAGGTGACCACCCCGGCGTACCCGGAGTCCGCCACCACGGGCACCGCGCAGAGCCCGTACAGCCGCAGCCCGGCCTGCGGGTCGTACGCCCGCCGGGCGGTGCCCAGCAGGTGCCCGAGTTCCCCGGGCGGCAGATCGGTCCCGCGCAGGCGACGCGACACGGCCAGCAGCTCGCGCAGGTCGTCGGTCAGGTCGGCCAGCCGGTGCTGCGGCTCGGCCGCCCGGGCGGCCCGCAGGCCCACCGCGACCCGGGTCCCGGTCGCGGCGACCCGGTGCAGGCCGTTGGCTCTGGCCTCGTGCACGGCCCGCAGCAGGGCGGTACGCAGCACGACTCCGGAGCCGACGATCCCTGCGGCCAGCACCGTCACCGCCACCTGCCACAACCCGTCGGCGGCGGCCCGCTGCCGCTCGGTGAGTGCCCCGCCCACCGCCCCGGCCGCCGGCCCGTCCGCCGGCCCGCCGGTCGGGTCGACCGCCGACGGCGCGACGGCGGACGGCCCGACGGTCTCCGGTGGGGCCGGGTCGTCGTCCACCCGGGCCAGGGCGAGGACCGCCACCCGGTGCAGACAGTTCGGCGCGAGCAGGCAACTGCATCGGGCGTCGGCGGCGGCGCGCACCACCCCGTCGGCCGCGACCAGCGTCACGGTGGTCGCGTCGTCGACCTGGACGGTCACCTCGCCGGCCGCGCCGGTGACGGGCCAGCCCGCGGCCCGGGTCACCGCCTCGTCCACCTTCCTGCGCAGCCGGGCGGGCAGCGCGTCCAGCGCCTCGGCCAGCACCGGCGCGGTCACCGCCGGCAGCCCGGTCACCGGCGCACCTGCTCCCCGACCCACCGGGCCAGTTCCAGCGGGCTCAACGCCGCGATCGGCATTCCCGCCGCCACGAGCTGGCCCGCCGCCGAGACCGAGTACCGGGGCCGCCCGGTGTCGTCCAGGCTGGCGCAGCCCAGCACCGTGCAGCCCGCCTCGACCAGCGCCCTGGTCTCGGCCAGCAGCCCACCCATCGGATATCCCTCCTCGAAATCGCTGATCACGGCCACCATGGTCCGCTGCGGGACGGTGACCAGCGAGCGGGCGTAACGCAGCCCGGCCGCGATGTGGGTACCCCCACCGACGCTGACCTCCAGCAGCAGGCCCAGCGGGTCGTCCACCCGCTCGGACAGATCCACCACCTCGGTGGAGAAGGCCACGAAGTGCGTGGTGAGCGCCGGCACACCGGCGAGCACGGCGGCGGTGAGCGCCGACCAGATCACCGACTCCTCCATGGAGCCGGAGACGTCGACGACGAGCACCAGCCGCCAGTCCACCCCCCGGCGGGCCCGGGTCCGGAACACCGGCCGCTCGGGCACCAGCGTGATCCGGCCCCGCTCGTCGCGGCGGCTGGTGGCCAGGTTGGCCCGCAGTGTCCGGGGCAGGTCCAGCGGCCCGCCCGGCCGGTAGGTGGGGCGCGGCGTGGTGAGCCCGGTCAGCGCCGGCCGCAACCGGGAGGCCAGTTCCCTGGTCAGCTCCTCGACGATCCGGGCCACCAGCGGTCGCAGCCGGGCGACGGTGGACTCCGGCAACCCACCGGCGAGGGTGAGCAGGTCACGGAGCAGTTCCACGGAGGGGCGCACCGCCTCGGGGTCCAGCTCGGTGACCACGTCCAGCCGGCCGGCCTCGACCGCCCGGGCCAGCACCTCCTCCCGGACCCCGGGCCCGAACAGGGCGGACAGCTCCTCCGTCCACTGCCGTACGCCGGGAAACGGCGCCTCCCGGCCGGCCCGACCGGCCGCCTCCGCGCCGGCGCCCTCGCCCCGGCCGGCCCCGTACAGCTCGTCCAGCGCGGTGGCGTACCGGCGCCCGCCCGACCCGACCCGGGCGGTCTCCCGGCCGAGCACGAGCCGCCAACGGTCGACGGTCGACAGGTCACCGGACGGGGCCCGGCGGGCCGGCGGCGGCGGGGTGCCGGGAACGTCGGCCGGTGGGCCGGCCGGCTCGGGGGCGAGCAGGCCCTGCCGGAGCAGCGCCGACCGGCCCGCCCGGTCGGCGAGCAGCCGGAGCAGCAGGGCGTCCGGATCGTCGACCACGGCGATGTCGTCGGGCGATCCGGCATCGCCGAGCCGTTCACGCACCACGTCCAGTAGCCGGTCCCGACCGGCCGGGCTGACCACGTGGAAGCCCGCGCGCAGCGCCGGCAACCGGGTGAGGAACTCCTCGTCGGGCAGCGTCTCGACCCGGTCGAGGAGCCCGCCCAGCACCTCGCCGCTGGCCCGCAGCAGCGGCTCGGCGACGACCAGCAGCCCGGTCAGGTGGCCCTGGAGCCGCTGCCGCGCCGTGGGCGTGGTCGCGGTGTCCAGCCAGGACGCGATGCGCCGCCCGAACTCGGTCGGCTCGGCCAACCCGAGCAGCACCCGCACCGCCCCGGCGGCGGCGGCCATCATCGGCGTGCCCTGGGCGGTGAGCCGGGTGAGGCAGTCGGCCAGGCGCAGCCCCGCCCCGGCGGTGTCGGCGCGCTGGGCGAGCGCGGCCAACGCCTCGGCGTCGGCCACCTCCTCGGCGCCGACCAGCCCGTCGACCTGCCGGATCGCCGCGCTCTCCACCGCCTCGGCGACCGCGTGCAGTTCGCCCACCGGCAACGCCGAACCGCCGGGCAGGTGGCCGAGGCGCAGCCGGTCGAGCAGCGCCAACGCGTTGATCAGTTCGGTGAGGGTGCCCTCCGCCGGCACCGTGACCGACAGTTCGGCGAGTCGGCGCGCGGCCAGGCCGGTCAGGTCGCAGCGCGCGGCGGCGGCCAGGCCATCGATCACCGCGGTCGCGGTCGGGCCGCCGTCGGCCTGCTCCCGCCGCCGCTGCTCCACGAGGGCTCCTTCGGCGGCCTGGGCGAGGGTCACCCCGCGCAGGCCGGCCACCTCGATCGTCGCCTCGGTCCGGGGCGACCAGCCCACCCGCCAGCGTGCGGTGACCGGGTCGACACCGCCGACCCCTTCGCCGGCGACCGGTTCGGCGTAGGCGACGCCACAGACCGCGAGCCGGTGCAGGGTGATCTCGCGACGCCGGTCGAGATCGGAGCGGAGCGGGTCCAGTCGCAGTTCCCGGGCCGGATCGGCGACGCCGGGCAGCCGCAGCCCGGCCAGCAGGCGCCGCACCGCCGGCGCCAGCCCGGAACGGGGGGCGCCGGGGGCCAGCGCGCCACGCCGGTCGCCGACGAGCACCTGTTCCATGGCACCGGCGACCACCCGGCCCCGGCCCATCACCTCACCGTGGGCCAGCACGCTCTGCATCGCCTCGACCAGTTCACCCCGGCCCGGCGCGGGCAGACCCCGCAGCCGGGCCAGGTCGACCGCGAGTCGGACGGTCTCCCGGGCCTCGGCCGGTCCCGCCGGGTGACCGGCCCGGCGGGTCGCCGCGCAGACGGCCACCACGGCTGCCACCGCCGCCGCCTCGACGGCGGTGGGGTCGCCGTCGGCCGCGAGGACCGACTGCTGCCACTGCGGATCGCGGATCCCGGCCGGGTAGCCCGACCGGGCGTCCAGCAGCCCGAACGTGTACGGCACCAGAGAGGTCACCACCGGCGTCGTGGCTGGACGGTCCGGCGGTGCCGCGTCCGCCCCGGTCAGCAGCGCCGGGGCGTGGAAGGCGCCGACCAGGGCGGCGACCCGCCGCTGGCCCGCCTCGGCCAGGCACTGCCGCATCCGCTCCTCCCGGCGCAGGTCGAGGGCGGACACCCCCGGCCCCCGCTCGGCGTCGACGCGCAGCGCCCAGCCGACCGCCAGCGCCGCCCGGCGGACCGCCTCCGGGCTCGCGGCGGGCGCCCGGGCCTCGACCGACCGGTCCCAGAGGTCCTCGTCGGGTCGCCCGGTGCCGGCCGCCCGCAGCGCGTCGGCGAACGACCGGCCCGCCGCCGGGGTGCCGGCCGGTCCCGGCCCGCGCTCCCGCCAGGCCACGTCGCCCAGCGGCAGATCGCAGGGTACGACCTGGACCCCGTGGCGGGCGGCCCAGCGCACCGCGACGAGTTCCGGGGAGAAGTCGGCGAACGGGTAGAACGCCGGCTCCCCGCCGTCGCCGACCACCCCGGCCAGCGCCACCGGTGCGATGGTGGCCGGATCGGCGAGCCACGGCAGCCACTCGCCCAACTCGGGTGGGAGCTCCAGGAGCAGCACCTCGGGTCGGAACTCGGCCAGCAGGCGCGGGAGTGCCACCGCCAGCGCGGGCGAGTGGTGCCGTACCCCGATCAGGTACGGCCGGCGGTGCCCGGCCAGCTCCGTGACGGCGACCACCGGGTCGACCAGCCCGGCCGGGGCGTCCGGTGCGGTGCCGACCGGCAGCCCGGTCAGGTGCGGCTCGGTCGGGTGCGGTTCAGTCGGCAAGGACATCACGCAGTTCCCAGAGCCGCCGCCACAGCCGCGCGCCGTCCTCGGCCCGGCGCCGGACCGCGCCGTCCCAGTAGCCGAGCAGTTTGGCCCCGTCGGCGGGGTCGTCCTTGCGGACCACGCCCAGCAGGTGCCCCGGCAACAGCGACAACACGTCCCGGTCGCCGGGGAAGTAGGCCGCCGCCAGACCCAGCGATGTCGCGACCGCCACCGCTTCGGCGGTGCTCATCACCGTCGAGGGGCGCTCCACCTCCCAGCCCTCGACCGAACGGCCGGCCCGCAGGTCCCGGAACGCGGTGACGAGCGCCTCCAGCACCGCCTCGTCGACCGCGAACGGGGTCCGTACCCGGTCCAGCGCCGCCCGGGCCTGCCGCTGGACCAGAGCGGTCTCCTGCGCCAGGTCGGGGATCGGGCCGACGGTCTCGAAGTTGAACCGCCGCTTGAGCGCGGCGGACATCTCCGACACGCCCCGGTCCCGGAGGTTCGCGGTCGCGATCAGCGTGAAACCGGGCGCGGCGGGCACGGTGGCCTCGGCGGTGCCGGACAGCTCGGGCACGGCGATCCGCCGGTCGGACAGGATGGACACCAGCGCGTCCTGGACCTCCGGCAGGCAACGGGTGATCTCCTCGACCCGGGCGACCGCGCCGGTACGCATCGCCGACAGGATCGGCGACGGCACCAGCGCGGCGGCGCTCGGGCCGTGCGCGAGCAGCAGCGCGTAGTTCCAGCCGTAGCGGAGCTGGTCCTCGGTGGTGCCCGCGGTGCCCTGCACGACCAGTTCGCTGGTGCCGCAGACCGCCGCGGACAGCAGCTCCGACAGCATCGACTTCGCGGTGCCCGGCTCGCCGACGAGCAGCAGGCCCCGTTCCCCGGCGAGGGTGACGACGCAGCGCTCGACCAGGGCCCGTTCGCCGACGAACTTGCCGCCGACGACCAGCTTGCGGGGCAACCCGTCGCGGCGTGCCTCCTTCGGCAGTTCGAGCTCGCCGCCGGCGCTGCCGACGATGAACGTGACGACCGCGCGCGGGGTCAGCCGCCAGCCCGGGGGACGGGGCCCGTCGTCGTACGCGGCGAGGAACTCCAGCTCGGTGGCGTGGGCGTGCTCGGCGGGGTCCACCTGCCGTACCGCCGGGGTGGTCGTGGTCATCGGCGCCTTTCCGTAACAAGATCGTCGAAGCGGGGTGCGTCACCGGCGAGCAGCCGGGCCCAGGCGAGTGCGAACAGCCGGGGGGCGGGGGCGACCGGGGTGATGATGCCCAGGGCGGATACGCCGCCCTCACCCCCGATCAGCAGCGGCAGCTTCCACCGCTCCAGCGGGAGCAGCGGCGCCTTCAGCGCCAGCCAGCCACCGGGCAGGAACAGGGACCGCCCCGCCCGGGGTCGCTTCGCCGCCACCACGTGCGCGGTCGCGGCCAGCTCCGCCCGGGCCGCCTTGAGCCGCGCCGGCTTCCAGCCGGTCCACCGGGCGACGTTGCGGTCGGTGGGGTCGGGCAGGGCGAGCAGTTGCAGGTAGAGCGCCGCGGCGTCGGCGCCCAGGCCGAGTGTCGTGCCGACCGCCGCGACCAGGTCCGGCGCGGACCGGGTCGGATCCTGCGCGAACCCCTCGGCCGAGTCGGGGACGGCGTAGGTCACCACCTCGGTGACCTGGTCGCCCAGCAGGGCCAGCAGCGCGGCGAGCACCGACTCGTCGGCCTCGTCGAGGCGGGCCCGCAGCACCGCGAGCACCGGATCGTCCACCCCCCGCAGTCGGGCCGGGCGCAGCCGCACCTGGTGCCAGCCGGTGTCCGGTGGGATCAGCACCGGGCCGATCTCGGTGCCGGCCGGGCCGGCCACCGCCGGGACGCCGAGCGCGGCGGCGAACGCCGGGATCTTCTTCCCGTCGAGGTAGCCGACCGGGACGGCGAGATCGGGGTCGGCCAGCCGATGCCGGGCCAGTCGGGCGGCGACCGGCAACGCCGACCGGACCGGGTCGGTGCCGGGCAGGTGGTACGCCAGCCACGGCAGCGTCCTGGTCAACGCGGTCAGCACGTCGTCGTCGTCGATGCCGGGGACCGAGCCGGCCAGCCAGCGGCAGGTCGTCGGGTTGGCGATGCCGTGGATCGCCTCCGACGGCGGCATCGGACGGGCCACCCCGGCCTGGGTCACCGCGACGATCAGCTCGTCGGGTACCGGGCGACGCCGCCCGTGCAGCCGACGCCACTCCTCGACGACCAGGTCGACCCGTGGCCCGTCGGTCCAGAGCGCCGCCGGGTCCTCGGGCAGCAGCCGCCCGAGCAGCTCGGCGTTGTTCCCGCCGGAGCGACGGCTGCGGGACTCCCAGAACCGGGCCGCCGACGCCGCGGCCACCGGGTCGGTCAGCCCCAGCAGGGTACGGGCCGACTCGGCTTCGGCCTTGCCCCAGGCGATCCGGGGCAGGCCCGCCAGCAGCAGTGCCGCCTCGGTGTGCCCCATGCCCGCCTCCTCGGACAACGCCCGCGCCCAGTCCGTACGCCAGGTCACCGGGCCGTTCTCGCCGACGAGCCGGACGAACTCGGCGAGCCGCTGCGGCGGGACCGCGCCGGCCGGGAGGATCCACTCCCTGGTGATCCGGAAGCCCGACACCGCCTCGAACCGCCCGGTGGACGCCCATTCGAGCACCTCGACCTCACGGTCGTCGGTGTCCACCCCGAGCACCAGCAGCCGACGCCCGTCCGCCTCGAACACCTGGCCCCGGGCGTGGTTGAGCCGGTCGGTGCCGTCGGCCACCAGGGTGGCCCGCCGCAACCGGCTGCCCGGAGCGACCAGCCCGGACCGGGCGCAGGTCTCCAGCAGCGCCAGCAGGGCGTCGCGCACCTCCGGCGTGGTCAGCGGGGCCGCTGCCCGGTACATCGCGGCGGGCAGCAGCCCCAGCGCGTCGAACCAGTCGACGTCACCGTCCAGCTCGATCCCGTCGGCCGGGGCCGGCCCGGTGGCGGTGAGCGCGGCGCCGGCCCGCGCGATGAGCCGCAGCGCGCTGTCGCCGTGACAGTGGCAGTACTGGATGATCCCGGACAGCCCGACGGCGAGCAGCTTGTCGGCGGCCGGGTTCTCGGCACCGGCCGGCTGCTGATCCCCGGCGGGTCCGGCCACCTCCACGGCACTCCCCCGGCCCGCCAGCGCGCGTAGCCTCGCCACCTGCCCGGCGGCCTGCTCGACGACGCCGGCGACCCCGGCGACGAGCGCGGCGGCGGTGAGCTGCGGAAGGTGCCGGCCGACCAGGGCGCGCACCTGGGCGGTGTCCAGGCCGGCGGCCTCGGCCAGCAGCGCCCCGGCCTGCTCGTCGGTCACCCCGCGCAGCGCCGCCGAACCGGCCTCGTCGCGGGGGCGCAGGAAGTGCCAGAACGCCGGCGGTGGCAGCAGTGGGGTGCCGGTGGCGGACGTCGAGCGCGCGCCGTCGAGCGGGTACCGGCCGAGCAGGAAACCGTCGGCGGCGCAGAGCAGCACCTCACCGCTGCGGCCCCGGCTGTTCCGCAACAGACCGTAGGTGGCGGAGGCGCCCGGGAACCGCACCGCCCCCGCCAACCTGCCGTCGAGGCCGACGCCGGCCGGCAGCACGAAGGACCGGCCGCCCACGGCCTCGCCGGCCATGCCGCCGTCGGGACCCCGCCGCACCCGCCACCCGGCGAGCCCGTCGGCCCGGCCCAGCGGGCTGTCGGACGACTCCGTGGGGCGCAACCAGGACAGGGCGGCGTCCAGCGGTTGGCCGTCGACCGCGCCGTCCTCGAAGAACGCCGGCACGGAGAACCGGCCGGGCTCGCCGGTCGCCGGATCGTACTCGCGCCACCCCGGGCTCTGGTCGGCGGCACGTACCCAGTAGGCGCTGCCGTCGCTGATCACCTCGCCGGCGGTCCGCTCCCCCCGGTCGCCCACCCGCAACGGACGCCGGCCGAAGGTGCGCCCCCCGCCGGGCAGCGGCAGCGACAGGTCGGCGGACATGTCGAAGGCGTCGTCGTCGACGATGAAGACGTCGTCCGGCGCGCCGCTCCAGTAGCCGGCCCGGTTCGGGCCCCGGTCCCAGCAGACCAGTAGCTGGCCGTCGACATAGCGCAGCACCAGCCGCCACAGGTAGTGGCGCTCGTTGGCCGGGATCCGCATCAGGTGCTCGTGCTCCACGCCGTCGCGGCCGACCACCAGCACCAGGTCGCCCCGGCGGATCAGCAGGTACGGCCACTGCCCGACGAGCTGGACGTCCTTGTCCCGCTCGTCGGCCACCCCGAGGCGCTCGGCGGCGGACTCCAGGGCGGGCCAGCCGTACTCGTCGAGCAGACCGGCCCGCAGGGTGCGGCCGAGGACCGGGCCGAGGTCGTGGTCGACGACCCGGCGTACCGCCTCGGGATTGACCGCGAACCCGGCCGGGCAGGCGACCGTGCCGACCCGGTCGAGCTGGCTGTCGAGCGTCGGCAGGCCCTGCCGACCGACGGCGTCGGCGACGGCGTCCAGCCAGCTCCGCAGCGCCGTCCGCAGCCCGGGCACCGCGACCACCGCACGCACCCGCGCCGTCGGGTCGGCGTTCTCCTCGCGCCAACCGGGTCGAAGGTGGCTCTCCACGCCCTCCCGCAGCGCCGGCAGGAAGCGCGGGTCGGCGGCGGTCGCCACCAGGTCACGCCGGCCGTCGGTCTCGTCCGACAGCCACCGGTCCACCGCGTACCGGGCGGTGTCGGCCGGTGCCACGACGGGCACCCCCAGCGCCAGGCAGGTGTCGAGCAGGTCGAGGTCCACGACGTCGTGCTCGCGGCAGAGCGCGACCGGCTCACCGTCGGACTTCAGCCGACCGGCCATCCGCTCGACCAGCGCCAACAGCCCGGGGTGTCGCCTGCGTGCCCGCCAGGAGCGCTGCTCGCGGTGCTCGTCGAAGCGGCGGAGCCACCCGGCGGGGCCGTCCGGCGAGTCGGCCTCGCCGGGGCCGCTGCCCGCCGGCTCGGTCAGCGCCGCCGTGGCGCCGGCCTCCTCCAGCACCCCCAGCCAGACGTCGTCGCCGCAGTGCTCGGGCACCAGCCCGAGCAGCCGGCCGCGCAGGGCGGGGTCGGCGGCGGCGAGCCGGGCCAACGGCGCCCGGTAGGCCACCCAGAACGCCTCCGGCGCCCGGCTGATCGCCGGAGCCGCCAGCAGCTCACCGAGCACCCGCTCGTCGGCGACGGTCGGGGCGACCCCGGCGTTGCGGGCCAGCCGGCGCAGGTCGGTGTGCATCGCCGCGTACGGCGGCAGACCGCCCAGGGTGCGCTCCACGCACAGCCGCCGGAACCGGTCGTACGCGTCCGCCGGCGCGCACCGGGTCGCCAGGTCCCGGGCGTGACCGGAGAGCGCCTTCGCGGTCAGCGCGCCGGCCAGCGCGAACTCCAGGAACACGGCGTGCTGGCGCTCCTCGTCGATGGCCAGCGCGTAGCCCCGCTCCGCCTCGCGGGCCTTGCCGAACATGCTCGCCGCGTAGGTCACGCTGTCGGCGGCGAGGAACGCCCGCCCGGCCTCCTCGTAGAACGTCGGCAGGAAGTGCGGCACCGACCGGGCCAGCCGCTCCCCGAGGGCGTCGAAGCCCTCCTTCGCCGGGCCGATCCGGGACCTGGCGATCCGCGCCAGCCGCTCGATCTCCTTGACCAGGGCCAGGGCGTGGTGGCCGTTGGCCGGATCGTGCACCAGCGCCCACGCCGGGAAACCGAGCGCCTGTTGGCGGACCACGCCGACCGGGGTCACCCGCTCCGGGCGGGCGAAGCCCAGGAACTCCATGGACAGGTCCTCGGCCTCGCCGAGCGTGCCACTGACCAGGCGCACCACGGTCCGCTGCGCGAGCACCGGGTGGGCGTACCGGCGGGCGGTCAGGGTGTCGACCGTGTCGTCCTTCGCCACCACCGTGCCGGCCGGCAGCACCGCGCCCGCGTCGAGCTGGTCCATCGCGTCCACGCTCACTGCTCGTCCTCCTGCTGTGCCACGATCCGTCCGGCGTAGAGCGCGGCGGCCATCCGGGTTCCTTCCGACCAGGCGACCGGCCCGACCGCGCCCAACGGCAGGGCGGTGCCGTGCCGGTCGGTGAAGACGAGGTCGCCGGTCTCGGTCTCGTAGTACGGGTCGTCGGCGCCGACCCACGACCGGGCCTCGACGGCGCGGCCGTCCTCGAACACCCGGCACACCGCGTTGCCGCCCCGCACCGGATAGCCGAGCTTCGTCGCGCGGGCCGTCAGGTGGCGCAGTTGGTCGTACCGGCCACCGGAGTAGTCGCCGCACCGCACCGCGTTCACGTCCACCCCCGCCCCACGAACCCAGGTCTGTCGGAAGAGCTGGTCGACGGACTGGCGGACCTGGAGGTCGGCGGCGAACTCGCGCAGGTCGTCGAGGTCGGCCAGCCTGACCGGGTGCGGGATGACCACCCGCCGGGCGGCCCGGCGGACCGTCTCGCCGTCCAGGTTGACCAGCCCGATCTGGGCGTCGCCCGCCTCGCGGAGCAGACCCACCTCGTCGGGGTCCCAGCCACCGTCGTCGTCGAGCACCGCGACGACGAGGTCGGTGAGCGCCCCGCGCCACGCCTCGTCGGGCCACACCTCGGTGAGCACCGCGACCGGCACCGGCAGCGAACGCACCATCCAGCGTTCGATGTCCGCCCGGCACTGTGTCTCGTGCCGGGCCAGCCACTCGGTGAGTTGCCGCAGCCCGACCACGGTCGGGTCGTCCCGCAACGCGGTCGGCACCGCGCGGAGTTCCCTGCCCTTGGCGTTACGGGCGACGACCTCACCATCGCGGAGAGTGACCTGATAGCCACCCGCCACCTCTGACCATCCCATGTGGACATCCAACGCTCGACGGAAGAAGACACCGGAGGCTAGCCCACCCGGCCGACAAAAACGGGGCCGTCAGGGGTCCGTCCGGGACGGTCCAGGAAGGGCCGGCGCCATCACAACCGGTGACCACGCCGGCCTGCGCCCGCGCTGCGAGTTCCCGGCCGGCCGCCTCGACCGGACGCGACGGCACCGGGCCCGGCCGGTCGCCGCGTGCCGGGACGACGGGACCTACCGGCTCCACCCCGACGTCAGCGCGCTGTGCGTACCGCTGTCAGCGTCGTGTGCGCGGGCTGCCAGCGGCCCCGGCCATGGTGACTGCCATGAGCTACGCATTCGAGGCGGAGGGCCTGGTCAAGCGGTTCGGCAAGACGACCGCACTGGCCGGGATCGACCTCGCCGCACGACGGGGGACCGTGTTGGGGGTGCTGGGGCCGAACGGCGCCGGCAAGACCACGGCGGTCCGGATCCTCGCCACGCTGCTGCGCGCCGACGAGGGGCGCGCCTCGGTCGGAGGGTACGACGTGGTCCGCGACGCCGCACAGGTGCGCCGACTGATCGGGCTGACCGGGCAGTACGCCTCGGTCGACGAGGACCTGACCGGCACGCAGAACCTGGTGCTGATCGGCCAGCTCCTCGACCTCAGCCGCCGGGACGCCAAGGCGCGCGCGGCCGAGCTGCTCGCCTGGTTCGACCTGACCGAGGCGGCCGGGCGGCCGGCCAAGACGTACTCCGGGGGGATGCGCCGACGGCTGGACCTGGCGACGAGCCTGGTCGGCCGGCCGGACGTGATCTACCTGGACGAGCCGACGACCGGCCTCGACCCGGTCAAACGCGAGGAGATGTGGGGGGTCGTCCGTTCGTTGGTCGACGACGGCTCGACCGTGCTGCTCACCACGCAGTACCTGGACGAGGCCGACGCGCTGGCCGACGAGATCTCGGTGATCGACCACGGCCGGGTGATCGCACACGGCACGCCGGCCGAGCTGAAGCGGATCGCCGGCAGCCAGACGATCGTCGTCCGGCCGACCGACCCCGGCCGGGTCGGCGACGTCGCCGACATCCTGCGCGGTGCGACCGGGAACGACCCCGAACTGCCCCGGCCGGGTCTGCTCACCGTGCCGGTGGACAGCGACGCGACGTTCACCGCGGTCGTCCGCCGGCTCGACGACGCCGGCATCGGGGTGGTCGAGCTGGCGCTGCGACTGCCGAGCCTCGACGAGGTGTTCTTCACGCTGACCGGCCACGATGCCGAAGATCTTGAGGAGGTGGCGGCATGACCACGATGACCCGCCCGGCCGAGCCGCCGCGGCAGACCCGGACCCCCCGGGTCGATGCCGGCCAGAAGCGCCCCTTCGGGCTGGTCCGGCACAGCCTCGCGCTCGCCGTCCGCAGCCTGATCAAGACCACCCGGACGCCCGAGCAGCTACTGGACGTGACCCTCCAGCCGATCATGTTCGTGGTGATCTTCGTATACCTGCTCGGCGGCGCGATCTCCGGCTCGCAGCACGCGTACCTGCAGTTCCTGCTGCCGGCGATCATGGTGCAGACCGTGCTGTTCGCCTCGATCGCGACCGGCGTCAGCCTCAACACCGACGTCGAGAAGGGCGTCTTCGACCGGTTCCGCAGCCTGCCGATCGCCCGGTCCGCGCCGCTGGTCGGCTCGGTGGTGGGCGACCTCGTCCGGTTCGTGGTCTCGATCGTGGTGCTGTTCGCGTTCGGGTACGTCATCGGCTTCCGGATCGGCACCGATCCGCTGTCGACCATCGCGGCCTGCCTGCTGACGATCGCGTTCGCGTTCGCCATAAGCTGGATCGGCGTGCTGCTGGGCGTGCTGATGCGCAGCGCGGGCGCGGTGCAGGGCACCGCGTTCCTGGTGCTGTTCCCGCTGACGTTCGGCACCAACATGATGGTCCCGACGGACACGCTGCCCGGCTGGCTGCAGTGGTGGGTCAAGATCAACCCGGTGACCGACGTGATGGAGGCCGCCCGGGGCCTGATCATCGGTGGTCCGGTCGCCAAGCCGGTGACCCAGTCGCTGATCTGGACCGTGGCGATCATCACGGTGTTCGCGCCGCTCGCGGTGCGGGCGTACCGCCGCCGCGCCTGACCGACCCGGAGGGTTCACCGAGCCGGGTCGACGCCCACGAACGCGAGGGCGTCGGCCCGGCTCAACCCGTTCCCCCGGGCGTACGCGGCCGCGTACGCCTCGTCGCCCAGCTCCGCGCGTAGCTGCTCGGCGAGCCGCTGCGCGTCGGCGTTGGACCGGTCGGGCCGGCCACGCAGCGAGTCGGACGTGCCGAGCAGCTCCGTGGCCAGCTCGAAACGACCCTCGGCGGCGGCGATCGCGACCCAGCCGACCGTGATGATCGCGACGACCGGCATGTCGCGGGCGGCGATGCCGCCGAGCGCGGCCTCGGCCATCCGCCGACGCGCGCCCGCCACGTCACCACCGGCGAGCGCGAGGTGCGCCATCGCGGCCAGCAGCAGCCCACGGAACTGCGGGGCGGCCAACGGCGTCGCCTCCAGCCGGCACATCGCCTCGGCGAGACACTCCTGCGCCTCGGCGAGCGAGCCCTCCCGCCGGGCGATGTCGCCGAGCATCATCAGCCCGAACGCGGCGTCCCGGCCGGTCTCCTGGTCGGCGATGAACCGGCGCAGGTCTCCCTTGGCCCCCGCCACGTCGCCGGACCGCGCGCGCATGGCCGCCAGCCAGATCACCTGGAACCCCGGCTCCTCCGTGGGGTTGAGCTCGCGCGAGAGCCGCGCCGACTCCTCCAGCGCGGCCGTCGCCGCCTCGTAGTCACCCTGCCGGGTGAGCCCATCGGCATACTGGCTCAGGGCCATCGACAGGCTCCACCGCTCGCCCACCACGCGCAGCTCCTTCGTGGCCTGGGTCAGGTCACGCAGCATGCCGTCGGCGTCGCCGTCGTTCTCCTTGATCTGGCCGCGCATCACGAGCAGCGTCCCCTCGGTCCACGGGTCGGCGTGGCCACGGGCCCGGTCGACCGCGGCGATGCCGGCGTTCGTGTCGTCGGTGAAGATCGACAGCGCCGGTTCGAGCAACGCCAGGTACGGATTGTCCGACCCCTGCGCCGCCCGGACCGCCGCCGCCAGCTCGGCGACCCGCTCCGCCTCCGGCACCCGGGCGCCGTTGACCATCTCGGTGATGATGCGGATGGCGAGCACGACGGTGCGCTCGGCCATCGGGGCCGGCCCGGGCAGCGCGAGGGCGCGGGCGAGCACATCGCCGCCGATGCCGCCGTCACCCCAGATCACCAGCGGCAGCGCGAGGGCCGCGCCGATGCGCAGCGCGGTGTCGGCGTCACCGGCGTCGCAGGCGAACTGCAACGCGCCGATGATGTTGTCCCGCTCCGTCTCCAGCAACCGGAGCCAGGGCAGTTGGCCGGCGGTGCGCAGGTGCGGTTCCGCGGTCTGCACCAGGCGCAGGAAGTACGCGGCGTGGGCGGCCCGGGAGTCGGCGACGCCGCCGAACTCGGCGAGCCGTTCGAGGCCGTACTCACGGATGGTCTCCAGCATCCGGAACCGGCCGTCGTCGACCACCTGGAGCAGCGACTTGTCGACCAGCGCGTCGAGCAGCGACGCGGCGTCGCCGGCGACACCGGCCGCCGACTCGGCGGTGATCGACGCCGGGAACACCGCGAGCCGTTCGGTGAGCCGGTGCTCGTCGTCGGTGAGCAGCCCCCAGCTCCAGTCGACGACGGCGCGCAGCGTCCGGTGGCGCGGCAGGGCCGTCCGGCTGCCACCGGTCAGCAGCCGGAACCGGTCGTCGAGGCCGGCGGCGACCTGCCCCGGCGAGAGCGTCCGGAGCCGGGCCGCGGCCAGCTCGATGGCCAGCGGCAGGCCGTCGAGCCGGCGGCAGATCTCCACGATGTCCCGGACGTCGCCGTCGGTCACCGCGAAGCCGGGGCGGACGGCCACCGCCCGGTCGCGCAGCAGTTGCACGCAGGGGTACGCCAGCGCGTCCGCCGGTGTCGCGTCGGCCGGCGGAGGCCGCAGCGGCGGTACGGGGTCGAGCGCCTCACCGAGGATGCCGAGCGGCTCGCGGGAGGTGGCCAGGACGCGCAGCCCCGGACAGCGACCGAGCAGCTCGTCGGCCAGCTGGGCGGCGGCGTCGACGACGTGCTCACAGTTGTCGAGCACGAGCAGGGTCTCGTCGGCGGACAGCGCGTCGACCAACCGGCCCATCGTGTCACGCGGAGTGGTGGGACGGGCGGGTTCGAGCGCCCGGTCGCGGCGGCCGAGAGTGTCCAGGACGGCCCGCGGCACGTCCGCCGGGTCGGCGATCGGCGCCAGCTCGACCAGCCACGCGCCGCCGGCGACGCGATCGGCCAGCAGGCCGGCGGCGACGCTCGCCAACCGGGTCTTGCCGGCGCCACCCGGGCCGACGAGGGTGACGAGCCGGTTCTCGGCGAGCTGCGTGGTGAGCTGGCGCAGGTCCTCGTCACGGCCGACGAAGGTGGTGAGCGCGACGCGCAGGTTGCCGCGCGGCGCGACGACCGGGGCCGGCGGCGGACCGCTCTCGCCACGCAGCACGGCGAGGTGGGCGGCGCGCAACTCGGGCGAGGGGTCGACGCCCAGCTCGTCGGCGAGCCGCTGCCGGACCCGGTCGTACGCGGTGAGCGCCTCGGCCGGCCGGCCGGCGGCGGCCAGCGCGCGCACGTGCAACGCGGCGAGCCGTTCCCGCAGCGGGTGGGCGGCGGTCAGCTCGTCGAGTTCGGCGACGAGCAACGCGGAGTGGCCGATGCGCAGCTCCGCCTCGATCCGGTCCTCCTGCGCGGTGAGCCGTAGCTCCTCCAGCCGGACCGCGGCGGCGATCGCGTACGAGGCGTCGGCGACGTCGGCGAGCGCCGGGCCGCGCCAGAGCGCCAGCGCGTCGCGCAGGGCGGCGAAGGCACGGCCGGCGTCGCCACCGCCCAGCGCCTCCCGGCCCGCGCGGGTGAGCCGTTCGAACCGGTTGGCGTCGACGTCGTCGGGGCCGAGATCGAGCCGATAGCCGGCCGGGCCGGACAGCACGCCGAGCCCGGGTACGGCCCGGCGCAGCCGGGACACGAGCGACTGCACGGCGTTCGCGGTGTCGGCGGGCGGCGTGTCGCCCCAGAGCGCCGCGGCGAGCGCGTCCACACCCACCGAGCGACCCGGGTCGACCGCGAGCCGGATCAGCAGCGCGCGCAGGCGCGCGCCGGCGACCTCGACAACCTGGTCGCCGTCACGGACCTCCAGCGGCCCGAGGATTCCCACCCGCACGGTCCAACTCTCTCACCCGTCGCCGCTGGCGCCGCGCCGGACCACGCACGCGCTGCCGAGGTCGCGGACCGCCCCCGGCCGGCGTCACCCACCTCCCCACCTCGGCCTCACCCACCTCCCCGCGTCGGCCCGCGCGCCACCGCGCCGGCCGCGAGCGCGAGCCCGACTCCGGCGAGCGCCACCGTCAGGAACGCCACCCGCAGCGATGCCAGCTCCGCCACCTGGCCCACCAGCACGGGCGCGACGAGCCAACCGGCATGGCCCATCGCGCTCACGGTGGCGATGGCCGAACCGGAATCGCGGGCCCCGCCGTGCCGGCCCGCCGCGCTCAGGATCAGTGGCACCAGCACCGACAGCCCCACGCCGAGCAGGACGAAGCCCACCACGGCCATCGGGGCCGCCACGGCGGTGACCACGAGCGCCGACCCCACGACGGACACCGTCGCCGCGACCCGGGCGGTCCGCACCGGCCCCCCGGCGCGTACGGCGGCGTCGCCGAGCAGCCGGCCGGCCACCATCGCCGCGGCGAAGCCGAGGTAGCCCACGGCGGCCGGTCCCGCGGCGACACCGGTGACGTCGTGGATGTACACCCCGCTCCAGTCCGCCCCGGCGGCCTCGGCGTACAGGGCGAGGGCGGCCAGGGCGCCCAGGCCGAGCAGCGGCGCGAGCGGCGGACGCCGTCGGGCCGCTGGCGCGGCGACCTCCGGTGGCGCGACGAGGCCGGACAGGGTGGCGACGGTGCCGGCGAGCAGCAGCACGGTCGCCGCGACGAGGATGGGGCCGGGACCGAGCCCGGCGGTCGCGCCGGCCACCGAGAGCCCGGCCGCGACGAGCGACCCCGCGCTCCAGGCGCCGTGCAGGCCGGACATGACCGGTCGGTGGAGTTCGCGTTCGACCGTGACGGCGTAGGCGTTCATCGCCACGTCGCTGACCGCCCCCGTGGCGCCGAGCAGCACCATCGCCCCGACCAGTACGGCGAACGACGGTGTCAGCGCGATGACGGCCGGTACCAGGACGTAGCTCACCAGGCCCACCCGGACGGCGGCCGCCGCACCGTGCCGCCGCACCAGTCGACCGGCAACCGTCAACGCGCCGACTCCCCCGAGGACCTGGAGCAGCAGGGCGAGTCCCAGATCACCGGTGGACAGCCGCAGGTCCTCCCTGATCGCGGGTATCTGGGCGGCCCACACGCCCTGCACCGCACCGTGGATCAGGAAGGTCACCCGGATCGGCGCGACACTGACGGCGCTCCGGCCGGCGGGCGCGAGACGAACACCCATCAGGTCACGCCGTCGTCGGCTCGGGCGTCGGGCTCACACCGCACCGCGTCCCACCATCCCCAGCTCCAGGTCCGTGAACGGTGGTTCGGCCGGTGGCGCCGCGCGCGGGCCCAGGATCGTCGCCAGCACCATCCGCGGGCTCAGCAACCGGCTCGACGGCGCCGAGAGGCTGAAGACCCTGATCAGTTCCTCGGCGATCGGCCGTCGGTCCAACGCCGTACGGAACAGGCGGTCCTGATACCGCCACAGCATCCGGTCGATCACCGACGGCGCGGCTCCCCGGGTGCCCGGCAGGCGGCTGTCGGATCCGGCGGCGTGCCCCCAGCCCTCGTCGGCCACGGCGGCGACGGCCCGCTGCACGGTGCCGGCCAGCCGGGGACCGAGGCCCTGCCGGTCGAGTTCCGCCCGCAGGACGGCGACCTCCTTGGCGGCGATGGACATGCCATGGCCGTACACCGGATTGAAGCTGGCGACCGCGTCGCCGAGCACGACGAACCCCTCGGGCCAGTGGCGCATCCCGTCGAAGCGGCGGCGGCGGTTGGCGGTGCTGTTCGTCACGCGGACCGGCCCGAGTGGTTCCGCGTCCGCGATGAGGTCACCGACGACGGGGTGCCGCATGCTCCGCGCGAAGGCGACGAACCGCTGCTCGTCGGCCGGCGGCTCGCCGCCCCGCGTGCCGGAGAGGGTGACCAGCCACCGGCCGCCCTCGATGGGCATGAGGGCGGCGGTCTGCCCGGGCCGGTGCTGCGTCGGATCCGCCTGGACGTTGACCACGGGGAATCCCCGCAGTGCCGGCTCCGGGGCGCGGAAGACCCTCGTCGCGTACCGCAGGCCGCTGTCGACCACGTCCTCCGGCACCGGTCCGGCACCGAGTTCGGCGAGCCAGTGCGGGGCCCGGGAGGCGCGGCCGGTCGCGTCGACCACCAGACCGGCGGGAAGCACCTCGTCCGTCCCGTCCCGGCTGAGCCGGACGCCGGTGACCCGGCCGGCGTCACCGGCGAGGCCGGTCACCCGGGCGCGGTCGAGGACGCGGAATTTCGGCCGGCGGCGGACCTGCTGGCGCACCACGTGGTCGAGGACCGCCCGGCTGCAGCTCACCACGAATTCTTCGGTCTCCCAGCGCCGCAGCCAACCCTGCGGCAGGAGCATGACGTAGCCCTGCGGCAGGCCGAGACGGTGCGCGCCGGCCGCCAGCCAGGCTTGCGTGGTGCCCGGCAGCAGGGTTTCGATGAGGCGCGCGCCGCTGGACATCAACACGTGGGCGTGGTGGCCCTGCGGCAGACCACGGCGCTCGGCCGGGCCGTCGGGCAGCTCGTCGCGTTCGATGATGGTGACCGTGTCCACCTGCGGATGGTCGGCGAGCACGCTCGCGGCGAGCATGCCCGCCAGTCCTCCGCCGATGACGACGGCATGGGTGGGGCCGTGCATGAGTGCTCCTCAGCCTGGGGTGTTCGTCACAGGGGATCGATCTTCTCGGCCAGCTCGGCCGTGATCCTCAACAGTTCGCGCAAGGCGTCGTCGCGGTGGGCGTCCATCCAGGACGCGGGGCTGACGACGCACACGGCCCCGGCGAGATGCCCGTACCTGCGCAGCGGCGCGGTCACCGTCTGCCAGCCGGCGACCGGCGAGGGCCCGAAGGCGTAACCGTTGGCGCGGATGGCGGTGATGGCCGGGTCGCCGGCCCGCGCGTCGGCGAGCCCGGCGAGCATCACCCGCCCCGGCGCGTCCACCGACAGCGGCGCGCAGAACAGGATGTCGGAGGTGAGTTGCCGCTCGGCGTCACCGAGCAACTCGTCGTGCCGGGGCGCGAAGTAGGCGAGGCAGTACCGCATCGGGGTGTCCAGCATCAGCGGCACGTACAGCAGCACCGTCTGGCCGGTGGTCTTCTGCAGGGCCGCGAGCAGCAGCCGGGTACGTCGGGAGAGCGCGAGCATCGAACCGGTGCCGTTCTGCACCGACGGGCCGGGCGACGGTGGTTCCGGCGCTGCCGCCTTGTCGGATCCGCCGGTACGGCTGGTCAGCAGGTACCGACCGCGTTCCGTCTTCGACACGGTGCCCACGCGGATGGCCGACTGGAGGATCCGATGTGCCGTGGACGGCTCCAGCCCCGCCTGCGCGGCGAGATCCCGCAGGCGGTGCGGCCCTGGCCCGAGGGTGGCCATGGCGTCGAGCAGCAGGAAGGCGCGATCATTGGCGGTGCGGTTGGAATTGGCGGCGATCGTCACGCTCTTTCTCCCGTTGTCGAAAGACCGATGGGGCCGCCCGGCGCGGCCGTTGCGGTGCCTACGGCCTGCCGGGCGGCATCAACTGGGGAACTGACCGGGCCCTCGGGGCGGCGGCTACGCCGTCGACGGCGGTCGCCCGAGCGGGCCCGGTCGGCGGGGAGGGGCGATCTCAGAACATCCCGTTGGGCACCCTCGCCCGGTCGGGCACCGGCTGCTCCACGTCCCAGTGCTCGACGATCTTCCCGTTCTCCAGCCGCCACAGGTCCACCACCGCGAGGCCCTCCTCGTCGCCGCCCGGCAGGGTCATCTGGTGGTGCACCGCCACGTAGTCGCCGTCGGCGAGGAGATGCTTGATGGAGCTGGTGCCGCCGGCGAACGGGGCCTCCGCCAGGTGCTCCAGGTATGCCGTGCGCCCCGAGGGCGCGTCCGGGCTGTGCTGGACGAAGTCCTCCGCGATGACCCCGGCCAGGAAGGTCAGGTCCCGCCTCGTGAAGTACGAGTCGTAGCTGTCCTTGATGATCTGCTTGTTCCGGCTGGTCAGGTCGCGTACCGAGTCAGTCATGCCGTTCCCTCCGCTCACCAGGACACCGGAAAAGTCCGGATCCCGTGGAAATCCATTGATTCCTTGAAGTGCAGTTCGTCGACGGGTACGGCCGGCCGTAGCCCGGGCAGCCGTCGGAGCAGTCTCGGCAGCGCCGACGCCAGCGTCTCCCGCGCCACCAGGTGACCGATGCAGTGGTGCGCGCCGGAGCCGAAGGCGAGGTGCTGGTGGGCGTTGCCGCGTCGCAGGTCGAGCGCGTCCGGCCCGGCGAACCGGTCGGGATCGTGATTGGCGGCCGGCAGGCTGAGCACCACTCCCTCACCGGCTCTGATGACCTGCCCGCCGACGGCGATGTCGGCCGTCGCCACCCGGGCCACCCCGAGCTGGATGATGCTGTGGAAGCGCAGCAACTCGTCGACCGCGGCCCGGTCCAGCACCCCGCCGGTGGCCAACCGGTGCCGTTCCCGCTCGTCACCGAGCAGGCTGAGCGCGCCCAGGCCCAGCATGCTCGCCGAGGTGTCGTGCCCGGCGCCGAGCAACAGCGCGAGGTTGTCCACGGCCTCCCGTTCGGTCAGGTCGCCGGTCGCCACGTGACCCACCATCAGCCTGCTGACCAGGTCGTCGCGCGGGTCCGCGGCCCGGTCGCGGGCCAGGTCCCGCAGCATGGTGGTGACCGCGACGGCGGCCCGCCGCTTCTCCGCTGCCCCCTGTCTCCCGTCGGTCAGCACCTCGGTCAGGTGCTCGAACTCGTCGTGCAGGTCGTACGGCACCCCGAGGACGTGGCAGATCACCCGGGAGGCGACCGGCAGGGCGTACGCGCCGACCAGGTCGGCGGGCCTGGGACCGCGCCCCATCCGGTCGGCGCACTCGTCGGCGATCGCGTCGATCGCGGGCCGCATGCGGCGTACCGCGGCGGCCGAGAACTCGGCCGCGAGCATGCGGCGCAGCCGCGCGTGCGCCGCGCCGTCCAACCCGATGAACGTCCGGTTCAGCGGCTCGGTCTCGACGGCCGCCCCGAACCGCGGGTAGCCGTCGCGGGTGGAGTCGGAGCTCAACCTCGGGTCACGCAGGAGCTGTCGCACGTCCTCGTACCGGGTGACCAGCCAGGCGGGCAGGCCGCTGGGCAGCACGATGGACGTGACCGGCCCTTCCGTGCGCCACCTCGCGTACTCGGCGGGCGGTTGCAGCGGCTCGGCGCGGACCGCCGGGTACGGCCTCAGCATGCCGGCACCGCCGGGACGACCGGCAGGGCCGGTGCCGAGTCGCGGATCAGCTCCACGTCCCGGCCGGTCCGCAGCAGGGCGAAGTCGCGGTACGGGGCGCCGATGAGTTGCAGGCCCACCGGGTCCCCGGCCGCCGTCCGGCCGCACGGCACGGTCAGCGCCGGACAGCCGGCCATCGTGGCCAGCGTCGTCAGCGGCCACTGGGCGGCGACGCCGGCCAGGTCCTCCCCCGCCGGCAGCGGGTCGAGGTCCCGCCGGACCGGCCACGCCGCCTGGCCGAACGTCGGAGTGATCAGCACGTCGTGTTCGGCGAACATGGCCTCGATCCGGCCGGCGAAGCCGGCGCGCACCCGTTCGGCGTCCGCCACCTGCTGCGGGGCGCAGGCCCGGCCGGCCGCCACCTCGGCGCGCAGGGCCGACCCCAGGCGCTCGCCGTACCGGTCGACCCGTGCGCCGTGCAGGACGGCGGCGCGGTACGCGAGCAACGTCAGGCACGCCTCGTGCACCCCGGAGACCGACGGCGCGTACGGCACCACCCGGTAGCCGAGCCCCTCCATCGCCGCCACCGTGCGGGTGCAGATCGCGGCGATCTCCGGGGTGACCGGGACCCGCCCGCCGAGGTCGGCGGTGAAGGCGATCCGCCGCAACGGCCCCGGCTCGACACCCGGCGTCGGCTCACGCGGCACCATCGCCCGCAGGAACAGCGCCGCGTCGGCGACGTCCCGGGCGATCGGCCCGTGCACGGTGAAGCCGGGGACCGGCTCGCCGGTCCCGCCGGCGGTGACCAGCCCGGGTGTCGGGCGCAACCCCACCACACCGCAGAGCGCCGCCGGAATCCTGATCGAGCCGGCGGTGTCCCCGCCGTGGGCACACCAGGAGGTGCCGGTGGCCACCGAGACGGCCGCGCCGCCGCTGGACGCGCCACAGGACACCGTGGGATCCCACGGGTTGCGGGTCCGACCGAACAGGGTGTTGACGGTGTCGGCGCCGGAGAGGAACTCCGGCACGTTGGTCTTGCCGATCACCACCGCGCCGCGTCTCTCCAGACGCCGTACCAGGGGATCCGACCGCTCGGCCACCGCGTCACGACGCAGTGGCGAGCCGTGGGTGGTGGGCAGTCCCGCGACGTCGACGACGTCCTTGACCGTGATCGGCAGCCCGGCGAGGGGTCCGGCCGGTCGCCGCCGGTGGCCGCCGCGCGTCCGCTCCACCACCACCGTGGGTACGGCGTTGACGAGCGGTTCGACCCGCCGCAGCCGGTCCGACACCGCGTTGAGCACACTCGACCGGTCGACCTCGGCGCGTCGGATCGCGGTGACGAGTTCACGGGCGGACAGCTCGATCAGGTCGCTCATGCCGCGTCCCCGGCCGGCGGCCAGCTCGCCCGGGCGGCCAGCCGGTCGAACTGGCGCACCTCGGTACGGAAGCCGTCCGGCCCGAGCCGGACCGAGACGTGCGCCGGAGCATCAAGCTCGACGAACCGGAAGAACTGGACGGACAGCGCCAGCGGCGTGTAGTGCGGGTCACCGGACGCGACCACCACCGCCTGACGCATCGCCTCGGTGAGCAGCATGCCGGGCGCGTGGTCGGTCGGGTTGTCGAAGAAGTTGGGGTGCTCCGGGTCGACCCGCAGGTGGTAGTGGCCGGTGCCGGTGCCCGGTGAGATCACCACGTCGCGTTCCAGCAGCCGGCCGGCCTGCTCGGGCTCCACGCCCGGCCCCATCCCGGCCCGCGAGAGGACGACCTCCTGGGGGTCGCGGCCACGGACCCGCAGATACCGGTCGCCGGGCGGCACGATCGCCTGCCCGTGACCACGCGCGATCAGGTCGTCGCCACGGTACAGCTCCAGGCTGATGCCGGTCTGCAGGATGCTCTGCCGATCGCCGCCCTGCCGTTCGGTGGTCAGCACCGCGGTCACCTCGGTGGGGTCCGCGGTGACCGCCAGCGCGGGCCGGGTGGTGGTGAACTCGACCGACCGCATGATCTGCATGGTGGCGAGCGGGACGTCGTCCACCACGTGCGCGATCAGCAGGGCCGCCTGACGGAAGGTCTCCAGCACCAGCAGCGGATCGTGGGTGCCGTGGTCGAGCAGGGTGTAGTAACCGCCGAGCCGGGACCAGACCGCGCCGGCGGTCAGCCGGTTGCCGCTGGTGTGCCAGTCGGTGATCAGGACGGTGGTGGTGTCCCCGCGGTCGACCAGGGCCCGCGGCACGAGCCGGTCGAACCTGATCTCCGGGGCCGCTAGCTGGGCCAGGTCCATTGCGTCTCCTCCGAGAGGACGGACAAGGCGATGGCCGCGCTTGTCGGGGGGAAGGGTGGGAGGTCGACCTCGCTCGTCTCGGTGACGACCTCGAAGGTGTCGCCGACAGCGCACAGGTAGGCGGCGCCGGCGCGGGGCAGCTCGACCGACACCGACTGGCCGCGTACGGTGCGGCGGACGGTCACGGCGCGGTCGGTGACGTTGAAGGCGAAGATCCCCACCGGCGTGCCGGCGCTGTCCTCGTGCACGAACACCACGCCCGGATCGCTGCCGGGGTGGGCGTAGCGCGGGGCCGGTAGCAGCCGGGGAAGGGTCTCGTGGGCGACCGTCATCGGCACCAGCACGTCGCCGATCTCCGGCCACCCGGGCCGGGCCCGTTCGGCCAGCACGATCACCGTGCCGCCATCGGCGCGGTGCCGGCGCAGCAGGGCGAGCAGCTCGTCGTCGGGTCCCTGCGCGCCGAGCGGGACCAGCCACAGGTCGGTCGGCTGGCTGAGACCCGCGGTCTGCTCGGTGATGACGTCGACGCGGTACTGGTGGTCGGTCATCAGGGTGAAGGCCACGTCGACCGCCCCGCGCAGGATCGTGCCGGCCGGTCCGTCGGTCTCGTTCCAGGCGGCGGCTTCGGCGAGCACCTTGGGCACCAGCAGGGCGACGTCCGCGCCGAACCTGCCACCGTGTGGCGTGTCCGGCCGGCGGAGCAGGTCCCGCAGGGTGTGCAGGGCCCAGAGGTTGGGCCCGGTGCGGCCGTCCTCGTGCAGCGGCGCACCCGGGCAGTAGGGCGGCCCGTAGTCCACCGGGTCCAGGCCCTCCGACCGCAGCCCGGCGGGGTCGAGGTCGATCTCCGGACCCCAGTAGGCGGTGCCGCAGGCGGTGTAGACACTGCAGGTCCGTGAGCCGAGGCCGAGCGCCAGCAGGGCGTGGAACAGGGCGGTGGTGGGCCGGGCGAAGGACTCGTCCGTCCAGGTGAAGCCCCAGTTGTCCTCGACGTTGCTGGAGCGCCGGGCGCGCACACCGAACCAGTGCGAGGCGAATGCCGACCTCGACCGGGTCGCGTTGCCCACCCAGCTCGTGTAGCCCTCGTGCAGCCCCAGCCGGTCGACCTGTGCGGTCCGCAGCAGCCAGGAAGCGGTGCTGCCCGGCGTGTCGAGGTTCGGCAACGGCAGGTTGACCATCGCGACCGCCCGCACCGCCGGGGAGAGCTCGGCGGCCAACTCCTCGTACTGCTCCCGCAGCACGGTGCCGGCGTGCCGGGCCCAGGCCAGGCGCCACGTGCTCGGCCAGCGCCGGGGCGCGATCCGGGCGGCGTCGGCGAGCGCCGGATCGCCGTCGCCCAGCCGGTCGGCGAACGCGCGCACGGCGGGTGGTGAGAAGTCGTGGGCGCTGGCGGGGTGGTTCGCGTCGCTGTAGATCCCCTCGTTGCCCAGTTGCACGGCCACGATCGGGCCGTGCGGGGCGAGGTTCGGCGTGAGCACCTGCTGGTCGACCGCGCGCAGCCAGTGCCGGACCTGTTCCCGGTAGCCGCTGCCGAAGGTGCTGGGCAGCGCCAGCCCCTGCGAGGTGACCGGCTCGCCGGCCGCGTCAAGCACCGGCGGATGGACCGGGTCGATGCTGGGACTGACCCGGTCGGGCAGGCCGCCCAGTTGCACCTCCCCGTGCACGAACGGGCCGGGCTTGAGGACGGCGCGGAGCCCGTGCTCGCCGATCAGTCGCAGCAGGCGTCGCAGGTCCCGCTGGGGACCGGTGGTGCCGGTGAAGTCGTAGCCGTTCGGCGTCTCGTGGAACCGCCACGGCACGTAGCAGGTGACGACGTCGATGCCGGCGTCGGCGAGCGCGGCCAGGTTGCCGTCCCAGTGCTCCGGCAGGGCCCGGTAGTACGGGTACTCGCCGTAGATGACCGGACGGTCGATGCCGTACGGGAAGGAGGTGTCGGTCATGCCTCGGCTCCCGGCGTCAGCACGACCTTCATCCCGGCGTACTCGGCGTCCGGTCCGATGCCGAGCGCGGTCAGCGCCGCGTCGACCTGGTCGAGACGGAAGTGATGGGAGACGATGCCCTCCAGCGGCAGGTGTCGCGCCGTCTGGACGGCCCGGGCGAACAGCAGGCTGTTGTAGTCGCCGGCACCGATGACCCGCAGGCCCCGTTGCAGCAGCTCCAGCGGGCGGATGGTGGCGGTGGCCTGTTCGTCGAAGCCCATCACGACGATCCGGCCCAGGTCGGCGGCGATCGTCAGGGACTCGGTCAGCAGGGAGCCGACGGTGTCGATGACGAGGTCTGCGGAGCGGGCCGGGGCATCCCGGGGTTCGCAGACGGACACCGCGCCGCAGGACAGGTTCCGGAAGAACGCCTCGGCGGTACGCCGGCGGAACGGGTCCCGCTCGATCAGCCGTACGGTGGCCCGGTAGTGATCGGCCAGCAGGGCCGCCACCATGCCGATCGGCCCGGCGCCGAGCACCGCGACCCGCTCGCCGGGACGGGTTCCCGCCGCCTCCAGGTTGTTCATCACGCAGGCCAGCGGCTCCACGAGTACGGCCCGGTCGTACGGCATGTCGTCCGGGATGGCGTACAGGAAGCGTTCCTCCAGCCGCAGGTACTCGGCGAACGCGCCGTCGCGGTCGATGCCGATCTCGGTGCCGGCCTTGTTGACGCAGAAGTTCAGCAGGCCCCGCCGGCAGCGGTCGCACAGACCGCAGTAGAGGGTCGGGTTGACGATGACCCGGTCACCGGGCTTCACCGTCGTGACGCCGGTGCCGATTTCGCGCACCTCGCCCACCGCCTCGTGCCCCATGACGACGCCGGGCTCGGCGGAGAACTTTCCCAGCAGGACCCCCCGGTCGGTGCCGCAGAAGCCGGTCTGTTCCACCTTGAGCACCACGTCGTCGGGTGCGACGCACGAGGGTTCGGGCCGTTCGACCAGGTCGAGGGTGCGGTCGGGGCCGAGTACCAGAGCCTTCATCGATGACCTCCTGTGGTCGCCTGGTTCCGCAGGTCCCAGCGGATGGTGTCGAGCAGCGCGCGGTGCAGGTCGGGCGTCGACGCCGCGACGCAGGAGCGTTGGCTGGCCGGATCGATCGCCAGCAGGGGCATCGGGTCGAGCGGGGCGCCGTACGCGTCGGTGACCACCACGCCGGCCCGGTCGGCGAGGTAGACGCTCGCCGCGATGTCGTACGGGAAGAGGTGCAGGATGCCGCCCCGGCCGGCGCGGCGGAACTCCGCCTCGGTCTGCGGGTGGTCCCGCAGGATCCGGTTGCCGACGTCGACGTACGCGTCGAGTTGTCCGGTGACGATCCGGGTCAGCGAGAAGGACGCGCTGTTGAAGACGAAGACGCCGCCGGTGTTGGCGGAGGCGTCCACCAGGTGTTCGTACGCGTCGGTCATCAGCCGCATCGGGTGCCCGTTGAACTCGATGGACCAGAACATCCGGGTCAGGTCGCGGGTGGTGCTCAGCCGGGGCAGCGGCCAGTCGTAGCCGTGGTGGTGCAGCGGCTCCGGCAGGGTGTCGTCGGCGTACATCCAGCCGCCGCTGCGCAGTTCCAGCACGTGGGCGGCGGTCACGTCGCCGAGCGTGGGCGTCCGCCCGGTGAGCGGGGCGACCGCGATCGAGACGGTGGCCATCTCCAAGGCCGCCGACATGGGCCGGGTGCCGTCGATCGGGTCGACCACGAGCAGCACCTCGGGGTCCGCACCGGTGTGGCGCAGTCCGTGGTGTTCGGTGTAGACGGCCAGCGGCTGGTCGGTGTGCGCGGTGAGGTGGTCCCACACCGCGCGCTCGGCCACCTCGTCGACGTCGAACTGGGCGTCCCCGCCCGGTGAGTCGCCGTGGACCCGCCGCTGTCGGCCCTCCCGGGTGTGTCGCGTCACGGCCGCCCGCACGGCCTGCGCACAGCCCATCACCAGGTCTCGGGTCGCCGGCCCGCTCGTCACCGGGTCACCGCCGCGAGCAGTGCGTCCAGCCGGTCGACGATCTCGTCGGCCTGCGCCAGGGTCAGGATCAGCGGCGGCCGGATCTTCACCACGTTGCCGTGGCCGTAGCGGGAGGTCCGCAGGATGAGGCCGTGGTCCATCGCCCGCCGGGCGATCTCGTTCGTGAGCCCGACGGCCGGGCGGCCGTCCGGTTCCACGATCTCCACCCCGATCATCAGCCCGAGGCCGCGGACGTCCCCGATGCACCCGTACCGGGACTGCAGGTCGGTCAGCCGGTCCAGGATGCGCCGCCCGGTCACCCGCACGTTGGCCAGGAAGTCCGGTTGGTCGATGATCTCGAGGGTGACGTTGGCCGCGGCTGCGGCGAGCACGTTGGCGCCGTACGTGAAGGAGTGGTGGTGTGACGGCAGCCCGGCGAGCCGATCGTTGGTGAGGATCGCCGCGACCTGCGCACCGCTGCCGCCGAGGCCCTTGCCGACCGTGATGGCGTCCGGCTGGACCCCGTAGTGCTGGGCCGCGAACATGTGCCCGGTACGGCCGACACCGGTCTGGATCTCGTCGAGAATGAGTGCGATTCCGTGCCGGTCACAGAATTCCCTCAGCTTCGTCAGGTATCCGTCCGGGGCGACGATGTTGCCACCGTTTCCGGAGATCGGCTCCAGGATCACCGCCGCGACCTGGCCGCCGCTCGCATACTCCATGAAGTCGTCCAGCCGGTCGACGCACATCAGCCCGCAGGTGCTTCGATTCTGACCGTAGAAGCACCGGTAGCAGTACGGGTCGGGCACCTGGATGGAGCCCGGATACAACAGCGGGAACGGCGCCTTCCGGAAGGCGTTGCCTGACATCGACGTCATCATCATGGTCTGCCCGAGATGACTGCGGAACAGTGTTATCACCTCCCGTCGGCCGGTCGCCACCTGCGCCATCTTGATCGCGCCCTCGTTGGCCTCGGACCCGCCTCCGACCTTGAGGTGGACTTTAACCAGGTTGTCCGGGGAACAGGCCACGAGCCTGCGGACGAGCTGCTCCACCGGCTCGCTGCGAAACGACGACGTGAGGTGGATCAGGGATTCCGCCTGCTTCTGCACCGCGCCGACCACGGCGGGGTGCGAATATCCCAGGCTGAGATTGAACGTGGCCGACGCGCAGTCGAGGTACCGCCCACCCGCGTCGTCGTATAGATATACACCCTCACCTCGCACCATTCTTTGATCGCTGATCTCGTAATAGAAGTGTTCCGCGACAGAGGCTTGCATCAAGGCCCTTATTGACGTCGTTCGGTTGACTCCTCCGATGATTGTGCGCATCCACAGAGGAGTCAACATTTCCTACGGTCCGCAAAAGCACGTCCCGCAGGGACGAAAACCTGTACCTGATTCCAGGCTACGGAAGATTGTCAAGATCGATCGTGACCAGCCAATTTCCGGTCGGCCCGGATGACACCGGCCCGGCGGCCCGGCCGACAACGGGCACCGCCGGGATCGACGCGGTCGTCCCACCCCCCGATCGGGGCCCCGGCCTGCCGCTCCACGGCTGCGCCGGCCGGCTCCCGACAGTGGACCGGAACGCCCCGGACGTGAAGACGACCACCGGCTCGTCCGGGCACGTCGTCCGTCCGTGTACCTGCCGGCCCGGATGCGCCGTCGCGGCGTACCCGCAGGTGCCCGTCAACCCGACGAGGCGCGACCGTGACCGGCTCTTCGTGGACCGGCGCCGGTCGTTCGGGTGACTCGGCCATCCGCCGGTCCGCGTGATCTTGACGCAGCCGGCCCAGGACCTGGTGAGGGCGCCGGACGTGAGGCACTATGACTTTCACTCTGCGCAGCTCAAGCCCGGATTGGTACGTGAATCATGCCGCTGTCTCGTCGCGTGGTCATTTCCGCCGTGGTCGCCACGGTCGCCGTCGGCTCGGGGGTGGGGGTGGCCGTCTGGGCGAACCGCGACGATCCGACCTACCGTCCGCCGAGCTCGCACGTGGTGCAGCCGGGGGCACCCGGCCAACCGGGCAGGTCACTGGCCGGCACCGACCTGTCGCAGGTCTCGCCGCCGGGGTTCACCGCGGCCGACAGCCTGTTCATCCAGGGGATGATCCCGCACCATGCGCAGGCCCTGGAGATGACCGCGCTCCTGCCCGGGCGGACCACCAACCCGGACGTGACGCTGCTCGCCAAGCGGATCGACGTGTCGCAGGTTGACGAGGTCGCGCGGATGCAGCGGTGGCTCACCGAGCGGGGCATGCCGAGCACCGGGCCGAACGCCGGCCACACCGGCCACGACAAGCTCATGCCGGGCATGCTCACCGCCGAGCAGCTCGACCAGCTCAGGCAGGCGCGCGGCGCGGCGTTCGACCGGCTGTTCCTCACCTCCATGATCCGCCACCACCAGGGCGCGCTGGCCATGGTGGAGGAGCTGTACGCCTCGGGCGGCGGGCTCGAACCGGCGAGCGACCAGTTCGCCCGGGAGGTCAACGCCGACCAGAGCATCGAGATCCAGCGGATGCAGGAGATGCTGGCCAAGATGGGCTGACGGCCGTGGAACCGGCCACGCCGGGTGCCGGTCCCGGCGTGGCCGGATCCGGGCCGGGCGACCCGCCCGCGGGAGAACGGAAAAGTGCCGGGGCCCGCTCAGCAGTGCTGAGCGGGCCCCTTCATCGATCACCCACCGGTCCACGGACCGGACGGGTCAGCCGCCGATCTGGCCGATCAGCGCCTGGGCGTCCCGGACCAGCAGGGTACGCGCGCCAGCGGCGTTGAGCGTGCCAGCCTGGTTGAGGAAGGCGGTGAGGTGCTCGACCGCCTCCGCCGACTGGCCGCTGGTGGCCGCCGCGCTGGCCTTGCCGAGGCTGGTGGTCAGCTTGTCGGCGTTGCTCGCGGAGACGGTGCCGGCGGACCGGTAGCCGTCGACGAGCGCCCGCAGGTCGGCGAAGGACGTCGTGGTGGTGAAGGCGATGGACTTGGTGGTCGTGTTGCCGGCCTTGTCCTTCGCGGTCACCACGAACGTGTGGCCGCCCAGCGGGAGGCTGGACAGTGCGATCGTCGTTCCCCGGGTGACCCGCTTGCCGTCCAGCAGCCCGCTGTCCGGGTTGATGCCGGGGCCGGAGGCGGCATCGGCGATCGCCCAGTCCACGGTCACCGTGCCGGAGTCACCGTACGACGCCCCGTCGGTCAGCCCGGACACGTCCACGCCAGGCGCGGTCTTGTCGACCTTCAGCCAGAGGCTGCTCTCCTTAGAGGTGTTGCCGGCGCCGTCGATCGCCCGGTACCGCACCGAGCCCTTGACCTCGGAGCTGATCGTCGCGACGCCGTTGCCGGGCACGTCGATCCAGGTGGCCCCCTCGTCGAGGGAGTACTGACCGGTCCACAGACCGGCGATCAGGCCGGTGAAGGTCAGCGTGACGTCGCTGGTGTACCAGCCGTTGCTGCCGGTCGGCTCGGCCGGGCCCACCGTGGCGGAGACCTTCGGGTTGAAGGTGCCCGCCAGGTCCAGGACCGCCGCCTGGAGCTTCTGGTGCGGTGCCGCGTCCAGCCTGTTGGCGATCGCCCGCAACTGCGCCTCAGCGGCGAACCGCTTGCCGCCGGCCGCGAACTCCTCGGCCCGCAGGAGGAACTTGTCGACCTCGGCGGCCAACGGCTGGTCGATGGCGTTGGCCCGGACGAGCTGGTCGTAGTACGCACGGGCAACCGCGAAGGTCGGCGTCCAGGTGATCTTCGGCTGGCCCTGCGCGTTGAACCCGCCCAGCTTCACCTGGCCGGCGGCGGCGATCTCGGCCGCCGACAGGTGCGCGCTCGGGGTCAGCGCGAACACGTCGAACCCGCGGGCGATCTCGTTGCCGTAGAGGTTGCCGTTGTACCAGTACGCCGACCAGAAGCCACCGAGCACGAGCGACGTCGGGTTGACCGGGCCGCGGTCGAAGTACGCGATCTCGCGCGGGTTCTTGGAGTCGGTGAAGTCGAACACCGAGATGCCGCCCTGGTACCAGGCCTGCATCATGATGTCACGACCGGGCACCGGGATCAGCGAACCGTTGTGCGCGACGCAGTTCTCCTGCAACGCCTGGGGCACCGGCAGCTTGTAGTAGCTGGCGAACTTCATCTTCCGGTCGACGATGTCGAAGATCGCGTTGGCACCCCACTCCGGCAGGTCGGTGTCGCGGCAACGGGCACCGCTGCCACCGCCCCACTCGTCGGTGAAGATCACCTTGGTGCCGTCGTTGTTGAACGTCGCCGAGTGCCAGTACGCGAAGTTGGGGTCGGACACCTCGTGGATCCGCTGCGGGTTCGCCGGGTCCGAGATGTCGATCAGGATGCCGTTGCCCTGGCAGGCGCCGGCGGCCAGCCCGATCTCCGGGTACGCGGTGATGTCGTGGCAGGCGTTGGTGTTCGGCGTGGGCGACCAGGTCGCCCCGGACGGGTGCCGGGGCGTCAGCGGCCCGTTCTGCAGACCGTCGATCCGGCCCGTGTTCGGGTCCCTGAACAGCCGCGGCTGGTTCACCACGGCGGCGTCCTGGGGCGCCGCCAGCGGCACCTTGATGACGTCGATCCGCCACCGCGACGGGTTCTCGCCGTCCGCGGCGTTGTTGTTGCACCCCTCCATCGTGGTCACCGGGCGCACCGAGGTCGTGCCCGAGACGTAGACGTAGACGTTGTTGGCGTCGTTGGGGTCGGTCACCACCGTGTGCGTGTGCGAGCCTCGGCAGAGCTGCACGCCCGCGACCTGCACCGGGTTGCGCACGTCGCTGATGTCGAAGACCCGGACGCCCTGGAACCGGGTGCCGACGTTGGGGTTCGTGCCACAGTCGACCCGCCCGCGCGTCTCCTCCACCGACATGAAGAGCAGGTTGCCGTAGACGGAGAGGTCGCCCTGCCCGCCGGGGCACACCACGCTGGTGACCAGCGTCGGGTCGCCGGGGGTGGAGACGTCGAGGATGTTGAAACCGCTGTAGTTGCCCGAGAACGCGTACTTGCCGCCGAACGCGAGGTCCGAGTTGTAGTACGCGCCGTTACCCGGGTTCGCCGGGTCGACGAAGCCCGCCGGCTTGTCCCGGTGTGCCACCTGCTCCAGGTTGCTGATCGCGGACTGTGCGTCGAGCCAACCGGCGCCGAGACCGACGCGCGGGTCGGGCTCCGCCGCCGAGGCCGTACCGGGGATCGTGCCGACCAGGAGCAGCCCTGCGGCTATGAGGCCGAGCGCTTGCCGGCCCCTGCGTACCTTGGTAGTTGGTTGGTGTGTCATGTATCGCCTTCCGATCGAAGGACCTGCGCGACGTCCAGATGCGGGGAGTAACGTGTCGCGTGAGTAAGGACCGTACCGTCGATCAGTCGTTGGTCAAGAAGCCGTTGCGGGGTATGCACTCATTTGCGCAAACGACTTTGAGTCTTTACCTTCGCGTGATCGCAGGTCACGACAGGCGTAGGACCCGCCGGTCCAATCTTTCGCCACTCGTCGGATGCCCGGTCCGCGCGGGACACCGTAGCGTCGATGCCGTTCCCCTCGCCCGGGTTGGTCACCGAACGTCAAGGCTGGGCGAGTGCTACGGGCGTGACCCGGGGCCGACCTGCCGGCCCGGGACCGACGCCGTGGCAGGGTGACCACCGCGCCAGCAACGCCACCGGTCGGAGTCGCCGAGTGGCACCGGATCCACCCGCCCGCCGCCCGCCGCTGTGCGGCACCGGTCCGAACGGCTGTTCGGCGGCTGCGAACAGGGCGAACGCTCCTACGGTGAGCTGATCCTGACGGCAACGACCTGGTCGTCGCCGCTCCCGGACCGGAAAGGCTCCCGATGACCCCACCGATCGGCCCGCGCCACCCCACCTCCGCACGGCAGCTCCGACGGCTGCTCGGCATGGTGCTGGCTGTCCTGCTCGCCAGCACCCTCGCACCCCTCGTCCGCTCCGCGCCGGCCTCCGCCGCGCCGGGCAACCTGATCCTCAACGGCACGTTCGACAACGGCAGCACCGCGCCCTGGTGGACCCGGCTCGCCGCGACCAGCACGACGGTCGACGCGGGGCAGCTACGCATCCGCACCGCCGGACCGGCCAGCAAACCCACCTGGGACGACCTGGTCGGCCACTTCGAGTTCGGGGTGACCGCCGGCCAGCCGTACCGGTTGCAGTTCGACGCCTCCGCCGACGTCAGCCGCACCCTCCGCGCCTCGGTCTCCCGGGTGAACACGCCCTTCACCTCGGCCGTCGACCAGACCGTCGCGCTCACCACCACGATGCGCCGGTTCACCTTCGACTTCACCTCCCCGTTCGGTGACCCGCAGGCGGTGCTCCTGTTCCACCTCGGCGCGCACGCGGCCTCGACCGTCCGGCTGGACAACATCGCGCTCACCCCGCTGCCCATCGACCCGGCCACCGACCCGATCCTGTACTGGAACGGCATCCTGCTCGACACCTACCGGGCGCTGGACCTGCCGCCGACCGCCTCGTCCCGCGAGGCGGCCATCCTGCACGGGGCGATGCACGACGCGGTCGTCTCGGTCACCGGCGTCGGCAACCCCTACCGGGTGCGGGTGCCCGTCAGCTATCCGGGCACCATGGACAACGTCGTGGCGCCGTCGCTGCACGCGGCCGTCGACCGGGCCGCGTTCGACGTGCTGACCGCCCTGTACGCCGACGACGGCCTCTCCTTCGACCAGCCGCTGGCTCGCGCCGGCACCCGCCGACCCTCCGGGGTGAACGCCGCCGAGGTGGCGCGGGGCGAGACGGTCGGCGCCGC
Organism: Micromonospora sp. NPDC092111; assembly: GCF_044755745.1. Taxonomy (NCBI): domain Bacteria; kingdom Bacillati; phylum Actinomycetota; class Actinomycetes; order Micromonosporales; family Micromonosporaceae; genus Micromonospora; species Micromonospora sp. NPDC092111. Next base: position 129,994 of record NZ_JBIVRQ010000009.1, read on the forward strand.
GGCCGCCGCCGCCAACCTCCAGGCCCGCGCCAACGACGGATCCGGCGGCGGCGGCCCGTACCTGCCGGACGGGGTGGACGGGTCGTGGCGGCCGACCAACGGAAAGCCGGCGGTCACCCCGCACTGGGGGCTGGTCACCCCGTTCGCGCTGACCACCGGCCGGCAGTTCCGGCCCGGCCCGCCGGCGGGCGCCGCCGACTACGGCAGCCTGCTCGGCAAGCAGGAGTACCGCGACCAGGTCCAGGAGGTACGGGACTACGGTGGCAGGACGTCGTCGCTGCGCACCGCCGACCAGACCCAGATCGCGTTCTTCTGGGCCAACGACCTGAAGGGCACCTACAAGCCGCCAGGGCAACTGTTCGCGCACACCCGAATCGTGGCGGAGCAGCGGAAACTCGACATCCTGGCCAACGCCCGACTCTTCGGGCTCGTCGCGCTGGCCCTCGCCGACGCCGCCATCGCCGCCTGGGACGCCAAGTACCAGACCCCGATCGACCTGTGGCGACCGGAGAGCGCGATCGGCGGCGGTTGGGAGCCGCTGTCGCAGGATGAACTCGGCGTGTCGTTCTCACCGGCCTTCCCGGCCTACATCTCCGGACACGCCACCTTCGCCGGGGCCTGGGCGGCGGTGATGCGCAGGTTCTTCGGCACCGACACGATCAGCTTCGACGCCACCACCGACGATCCCCATGCCAGGGGCGTGGTCCGGCACCTGACCGGCTTCGACCACGCCGCCCGGGAGAACGCGCTGAGCCGGATCTACCTGGGCGTGCACTACCGCTTCGACGCCGACACCGGCCTCGCCACCGGCGATTCCGTGGGTGCGTACGTCTACGCCAACCGACTGCGACCGTAGGTCGTCGCCGGTTGTACGGGGGGCTCCCTGCCCGGTCCACGACCGGGCAGGGAGCAGCGTGGTGCCCTACACCAGCACGCAGCGCCAGTGGTCGAAGTCGCTGGTACGCGACCAGACGTCCCGCGCCGCCCCGATGCTCCAGCCCGGATCCAACGCGGTCCGGCCGTCGACGCCGAGCCGGGACAACTCCATGTCGCTGAACTGGAACAGCCCCCAGCGCCGCGATCCGTCCGCGAGAACCTCGATATGGTACGGGTCCAGCCCGGACAGGCACCGCGCCAACCGCACCGCGCCGGCCGGGTCCTCCGGGAAGGTCTCCCGCAGTCGCTTGCTGATCCGGTCCTCCGACCAACCGGCCGGCACCACCGGATCGCCCGACAGCCCGTCGAGCAACCGCCCGTCCACGGTGCCGCTGACCGGCAGGCCACCGAGCGCCTGGACGGCCATCACCCGGCTGGCGGTGTCGGCGCCGAACCAGCCGTCCACCGGGACGCGCAGCCCGCCGGCCACCAGCCGCTCCTGGAGATCCAGCACGCAGGGGCCGTACATGCCCTGCCGCAGGACCAGCGGGCAGCCCTCGGTCGGCGCGGCGTGCTCGCCGCCACCGGCCACGTACGACAGCAGCGCCCCGGACCCGCCGACGGCCAGCGCGCCCGCCAGCGCGAGCACCGCCAGCCGCAGCCGTTTACGGGCCGGCCGGATGGCGCGGTGCGGCTCGGCCGGTGCCGGCCACGGCTCGACCGGGTCGACGCTCGCGGGCCCCGGCTCGGGAGATGTCGGGTCGGGAGATGTCGGGTCGGCAGAGGTCGGGTCGGCAGAGGTCGGCTCGGGGGGTGTCGGCGGGCCCTCCCAGCGTGCTGGCTCGCTCAGGCGCGCCTCGATGTCGCGCCGCATCCCGATCCACCGCTCGATGTCCGCTGCCGGCGTCCCGCACGCGGTTAGCAGCGCCACGACGGTCCGCTCCCGGGGCAGGGTGGTCCGCCCCAGCATCGTGGCGAGGGTGCTCGGCGGCAGCCAGTGCCCGACCGCCGAGGCCCGCCGGGAAAGCTCCCGGTAGGTCAGGCCGGAACACCGGCGCACCTGCCGGAGCAGCACGACGTACTCCCCCGCCGTGGTGGCCTGCGGCACCGGATCCCGAGCAGCGTCATCCATCGGATCTCCCCGTGTCGTTGATGTGGTCGGGCTCGGCCCGATACCGGACCGAGCCCGTCGGCCGTCCGCCGGCCAGCGGCGCGGCCATCGAAAAACGACGCTAGACAACCGGGTCGGCGAGGACAATCTCCTGGTCGGGCCGAAGCGGTGTCCGGGCAGGTCAGGGCGGCATGTCCGGGTCCTTGTCCGACCATCTCGGACAGTCGCCCGGCGGCGACTTGCCCCGATACCTCGGGTGTCTGGAGAATCGGGCGATGAACACGCGGGACCTTCGACCGGACGAGGCGGCCGACCCGGCCGAGTTCGTCGACCTGCTGCGCCGGCTCAAGGACCGGTCCCGCCTCACCTACCGACAGTTGGAGCAGCGCGCGGCCGCGGCCGGTGACCTGCTGGCCCGCAGCACCGCCGCCGATGTCCTGCGCCGGTCCACCCTGCCGCGACCCGAGGTGCTGGCCGCGTTCGTCCGCGCCTGCGGCGCAGAGGACCAGGTCGAGGTGTGGCTGCGGGCGCGGGACCGGCTCGCCGCCAGCGCATTCGCCCCGTACGAGCCGATCCCGCCCGCACCCGCGCCGGAACCGCCGCCGACCGGTGCCACCACGGGCGACGCGAGCCCGGTGGTACGACGATCCGGCGCGGCCCGGCGGCGCTGGTTCGCGCGACCCGCGCCGCTGGCCCTGCTCCTCGTCGGCATCCTGCTGGCCGCGCTCGCCGTCGGTGCCTGGATCCGCCGCCCCGACGACGGGCAGCCGGCGGCGGCCGGGCGCGCCGGTGCGACCACCTCGGCGAGCGGCAGCGCCCCGGCCGCGCCGAGCGGCGGACGGAGTCAGATCCGCCCCGCCCGATCCCCGCAACTCTGCCTCTCCGAGGGGCGGGACCGCACCGGCCGGTACCGCAGCGAGGTGGCGGTCCAGCGGCCCTGCGTCGGGGCCACCCCACCGGAGACCTACCTACAGCCGGTGGCCGACGGCCTGTACTTCATCAAGTGGGACCACCCGGCGCACGGGCCGGGCTGCCTCACCGTCCGCCGGGGGGATCCCGGCCGGCACCTGATCGAGCCCCGGATGGAGTGCCGCAGCGACTCCTGGGACCAACTGTTCCGCTTCGAGCCGACCGGGTCCACGCCGACCGCGTACCGCCTCCGGCCGGCGGGCAGCGACCTGTGCCTGGGCATCCGGGACGACGACAGCGAGGTGCCGGCCGAGGCGGCGGCCGAGCCGTGCACCGGTGGAGCGGACCAGGTGTTCCTGGTCGATCCGCTGCCCGAACGCTGACGGCCCACCCGGCCCACCACCACCGGGGGGTCAGTCGACGTCGGGTCCGCGCTCGTCGCGTCGCCGGGCCGCGTTCCGCGCCGCCGCCACCGCCGCGTTCACCGAGTCGGCGTCGATCGACCCCTCGTAGCGCAGGTTGTCGATGAAGTACGTCGGTGCCTGGTGCAGGTGCATCGCTTCCGCGTCGACAAGGTCCTCGTCGACCCGCTGGGCCCCGGTCGCGTCGCCCCAGTCACGTTCGAATCGCCGCAGGTTCAACCCGGCGCCGGCGGCAGCTCGGCGGATCTGTCGCTCGCTCTCGATCGGTGCTTCGCGGATGAGTTCGTCGCGCATCTCCCAGAATCGGCCCTGTCGGGCCGCCGCCTCGTTGGCGATGGCGGCGGACCGACCCAGCGGCTGATCGAGCGGGAGATGACGGAACGCGTACACGACCTCGCTGCCGAAGCGGCCTTCCATCTCGCGCCGCATCTCTCCAGCGGCAGGCGAGTACGGTGTGGCGTAGTTGCCGTACTCGACAACTGCCACCACGGCGCCGCCCAGGTCACCCAGCACGGGGTCGCGTGCCGGGTCGAGCGCCCTCACGAGGCGGTTCCGGTGCGGCGAGCGCCGCCGCTCGCGGGCGCTCATGATCGCGAAGGCGACGGCACCGAGGGCGGCGGCCAGCACGGTGGCGGCGATCACGCCGATCTGTCCCCGGCTGACGTCGACGGCGTCGTCGAACGCCAGCTCCGTGACGAAGAGCGAGATGGTGAAGCCCATTCCGGCGAGCATGCTCACGCCGACGATGTGGGACATCCGTACCGCCGGTCCGAGCGCGTCGGGCCGAACCCGGGTGACGATCCAGGTCGACACCGAGATGGCGACGATCTTGCCGACGACCAGACCAGCGATGATGCCCCAGGTGAGCCGTGAGGTGAACGCGTCGGCCAGCGACTCCCCGGTGACTCTCACGCCGGCGTTGGCGAGGGCGAAGATCGGCAGAATCAGCCAGGTGACGTACGGCGTCAGGGCCCGGTGGGCGCGCTCGTTGATCGAGACGGCTCGCGCGAGCGAGTTCTTGGCCGTCCGCGCGTAGCTGGCGGTCGGCGACATCTGGAACGCGCGGACGTGCCCCTGTGCTCTGCGCAGGTCGTCGAATCGGGTGGGGAAGATCGGCAGCAGTAGCGCGATGGCGACGCCGGCCAGGGTGGCGTGCACGCCCGAGAGGAAGAAGCCCACCCAGACGACGATCGACGGCAGCAGGTACAGCGTGCCGCGCCACACCCCGACGTACCGCATTCCGGCGATCATCGCGAGACCGCCCACCGTGATGAGCAACGGCAGCGGGCTGAAGTGGTCGGTGTAGGCAAACGCGATGACCCCGAGCGCACCGACGTCGTCGGCGACGGCGAGCGTGACGAGGAAGATCCGTAGCTGGGGCGGCATCACCCGTCCGATGAGGGCGAGCATGCCCAGCACGAAGGCCGTGTCCGTGGAGACCACGACCCCCCACCCGGCGACCGCGTCGGTGCCCCAGGTGACACCGACGTAGATCAGGGCCGGGACGACGAGGCCGGCGACGGCCGCGATGACCGGGACGCTCGCCCTCCGCCAGTCACGCAACTCACCCAGCTCGAGTTCGCGGCGGACCTCCAGCGTGACCTGCGCGAAGAATACGGCCATCAGCGCGTCGTTGACCCAGTGCCGCAGGTCGAGCTCGAACCTGGCACCCCCGAGTTCGAGGCCGAGCGGCAGATGCCAGAAGGATCCGTAGCTGTCTCCCGGAAGATTCGCCCAGACCAGCGCGACGACGGTGCCGGCGATCAGGATGACGGCGCCGCGCAGGGCCTCCGGGCTGCGCAGCAGACGGGAGATGGGGTCACGACGAGCCACCTCCGGGGAGTCGATCGTCGAGGCGGTCCTGGCCACGTGCGTCACACCGTCTCGGTGGGCAGGAGGAGCACTTCGGCAAGGTTCGCGCTCTGCGGCAGCGCCGCCGCGAGCGCGACCACCGCGGCGATCGCCGCTGGCTTCACCGCGGACGCGGCCCGTGCCTGCTGCTGGTCATGCGCGGGAGCGGACCCGTCGGGCTGCCCGTCGGACCGGTCGACCCCGAAAGCCGGCTCGATGATGTGGACCCGCATGCCCCGTGGCCCGTACTCGCGGCGCAGGGCGCGTGCGAGCTGCTTGATAGCCGCCGACAGGGCGTTGAACACCGCGAAACGCGGGGCGCGGACATCGGTGCTGACGGCGCCGATCAGCACGATGTCGGCGGGCGCCCCACGGTCCGCACTGTGCAGGAGCGGCTCGGCGAACGTCTGGGAGGCGTGCAACAGCCCACGGAGGTTCACGTCGATCATCTCGGCCCAGTCCGCCGGGATGCCCTCGCTGAAGGCGGAGCCGGTGATCACGCCCGAGGACACCACCAGAAGATCGATGTGGCCGAACCGCGTGACCGCCGCCGCCCGCACGTCGTCGACCTCAAGTTGGGAGGTGACGTCGGCGATCCTCGGCAACACTCGATCGCCCCCGCCGAGTTCGCGCTGGAGGGCGTCCAGGCGGTTGGCGTCCCGGCCGACCATGACGATGCTCGCGCCGGCCCGGACCAGTTCGTGGCAGATGGCTCGGCCGATCCATCCGGTCGCGCCGAAGACGACGGCGACCCGACCGGTGAGCAGGCCGGTGGTCGCGCTGCGCTCGCTCATCGGCCGCGTCCCGCGACCGCGAAGCGCAGGAGTCGCTCCCAGTAGAGGGTGGTGAGCTGCTCCCGGTTCGCGGGATCGGTGGCGTCCGCGCTGGGCAATACGACGCGGTCGTCTTCGAGGTAGGAGCCGGACGGGACGTCGGCGACCGTGGCGTAGAAGACCCGGGCCGCGCCCTGCCTGGGCGGACCGCCGATCCGGCCCATCATCGCCGCGCTGAGCGGAGTGTCGTTGAGCCCGGGGCAGAGGGCGACGACACTGACCGGCATCGACCGCAGTTCCTCCGCGAGCAGCGACGACCAGGTCACCATCGCGAGCTTCGCTCGGGCGTACGCGGCCACCGGCGAGTAACCGTGCGCCAGGTCGATGTCGTCGAAGTGGAACCGCTCGACGTGGTGCGCGGACGACCCCACGTTGACGATCCGTGCGCCGTCCGCCAGCGAGGGAACGAGCAGCCGGGTCAGCAGCGCCGGGGCGAGTGCGTTGACCTGTAGCGTCCGCTCGAATCCGTCGGTGGTGACGATCCGCTGGGGCGCGCCCGGGACGCCGGCATCGTTGATCAACAGGTCGATCGTCGACACCAGCGACCGGATCGAGCGGGCTGCCTCGACGACGTCGGAGAGCTGGGTGAAATCGGCGCCGACGTAGTGCACCTCGGCGGGGCCGGCCCCGCGGATCTGCGCGAGAACCCGCCCCACCGCTTCTTCCGGCTCCGGCCCGAGCACGATGAGCGTCTCGGAGATCGCCGCCAGCCGGTGGGCTGTCGCCTCGCCGATGCCGCTGGTGGCGCCGGTGAGCACCACCGTGCCGAACCGGTCGCTGGGCGTCTTCACAGCGCGTAGCCCCCGGCGACCTGGATGTCCTGCCCGGTGATCCACGCGGAGTCGTCCGAGGCGAGGAACGCGATGACCTTGCCGATATCCTCCGGCTCGCCGACCCGACCGAGCGCGGTCTTGGCAGCGATGCCGTCGATGATCTCCGGGTACTTCTCGAACGCGTCGTCGCTGATGCGGGTGCGGGTCGGTCCGGGGGCGATCGAGTTGACCCGGATGCCCCGGGGGCTCAGCTCCTTCGCGAGGAACCGGGTAGCGACCACCAGGCCGCCCTTCATCGCCGCGTATCCCGAGTAGCCGGCCTCGGTGTCACCGGGCCGTACCGAGCTGCTCGACGTGTTGATGATCGAGCCGCCGTCGTGGATCAGTGGCAGCAGCGTCTGGGTGAGGAAGTACGGCCCGCGAAAGAGTACGCGGTAGTACTGGTCGAACAGTTCCTCGCTCATCTCGGCGAACCCGCGGCCACCGCCGAAGCCGGCGTTGTTGACCAGCGAGTGGATCTTGTCGGTGCCCCACTCGTCGCTGAGGAGCCGCGCGAGCTGGCTCTTGAACGCGGGAAAGGTATCGCTCTGTCCGATGTCGAGAGGCAGTGCGACTGCGTGGCCGCCGTTGTCCCGAATGATGGAGACGGTCTGCTCCGCACCCTCGGGGCGGGAGTTGTAGGTCACCACCACTCCCATTCCGCGTGCGGCGATCTCGATTGCGGCGCTGCGTCCGATGCCGGCGCTCGCGCCGGTCACCACTGCTACTGCTGGGTTGGCTGTCTGCGTGTTCACCCCTTCAGACAACCCGATGGCGTTCTGGTGTGTTAGAGAAATTCCCCCGACTTCTTGCCTATTCCTCGCCTCCCACGCCCGCAGCGAAGTTGGCTACTCGGCATACCGGATACTCGTACCACGCGACGGCGGCCAGCGCGACCGCCAGGGGTCGGCGAGGTATCCCTTGGTACCGACGTCGGGGACCGGCGGACGTGGGCGTCCACCGGTCCCCGACGGGGTGGGTCAGAAGGCGCGGAAGCTGAGCCAGCGTCCGGCTTCGTAGTTGCGGAGCGTCCCCACCCCGGTCGCTTGACCGGTGCAGTCCGCAGTGAGGTAGAAGATGACGTCGCGGAAGCCGCTCCAACCGATGTGGCTGTCCGCCGTCGGAGGTAGCGCCGCGCAGGCGATGGGGGCTGGCGGGAAGTTCTTGACCTCGGTGGTGAACGTTCCGCTGTAGAAGGTGAGGCCCGATGACTGGGCCGAAGCGGGCGAAGCGACCAGGCCGAGCCCGGTTGCCGTGATGACGGACACGAGCAGCGTCGCACCGATCCTCATTGACGCTCTGGTCATGGACAACCTCCACTGCATCGACGTCGGACGAAGTGATGCACCACGTTTAGTTGATTGTGCAACCACCCTGACCCTGGAGGTACGGGTGCCGTGCAACGCAGCAGGAATGGGCAAGATACCGCCGCTTCTGGGCAAGGGATTCGCCGCTCGGACCGGCTACCTGTCGCACCCATGGCATCCCGGTGGACGTGGACCGTCACCGGACCGGCCGCCCCGTCGTCGCCGACTCCCAACCGGAGCAGGATCAGGCAAGAGCAGAGGAGTACTTCTATACCAATTCCTGCCACCCGGATGATTTCCTGGTTCTGTCGACAGCTCACGAAGCGCTCAGAACATCACCGCCACGAATGTCACCCGAAGAGTGGGGATCCACCACATGCTTGAGATCTTCGCTGCGCTGGGCGCCCGCCCGAGCGGCGCGCGGGCACTGCGCCTGCGGCAGTCGCCGCACTTTCGCGACGGCGCCTTCCGCAACACCACCCACACCCGTACCCTGCTGCCCCGCGAGGCCGTGGCCGCACTGCGCCGTTTCCTCACGCAACGCCACCAGCGCCGACTGTCCGGCGTGATCCCCGTGGACCGACCACCGACGCTCGGCGCCGCCTCCGATGGGCTGCATCTGACCTGGTACGGACACGCCACGGTGCTGATCGAGCTCGCCGGTCGCCGGGTACTGCTCGACCCGCTGTGGAGCGACCGGGGATCACCGGCCCCCGGCATCGGTCCGAAGCGGCTGCATCCGATGCCGGTGGCCTTGACCGACCTGCCCAGGCTGGACGCGATCGTCATCTCACACGACCACTACGACCACCTCGACATGCCGACGATCCGGGCGCTCGACCGCACCCAGGACGCGATGTTCCTGGTCCCCTTGGGCGTCGGGGCCCACCTGGAACGCTGGGGTGTGTCCGGTGCCCGCATCGTCGAGCTGGACTGGGACGAGAGCGCCGTGGTGGCCGGCCTCCGGTTCACCGCCACCGAGTCGCGCCACTTCTCCGGCCGCACGCTCGTCGGCAGCAACGACACCCTGTGGAGTTCGTGGGTGATCGCCGACGGGCAGCGGCGGGTCTTCTACACCGGCGATTCCGGCTATTTCGACGGTTACACCGACATCGGCGAACGGCACGGCCCCTTCGATGTGACGCTGATGCAGATCGGCGCCTACGACAATGCCTGGCCGGACATCCACCTGCTGCCCGAGCAGGCGGTCGAGGCGCACGTCCGGCTGCGGGGCAGCCTGCTGATCCCCGTACACTGGGGCACTTTCCACCTCGCGCCGCATCCCTGGGCGGAACCGGTCGAGCGGCTGTGGGCCGAAGCCAAGGCGCGGGATGTCGTGATCGCGGTGCCCCGCCCCGGCGAACGGGTCGACGTCGACGCCCCGCCCGAGGTCGACCCCTGGTGGCAGGCCCTGGCCTGACCGGGCAGCCGGGCTCCGGCCCCCGGGAAGACCGCGGCGGCCGGGGTGAGCGCCGGCGGTCAGACGACCGCCGGCACAGCGGCGCGGGTGAAGCCGCGCAGGCGGGCGGCGTCCTGACTGGGAGGCGCGCCGAACTGGCGACGATACTCACGGCTGAACTGCGAGGGGCTCTCGTAGCCGACGCGGATGCCCACCCCGGTGATGTCGTTGGGGTGGGTGGCGAGAAGGAGCCGCGCCTCCTGCAACCGGATCTGCTTCTGGAACTGGATCGGGCTCATCGCGGTCACGGCCTGGAAGTTGCGATAGAACGCCGACACGCTCATCCCGGACAGCCGCGCCAGATTCTCCACCCGGAACGACTGCGCGTAATGGTCGCGGATCCACCGCACCGCCCGGGCGATGTGGCTGAGGCTGCTGTCGCCCAGGCCGAGCTGCCGGACGGCGGCGCCCTGCTCCCCGGTGAGCAGCAGCCACAGGATCTCCCGTTTGATCAGGGGCGCGAGCACCGTCGCGTTCCGGGGCCGGTCCAGCAGCCGAAGCAGGCGGATCACCGCGTCACCGAGTTCGTCGGAAGCGTCGCTGACCACCATCCCCGACGGTGTCCCGCCGGCCAGCGGCGGGAGGTCGCCCGGCGCCGCCTGCAACAGCAACTCCGCGACCGTGGCCGGGTGCAGCACCAGCCCGAACCCCAGCGCTGGCGAGGCGGCACTGGCCTGGGTGAAGCGGCCGGTGACCGGCAGATCGACGGACGCGACAAGGTATTGGCCGGCCCGGTACTCGTACACGCGGTCGCCCAGCGCCATCTGCTTCGCGCCCTGGGCGATGAGTGCCAGCACGGTGCCCGACATCGAGGTGGTCGGCGCGGTCTCCCGCTCGACCTTCGAGATCAGCACCCCGTCGATGGCGGTGCTCATGTCCGGCCGGGCGTGGCGGGCCAGCAACGCCCGCAGCTCGTCAAGGTCCATGGCCCGATTGAAGCACGAAACTGATCCTCCCCACAATAGTAGGATCAGGCAAGTGGATGGGAACATCGATCTACTATTCCTGCTGGTAGCGGTGCTTTGATGGGTTCATCAATTCCCAGCGAGCCCATCACGGCTCGACGAATGAGGAGGCACCCCGATGACTGTCCGCCACGGCTTCCACGCCACCATGACCACCCAGCCGGGTAAGGCCGACGAGCTGATCGACCTGTTGCTCAACGCGCCGTCCCTGCCCCACGAGGACTGCATCGTCTTCCTGGTGTCCCGCTCGGCCTCCGACCGCGACGTCGTCCACGTGATCGAAGGCTGGACCAGCGCCGAGGCGCACAGCACGTTCTTCGCCAGCGAGCAGGCCCAGGCCCTGGTCGCGAAGCTCCAGCCGCTACTGGCCGGCGAGTCGACGTACACCGACGCGGTGCCGGTCGGCGGCAAGGCGACCTTCTGAGCCGACCGCCCCGATCACCCCGACCCGTGTCACCGAAAGGATCCCGATGAACTCCCCCCGACCGGGCATCGACCCCGAACTGCTCGTACCGCTGGCCGAACTGCCGCCCATGCCGCCCCTCGGCCCCGAGGCGATCGAACAGCTACGCCACTACCCACAACCGTCGATCGAGACCCACCTGGAAGGCCGCGCGGTCGAGCGGCGCGAGGTCACCGTCCCCGCCGCCGACGGAACCCCGATCCCGCTGTCCATCCTCAGCCCCACCGACCGTGCCGCCGGGGCGCCCTGCGTCTACTGGATCCACGGCGGCGGGATGATGTGGGGCGACCGCTTCTCGAACATCGACATCCCACTGGAATGGCTCGACCTATTCGGCGCCGTGGTGATCTCCGTGGAGTACCGGCTGGCCCCGGAAGCAACCGGTACGACCCTGGTCGACGACTGCTACCACGGCCTGCTCTGGGTGGCCGAGAACGCCGCGGACCTCGGCATCGACCCCGCCCGCATCGTCGTAGCCGGCGCCAGCGCCGGAGGGGGCCTGGCGGCGGGAGTCACCCTCATGGCTCGCGACCGTGGCACCCCGGCCATCGCCGCCCAGTTGCTGTCGTGCCCCATGCTCGACCACCGCAACACCACCACCTCCAGCCGTCAGTACAGCGGGCTAGACGGCGTGTGGACCCGGGAGATGAACGAATTCGGCTGGCGCAGCGTCCTCGGCGAGCACACCGGGGAGAACGTCTCCGCCTACGTCTCACCCGCGCTGGCGGACGACCTTTCCGACCTGCCGACCACCTACGTCGACGCCGGGACCGCCGAGGTCTTCCGCGACGAGGACGTCAGCTACGCGACCCGGATCTGGGCCGCCGGCGGCCAGGCCGAGTTGCACCTGTGGGCCGGCGGCTTCCACGGATTCGCGGCACTGTTCCCGCACGTCCGCGTCTCGGCCGCCGCCCGACGCACCCAGACCGACTGGCTCGCCCGAGTCCTGAACCCCAGCCCCGACACCAAGGACTGAGCCGGACCCCCGGCCGGCGCCCCACCGGCGTCGCGCCGGCCGAGGGCACCCGCGCCGGTCGCGGCATCCCGTCCGTGACCACTGGGCTGAGATCGCCGCGAACGATGACTGCCGGCCAGCGCGCGTCTCCGGTGCCGCCGCCCGGTAGGCGAGCAGGTTTGTGCAACACATCGCGAGCTTTGGACAACATCTTCGGCGCCGGGCGGTGGTTTCATGATCCTGAGCTGCGGAGGAAGGTCACATGCTGCGCGAGATCTGGCAGTTCGTCGACGCCCACCCCACCTGGCCCGCATCGCGCCCGGGGATCATCTGATGCCGTGGGAGGAGGCGATCGCCTGCGCCGGCGACCTGGACCGCCTGAGCGGCCCGGCCGGTCTCGACCTCGGCGGTGGCTCCGTCGCCGACACCGGTTCCGGGGTGGGACCCGTTCATGTCCCTTGACGAGTTACGCGACCTGCTCGTCCGGCACGCCCGACCGGACGTGCGGACGCCGATCGAGGACGTGCTGGTCTTCAAGGCTGAGCAGCCCTACCCGCCGACGCCGACGACGTACGGCAAGGTGCTGGCGCTGGTCGCCCAGGGGGCCAAACGGTTCGCCCTCGGCGACCAGGTCCACGAGTACCGGGCCGGGCAGTACCTCGTCGCGTCCATCGACCTGCCGGTGGCCAGCCATTTCAGCGAGGCGAGTCCGGACCTGCCGGGACTGGGGGTCGGGCTGACCCTGGACCCGTCCACCGTCGCCGACCTGCTCCTGCATGCGCCTCGGGCCGAGCTGCCGGACATCGGCACCGGGACGCCACCCGGCCTCGCCATCAGCACCGCTTCCCCTGAGCTGCTCGACGCCGTCATCCGGCTCCTGCGGCTGCTCGACACACCCCGCGACATCGCCGTGCTCGCCCCCTTGATCAAACGCGAGATCCTCTGGCGGCTCATCGTCGGCGACCAGGGTGCCGTCGTCCGCCAACTCGGCCTGGCCGACAGCAGCCTGATCCACATCGCCCGGGCCATCCGGTGGATCCGCGACAACTACCGGCAGCCGTTCCGCGTCGAGGTAGCGGCGCAGCTCGCCAGCATGAGCGTCTCGGCCTTCTACCGCAACTTCCAGGCGGTCACCGGGATGAGTCCCATCCAGTACCAGAAGCAGATCCGGCTCCATCAAGCCCGGTTGCTGCTCGCCCACTTCCCCAGCGACATCGCCGGCGTCAGCCGCCGCGTCGGCTACGAGAGCCCGTCACAGTTCAGCCGCGAATACCGTCGCCAGTTCGGCGCGCCGCCCAGCCGGGACGCCGACCGTCTCCACACAGTCTCCACCCTCCCACGCTGACCAGGCCGGGCTCACCAGCGCGCCGGATCGGCGAACCTCATCGCTCGCCGATCCTGCCCTATCGCCACCTGACGGTCCGCTTCCCGTGGGTCCAGGCGCGTAGCACCCCTTCGACGGGGCCGTACCGGAACCGCCGCAGCCACCACGAGCTGGCCAGCATCTGCGTCACGAAGATCAGCAGTGCGATCAGCAGCGTCTGTGCCGGTGCGGTGCGGCCGACCAGGCCCAGCCCGACGCCGGTGAAGACGAGCACGCACACGAGTGACTGGCCAAGATAGTTCGTCAGGGCCATCCGCCCGGCAGGCGCGAACGCGTCCGCGACGCGTGACCATCGCGTGAACAGGCGCAGCAGGGTCGCGGCGTAGGCCGCGGCCAGGAACGGCGCGGTGACGATGCTGACCATCAGCCCGGTCAGGTTCGCCGTGCCACCGCCGACCGCGAACACGATGGCACCGGCCAGACCGACCGGATACCCCACCCGCTCGCACCGACGCAGCAGGGTCCCGTGGGCGGGCACGGCGGCGAGGAGCTGATGCCTGCCGGCGGCGAGACCGACGAGGAACGCGGCGAAGGCGAGCGGCCCCTGCACGGCGAGGCCGCCGAGCATCGCCGGCATCGAGCGCAGGTGCTCCAGGACGACAGCACCGGGGCCGCCGCGCAGGGCAAGCGTCGAACGCGCGCCGTCGGTGAGCGCGGCAGCCTCGTCCGGGACCAGCGTGGCACCGAGGACCGCGGCGAGCCCGACCACGAATGCGATCACGCCCACGATGGCCGCCGCGGCGAGCAGCGCGGTGCGGGTCTCGATCCGCCGGACGGCGAACAGCACGAGACCGAGCAGCGCGTACGTGGTGAGGATGTCGCCGTGGAACAGCAGCACCGCGTGCAGCACGCCGAGGACGAACAACCCGGACAGCCGGCGCAGGAACGCCGGACCGAAGGCCACCCCACGTCGGGCCGCGGAGTCGAGTTGCAGGGTGAAGCTGTAGCCGAACAGGAACGAGAACAGCAGGTACGCCTTCATCGCGAACAACAGCTCCACCAGGCCGGCGACCAGCAGGTCGAGCGCGCCGCGCGCCGGATCGTCGACCAGGTGGAAGTCGAACCCGGAGCTGAAGAACGCGACGTTCACCAGCAGGATGAGCAGCAGCGCGCTCCCCCGCAACGCGTCCACCACGTTGATCCGGGCGCCGTCGGTCCCGGTGTCCTCGGACGACGATCCCGGTCGGCGGTGGCCCTGCCGGTCAGATCGGATCACATTCATGGCGGTAAGCCTCCGACCGCCGCCGTCCGCCGTGAAGTATTTTCGTCACACGTCCTGTCGTGACGAAAATGGCCGGGGGTCCACCATGAGCTGCGCCGAGTGCGGGTCCGACCTGCCCGTCGCCGTCGGCCGAGGACGGCCACGCCGGTACTGTTCACGCCGCTGCCAGGCACGCGCATACCGCAGACGTCGGGACGACGGACCAGCCACCTCCTCCCGTAAGGCCCCGGTGCTTCCCCGGTACGACGGCGTCGGCCTGGTGGCCCTCGCGGTCGACCTCGCCGACGAGCTGGGCCTGGACGCCATCTCCGTCCGGCTCCTCGCCGATCGCGCCGGTATCCCCGTCCATCTTCTGTACCGGCAGGTACGCAACCGCGCCGACCTGCTCGGCGCCATGGCCGAGCAGGTCATCGACGCGCACCGCCCTCGCCACGCCCCACGGCCGGACGGCGCACGGGCCGAGCTGGCACAACTCGCCCGGGACGAGTGGGCCATGTACCGGCGCCACCCGTGGCTGCTGAGGGTGCTCGCCACCGACCGGCCACCCACCGGCCCGGCCGTCCTGGCCATGGTCGACCGCGTCGTGGCGGTACTCGTCGATGCCGGATTCAGTCCCGCCGACGCCTACCGGGCCTACCTCGTCCTCAGCGGCTACGTGCAGGGCATGGCCCTGCTCATCGGACCCGGTTCGGCCGACACCGACTCCCGCGCCTGGCGCTCGGCAACCCGCCGCCGACTGGAACGGACCGGCCGCCTCCAACGGCGGCCATGGCTGACCGCGGCCAGCCAGACCGATCCCGACACCGACCTCGACACCTGGTTCGAGTTCGGGCTCCGCGGAATGCTCGCCGGCCTCCTCCCATCCCCCGGCGGCACACCGCCCGGGTAGCCCCAGACCGGGCACGGCACCCCATACTGCCCAGAACGCCGACGTCGTCGGCCTGGGTCGGGAGGTGTGACCGTGCGGGCTCCGGGGTGTGCCGAGGATCTTGCCGAGCTGCTGCGGGTGGTACGACGGCAGGGGACGCTCGGTGAGGTGCTGCACTGGCTGGGGCGGCGAATCGGGGCAGAGGTCGCCTGGGTCGGTGGCACGTCCACGGTCGAGGCGGCGACGGCCGGGTTCCGCCGGCCCATCCTCGACGCCTTGGACGAGCAGTTGCGGCGGCTGGCTGCGGGACGGTTGGCCGCGGTCACGGCGCAGGTCGCACAGCAGTCTCCCCAGCGGTCTCCCGCCGAACCCGGGCGACACCCCGCAGGCCACGCCGACCCTGGGCGGGCTGCTCCGCACCCGGCCCGCGACGACGTGGGCGGAAACCTTCCTCCGACCCCTCGTTGAGGCGGAGCATCGTGGCCTGCACCGCACCGTGCGGACCTGGATCGAGGCCAACACCGACGCCCAGCGGACCGCCGCGCTGCTGGGCGTGAGCCGGAACACCGTCCGGGCCCGCCTGCGGGTCGCCGAGCGCCTGCTCAACCGCGACCTGCTGACGACCGGGTCGGGCATCCATGACGTCGTCCACGCCCTGCGCGCGGTGAGTGGGCACCGTGCACCACCCGGTGCGGAATCTGCGCATCGTGCACGGTAGCTCCGGCAGGATGTCGCGGCATAGCGTGCTCCTTGTCCGAATGATTATCGAACTGAAGCCAGCGGGTGCAGTTCATCCAGCTCCCCGATCTGGCGCCGGACGACAATCGAGGCACGGAACCAGAAGTGTCCGATAAGGACGCGGGGGAACTCATTTCCTCGCAGTTCGCTGTCTGACCACAAGGCCAGACCGGAGAAGCACGCGAAGGAGCACCATGTTCGAAAAGAACCGGCTCACCCCGTCCACCCTCGGACGCAGAACAGCATCCCGTACCGCGGTGTGCGCTGTCGCTGCCGGTGCCGCGGTCTTCGCCTTCCCGTCGGCGAGCTGGGCCTACGACAACTACTTCGACTGGTGCTCCAGGGGCATCGTCTCGTGTCAGACCGGAGCCGCGGTGGGCACGCCCGGCGACGTGGACAAGTGCGTACAGGAACTCACCCACTACACCGTCGTCTGCATCAAGTACGCGGGCGACATCGTCTATGTCTGGGATGGCAGCAGCGACGGCAACTCGGCAATGGGCTCGGTCTCCACCCCCGATGCGGGCGATGTCTCGGGACGGTGGTGCCGCAACCTCCACGGGGCCGGCACCTGGGCCAAGTGCAATTTCGACTGGGTGGAAGACACCAAGAAGTGGGTCTACGGCGGAGTGCGATACGACTCCAGCTCAGAGTGGCACACTCTGCTGTGGACGTTCTCCAGCAACTAGTGTCGCGGGGCCGTCCGCCGCCGGTCACCCTCGGAGCACGGCGGGGACGTGGTGGTGCTGGCACACCCCGGAGATCACCGTTGCAGGGCGGCGCTGAGCGCGGCCAGGTACGCCCCGGCCTGCGCCCCGTTGACCAGCCGGTGGTCGTAGGCCAACCCGAGGTCCGCCGTCATCCGCTCGCGCACCTCACCGCCGACGTCCAGCACGACCTCGCGGTGCACGTCGGGCACCGACAGGGCACAGGTGACGCCCGGCGGGATGATCGGCTGGGCATAGATCACGCCGGGGGTGTCGTTGAGCGCGACCAGGAAGTTCATCCCGGTCATGTCGTCCTCGCGTAGCCGGTTGCGCAGCGCCTTCATCCGCAACTCGACCACGGTGTCGGCGAGGTCGCCCAGGTTCAGTTTCGCCGCGTCGCGGATCACCGGCAGGAACAACCCGGTGCCGACGTCCACGGTGAGCCCGACCGACGGCTGTGCCGCGTCGAGGACCCGGCCGTCCCCGGTGAGCTGGGCGTAGAGGGCAGGGAACCGCTCGTGCAAGCTGGCCACGGCAGCGATGACCACCTCGGTCAGGCTGACCTCGGCGCCGGACTCGTCGGCGGCCCGGCGCGCGTGGGCGAGGGCGGCGGTCACGTCGACCCGCACGGCGGTGAAGGCGACCGGGATCTCCCGGTGGGAGGTCTCCACCACGTCGACGATGCGGCGTTGCGACGGTGGCAACGGCCGTCCCGGCAGCGCCGGTGGCGTCACCACGGACGGCTCGGCGACCGGGGGCGCCGCAGCAGGGACGGCACCGGCGGACAGGACGTAGCCGATGGTCGAGCCCGGGACGCAGTCGGCCCCGGCGGCGAGGTCCTGGCGCAGGACGCCCGGGTGCGTCGCCGCCAGCTCCTCGATCGCCTTGGAGGTCTCGACCGCCGCGATCGCCTGTCCGATCTCGACGGTGGCACCGGGCGCGACCAGCCACTCCAGCAGCACGTACCGGTCGTCGTTGTTGTTGAGCCTGGGTACGCGCACCGCGACGCCCGGCTCCGCCGCCCGCGCCTGGCGCAACCGGGTCAGCGGCGAACCGGCGCGGGGAGCCGGAGCCGCGCCAGGGCGGGACGGCTCCGTGGCCGCCTCGCCAGCGCGCGCCACCACCGGCGCCTGCGCCGCCACCGCGCCGGGCGTTGCCCGTGACGGCGCGGCCCGATCGCCACTCGCCGGTCCCGACCCGGCGGACCCGCCCGTGACGGATCGCATGATCCGGTCCAGGATCGTGTCCGCGCTGAGCAGGACCGCCCGTTCCAGGTGCGGCGCCGACGGAATGATGCTGGCAGCCGAGCTGACCAGCTCGACCGGCCGACGCAGCAGCGGCCACGCGGCGGCGTGGAGCCGGGTGGCGACCTCGCTGCCCCAGGTGCCGCCAGCCGTGCTCTCCTCGGCGACGATCACGCCGTCCGCACCGTCGAGCAGGCCGAGCACACCGTCGACGTCGAAGGGGTAGAGCCGGGCGGGGACCAGCACCTCGACACTGCGCCCCCGCTCCCCGGCCGTCCGGGCGGCGGCGATCGCCCGGTTGGCGACCCCGCCCGGCGCGATGACCAGCGTCGGCGCGGCGGCGGCAGCCGGGTCGTGGACGCGGGCCCAGTTACGGTCCGCGCCCAGCAGCTCGAAGACAAGGCGGTCGTCGACGCGGTTGTCCAGGTACCGCCGCTGGGTGTAAAGGATCTTGTCCTCGAACAGCATGGCCGGTTCGTCGCGGCGCAGCGCGGCGGCGAGCACGTCGGCCGCGTCGTGCAGCGGCGACAGCTCGAAGAGTGCGAGGTGCGGAATGCCGATGAAGTGCTTCTGCACGCTCTGGCTGTGCGTCGGGCCGTAGCCCCGCCCACCGCCGACCGGGCACCGGATCACGACCCGCATCGGGGTGTGCTCGCCGTACATGGCGACGGACTTGGTGAGGAAGTTGATGATCGGGTCGAAGGCGAGGCCGACGAAGTCGCCGAACATGATCTCGACGATGACCGTGTCACCGCAGAGCGCCAGACCACCCGCGACGCCGGTGATGCCGTTCTCGCTCAACGGCGTCGACAGCACCCGGTCCGGGTAGGCCGTCGACAGGCCCTGGGTGACCCTGAAGGCGCCGCCGTACGGGTCGACGACGTCCTCGCCCAACAACCAGGCCCGCTCGTCGGCGGCGAACAGTTCGTGCAGGGCCCGGTTGAGGTTCTGGCTCATCCGTTCGGCGCGCGTCACACCACGCCTCCGCCCACCAGGGGCCGGGCCAGCGCCGCGGCCGAGACCTCCGCGACCCGCTGCCGGGCTCGCGCGTCGGCGGCCTCGAACTGTGCCGGGTACGCCGCCGCGTACCGCTCCAGCCAGTCGAGGTGGCGCAGCCGGCGGAGCTCGTCGGCCGGGCGGGTGTCGTCGCCCTTGCTGTGCGGGCCGAGCCGGACCGTGTGCTGCACCAGCACGTGCGGCTGCCGGATGGCGCGGACCCGCTCGATGTGCGGCGCGGCGTCGGCCCGCACCTCGTTGAGGTCCAGCGAATCCGACTCGCTGACGGTGATCCCGAACCCGGCGACCCGGCCGGCGATGCTCCCGGCGAGCTGCGCGGTGGTCGGGGTGGACTGGGCGATCCGGTTGTGCTCGACCACGACCAGCAGCGGCACCCGCCACAGCTTCGCCATGTTGAGCGCCTCGTAGACCGCGCCCTCGCCCCAGGTGCCGTCGCCGATGTAGGTCACCACGATCCCGTCCTGCCCGGTGCGGTTGAGGTGCAGCCCCACGCCGACCGCGGCGGGCAGGCTCTCCCCCTGCACGCCGGTGGACAGGAACCGCTCCCGGCGCAGGTGCTGGCTGCCACCGCGCCCACGGCACACCCCGCCCTCCCGGCCGAGCAGCTCCGCGAGCAGGCCGTCCGGGTCGGCGCAGTGGGCCAGGTAGTGCCCGTGCCCCCGGTGGTTGCTGAACACGAAGTCCCCGGTCAGCAGCGGGGCCAGCGCGACCGGAATGTACTCCTGGCCGAGGCAGGTGTGGGTGGTGCCGCTGACGTGGCCGGCCGCGTACAGGCGGAGCAGCTCCTCCTCGAAGCGGCGGATCAGCAGCCCGGTGCCGAGGTCGGCGTCGCCGAGCGGAGACGGCGCGGCGGAGGTCATTCCTCGACGCCCCGCCGCGCGAGCAACTCGCGCAGGTCCGCCACCGACCGGACGGCCCGGATCTCCCGTGGCGTGACCTCGATCCCGTACGCGTCCTCGACCGCCGCGACGATGTGCAGGTGGCGCAGGCTCACCCAGGCCGCGGTGGTCGCCGGACCGGTCTGCGCGTCGACCTGGTCGACCGGCAACTCCAGCACGTGGGCGACGAGCCGCACCAGGCGACTGGACATCCGGTGTCCCTTCCCAGAGCGGATATCGGGCAGCGGTGGCGCGCCGGCAGAACCGATCGGGCGATCGATGCCTACACCTCGACGAGGGTACAGGCCCAGTGCATGCCCCGGCCCAGCGAGATCAGCGCGACCCGGTCGCCCTCGCCGAGCTCACCGGCGGCGAGCAGGCGGCTCAGCCCGAAAAGCTGGTCCGCCGCACCGAGATGCCCGTGCGCGGCCGCCAACTCCCGGTTGGTACGCGCCAGCGGCACCCCGTGCGCCCGCGCCAGGGACGCCATGGCCCGCTCGTTGTCGCTGACCATGATCAGCCGCGCCAGCTCGGCGACCGTGACGTTCGCCCGCTCGCAGGCCCGCTCGGTGACCCGCACGGCCCGCTCGTCGAGGTCCCGGGCGAACTGCGCGAACTGCTCGGCGTCGTAGTCGAAGAACTCCATCACGTCCCACCCGTCGCGTACCGCAGGCAGCTCGGCACCAGGGCCGAAGGGTGCCGCCGCGCCGCCCACGTCGAGCCGGTGGAACGCGGCGTAGCGGCCGTCGGTGGCGGCCTCCGTGGCGAGCCAGCGCAGCCGGGGATGGCCGCGCCGGGCCACCGTGGCGACCGCGCCGTCGGAGAAGACCATCGGCTGCGTGTCCATCCGGTTCCAGTACGCCTCACAGGTCCGGTTCGCGGCCACCACCAGGGCGCTGGCGTAGCGCGGGTGGGTGGCGAACCTCCCCGCGACGGTGTCGAAGCTGAGCACACCCGTGGTGCACGCCTGGGTGAGCAGCACCGCTTCGGCGTTGACCGCGCCGAGCCGGTACGCCAGGTCGGCGGCGGCGTCCCAGTAGAGGTACTCGGTGAGGTCGGTGACGGCCAGCACCAGCAGGTCCACCTCCGCGGCGGCGAGCCCGGCGGCGTCGAGGGCCTGCCGGGCGGCCCGCTCGGCGAGGTCGGTCAGGCCCACCTCCGGCGCGCTGCGGTGCACCTGGCGGTAGCCGTACCCGAGGACCCGGTTCAGGTCGTCGGTGTACTGCCCCACCACGTCCGGCACCGGTACCGGATCGCCGAGCGCCTCGCCGAACGACACCAGCCCGAAGCCCATGTTTTGCCCGTCCCACGCAGATCCTTGGATGCATACCATTGCCGGATGCCCCGAGAGCATCTCACGCCCCTCGCCGGAACCCCGTGGCACGTATGGCGTTCAGCGCTGCTGCGGTCGACCGGGTTCCCGGTGGCCGGGATGCAGCGGTTCGCCGCGCCCGCGCTCGCGGCAGCCGCCGACAGCCACCTCACCGACGCCGCCGACCCGGCCACCTTCGCGGCCGCGTTCGACGCCGCCGCCACGGATCTCGGCCAAGCGGTCTACGACATCGCCTGCGACGACACCTTCCGCACCGCGCTGGCCTGGCAGAACCCGGCCGTCCTACGCGCGGTCGACGCGGTCCGGCGCGACGGCCCGCACGCCCCGCGCAAGCTGCGCCGACGGCACCGCGAGGAGGTCATCGCGAAATACTGGCAGCGTTACTGCCTCAAGAACGACACCGTCGGTTTCTTCGGTCCCATCTGCTGGACGGAACTGGGCGGCCCCGGTCCGGTCGCCACGGTACGCCCGGGTGCGGCGTTGACGCGTACCCGCCGGGTCTTCCTGGAACGGTGGGCGCTGGACGCGGTCGGCGAGGCCCTCGCCCGCACGGAGGGCGTGCGGGACTGGCTGCCGGTGCGGCTGGCGCCCCAGCTCACGCTGCGGGACGGGGTGCTGCTGCACCCGCACCGCGCGCCGCAGCCGCTGCCGGCGGCGACGGCCGCGCTGATCACCCTGGTGGGGCGGCGATCGCGCGTCGCGGACCTCGCCGCCGCGCTGGTCGCCGACCCGGCGAGCGGGTTCCGCCGCGCCGCCGACGTGTACGCGCAGCTCGACGACCTCGCCGAACGCGGCGTGCTGCGGATCGGGTTCGACCTGCCGATCGACCTCACCGCCGAGGACGTGCTGCGGGACCAGCTCACCGCGATCGGCGACGAGCCGGTCCGCGACCGGGTGCTCGGTGAGCTGGCCACCATCAGCGCGCTGCGCGACGCGGTGGCCGCCGCCGACGGCTCGGACGCCCTGGCCGCGGCGATGTCCGCACTGGAGCGGAAGTTCGTCGAGCTGACCGGTCGGGCCGCGCACCAGCACCCCGGCGAGGTGTACGCCGGGCGCACTCTGTGCCACCTGGAAACCGTTCGCGACCTGGACATCAGCTTCGGTGACACGCTGCTGGAACGGCTCGCTCCGCTGGAGCCGCTGCTGCTGTCGGTCCGGTGGCTGACGGCGGCGATCGGCGACGCGTACGCCGCAGCGTTGGCCGCCCTCTACCGCGACCTGTCGGCCGGTTCGGCCCTTGCCGACGTTCCCCTGTCCGACCTGTGGTTCCTGGCGCAGGCGGTGGTGTTCGGGGCGGACCCGCCCGGCGGCGCCGAGACCGCCGACTTCCTGGCCCGGTGGTCGACGGTGCTCGGCCTGGCCGACGCCGACGCCGACGCCCGGGAGCTGCGGTTCGGCGCCGCCGAGCTGACCGAGCGGGTCGCCACGGCGTTCCCGGCCACCGCGCCCGGCTGGGCCGCCGCCCGGATTCACAGCCCCGACCTGCACCTGTGCGCCCCGGACGAGGCGGCCCTGCTGCGGGGAGACTTCACCGTCGTACTCGGCGAACTGCACGTGGCCCTGGCCGCGTTCGACACGCACTTCTTCGCCCACGGGCACCCGGAACCGCAGCGGCTGCGGGACGGCATGCGGGCCGACCTGCCCGAGGGCCGGGTCCGGCTGTTGGCCCCGGTGGACTGGCCCCGGCACACCGCCCGCATCGCGGAATGGCTGCACGGGCCCGCCGACGCGCAGCTCGGCTTCGTCAGCGCCCCCGGTGCCGACCCGGACCGGCTGGTGCCGATCACCGGCCTCACCGTGCGACCCGACGCCGACGGCAGCCTGCGGGTGCACGCGGACGACGGACGGCACTGGCCGCTGCTGGAGGTGTTCGCGCAGCTCTTCGACTACCAGGTGCTCGACACGTGGAAGCTGGCCGGGAACGTCGGGCACACCCCGCGGATCACCGTCGACGACCTCGTGCTGGTCCGCGAGACCTGGCGCAGCACGGTCGGCGACACCGGGCTGCACAAGGTGAAGGGCGAGCGGGAACGCTATCTCGCGGTGCGGCGTTGGCGGCTCGCCCTCGGCCTGCCCGAACAGATCTTCGTCCGGGTCGACACCGAGCTCAAACCCAGCTTCGTCGACCTGACCAGCGGCGTCTACACCCGGCTGCTGTGCACCCTGTTGCGCGGCGCGCACGCCAAGGGCGGTGACGGGGTCGGGCTGACCATCACCGAGCTGCTGCCCGGCCCGGGCGACGCCTGGCTGACCGACGCGGCCGGCCAGGCGTACGCCTCGGAGCTGCGGCTACAGATCGTCGACCCGGCGGCGGCGCAGGTGCGGTAGCCACTCGGTCGCGTCCGCCGGAGCGTCGGGGGTCTCGGTGTCGAACAGGCGCAACCGGCGCTGACCGTAGGCGCCCAGCGACACCACGGCCAGGACCAGCCCGGACACCACGAACGCGAACCCGAGCCCGCGGCCGGCGCCGGTCCCGATCAGGGCACCGACGCTGTCGGCCAGCGCGCCGCCCGGCGCGAACATCGGCTCCAGCACCGACCCGCCCAGCGGCACCAGTACGGCGAAGCCCAGCGGCAACGTCGCCCAGGTCAGCGTCTGGATGATCGCCAGCACCCGGCCGTGGAACCGCTGCGGCACCTTCACCTGGATGATCGACAGGTAGATGCCGTTGTGCAGGCCCAGGCCCAGGCCCACACCGAAGCTGCCGAGCGCCACCAGCGCAAGGTTCGGGCGTACCCCGCTGAGCACCAGGCTGACCGCGACCCCGAACGCGATCGCGATCAGGGCCGGCATCCGACGCCTGGTCGGGCCACCCCAGACCGCGATCACGAGTCCGCCCAGGACCGCGCCCAGCGCCTCGGCGAACGCGACCGTGCCGACCTGGCCCATCGTGCCGAACGCGAGCACCATCGGCGGCACCAGCAGCAGGCTGGCCAGGCAGAGGTTGTAGAGCGAGAAGAAGCCCAGCATGGCCCGGAACCCCGGCTCCGCCCACGTCATCCGCACCCCGCCGAGCAGCTCGGCGAGGAACGGCTCCTTGCGCCGGCGGCCGAGCAGCTTGGGGAACCTCACCACCGCGAGCACGGTCATCGCGACCGCGTAGCTCACGATGTCGATCAGCAGGACGCCGGTCAGGTCGATCACCGCGAGCAGGCCCGCCGCCAGCAGCGGCACCGCCAGCGAGCTGAGCCCCACGGCGAGCTGGGCGATACCGTTGGCGTGCCCCAGGTAGCGCTTCGGCATGACCTGCGGAATCGCGGCCAGGTAGGTGATCCGCTGGAACACCGACGCCGCGCCGAGCACACAGACCAGGGTGTAGACGGCGGCCAGCCCGAGCTGATCGGTCCACAGCAGCGTGGCCAGCAGCGCCTCCGCCGTGACCGCGGTCGCGCACGCGGCGAGCAGCACCCTGCGCCGGTCGAACCGGTCCGCGACGGCGCCCGCGACCGGCAGCGTCAGCAGTGCCGGGAGGTAGGCGATCACCCCGGACAGGCCGAACCACAGCATCGACCCGGTGGTCAGGTAGACCCAGACGGGTACGGCCCACTGGGTCAGCGCCGACCCGGTGGCCGAGATGAGCTGGCTGGCGGTCAACGCCAGGAACCGGCGTACGCCGGGCTGCACGTCGGCGTCGGCGGTGCCGGAGTCGGCGCTGGTGGCGGCGAGTTCCCAGCCGTCACCGGCGGGCCGGCCCGTGGTGGCCGGCGCGGCGGCGGGTTCGGCCAGGTGGAGATGGGTCTGGGTGACCACCTCGGCGAGCGCCTTGGCCCGCTGCTTGACGAAGTAGTGCCCGGCCTGGTCGAGGACCACCAGCCCGGTGGATTCGCCGAGGAAGCTCCACTCGCGGTAGCGCTCCTCGTAGTACTCGGTGAGCATGTCGTGGGTACCCACGACGGAGATCACCGGCGCGGCCACCTGGACCGGCTCAGCGGCCAGCCACTCGGTGAACCTCTCCTGCGCCTCGGCGGCCTCCCGCCGTACGTGGTAGACGAACCGGTCGACCTGCGCCTGGTCCAGATCGGCCAGTTCGGCGCCGATCGAGCGCAGGAACGTCTCGTAACGCCGGTCCGCGCCCCGGGAATCGACCCAGTCGACCAGGCGGCCGAGCATGTTGTCCGGCCGGGCCGTCGGGAACACGCCGCCCGCGTAGATCGCCTCGATCGGACGGCCCTGCTCGTGCAGCCGTCGGGCGATGCCGGTCAGCAGGGCGCCGCCGACGCAGTGGCCGTACAGGACCAGCGGGCCGTCCACCCGGTCCTGGATCTCGGCCACGCACCGGTCGACCAGCTCACCGAACGGCAGCTCCGGGTCGCTGACCCCGACGTCGTGTCCCGGGACCGCCACCGAGAACAGGGTGTGCCCGGCCGGCAACTCGTCGGCGAGCGGCTGGTAGATGCTGGCCAGCCCGCCACCGTAGGGTACGCACACGTAGGACCGCACCCGCTGTGCCGCCGGGACCGGCCTGGTCAGTTCGTAGAGCAGCGGCCGCCGGCGGTCCCGGTCCGCCGGGCGGTCGATCAGCGCGGCCAGCCCGCCCACCGTGGAGTGCTGGAACACGTCCATCACACCGACGTCGATGTGCCCGTACGCGTCGCGCAGCAGGGCCAGCATCCGGATCGCCAGCAGCGAGTGCCCGCCCAGGTCGAAGAAGTCGTCGTCGAGCCCGACGTCCGTGACCCCCAGCACGTCCTGCCAGGTCGCCGCGATGGTCTGCTCGACCGGGGTGACCGGTGGCCGGTGCCCGGCGGCGGGGCCGTCGGACCCGGGCGCGGGCAGCGCGGCGGTGTCCAGCTTCCCGTTGGGTGACAGGGGCAGCGCGTCCAGCGGCACGAACGCCGACGGCACCATGTATTCCGGCAGCCGCCGCTTCAGCGCCTCCCGCAGGGCCGCCTGGTCCGGGGCCTCGGCCCCCGCCGCCGGCGTCAGGTACGCCACCAGGCGCTGCTCGGCGGGGGTGGCACCGCGTACGGTCACGGCGGCGGTGCCGATGCCCGGCTGCTCGCGCAGCACGGCGACGATCTCCCCCAGCTCGATCCGCAGGCCGCGCAGTTTCACCTGGTCATCGGTGCGGCCGAGGAATTCCAGCGTGCCGTCGGCCCGCCAGCGGGCCTGGTCACCCGTGGCGTAGAGCCGTCCGCCGGGGTGGCCGAACGGGTCGGCGACGAAGGTGCGGGCGGTGAGTTCGGGGCGGTGCAGGTAGCCCCGGGCCACCTGCACCCCGCCGAGGTAGAGCTGCCCGGCGACGCCGACCGGCACCGGCCGCAGGGCCCGGTCGAGCACATAGGTACGGACGTTACGGATGGGCCCGCCGATCGGCACCCGGGTGACCCCGGCCAGCGCGCTGGGCGTGGCCGCCCAGGCGGTGACGTCGATGGCGGCCTCGGTCGGCCCGTAGAGGTTGTGCAGCGCGGCGGCCGGGAGGGCGGCCACGGTCCGGCGGGCGAGGTCGAGCGGCAGCTCCTCGCCGCTGCACACGATCCGCCGCAGCGACCCGCACCGGGTGAGGTCGGCGGGGTCGGCCGTGGCCAGGAAGGCGTCCAGCATCGACGGGACGAAGTGGACGGTGGTGATCCGCTCACGCTCGATCAGATCCCGCAGGTACGCCGGGTCGCGGTGCCCGCCCGGCTGGGCCAGCACCAGCCGGGCACCCACGGTGAGCGGCCAGAACACCTCCCACACCGACACGTCGAAACCGATCGGCGTCTTGTGCAGCACGGCGTCGTCCGGTCCGAGCCCGAAGGTGTCCTGCATCCAGTCGAGCCGGTTGACGATGCCGGCGTGCTCGTTCACCACGCCCTTCGGTCGCCCGGTGGACCCTGACGTGTAGATCAGGTACGCCGCGTTGCCCGGCCCGGCGGCCGTGCCCACGGCGGTCTCCGGCTGGTCCGGACCGGTCAGCGGCAGCACCACACCCGGTGCCGTCAGCCCCGGCGGCACCTCGTCGGCCAGCAGCACCCCGGCACCGGCATCCGCGAGCATGTAGGCCAGCCGCTGCGGCGGATAGTCCGGATCCAACGGCAGGTACGCCGCACCGGCCCGGTGAATGCCGAGCAGCCCGGCGACCAGGCGGCTGGAGCGGGGCTCGTGGATGGCGACGACCGACTCGGGGCCCACGCCGTGCGCGATCAGCCGCCGGGCCACCTGCTCCACGGCGGCGGACAACTCGGCGTAGGTCAGCCGGGTGTCGCCGTCGACCAGCGCGACCGCGTCCGGCGTCCGCCGGGCCTGGCCGTCGAACAGCTCCGCCAGGGTGGTCTGGCGCACCGGGGCACCGGTGGCGTTCCAGCCGGTCACCACCTGGGCGCGCTCGGCGTCCGACATGATCGGCAGCGCGCCGACCCGGGTCCGTGGCGCCGTGACAGCGGCGGCGAGCAGCAGCAGGTAGCGGTCCGCGAACGCCTCCATGGTGGCGGTCTCGAACAGGGCGGTGTTGTACTCCAGCCGCAGTTCGTCCCCGGCGATCTCCAGCGACAGGTCGTCCATCGCGCCGCCGAACGCCGCACCACGGCCGGTCGGCAGATGGTGGAAGGTGACCTGGTACACCGGCGGTACGCCGGGGTCGCGCCGCACCGCCAGCTCCTCGACGAGCTTCTGGAACGGCATGTCCTGGTGGTCCCAGGCGTCGAGCACGACGCGGCGCACCCGGCGGACCAGGGTCAGGAACGGCGGATCACCGGAGACGTCGACCCGCAGCGTCAGCATGTTCATGAACATGCCCAGCAGCGGTGCCAACTCGGCACGGTCGCGGCCCACCACCGGCATGCCGACCACGATGTCGTCGCTGCCCGACAGCCGGTGCAGCAGCGCGACATAGGCCGCGAGCTGCACCATGAACGGGGTCGCGGCGGCCTGCTGGGACAGCTCGGGTAACGCCGGCCCCACCCCTTCGGGCAGGGTGCGGCGTACGTCGCCGCCGCCGAACGTGCGGGTCAGCGGGCGCGGCCGGTCGGTGGTCAACGCGTGCACGGCGGGCAGGCCGGTCAGCGTCTCCCGCCAGTAGTCGCGCAGCTCACCCCACCGGGGGCCGGCGAGGCGATCGCGTTCCCAGGCGGCGTAGTCGGCGTACTGGATGGGCAGGTCGGGCAGGTCCGGCGCCCGGCCCGCGACGGCGGCGGCGCACAGCTCGGTCAGCTCGGCGCGCAGGTGGAGCAGTGCGGTGCCGTCAAGGATGACGTGGTGCCCGGCGAACAGCAGCCACCAGGTGTCCGCGCCGAGGCGCAGCAGCCGCGCCCGCCACAGCGGTGCGCTGTCCATCGGCAGGTCGAGGCGGGCGTACTCGGCGACGATCTCCGCACGGGCGCGGTCCCGGTCCGGCTCGGTCAGCCCGGACAGGTCGGTCACCGGCAACTCGATCGGCACCGTGGGGTGGATGTCCTGGTGCAGCTCGCCGTCGGTCAGGCGCAGCGTGGTCCGGATGGCCTCGTGCCGCTCGGTGACCGCCCGCAGCGCGGCGAGCGCCTGCTCCGGCCCCGCGCCCGGTGGCAGGGTGATCGCGTCGGTCATCGTGAACAGCGGCTGCCCGGGGCTGAGCTGGGCGGTGAACCAGACCCGCTGCTGAGCGTAGGAGGCGGGAACGGTGTAGACACCGTCCACCGCCGTGAGGTCCTGCCGCGACTCGGTCATGCCGGCTGCCCCGGCCTGCGGAGTCGCGGGATGGGGGCCTCCGCGCCGGCGGCCGGTGGGGCCCCGCGCAGCGACTCGATCCGGGCGGCCATCGCGGCGACGGTCGGCGCGTCGAACAGCACCCGCATGGACAGCCGGGCGCCGACGGCCTGGCGGATGCGCAGCACCAGGTGCGCCGCCACCAGCGAGGTGCCGCCCAGGCGGAAGAAGTTGTCGTGCGGGCTGACCTCGGCGACACCGAGGACGTCAGCCCAGATCCGGGCGACGGTGGCGGTCAGGTCGCCGTCAGCGGCGGCCACGGTGGCGGTCACCGTGGCGGCGGCCGAGCCGAGTCGCCGCTCGTGGCCCGCGACGGCGGCCACCGGATAGGCGCCGATCGCCACCGAGCCGGTGCGGCCCTCGGCGAGGACCCGCTGCCCCGCGGCGACCGCCGCCGCGGGGGCCAGCCCGTCGTGGTCGGGCACCCCGTCCTCCTGCCACGCGCCCCAGGCCAGCGACACGAGGCGGGTCGGCCAGCCGTGCGGGCTGCGCGCGTACCCGTCGAGGAATGCGTTGGCGGCCGTGTCGTCGGCCCGGCCCAGGCCACCCGCGAGCGCGGTCACCGACGAGGTCAGCGCCACGAAGTCGAGCGGCAGGTCACCGAAGACCTCGCGCAGCACCAGCGTGCCGGTCACCTTCGGCCGCAGTTCCGCCGCCGCCTCGGCCAGCCGCGACCCGGCGGACAGGCCGGTGTCGGGCCGCTTCGCGGCGTGGATGATGCCGTCGAGGCCGCCGAGGTCACGCAGGATCTCGGCGCGTACCGCCCGCATGGCGGCCACGTCGGCCACGTCGGCGGTGAGGTGACGCACCTGGGCGCCCGCCTGCTCCAGCGCCTCGATCGTGGCCGGCGGCGGCTGCGCGGTGCGGCTCACCAGCACCAGCCGCGCGCCACGCCGGGCCAGTTCGGCGGCGAACGCGCCGCCGACCCGGCCCAGTCCGCCGGTGATCAGGTAACGCCCGCCGTCGCGGATCCCCCACCCCGGGGTGGTACGGCCAGCCGGCCGGACCGCGACGAACTCGCGGGTCCAGCGGCGCCCGCCCAGCCGCAGCGCGACCGCCTCGACCCGCTCGGTGCCGAGCAGTTCGTCCACCACCGCGTCCACGCCGGGGTCGCCCGGGTCGGCGTCGACCCAGTGGCAGCGCACCTGCGGGCGTTCCAGCGGCACCGAGCGCACCACCCCGGCCACCGTGGCGTGCTCCGGGCGCACCAGGTCGGTTCCGGTCACGTCGGCCACTCCGGCGGTGACCACCGCCAGCTCCACGCCGGTGGCCGGCAACGCGTCCAGCAACGTCAGCAGCGCGTAGTAGCCGTGCTCCTGGGCCGCCGACCCGGCAGCCGCGTCGGCGCCGACCGGGTCGCCGTCCAGCGCCCAGGCGTGCACGATCCGGGCGGCCCGACCGTCGTCGGCGCACTCGTCGAGCAGCCGCCGATAGTCGGCGGTGTCGGTCGCCCGGAGCTGGTAGCCGTCCGGGCGGACGGCGAAGGCGGCCCCCGGGCGGACCACGGTGACGTCGGTGCCGCGCTCACGCAGCCCGGCGGCGAGGGCCGTGCCACGCGCGCCGGCCGCGAAGAGCAGCAGCCCACCGGGCGCGTCGGCGGGTGTGGTGGTGGGCAGTTGGTGCCAGACCGGCACCTCGACGACCCCGTCGTCGTGGCGGCGGTCGGCGGCCGGTGCGGCCGGTGCGGCCACCGGCGCCGGGTCGATCCAGTACCGGGTCCGCTGGTACGGGTACCCGGGCAGGGGCACCAGGCGGGGCGTGGCGGGCGCCGGCAGGCGTACGGGGACCCCGGCCGTCCACAACCGGCCCGCCGCCTCGTACGCGGTCTGCCGGTCGGTCAGCTTCTCCCCCGGCGCGGGCAGCGTACGCAGCGGCGCCCTGGCCCCCGACGGCAGGTTGAGCCGGGCGAGCCCGGCGAGTTGCCGGCCGGGACCACACTCCAGCAGCAGCCAGTCGTCGGCGGCACCCGTCGCGGCGAGCCCGGCCACCGTGGCCCCGAACCGCACCGGCCGGCACAACTGCTCCCCCCAGTACGCCGGATCGGTGATCTCCCCGTCGGTGAACGGTGCGGCGGTCGCGGCCGACCACACCGGCAGGCTCGGCACCTGGCGTGGCACCGCCGCCACCAGCGCCGCGAACTCGTCGCGCACCGGGTCCAGCAGCGGCACGTGCATCGCGTACGGCGACCGCAGCAGCGTGCAGCCGACGCCGCGTGCGCGCAGCGTGTCGGCGAACGCGGTC
Organism: Micromonospora sp. NPDC092111; assembly: GCF_044755745.1. Lineage (NCBI taxonomy): Bacteria > Bacillati > Actinomycetota > Actinomycetes > Micromonosporales > Micromonosporaceae > Micromonospora > Micromonospora sp. NPDC092111. The sequence goes on from NZ_JBIVRQ010000009.1 coordinate 161,251, forward strand.
ACCGGCCCTGGCGCGCCCGCCAGCACGCAGGTGTGGGGCCCGTTGCTGATCGCCACGGCCACCCCGGCGGGCAGCAGCGGCGAGATCTCGTCGGCGCCACGCTGCACGGCCAGCATCCGGCCCTCCGGCGCGGCCTGGACCAGCCGGCCCCGGGCGGCCGCGAGCCGCAGCGCGTCGGGCAGGTCGAAGACGCCGGCCACGGTCGCCGCCACCAGCTCACCGATGGAGTGGCCGATCATCGCGGCGGGCGGGACACCCCAGTGCCGCCACACCATCGCGGTGGCGTACCCGACGGTGAACAGGGCGGGTTGCAGCACCCCGGGTTCGGCCAGCCGCTCGTCGGCACCGGGCTCCGTACTGAAGATCAGCTCGTCCGGGTCCCAGCCGAGGACCCGGCCGCATTCGGCCACGGTGGCCGCGAACAGCGGCTCGGACCCGGCGAGGCGCGCGCCCATGCCGGGGTACTGCGAGCCCTGGCCGGAGAAGAGCAGACCCACCCGGGGCACCGTCGCGGCGTCCCCGCTGGCCCGACGCTTCGGGTCGGTCAGCGCCGCAGCCGCCTGCGCCCGGTCCACCGCGACGACGGCGGCCCGGTGCTGGTGGACCGGCCGGCCAGCCCGCAACGTGTACGCCACATCGCGCAGCTCCAGCTCCGGCCGGTCGGTGAGCCGGGTGGCCACCTGGGCGCACGCCGCCGCCAGCGCGGCCGGGGTCGCGGCGGACACCTGGATCAGCTCGCCACCACCGTCACCCGGTGCCGTGCCGGCTGCGCGCGGCGGTGCCTCCTGGAGCAACAGGTGCGCGTTGGTGCCGCCGAGGCCGAGCGAGCTCACCCCGGCCCGCAGTGGCCGCTGCTCCTCGGGCTCCCACTTGGTCAGCGTCGACACCACGTAGAACGGGCTCGCCGCGAAGTCGATCTCCGGGTGCGGCCGGTCGTAGTTGATGCTGGGCGGGATGAGCCGGTGCTGCATCGACAACACGGTCTTGATCAGGCCGATCACGCCACCGGCCACACTGAGGTGGCCGATGTTGGCCTTGGTCGAGCCGACCCCACACCAGCCCCGCTCGGTGGCCCGCCGCCCGTAGGCCGCCGTCAACGCCGCGATCTCGATCGAGTCGCCGAGGACCGTACCGGTGCCGTGCGCCTCCACGTAGCTGACCGAACGCGGGGCGACGCCGGCGACCGCGAGGGCCTGCACGACGACCTCCAACTGGCCGCTGACGCTGGGCGCGGTGAAGCTCGCCTTGGTCATGCCGTCGTTGTTGACCGCGTTGCCGATGATCAGCGCCCGGATGTCGTCCCCGTCGGCCAGCGCGTCGGACAGCCGCTTGAGCACGACGACGCCGACCCCGCTGCCGTAGACCGTGCCGTCGGCCCGCGCGTCGAACGGCCGGCAGTGCCCGTCGGCGGACGTGTACCCGTCGTCGGCGACGTACCCGACGGCGTGCGGCAGCTCCACGCACACCCCGCCGGCCAGCGCCGTGTCGCACTCGCCGTTGCGCAGCGCCTCGCTGGCCAGGTGTATCGCCACCAGCGACGACGAGCAGGCGGTCTGCACGGTCATCGCCGGGCCGCGCAGGTTGAGCCGGTACGACACGGTGCTGGCCAGGTAGTCGGGCTTGTTGCCCAGCGACACCCGCAGCTCACCCGCGCCCGCCAGCGCCTGCGGGTTCCGCCGGACGTTGAGCCACTGGTAGAGGTCGGCGTTGCCGCCCGCGTAGACGCCGATCTCGCCGTCGTAGCGGGTCGGGTCGCAGCCCGCGTCGACCAGCGCGGCGTGCGCGTGCTCCAGGAACAGCCGCTGCTGCGGATCGGCCAGCTCCGCGTCGCGCGGGCTCATCCCGAACAGGCCCGCGTCGAAATGGTCGAACTGGTCGAGCACGGCGGCCACCGGCACGTACCCCGGATCGTCGAGTTCGTCCTCGCTGACCCCACGCGCCAGCAGCTCAGCCCGGCTGAACCGGGTGACCGACTCGGTGCCCTCGACCAGGTTGCGCCAGAACTCCTCCGCCGACGACGCCCCCGGTACGCGCAGGCTGAGCCCGACGATCGCGATCGGCTCCACTGTCTCGTTGGTCACGGCATCCCCTCCGGCTCGGCCGCATCGCTGATGTGCAGGCGCAGCTCGCTGACATAGTGGCGACCCTGGCTGTCGGGCAGCCACGCCTGCGGCAACCCGGGCAGCAGCTCCGACACCGTCACCGGCACGTCGCCGCCGCCCGCCTGGTGTGCCGCCCGCAGCAGCAGGCAGAGCCGGTTGGCGTAGAGCGGGCTGGTCAGGTCGACGTAGGTGGGTTTGAGCTCGGTGGCCACCCGGACGAAGACCCGCTCCGGCAGGCCCAGCGCGGCCCGCCACCGGCGTACCGCGAGGTAGCGCTGCGCCTGGTCGATGGCGCTGGTCAGGCCGGTCCGCCCGACCGTGGTGCGCCACGTCTCCCGGGCCAGCACCAGGTTGTCCACGGTGACCCGGGGGCTGTGCGGGCGGTCGGTCATCAGCTTGAACGCGTCGCCGGCGTGCACCGCGATCAGGTCGGAGAACACCTCGACCAGCGGCCAACGGGTGCCGTCCGGCCCGGTCGCCACCACGACGCCGGCCACCTCGGACACCAGCGCGGCGTTGCCCGGCACGAGCCGGTCCCGGCCGGCGCCCGGCGCGTCGGCGAACGCGAACCGGTAGTCGCCCGGCCCGAACAGCGACGCCGACAACCGGCCGCCGACCCGGGGGAAGCCGACCGGGTAGATCGGGCGCAGCCGTCCCGACCCCAGGTCCGCCGCGTACGCGCGCCGCAGCCGGTCCAGGTCGGGGTGGCAGTGCGTGAACAGCTCGGCGTTGAACGTCGCGTACGCCGCGTGCAGCTCACCGAGCACCGCCCCGAACTCGCCGTCGGCCAGCGCCTGCGGCGACGCCGCGAAGATCTGCAGGTCCGGGCTGTGTACCCGGCCCGCACTCCAGCCGGGACGGGTCGCCGGGAACTGCTCGGCCACCCGGGGTGCCAGCTCGGCCGAGCTGACCGCCAGCCGTGCGGCGTCGGCGGGCAGGTCGGCGAGCCCGAGCACCCGTTCCCAGCGGGAGGCGAATTCACCCGCGACCCGATCGACGGGCCGGTCGTTGGGCCCGAACAGCGGACCCTGGGCGAAGAACCACAGGTCGCCGAGCCGGACCGGTCCGTCGTCGCTCAACTCGACGTACAGCTCGCGCAGCGCGTCGCCGTACGCGGTGGCCAGTTCGGCGGTGAGCCAACGCGCCGCCTGCAACGGCAGGGCCAGGGCCGGGGCCAGGGCGTCGAGCAGGCCGGTGCCGACGGTGAACGTCACGTCGCGGACGGTCTCCTCGTGGCACAACGCCCGCCCGGCGTAGTTCTGCCCGGCCCGGCGGCGCGGCGGCAACCCGGTCAGCTCGGTGAACTCCGCGTCCAACGCGGACACCGCGTCGGCCAACGCGGTGGGGTCCCCGGCGGCGTCGGCGACCCGGGTCCGGGCTGCGGTCAACCGGTGCAGCCCGGCCAGGGCGTTTCCCCGCACCGCCGGATCGCCGATGGCGTCGATCCGCTCGCGCAGCCGCGCCGCCGCGGCGAAGCCCTGCGGCAGGTCGAAGTCCCAGCGCAGCAGGCCCCGTTCGGCCAGGTGCGTCAGCAGCAGGAACCCCTCCTCGGCGCGGCGTACGCCGGCCTGCTCGTCGCGAACCAGGTCGTCGACGATCTCCCTTGCGGGGCGGCTGCCGTCGCACCATGTCAGCGCGATCGACTCGGTCAGCGACACCGGCGTCGGGCGCTGGGCGGGCCGGTGCACGACCCGCCCGTCCAGGTGGGCGTGCGGGGCCAGGGCCGGGGCCAGCCACGCCCGTACCAGCGGGTCGGCCGCCAGCCGGTCCGCGTACCCGGACAGGGCCCAGTATTCGAGGTGGACGGCGCGCTGGCGGAGCAGGCCGGGGCCGGGCCGGGCGGTGATGGTGGCCGGGCCGGGTTCGACGGTGCCCCAGCACACCGGCCCGAAGAAGCCGATGGTTTCGCACTTGGCGACATAGCGCTGCCAGTACCCGGCGACGACGTTCTCCCGGCCCCGGCGGCGGACGTTGCGTGGCCCGTCCGGGCCGTCCCCGACCAGCCCGTCGAGCGCCACCAGGACGTTCGGGTTCTGCCAGGTCACGGCCTCCCGGAACAGCGGGTCGGCGGCGATCTCGCACACCGCCGCCGAGGATGCCCGGGTGGCGGCGGCGTACGCGGCCGTGAACGTCGACGCGTCGAGGTCACCGGCGAGGTGACGGTCGGCGGCGGCGGCGCAGTCCGGTGCGGCGAAGCGGTCCAGGCCGTCGGCGGGGAACCCGGCGCTGCGCAGCAGCGCGTCACGCCAGACCGACCAGCCGGTGTCGCCGAGGGGGACCAGGTGCGTCACGCCGGATCATCCTCCACGGCCGGCTCACCGGTCGACCGGCGTCGGACGCGCTGGAGCCGGGTGGCACCGCGCCGCGCGGCCCGTTCCACCGCCGCGTCCTCGGCGCTTCCACCAGGCGACCCGGTGGCCGCCCGGATGCCGTCCAGGTACGTGGCGAGCGTGCGGACGGTCGGATGGCGGAACAGGTCCACCACCCGCAGGTTCGTGCCGAGCAGCCGGTTGAGCTGCCGCTGCACGACGGCGACGGCCAGGGAGCCACCGCCGACGTCAAAGAAGCTGTCCGTCGCCGCCACCGCCGGCATACCCAGCACGTTGCACCAGACCGACGCGATCTGCCGTTCGGTGGCGGTGGCCGGGCGCTCGCTGATCGCGCCCGACCGGCCCACGGCCCGGGTGACCCGGGCGGCCCGGGTCACGTCGTCCGGCCGCCCGGCCGGGATGGCCGGCCAGCCGGGTAGCTGTGACACCGGTTGCCGCGGATCGGCGGCCCCGGCCCGTAGCACCTGCTCGACCTCGCCGAGCACGGCCGCCATCAGGCCGGTGCCGTAGACATCCGGGTTGAAGACGATCTCCACCCGCAGGTGCCCGTCCCGGGTCACCCCGTAGAGGGTGAGGTCGAACGGCGACCCGGGCGCGGCCACCGGCACCGGCTCGCTGCCGAGCCCGGCCAGGTCCAGCGTCGGCTCGTCGAACGTGTACATGTTGAACAGCACCTGCACCAGTGGGCTGCGGTCCAGCAGGCCGCCGAGGCCGAACCCGCCGACGACGCGTTCCACCGGCGCTTCCGGGTGCGCGAGCGCGGCGAGGAGTTCCTCCCACGCGGCGCGCACCTGCTCGGCGAAGCCCGCCTCGGGGGCCGGCCGCAGCCGCAGCGGTGCGATCTCGATGAAGAACCCGACCATCGGCTCGAAGTCGGCGGCCCGCCGGTCCACCGTGGGGGTGCCGATGACCAGGTCCGGGTGGCCGGTGCGCCGGGCCAGCACCAGCGCGAACGCGGCCAGCACGGCGGCGGCCGGGGTCGCGCCGAGCCCGGCGGCGAGGTCGGTGAGGGCGGCCGTCGCGGCCCGGTCCAGCCGGGTGGTCACGGTGGCGCTGGTGAAGGTCTGTTCGGTGGGCCGGTCTCGTCCCCCGGGCAACTCCACCACGACCGGTACGCCGGTCAGGTGCTCCAGCCACCAGTCCAGGTCCTGCTCGGCGCGTCGCCGGGAGCGGTCGGCCCGCCACGCGACATAGTCGCCGTAGGTGGCGGGCAGCGGCGGCAGCGGCGGCCCGTCGCCGAGCGCGGCACGGTAGGCGGTGGCGAGGTCGGCGTAGAACAGCGACTGGGACCAGCCGTCGAACACGGCGTGGTGGGCGTAGACGGCCAGCACGTGCTCGTCGGCGTCGGTCCGGATCAGTTCGGCCCGCCACAACGGGCCGGTGGCCAGCGTGAACGGAGCCGCCGCACCCGCCGCGAGGTGGGTGGCGAGGTCGGCGCCCGGGGCCAGTTCGCGCACGGGCAACGGCACCGGCGCGGACGGGTCGGCCACGGCGTACGGGACGCCGTCGGTGTCCGGGATGCGCCAGCGCAGGATCTGCTGCCGGTCCGCGACGGCGGTGAGCGCCGTGGCCAGGGCCGCGATGTCGAGCGGACCGGTGAGCCGTTCGGCGAAGGCGACGTTGTAGGCCGACGCGGCGGCGAGGAAGTAGCGGTCGAGGAACCACAGCCGCTGCTGCGCCGGGGACAGCGCCGGTGGACGGCCCCGGGTGACGCTGGCCGGGCCGGTCTCGGCGGCGGCGTCGACGCGGGCGGCGATGCCGCGCAGCGTACGGCCGGTCAGCACGTCCTCGATCGCGATGTCCCGGCCCAGCCGCTCGCGCAGGTCGGCGACCAGCCGCATCGCGGTGATCGAGTGCCCACCGTGGTCGAAGAAGTCGGCGTCGCGGCCGGCGGCCGGCTCGTCCAGCAGCACCGCCCAGGACTGCGCGACCAGGCGCTCGGTGTCGGTGGCCGGTGCCTCGCCCGACGGTGCCGGGGCGGGTTCGGCGGCGGTGAGTGCGGCCAGCCGCTCGATGTCGATCTTGCCGTTGATGGTGATCGGCAACTCGGCCATGGTGAACATCCGCGCCGGTACGGCCGCGGGCGGCAGCAGCCGCGCGCAGTAGGCGCGCAGGTCCGCCACGTCCAGGCCGGTCGCCACGTACGCGACGAGTTCCTGGCCGCCGGGGCCGCCGCGCGCCTGGACGCTGGCGTTGCCCACCTCGGGGTGGCGGCGCAGCACCGCCTCCACCTCGCCGAGTTCGATCCGCTGTCCCCGGATCTTGACCTGCCGGTCGGCCCGGCCGAGGAATGCCAGGCTCCCGTCCGGCAGCCAGCGGGCCAGATCACCGGTGCGGTAGAGCCGCTGCCCCGGCTGCTCGCTGAACGGATCCGGGACGAACCGCTCCGCCGTCCGCGCGGCGTCGAACAGGTACCCGCGGCCGAGCCCCGGCCCACCGGCCAGCACCTCGCCGATCGCACCGGGACCGACCTCGCGCAGGCTGTCGTCGACGAGGTGGATGCGGTGGTTCGCGGCGGGCCTGCCGATCGGGATGGGCCCGGTCCAGACGCCGCTGCCCTCGAACCAGGTCACCAGCACCGTCGCCTCGGTCGGGCCGTAGACGCTGACGAACCGGCGACCCCCCGCGGTCCACCGGCCGACCTGCTCCGGGCCGGTCGCCTCCCCGCCGGTCATCACCAGCCGTACGCCGGGCAGCCGGGCCGGGTCCAGCAACGACAGGATCGGCGGCGGCAGCACGACCACGTCGACATCCTGCTCGGCGCACACCCGGTAGAGCCGGGTCGGGTCGGCCCGCTCGGCGTCGCCGGCCAGCACCACCGTGCCCCCGGCGGCGAGCGGGGCGAGCAGGTCGGCCACCGACGCGTCGAACCCGATCGAGGCGAAGGCCAGGCACCGGGTCGCCGCGCCGAAGTCGGCGAAGTCGGCGATGTTGACGACCTTCTCGGTCAGCGCCCGGTGCTCGATCACCGCACCCTTGGGCTGCCCGGTCGACCCCGAGGTGAACATCGCGTACGCCGTGGTGGAGAGCGTCGCGGGCGTCGGCTGCCAGGGCGCCGTTCCGGCTGGTACGCCCAGCACGGTCCGGTCGCCGAAGACGTCGGGCGCGGCGCCGGGCGCACCCACGATGACGGGCAGGCGGGCCTCGGCGGACAGTTCGCGCAACCGCTGCGGCGGCAGCGCCGGGTCGAGCGGGACGTACCCCGCGCCCGCCGCCTGCACGCCGAGCAGGGCGACCACCAGGTCCGGACGGCGATCCACGCAGACACCGACGAGGTCGTCCGGGGCGATGCCGTGGGCGCGCAGCGCCGCGGCGAGGGCGCCGGCCCGGCCGACGAGGTCACCGTAGCTCAGGGTCAGGTCGCCCTGCACGACCGCGGGCGCGTGGGGACGCCGCCGGGCGTGCCCGGCGACCAGGTCGGGCAGGCACAGCTCGGGATAGGGCAGGTGGGGGCCGGTCATCGCACTGCCTCGATCCAGTGTCGGGTCCGCTGGAACGGATAGCCGGGCAGCGGAACCCGCCGCCCCGCCGCCACCGGCGGGTCGGCACCGTCCAGCCAGGAGCGCGTCGCGGCGTCGTCGGCCACCGGCCCACCCTGCGCGAGCGCGGTCAGCCGCCCCGCCGCCTCCGCGGCGTCGGCACACCCGACCGCACCCCGGTACGCCAGCCGCCGCCGTCCCACCGCCAGCGTGTGCGCCACGTCCGCCACGGCGAGGTCACCCACGGCCAGCCGGTCGGCCAGCCGCCGGGCCAGTTCCCGCAGCGCCGCCGGGCTGCCCGCCGACAGCCCCAGCACCACCCGATCGGGGCCTTCCCGTCCACGCTCGCCGCCGGCACCGCCCGGCCCGTCCTGGTCGTTCGCACCGGGCGCCTGCTCCACCAGCACGTGCGCGTTGGTGCCGCCGAGGCCGAACGAGCTGACCCCGGCCCGCCGCTCCCCGGCCCACGGCCGGGTCCGCGCGCCGACCTCCGCCCCGGCCGCAGCCAGGTCGACGTCGCCGTGCGCGCCGGTGAAGTGCGCCGTCCCCGGCACCTGCCCGGTGTGGACGGCGTACACGGCCTTGATCAGGGAGATCACGCCGGCGGCGGCGTCCAGGTTGCCGAGGTTGCCCTTCACCGAGCCGAGCAGCAGCGGGCTGCGGCTGCCCCGGCGTACCCGGGTCAGGGCGTCGACCTCGATCGCGTCGCCCACCGAGGTGCCGGTGCCGTGGCCCTCCAGATAGCCCACCTCGGCCGGGCCCCAGCCCACCGACGCCAGCGCCTCCGCCAGCACCGCCGCCTGCCCCGCCACGCTCGGCACGGTGAAGCTGGGCCGGTCGGCGCCGTCGTTGTTGACGGCCCAGCCCGGCAGGACGGCGTAGACGTGGTCGCCGTCGGCACACGCCTCGGCGAGCCGCTTGAGCACCACCGCACCGGCGCCGTTGCCGAACACCTGCCCGGTCGCCGCCGCGTCGTAGGGACGGCACACCCCGTCCGTGGCCAGCAGGCCGCCCGGCCGCACGCGGTAACCGGCCTGCCGGGTCGAGACCACCGCCGCGCCACCCGCGATCGCCACGTCGCAGCGGTAGTCCAGCAGGCTCTGGGCCGCCTGGCACACCGCGACCAGCGACGTCGAGCAGGCGGTCTGGATCGCCACCGCCGGTCCCGCCAGCCCCAACGCGTACGCGGTGCGGGTCGGCAGGTAGTCGCAGCCCGAGCCGGTCAGCGCGTCGTCCCAGTCCTCGGCCAGGCCACCGAGGCCGGGCCGCACGGCGGGATTGCCCAGCAGGTGATGGTGCAGGTAGCGGTTGGGGCCGCACCCGGCGAACACGCCGACCTGGGCCGGGTCGCGGTCGGGATCGATCCCGGCGTCCTCCAGGGCACGCCAGGCGACCTCAAGGAACAGCCGGTGCTGCGGATCGAGCAGCGCCGCCAGCTCGGCGGGATAGCCGAACAGGTCCGCGTCGAAACCGTCCAGGTCGTCGAGCCGCCCGAACACCGGCACCCAGTCGGGGTCGGTGCGCGCACCCTCGGCGGCGGTCAACCGACGTACCGAGTCCACCCCGGACAGCAGGTTCCGCCACATGGCGGACGCGTCGTCCGCGCCGGGCACCCGGCAGGCCAGGCCCACCACCGCGATCTGGTCGCCCTCGCTCACCGCTCACCCTCCCCGCCGCCACCGCCGCGGGCGGCTCTGCGCCGCGCCATCCGGTGTCCGACCGCCGCCAACCGACCATCCGCCGGTACGCCATCGGCGCCCGCCGCCACCGCCAGGTGCGCCGCCAGCGCCGCCACCGTCGGGAACTCCACCAGCCGGGCCAGCGGCACCCGCCGGTCGAGGCGTTCCTCCAGGTGCCGCTGCACCAGGGCGAGTTGGAGCGAATGCCCGCCCAGGTCGAAGAAGCTCACCTGACGGTCCACCGTGGGCAGTCCCAGCACCGCGCACCAGCCCGCCGCGATGGTCTCCTCGACCGGCCCCGACGGCGGCCCGCCGGCCGCCGCGCCGGTTCGCCCGACCTCGGCATCCGGATCGGGCAGGGCGGCCTGGTCGAGCTTGCCGGTCGGGCCGATCGGCAGCTCCGCCACCGCCACCACGGCCCGGGGCACCATGAAGTCCGGCAGCACCGCCGCCAACTGCTCCCGCAGCCGTCCCGGCTCGATGCCCGCCCCCACGGTCGGCACCGCGTACCCGATGATCTCGTGCTCGCCGGTGCCGGCCGCGCCGCGCCGGGTCACCACGGCCGCCCGGCCCACCCCGGGCAGCCCGGCCAGGTGGGCTTCGATCTCGCCCAGCTCCACCCGGTAGCCGCGGATCTTCACCATCCGGTCGCGGCGACTCAGGTAGACCAGCGTCCCGTCGGGCAGCCGCCGCGCGAGGTCCCCGGTCCGGTACGCCCGCACCCCACCCTGCTCGACGAACCGGTCCGCCGTCAGCTCCGGCAGACCCAGGTACCCCAGCGCGACGTGCGGTGTCCGCACGATCACCTCGCCGGTCAGGCAGGTCGGACGGCCGGCCGGGTCGGCCAGCACCACCTCGATGCCCGGCAGCGGATGTCCGATCGGCACGACGGCCTGCTCCAGCTCCGCGCCGGGCGGCAGGTGGTGCTGCGCGGCGAAGCTGATCTCGGTGGTGCCGTACCCGTTGACGAACACCACACCGGGCGCGAACGACCGCCGGGCCAGCGCGACGTCGTGCCTGGTCACCTCCTCGCCGCCGAGCACGACGGCGCGGATCGACGGCAGCCGCCCGCCGCCCAGACTCGCCACCAGGTACCGGTAGACGGTCGGGGTGGAGTGGTAGATCGTGACGCCCCGGTCGGCGAGGGCGCTGGTCAGGTGGCCGAGGCCGTGTGCGCGAACGTCGACGGGAACAGCGGCGGCGCCGGACAGCAGGGCGCCGAACGTGTCGGTGACCGCCATGTCGTAGCCGAACGAGGTGAGCACACTGGTGCGGTCGTCCGGCCGGATGGCAAAGTTGCGCACGTGGTTGCGGACGCCGAACAGCACGTTGCGGTGGCTCTGCACCACGCCCTTCGGCAGCCCGGTCGACCCCGAGGTGTACAGCACGTACGCCGGGTCGTCCGGCCGCGCGAGCCGCCCCAGCGCCGACAGGTCGGCCGGGGCGGTGCCCGGCTGGAGGTGCACGATCGGCAGCTCCGGCAGCCCGGCCCCGGCGGCCAGCGTGCCGGCGAGCCGCGCGTGCTCGGGGTCCGTGACGATGGCCCGTACCCCGGCGTCGCGCAGCATCCCGGCCAGCCGGACCGCCGGGAACACGGTGTCCAGCGGCACGTACGCGGACCCCGAGGCCAGCACCGCCAGGAGGCCGGTGATCGTGGCGACGCCATGGCGGCACAGCACCCCGACCGGCGCGGGCGGCACCGCGCCGTCGCCCCGATCGGCCAGCGCCACGGCGGTCGCGGCCACCGCGGCACCAAGTTCGCGGTAGGTCACGGTCGCGTCGTCGGCCAGCACCGCCACCCGCTGCGGGTACGCGGCAACGACCGACGCGAACGCCGCCGGGATCGTGTCACCGCGTACGCCGTCGGCCTCGGTGCCGTCGCCACCGTGCAGCCGGGCCAGCCGTGGTGCCGGGCGCCGCTCGTAGCGGGCCGACGCCAACACGTCGGCCGACGACGCGGCCGGGTCCAACGCGGACAGGAACTCGGCCAGGTCGGCGCACAGGTCGGCGGCGTAGTCACCGGGCAGCCCCGACAGGGCACCTTCGCCGAGGTCAGGGCCCCACACGACGGTGGCGTCGGCGGCGGCACCCGGCGGTGCCGGGCGCACCGACCGCCACAGCTCCCGGATCGGGGCGTCGGCGGTCAGGTCCACCGCCACCAGGTCGTCGCCGTGCCGCAGCGTCACGACCTGGGCGCCGGTGTACCGGCGTACCAGCAGGGCGGTCGCGGTGAGCACCACCGCGGCCGGGGCGACCCCGGCGGCGTGGGCCTGCCCGGCAAGCCAGGCAGCCCGCTCGGGTGACAGGCCGAGCGGGCGGTCGGGGTACGCCGGGCTCACCATCGGTGCAGGACGGCGGCCACGACGTCGGCGACCGTGGACACCTCGGCGTCCGCGTCGGCGACGGTGAAGTCGTCGGCGTAGCTCCCGGTGCCGTGCACCACGATGTCGTGCCCGGCCGGCACCAGGCCACGGTCGACGGCGTTGCAGACGCCGGTCAGCGCCATCACGATCGACCACTCCCGCAGCTTCTCCGGGTCGGCGGGCAGCTTGAGCCCGGCGTTGGCCAGCCAGTCCCGGGCCACCGGGTAACGCTGGGCGCACTCGCGCCGCGACACCACGATGCCGTCGCCGCCGTGCCGCTCGATCAACGCGTTCATCGCCGGGGAGGTCACCGGGCGGTGGGTGTAGAAGGTCGGGTCGAGCACCTCGGCCGGATCGTCGGTGACGGCCGGGAAGTGCGCGTCGCTGTCCTGCGTCCAGGTGCCCCCGCCCTGATCCCGCGTGTAGGCCGGGCAGTTGTCCCGCTCGAACGAACCGTGCCGCAGGCTGAGCACCATGTCGGGCGTACCGAGGTGCTGCACGAGCAGGAAGCCGGGGCGGTCGGCGGCGCTGGCCCTGCCCGCCGCTTCGAGCACGTCGCGGCCCAGGTTGTAGCCGAGCAGGCCGAAAGCGCTGGAGACGGCGTGTGCGTGCCAGCGCGGGCGGGCGGCGCCGGCCGGGGCCACATCAGCCTCGAAGGCCGCCCGGGCGGCGTCCGCGACCAGGTAGTTCTTCAGGTCCAGGGTGTACCACAGCGTGACGCCGTGCGTGTCGTGCAGCGGGGCGGCGTACTCGTCGACGAACGCGCGGCCGAGCGCCTTCACCCCCTCCGCGTCGCCGCCGGTGTAGCGCAGCAGCGGGTTGGCCCGCCGCCACCGCGGGTCGGCGGCCAGCGGGTCGTGGCGGAACTTGTGCCGGGTCGACTGCGGTGCCAGCACCACAATGGACAACTGCTCCGGTGTCGCCAGCCCGGCCGCGTAGGCACGGGCCACCGCGTCGCGCAGGGCGACACCCTTGTTGCCGGAGGTCGGCGTGAACAGGCACAGCCGGGTCCCGGTGCGCCGGACGTACTCCACCGCGCGGGCGACGATCACCATCGACGCGAACGTCTTGGTGGTCTGGGTGCCCGGGTTCGCGGTCAGGTCGAGTAGCTGGAGGTGGTGCCCGCCGTATTCGCCCAACGGGGACCAGCTCGCGGTGGCGGCGGCGTAGTACTCGCGCACCGCCGGGGTCAGCTCGGGCAGGTCGAAGCCGGGCGCGAAACCGGGCGTCCCGGCCGGGCCGCCGGGGACGGCACCGCACCGGTCCACCGCCGACGCGATGACGTCGTAGTAGTCGGTGATCAGGTTGCGGGTGGTCGGGGCGGTCACGGACATCGGGATTCCTCCAACACACGAGGGGCCTGCGCCGGCGCCGGTGACACCGTTCGCAGCTGGTCGCGCAGGGCGATGAACCGGGCGAAGACCGCAGGCAGTTCGGCCACCCGCCAGCCGTCGGCCAACTCCGGCAGGTACGCCGACAGCGCCGCCCGGGCCCGCTCCGGATAGCGCACGTCGCCGTCGCCGACCTCGACGCCGTCCCGGTGCCCGGCGGCGGTGTTCCAGGCGACCGCCTGCGCCGCGCTGACCCCGGGCGGCAACCGCAGCTCGGCCCGGCCGTCGCTGAGCCGGACCGGATAGCCGCCCGGCAGCCCCAGCGGCCCGGGCAGGCTCGCCACGACCTCACCCGCGTCGGCGACGAGCCCCGCCACCAGCCCGGCGGCGGCATGCCCGGCCAGCGCGTTCAGCTCCGGCCGGGGCAGCGCACGGTAGCCGGCCAGCAGCCCGGTGACGTCCGGGACGGGCCGCCCGTCCAGCCAGGCACGCACCTCGGCGGTGTCGTCCCCGGTGCTGTCCGGGCCGGGCGCGGCGAGGTGGGCGTGGTGGCCGAGCACGGCCAGCCGCGTCGGCCCGGGCCGGCCCAGCGCGGCGTCCAGACACCCGGCCAGGGTGGCCACGTTGCCGATGCCGCACAGCACGGGCAGCTTCAGCGCCGCCAGCAGCGGGTTGACCGCGTCCGGGAAGCAGCCGTTGACCAGCAACGCGTCCGGCGCGCCGCCGGCCAGCGCGGCGGCCAGCCGGGACACCAGCTCGGCCTGCAACGCCAGCGTCACCCCGAAGCCGGCCGTGGCGACCAGCTCCGTCCAGGCCGACGGCGCGTGCACCCGCTCGTACGGCGACTGGGCCGACGCGGCGCAGACCAGCACGTCGGGGCGGAGCCGGGCCATCGACCCGGCGTCGGCGGCGTACCAGTCGCCGGGGTCGGTGGACGGTTCGGCGGTGAACGGCCGGGCGGTGAAGCTGACCCCGGTCCCGGCCACCGTGGCGCGCACCTGCGCGCCCCGGGCCGCCCCGGCCGCGGCGGTGAGGTCGCGGGCCAGCACGGTGACGCGTACCCGCTGGGGGGTGTGCGTCGAGGCCAGGGAATCGCACAGCGAACGGGCGAGCTGGCCGCTGCCCACCACGACGACGTGCCGCGACGCGTTACCGGGGAGGGCTGACATCGCGTCTCACGGCCGTGACCCGGGCCAGCCAGTCGGCGAACGACCCGGCGCGCAGGCAGCTCGCCGGGGACACCTCCAGGTCGGCCATCTCGCGCACCCGGTGCGCCACCCGCAGCGCGGTCAGCGAGTGCCCGCCGAGGGCGAGGAAGTTGTCGTCGTCCTGGACGGCATCGACGCCGAGCGTGACCCGCCACGCCTCGCGCAGCCGGTCGGCGAGGGCGCCACCCCGCTCCGGGGCCGCTTCCGCGGGCCGCCGGGGTGGCGGCGGCAGCTCCAGCCGGGCCACCTTGCCGTTGGGCAGGCGGGGCAGGCGGTCGACGAGGACGAGTTGGTCCGGGTGCATCGCGGGCGGCAGCACCGACGTCAGGTATCCGTGGAGCAGCCCGGTCGTCAGTAGCTGGTCGGCGGGCTCGTCCCAGGGCGAGGCCGCCGGCGGCTGGTCCTGCGGTCGCCGCGCGTAGAGGTAGCTGACATCGGCGTCCGCGCCGACGTTCCAGTCACCGATCTCGTGCACCTCGAACCCGGCCGCCGACAGCAGCTCGCGCACCTGCGGCGCGGTCACGCTGCTGCGCTCGACCTCCAGGCACACCTGGCCGATGCGGGGCCAGTGCTCCGGGCGCAGGCCGCGCAGCACACTCAGCTCGGCGCCCTCGGTGTTGACCTTCAGCAGGTCGACCCGGTCCAGCCCGAACCGGTCCAGCAGCTCGGACAGGGTCACCGTCGGCACCAGGTGCGCCACCGGGGTCAGGCGTC
Organism: Micromonospora sp. NPDC092111; assembly: GCF_044755745.1. Lineage (NCBI taxonomy): Bacteria > Bacillati > Actinomycetota > Actinomycetes > Micromonosporales > Micromonosporaceae > Micromonospora > Micromonospora sp. NPDC092111. The sequence goes on from NZ_JBIVRQ010000009.1 coordinate 176,457, forward strand.
GGTGCGCGTCGGCGAGCAGTGCGGCCTGCTCGGCCTCGTCGGCGTCGCCGCCACCCTGCCGGTAGTGCGACCGGACCAGGTCCGACGCCGCTTCGGCCCGGTCGGCGCCCAGGCCGGACAGGTAGCTCAGCTCGGGAAACGAGATCAGCTCGGCGGTGCCCGCCGCATCGGTCACCGCGGCCTCCACGATGGCCGCGGACCCGGCGTAGAGGCTGAGGTTGGCCCGGAGGTACGGCAGCGTGTCCGGGTTCGGCTCGACCGCGATCAGCCGCACGTCGCGCGCCTGCCGGGTCGCCCACAGCGAGAACAGGCCGATGTTGGCGCCCACGTCGACCACGACCGCGCCGTCGCCGAGACGGACGCCGAACCGCGAGTACTCCGCCTGGTCGAAGATCTGCCGGTAGAGGAAGACCGCCTCGTCCGGCGACGCCGCCGTCACCGCCATGCCGTTGGGCAGCCGGAACCGGGGCAGGCCGCCGATCGCCGGGGCCCGCCGGGGCTGCGGCACCACGTACCCGACCAGGCGCGGCCCGGAATTCTCGTCCGGCACGGCCACGACCACCGCGTCGTGCACGGCGGGGTGCCTGCGCAGCACCGCGGCGACCTCGCCCGGCTCCACCCGGATGCCCCGGATCTTGACCTGGTCGTCCACCCGGCCCCGGAACTCCAGGAAGCCCTCCGGCGCGACCCGCACCAGGTCACCGGTGCGGTAGAGCCGGGCACCCGGCCGCGCCGGATCGGGCCGGAAACGTTCCGCGGTCCGCTCGTCGTCGCGCAGGTAGCCCAGGCCGACGGCGACCCCGCCGATCCACAGCTCACCGGTCTCGCCGTCGGCGACCGGCCGGAACTCCTCGTCCAGCACCCGCGCCGACACCCCGTCGATGATCCGGCCCACCGGGGCGATGCCGCCCGCGTACGGCTCCGCGCAGTCCCAGTAGGACACGTTGATCGAGGTCTCGCTCGGGCCGTACCCGTTGAACAGCCCGCACGGCAGCGCCGCACGAAACCGCCGGACCAGCGACATGTCCAGCGCCTCACCACCGCACAGCACCCGCCGCAACGTGCCGCAGCCGGCGAGTTCCGGCTCGTCGAGCACGTGCCGCAGCATGGTCGGCACGAAGTGCGCGGTGGTGACGGCTTCCCGCTGGATCAGCCGGACCAGGCCGAGACTGTCGAACTGCAGGCCCGGCCCCGCGATGACCACGGTGCCACCCGCGATGAGCGGGGAGAATATCTCGTGCACCGACGCGTCGAACCCGATCGACGCCTTGTGCAGCACCCGGTCGTCGGCGGCGAATCCGAACCGGTCGTGGCCCCAGGCCAGCCGGTTGACCAGCCCGGCGTGGTGCAGCACGACCCCCTTCGGCTGGCCGGTGGAACCCGAGGTGAACAACACCAGCGCGGCCTGCTCCGCCGGCGGCAGCCAGCCCGCGCGATCCCGCAGCCCGGCCCCCGGCACCACCGTGGCGGTACGCACATCGCGCCAGCCCGTGCCCGCCGGCGCGGCGACGGTGGCGGGCCGGTCCGCGTACAGGACGAGCCGGGGTGCGGCCATGGCGAGCAACTGCTCGGCCCGGCCGGACGGCAGCTCGGGATCGACCGGCACCGCGACCGCACCCACGGCGAGGGTCGCCAGCAGCGACGTCACGTAGTCGGCGGACCGGTGCAGGTGGAGGCCGACCAGGTCACCCGGCCTGATCCCGGCCCGGCGCAGCAGTTCGGCGGTCGCGTCGATCCGCTCCCACAGCTTCGCGTAGCTCAGCTCACCGTCGGGGGCGACGATCGCGGGCCGGTCGGCGTCGACGCCCGACGGCCGGTGTACCAGATCGAGCAGGTAGCGCGGGCTGGACATCACCGTCATGCCGTCCTGGTCGCGACCGCGACGATCGCCATCCGGGGCACCTCGGCGACGAACTGCCCGTCCGCCCGGTAGACCACCGGCCGCACCGGGATGCCGTCGCGGCCACCGAGCGCGGCCAGGTAGCCGGTGTGGTCGAAGTGGTGCGTCAGCAACCGCCACACCTCGTCATCGCTCAGCGTCGCGAAGAACTCCCGTACCCCGTACATGTCGCCGACGTAGTCACGGACCCGGGCGGACGCGGACTGCGCGGTGTCGGCGCGCACGATCAGCGGGTCGTAGAGGTCGACGATGCGTACCGGCAGATCGGCCTGGGCGAACAGGTCGACCAGTTCCGCCCGGCTGAAATGCCGGTAGTCGTGGCCACCGGAGGCGTGCGCATGCACCACCGCACCGAAGAATCCGGCCATCGGGCTCGACTCGTCGAAGTCGTGCAGCACGATCCGGCCACCGGGGCGGACCACCCGGGCCGCCTCCGCCACCGCCAGCGGGCGCTGGTGGGCCGGGATGTGGTGGGTTCCGTAGGCGAGCAGCACCGCGTCCAGGCTGGCGTCGCGCAGAAACAGGAAGTGCGCGGCCTGGCGTACGGCGGGCAGGCCGTGTGCGAGCGCCCTGTCGACCATGTGGCCGGACAGGTCGCCGGTGATGAACGCCAGCTTGGACTCGAAGCAGGCGGACTGGCTGCTCGCCGCGCGGGCCACCGTGCCGTCGCCGCCGAGCACGTCCAGGATGCGGGTGACCGGCTCGGATCCGGCCGGAGTGGCCAGCTCCAGCAGTTGCCGCATTCCGGTCCAGCGCACCAGGGTGTCGCGTTGGGCCCGGCGGTAGGAGTCGCCCCGGCCGGTGGAGTCGGTGTCGAACTCGTTCACCGTGGCGGCCAGCTCCGCCAGCGCCGCAGCCGCACCCGGGCGCTCGAAGTCAAGCACCTCGCGCAGCTCGGGGTGGACGGTCGCCACCGTATGCAGGTACTCGCGCAAGACCAAGGACGGCAAGTACGACGGGCTCATGAGCACCTCGACGCACGCAACGGTGTGCCGCCTCGTCAGCGACGTCCCTTCGACGAACGGATGGCGAACTGTAGCACCGCGTCTCGGCGGCCCGCCAGGTCGAACACCCGACACCAGGGAAGCCCTGGTGGGGGCGGGAGTCCTTACCCGTCCACCGTCGACGATCAGGCCACAGCGGTGTGGTTGGCGACGATGCGGCGCATCAGGTCCAGGATCTCCGGCTGGTGGTCGGTCAGGAAGAAGTGTCCACCGGCGAACACCTGTCGCCGCGGCGGGGCCACGCATTCCAGCGCCCACCCGGCCGCCCGGTCCAGGTCCACGTGCTCGTCCCCGTCGCCGAGCAGCACGTGCACCGGCAGCTCCAGCGGCGGCTCGGCACGGTAGGCGTACCGCTCGGACAGGGCGAAGTCGGCCCGGATACCCGGCAGGATCAGCTCCATCATCTCCCGGTCCGCCAGCAAGCCCGCCGGGGTGGCCCCGAAGTCGCGCAACGCCTCGATCAGGCTGGTGTCGTCGAGTTCGTGACAGCGCCGCGTGATCAGCCGGGTCTGCGGCCCCTCCGCCCCACTGACCAGCAGCGCCAGCGGATCGGGCGCGCCCCGGCGGCGCAACTCCCGGGTCACCTCGAACGCCACCAGCGCGCCCAGGCTGTGCCCGAACAGCAGGAACGGCCCCGACGCCCGCTCGACGACCGCCGTCGCCAGCTCACCCACCAGCTCCGTGACGTCGTCGACGGGCGGCTCGTGCAGCCGGATCCCCCGGGCCGGCATCAGCGCGACCTGCAACGACAGCTCCGGCCCCGCCATCGCCTGCCACTCCATGAACGACGCGGCGATGCCACCGGCATGCGGGAAGACGAAGACCTGCGCATCGCCGGTGGACTGCGCCACCGACCCGAACCAGCGGCTCGCGCCGCCCGCACTCACCAGGGGCATGACCGCGAGCATAGGTCAACCCGGAAGCGACCCCGCCCGGCCCGGATGCGCCGCACCGCGTCGGCGTCTGCCCGCGCACGCCTGCCATGCCGGGCGTCCAGGAGGGTCCATCGTGACACCGGGATTAGCCGCCGATGAACACTAGATCGAAGGCTATCGCCGTCCATGGTCACGTGCGTACCCTGCGGTCACCGCCACCTCGACAGGAGACGACGCGTGACCGTTCGACGACCGCTCATCGTATCGGCGCTGTGCGCCCTGCTGCTCGCCAGCACGCTGCCGTTCATCGGCACACCGGCGCAGGCCGCGCCGACCGACGCGGATCTGGCCTACCGGTGGGCCCCGGTGCACTACCAGGACACCGCCACGTCGAACTACATCGGCGACTATCTCGCGCCGGTCGACTACGACGGCGACTGGAACACCCGCAACAACTGGGAGAACCTCGGGGCCTACCAGCGTGGTCTGGTCGGCACCGTCTACTACTCGGTCGTCGAATCCCCGACGCACTGGTTCATCAGCTACGGCTACTTCCACGCCCAGGACTGGAAGACGTTCTTCCCCCACGAGAACGACATGGAGGGCCTGCTGCTCACCGTCCGTAAGGACGGCACCGAGTACGGTGCCGCCGAGGCGATGGTGACCCTCGCCCACGACAACTTCTACTCCTACGTTCCCGCCGGCGGCGCGTACCGCGACGGTCGGGAGAACATCGACGGCACCCTGCTGATGCAGGTCCACGACGGCGCGGCACACCCGACCAGCTTCCAGGAGACGAAGGGGCACGGCTGCTACAACTGGAACGGCAGTTCGTTCCCTGGCGGCGACGGGATCGTCTACTACCCGAGCCGCTCCGGAGGCAAGGTACCGACCGGCGGAAACGACCGCGCCGCGTCGTACCAGCTCGTCGACGTCTTCGCGGCCGGCGGGCTCTGGGCGCGGCGCTCCGACCCGCAGACGTTCGGCGGATGGGGGTCCTTCGCCGGCGACACCGGGACGACGAACGCCGCCCGCGCCCCCTGGTACTGGGATGACCGCACCGACGGCAGCGACCTCCAGGCCGGCGCCATCAACACCAATCCGGCCTACCTGATCTCGGTCTACTTCAGCAACATCGGCGCGTTCAGCCTCGACTACCTGCGTAACCCGTACCGGGCCTGAATCCGCGGTCACCACCACCCCAGCCGGACGGCGAGACCGTAGGCGTCACCCTCCTCCTGACGGTGCCGCCGTCACTCAGCAGGGAGGGCAGGACCGGCCCTGCGCTCAGCGGACCCGCCCGGCCGCACCGGGGTCGTCGGCGAGCGATGCCGGGCAGCGCATCCGCCAGGCGTCGGTGACGAGTTCGTCAAGACGATCGACGTCCACCTGCGCGAGCCGCACCATGACCAGGGGCAGTCCGTCGTACCCGGGCGTGGTGAAGAAGACCTCGGGCTCACCGAGGAGCAGCGCCTGCTTCTCGGCCTCGTCGCCGACGTAGAGCACCGCGATGTCGGTGCGGATGACGCCGGGCTTGCCAGGCCGGCGCTCGGGGTAGGACCAGACGAATCCCTTGTCGGCCACCCGGAAGTCGAACCCGTCGCTGTCGATCTCCACCACGTGTGGCAACGCCAGGGCCAGACGACGGACGTCGTCGGCGTCAGCCACCGGAACCCCTCAGCGTCGTTGCCTGCTGCATGCGGACAGGCTAGCGGCCGGGTCCGACATCACACCTGCCGGCCGCGTACGTGACGGCCGGCCGAGACGCGCTCGCCGGGCAGGCTCCGCTCGCCCTCCGCCGCCTCGGTCGGACTCGTAGCCCTCGCTGCCGTTGCCTGTTGGCAGACGCTGGGCGGCCGAGCGCGGCAGAGCCTCTGGCAGGCAAATCGCGACCGAGACCATCGCGCACCGGCATGACTGTGCGCCACCCGCTGGTCAAAACCCGGCGCTCCGCGTAACCGCTCGATGACCTGCCGCTGTGCTCCGGTCTGCGGCAGGTGCGGATATGCCCCGGACCAGCGGCACGGCCCGCACCGGTGGGCACTGGGGTTGAACCGTCTTCCCTACGGCGCGGGCTCCAGTACGACGACTGGGATCTGGCGGGTGGTCTTTCGCTCGTAGTCGGCGAAGCCTGGATACGCGGCCTTCTGCGCGCTCCAGATCCGCTCCCGCTCGTCCCCGACGGCGACTCTGGCGACCAACTCGACCGTGTCCGTACCGACCTCCGCCTGGACCTGCGGATGGGCGAGCAGGTTGTGGTACCAGTCGGGATTGGTGGGCGCACCGGCCTTGGACGCGAACACGGCGTAGCCGCCGTCCACCTTCTGGAACATCATCGGGTTCACCCGAGGCTGGCCGCTCTTGGCGCCGACGGTGTGCAACAGCAGCAGTGGGGCGCCCGCGAACTGGCCGCCCACCTGTCCACCGTTGGCGCGGAACTCAACAATGATCTTTTCGTTCCAGTCGCTCATGACCACTCCTCGCCCGCCCCAACGGTTCCTCGAAGCCTATCCTGACAGTTCCGGCCTCGGCATGACACTACGACGCGACCAGGTACCAACGAGCCCGGCGGTGACAATGCGTAGCGCTCGGTTCTCCGCCTGGGAGTGAGCCGCCGCGACGCGGGGAGTGGCCGTCAAACATCACGACACCGGCAAGCACCAGTGGCATGTCATTGCCCAATCTCCCACGTTCGGACAAAGCAGCGCCGAACGCGCGGCCACCGGCAGATCCGGACGGTTCAGCCGGTGGCTGTCACTGCGGCTTGCAGGTGCTTCCGGGTCTCTTCGTCGAATACGACGAGTCGTACCCGTTGCACGTTCGTCGGGGTGGACCTGATCGTTGCTACGGCGATCCGGGCGGCCTGGTCGGGTGGGAAGCCGTACACGCCGGTGGCGATGGCGGGGAAGGCGACGGTCCGGGCGTCGAGTGCGTCGGCGATCTGCAGGCTCCTGCGGTAGCAGGAGGCCAGGACGTCGGCTTCACCGTGGCCGCCGCCTTCCCAGACCGGGCCGACGGTGTGGATGATGTGCCGCACTGGTGGGTCGAGGTCGAACGCCGGGGTCGGCATCGCGTCGCCCGGCTCGCAGGGGCCGATCGCACCGCCGGCCTGGGCCAGGCGAGGTCCGGCAGCGCGGTGGACCGCGCCGTCGACACCGCCGCCACCCAGAAGAGACTCATTCGCGGCGGTGACGATGGCGTCCACGTTCTCCCGGGTGATGTCACCCATGACGACCTCGATCACTGCCACAGCAGAATCCTGGCACATCAGGCAAAGGCTTGTCGGGCCACCGTCTGCCACCGGCAGGGGGAACTGTCGTAGTCGGCATTTAGGCTCACGCGGTGAGCATGAACGGCAACTGGCTGCGCGTCTCCCCGGACGAACTGGAGCAGGCCAGGACCGACCTCGGCTGGGCCTACGAACTCGCCATGACGGAACGGGACGACACCTCCGAACGCTGGACCGCCACCGACAAGGCATGGAACGGACTCGATTTCCTGCTCGACCGGCTCGGCTTCGAGATTCCGCTGGTCCTGGGCGCGGAGGTTTTCGTGGAGTTGCCAGACGTCGAACCCGACAGCGAGGAGATGTGTGATTTCCTGGAGAACCTCGAAGATGACTGGGGCTACGGGCCGCCCTCCTATCTGACACCGGTGCAGGTAGCGGCTGCTGCCTCGCGACTGGCCGCGCTCACCGAAGACGACCTCATCGGCGACGTCGACCCGCAGGAGTTGAACCGGGCCGAGGTCTACCCCGGAACCTGGGAAAGACCCGGCGAGCTTGCATGGGTGGCCCACTATCTGCCGGACGTCCGGAGCTTCTTCGCGGCAGCCGCGACGGATGGCGACGCGGTGATCTGCTGGCTTGACTGAGCGACGGCTCAGCCGCCGGAGCACCCGGGTGGATTGGGCGGCGTTCACGTCCAGCTACGTCGGAGGGGCATCGTGTGCCGGCTCCGCCGGGTGATCGAAGGCCACCCTAGAACCCCACGGACGGTGATTCTCGGACGTCACTGGCTTGCTCCGGAAGGAATGCGCTGCGGCCGAATGAGCGCCGCAGCAGCGCCGCTTCATGGTTGACCTGCTGCGGCGCCGGGGGTCCGGCCGGCGGCGGTCCTGGTGAGGCGGCGGGCCAAGTGATCGAAGGCGTCGACGAGTTCGGCGGGGCCGACGACGTCGATCTCGGTGTCGAACCGGGCGATGGCGGCGGCGAGGCTGGGCCAGGACCAGGAGCCGAGAGTGAGCCGGCAGCGGTCCGGGCCGACTGCCTCGACGATTCCGTCGCGCGGGTAGAGGGCCACGGTGGCGGCCGGCAGGTCGAGGATCGCGGTGCCCTGGCAGGGCCAGCCGGTGGCGCCGTCGTCAGCGCCGCGGAACCTGCCGTCAGGGTGATGCCGTTCTCGCGGCGGGTGGAGGGCACCGGCGCGATGCCGGCTCTGGCCTGGCTGGGCACGTCGCCGAGACCGCCCCGCACCTGCTCACCCACCTCATCCTGGAAGACGTCACGGCACCCCGTCCAGGCGCGCTGAAGCGTCCTCCGCTGACCCCACCGGAGGTGCCCACGCCGTTCGACTTCGCCGCCGTTAACGCCATCCGCGCGCAGATCAGCGACCCGGACCCGGCGTGGTGGGACCGCATCGGGACGGTCGGCGTGCCGACTCTGATCATCGGTGGTGCGAACAGCACCATCCCGCAGCATCTGCTCACCGAGACTGTCGAGCGGATGCCTGACGCCCGCCTGGTCACCCTCGACGCCGGCCACTACGTTCACCGCGATCGGCCGACGGAGTTCCTCGCCGCGGTTGAGACCTTCCTGGCCGCGCACGTCAAGAATTGACGGGCACCGGTTGGCATACGCTCACATGGCCGGTGTCGAGCAGCGGCCCACCGGTCGAGTCACGATGCGTGACCCGTGGACCGCGACATGTGCGGGCATCCCTGCTTCCGAGCCGCACGTACCACGCTTGACGGCCGGCCTGTCGACGCGTGGCGCCGGTACCGCGCGTCACTGAACCCGGCCCCGCCCAGTTCGTGATGATCACGTCTCGGACCGGCCTGGTCCCGCTGTGGCGGCCTGGAACAGCGTCGCTGTCGACCTGAGGTGGGCGGCCAGCTCCGCCGGGCCGCTGACCTCGAACGGCAGCCCGATCGACGCCAGCCGGAGCGCATGCCATTCGCCGGTGTCCGGCGGCGCGAGCCACCGGCAGGTCCCGTCCGGCTGGTCGGTCAGGGTACCCGGCGGCGGCCCGCCAAGGCGGTCCACCACGTGGGCGGCCGGTGCGTGGATCACCACGTCGGCCGGGTACGTCGGAGCCATCTGCATCGCCCGGCTGGCGAGGAAGGCGGCGATGTCCCCGCCGGGTACCTGCCTCGGGGCAGCCCGGGCGCCGGTCGCGGCGAGCTGGGTGACCCGATCCAGTCGGAAGGTCCGCCAGTCGTCGCGGTCGAGGTCGAAGGCGAGTAGGTACCAGCGCCGCCCGGCCGTCACCAGGGCGCGCGGCTCGACGTGCCGGCCCTCGCCGCGGTACCGGAACCGCAGCCGCTCGTGGTCGGCGATCGTCGCGGCGGTGACGATCAGCGCGTCGGGATCCACCGGCTCCGCAGCCAGGAAGAAGGGGTGGGCCACCGTGGCGGCGGCCAGGGCGTCGACCCTGCGACGCAGCCGGGCCGGCAGAACCTGGAGCAGCTTGCGCAGCGCCCGCACCGCCGCCTCGTCCACCCCCGCCACCGCCTGCGCCGCCGCCGTGCGCAGCCCGATGGCCACAGCGACAGCCTCGTCGTCTCCGAGCAGCAGCGGCGGCATCGCCGCGCCGGCCGTCAGCCGGTAGCCGCCCAGCCCGCCCTGGTCGGCGTGCACCGGGTAACCCAGCTCGCGCAGCCGGTCGATGTCGCGCCGCACCGTCCGGCCGGACACCCCGAGCCGCTGCGCCAGCTCGCTGCCCGGCCACAGCCGAGGGGTCTGCAACAGCGACAGCAGGGACAGCAACCGGGCACGCGCGTCGGACACAGCGGTCATTGTGCCGCTCGACTAGGACGAAAAATGACCTATACGACACCTACCGTGGGAGCGCACGTCTGCTATGACACGAGGGAGATTCACCATGAGCAGCACCCCACCGGCCGGTTACACGACCGTCGCGCCGTGGATCGTCACGCCGGACACCGGGCAGTTGCTGGACTTCATCACCGCAGTGTTCGACGGCGTCGAGCTGGGCCGGGTACGGCTGGAGGACGGAATCATCGGGCACGCCGAGATCCGCGTCGGCGACACCGTCCTACTCGCCTTCGACCGGCTACCGGACTGGCCGGCCATGCCCTCGCTACTGCGGGTCTTCGTCGCCGACGCCGACGCGGCGATCGAACGCGCGGTCGCCGCCGGAGCCCGCATGGTCACCGCACCGGCCACCCAGGCATTCGGTCAGCGGGGCGGCCGGGTACGTGACCCGTTCGGCAACATCTGGTGGATCAGCACCGTGGTCGAGGACGTCGCACCCGAGGTAGGAATGCGGCGGCTCGCCGAACCGCGGTACGCCGAGGCGATGCGCGACGCGCAGGAGACCCTGGACCGGGAACTGAGCGGCCGCACCGACAGCGTCGTCAGCCCTCCGCTGATCGGCTGAGCCCGTACCCGTCCACGACGCCGCATACGGCGACGCCGAGAAGAAGCACGCCACTGCGGAGACGGCAGCATCGGCTCGACGTTCTCCCCCTCGGCGTCGGTCAGGATGGGATGGGCACCGCCGCACTCGATCGGTGCCCATCCCATCGAACGAGCCGGGCCCATCGATCGGGCCCACCGCGCGACCCACCCGATCGGCCCACATCCAGAACGCGCTCCTCAGAGCACCATCACCACTCCCGCCACGGCCGTCGCCACGAGCACGACGGTCACCAGGGCGTTGACCATCGTGTCCCGCTCCCTCAAGCGGCGTTCGGCCGCGCGGTCCAGCGTGAACTCGGCGGGGTCGGCGGCGGTGTAGTGGACCGTGACGTCACGGCCGTACGCGCCGGCGGGATCCGGCAGGTTCGCGGTGCAGTGGGCCGTGACGGCCGTGCCCTCGTGGGTGGTGAACGACACGACCGGGGTGATGGTGGTCGAGGTGTAGCCGTCGTCCTGGTCGACGCGGACGTCCCTCAGGACCGCGACGACCTGTCCCTGCACGGTGTCCATCGCGGCCAGTCTCTCGATGCGACGGTTCTTGGCGCGTATCTCCCCGGGCAGATGAACGGCGGCGATGATCGCCCACGGCCCGCCGAGGCCGATCAGCGCCCACGGCCACCCCCAGTGGACCGCGGCCAGGACTACCAGCCCGACGTAGACCAGGAAGAGCGCGAAACCTGGCCAGCCCAGCCCCCGACTGGGCTGCTGCGGAGTATTGGAGAACCGGTAGGCGTGCGGTCTGCCTCGCGGGTGGTTGACGCCGATCTCCCGGCCCTCCCACGCGCAGGTGATCATCTCGCCCCGTTCACCGTCGTTCGTGACGGTGACCTCCTGACCCGAGGCCGGGTCGCGGTAGGAGACAACGACCGATATCCCGCCAGTGCGGGACCCGCCGTGCCGGGGCTCCCGCACCCGCTCGATCCGCCCGGTGAGCCGGACGGTCCGCTGCGCCTTGGTCACTCCGGCCAGCGACATGCCGTACCCGACCAGTGCCGCCACACCCCACACCGCACACCGCAGCAGCAGAAACTCGTCCCATCCCATGTGCTCTCCTCCTGCCGGGCCGGTCAACCGCCGCTACGCCGCAGTACTCTGCCCTGTCCGTCCGCCTCCAGCATCCCCGTGCCGCCGCCGCCAGTGACCACGACCCTGAGCGTGAGGGAGCCGGTGACGCCGTTGGCCGTGAGCTGCCAGTTCTGTGGGGAATCGACGCCGAGGGTGGTCCTGGCCTCCTCGACCAGGCCGGGGACGCGGTCGTAGGGCAGGGACCCCGGGTCGAACCCGGCGCTCTTCCCACCGTCGGGCGAGAAGACGACCGTCAGCAGGCGGTCCTGCACGACCACGGTGAGCGCCTGACGTTTGTCCGTGCCCTGCGTCAACGACTGGACGGCCTTGCGCAGTTCGCCCTCGTCGAGCATCGACTGGCCAGCGCCGAGGGTGACCATGCCCGTCGTCGACGTCACGGTGGTCGTGGACGACGAGGAGGAGACGGACGGTTCGGCGGCGCCGCCGTCGACCTCGCGGGAGTCGAACAGGTCGGCCCGGAACAGCAGGAGCACGGCGGCGGCGCCGAGCAGCAGCCCGAGGAGAGTGAGGAGCCCACCGAGACAGCCCGCTGAGGTCTCGCTCTTCATGGCCGGACCGGGCACCGAGTTCACCTGGGCCACGGCCGCCCGCTCCTCCCACTCCGGCGTCGGCCGCTTCACGATCCGCGTCTGCCACGGCCGGTCCGGCGGATACTGCACCACCACGACCCCACCCGGTCGGTATGCGGGCAGTTCGACGAGGTTGATGTCCTGCCGCATCTCGACCCGGAACGCGGGTGCGTCGTCCGGCACGACGGACAGCTCGAACCGCACCGGCACATCGCTGGTCTCACCCCCGACGGCCTTCGAACTCTCGATCACCGCGAGTGCCGTACGGGGCACGGCCGCCGCCTCCCGGGCACGACGCGGCAGCGTGGCGAGGAGGAAGAGAAGCCCGTAGACCGCGGGCAGGACCAGCCCCGTGACGATCAGTGGCACCCTCCCGACGACGCAGCCACCGATGAAGGCGGTCAGCGACGCTCCGATCACCCCACCCGTCAGGAACCCCCGAGCGAGGTCGGCAGGCGCGTTGCGGGTGGGCGGCGCGCCGGCGGTAATCGTCATGTGGCCGATTGTGCCCGTCACAGGTAAACGGCCGACAGACCTGTGGATGGGCCCGGCGTGCCATCCCTGACCCAGGGTGCGAACAACGGGCTCGACAACGGAACCATGGTGGCGCTGACATTGATTACGGCCCGGTGGTGGCCGCCCCATCCTTGCGGGAGCGCTGACTCCGGTGAAGGGTCACCGGGGTGCTGTCGCCCGGCGATGGGCTGGGACCGACACACTGCACGCACGAGTACCGGTGAGTGTGGGTGACTCGTCAATAAGGACTCGGCTCCATACCCTGCGACCCGCGTCGGGTGAGTGTCTCGCCCTCCTGGCGGTACCTCACCCATCCGGGCCCTTTCCAGCAGTCGCGGTAGTTCTTACCGGACGGACGAGGGGTGGCGGCGAACTCGACGAGGTCGAGGCGGCCGTGGTTGTGGGCGTAGCGGGTGAGGGATGTGTTGGTGATCGGGGTGGTGGCGAGGATCGCGTCGAGGTCGGCGAACGACAGCCCTTCCAGGATGTGACGGACGGCCACGACCACGGCATCATGGGCCACCACCCACACCCGGCTGCCGGCGTGGTGGCTGTTCAGGTCGGCCAGGACCGCGCGGACACGGGCGGCGACGTCGTCGTACGTCTCACCGCCCGGCGGCCGGTAGGCGTAGAGGCCAACCTCGGCGAGCCGGGCCGCCTCAGCGGGAAACCGATCGGCGATCATCAGGGGGGTCAACAGCTCCAGGTCGCCCATGAGCCGGTCACCCAGCCGGACATCGACCTCGCCCGGCGGACAGGGGACGCCGAGAGCGCCGGCGGTCTCGGCGACCCGGGTCCAGGTCTGCCGGGCCCGCAGGTACGGAGAACAGACGACGCGGTCGGGACGCTCGTCGGCGGACCGGGCCGCGAGCCAGTGGCCGAGCTGGGTGGCCTGCTGCCAGCCCAGCGGCGACAGCTCGACGTCGGCGTCACGGCCGGTGAGCTCATGCCCGGCGACACCGCGTGCATGGGCGTCGGCGAAGGCGACGTTCGCGACGCTCTGCCCGTGGCGGACGATGGTCAACCCCGCGACAGCATCCACGGAACCACTATCCACCATGGGACGTCTGAAGCTCGGCAAGATCGTCGATACGTTCAGTTACAGAAGATCGATCTGTCAAGAACCTGGAGCGATGATCATCGAAAGTTCGCACAGAACCCGTGGCGCAGTAGATTTCTAGCGCCCCAGGTCAAGCCGTCTGCTCCCCGCGCATGCGGGGGTGATCCCACCCACCCCTATGCCCACCGCGTGGAAAGCCGCTGCTCCCCGCACATGCGGGGGCGGGGTGACGCCGAACGGCCCGGTAGGACAACCGCTGCCCCCCTGCACATGCGGGCGTGGTCCTCCTGCGTACCACGATCGCCGCCCGCCCGACCCCTGCTCCTCGCGCAGGCGGGGTTACGGGATTGACCGGGCCCGGGTTCCGGTGGCGGAGCTGGCTCGGTGAGAATCGGCTCATGGATGGCGACGGGTCGTTCGCGGTGGTGTTGCGGGCCGCCCGTCACGGCGCCGGTCTGACGTTGGAGGAGCTGGCCGAAGCATCCGGAGTCAGCGTCCGAGCGCTGAGTGACATGGAACGCGGGCGGGCGTTGGGGCCGCAGCGCCGCACGGTCGTGTCGATCGCGGACGCGTTGACGTTGGCTGGGGCGGCCCGGGATCAGTTCGTCGCGTTGGCCAGGGCGGGCCGTGCCCGGCCGGCATATCTGGCGGCGGCTCCCGGGCTGTGTGAGCTGCCCGGGTCGATCGGAGACTTCACGGGCCGCCACGCCGAGCTGGCATGGATCTTCGAGCTGGTCGACCAACGGGCCGAGGCCGCCGGTCGAACAGGGGTGGCGGTCATCTCCGGCGGTGCCGGGTTGGGCAAGACCACTCTCGCCGTGCGAGCGGCACACCGATTGCGGGACCGGTTCCCCGGAGGTGTGCACTTCGTCGAGGCGCTGGGCATGAGCGGACATCCCATCGACAGCGGGGAGATCCTGGCCCGGGTCCTACGGGCACTCGGTGCGCGTGGCCCGCAGATACCCGAAGTCCTTGCCGAACGGGCCGGGCGTTACCGGCAACTCCTGCGGGAGCGGCGCGTCCTGGTCGTGATCGATGACGCCGCGTCCGAGGCACAGGTACGGCCGCTGGTACCGGGTGACGGCGACAGCCAGCTGCTGGTCACCAGCCGGCGGATGCTGGCGGGGCTTTCGGGCGTGCAGCGCCTGCACCTCGGTCCGATGCCCGCCCTCGACGCGCACGACCTGCTGGACCGCATCGTCGCCGAGCGGGTCGGCGCGACCGCCGCCGAGGACCTGGGCGACCTGGTCGACCTGTTGGGCGGCCTGCCGCTGGCACTGCGGATCGCGGGTAACCGTCTCGTCTCGCGACCACAGTGGGGCGTCGCGGACCTGCTGCGCCGGCTGTCGATCGCCGAGCGGCGGCTGGACCAGCTCAGCGCGGGCGACCTGAAAGTCGCCGCGGCGTTCGAAATGTCCTACGGGCAGCTACCCGACTCCGCCCGCGCACTGTTCCGGCGGATGGCGGTGGTGCCTGGGTCGGACTTCAGCGCCGAGTTGGCCCGGGTGATCGCGGCGGTCCCGCTGCCGGTCGCCGAGGACGAACTCGACGAACTCGTCGACCTCAGCCTGCTGGAGACCGCGGACGGCGGCCGATACCGGCTCCACGACCTCGTCCGGCTCTACGCCAACCGGTGCCTGCAGCACGAGGAACACCCCGACGACGTCACGGCCGTACAGCGGCGAATGGTCGACTGGCTGCTGACCACCCTCGCCGACGCCGGCACGTGGTTCGGACCGAACCCGCCGGACGCGGCCGACTCCGCGTTCGAGACCGCCGAGGACGCCGAGGCGTGGATCCGCACGGAGGCCGACCACTGGTACCCGGCACTCACGGCTGCCGCCGGCGGCGGCGACCACCAAGCCGTGGTCGACACCGTCAGCACCCTAGGCTGGGTCCTCGACCGGTGGGCGCACTGGCCGCACTGGCCGGCGTTGTACATGCGGGCTCACGACTCGGCGGCAGCCCTCGGGGCACCAGATCGGCAAGCCGAGTTCCTGACCGCGCTCGCGTGGACGTACACCCAGCCCGGCCGTGACTTCCAACCGGCCCTGGCATACGGCGAACGCGCGCTGGCCCTGGCCCGGGGCGTCGGCGACCTCGGGCGGGAAGGCCGGGCCTGGCTGGTCGTCGCCCGCGCCCAGAGCATGCTGGGCGACCTGCACGCCGCCCGAGACGCGGTCCAAGCCGCGGCCGACAGGTTCGAGCAGATCGGCAACGCCGACGACTACTGCCAGGCCCTGATCGGGCATGGGGCGATCACCATGGCCCTGGGCGAACTCGACGAGTCTGTCAGCAGCTTCCGGCAGGCTCTCGCCATGGCCGACAACCCGGCGGCGTCCGGTATGACGGCGTCGAACGCGGAGGCGACGCTGCCGTTCGTCCTCGGCCACCTGGCCCGAGCCCTCGGCCGGGCCGGCCGCCCCGGCGAGGGCGTGCCGCTGGCCGAACGCGGCGTGGCGACCTCCGCGCAGATGCGCAACGCCGACGCGGAGGCGGCTATCCTGCTCATCCTCGCCGAAGAACTCTACGACGACACCCAGACTACGAAGGCACGGACGAGCCTGCTGCGGGCGGCGAACATCTACGAGTCGATCGGGCAACACGACGAAGCCGCCCGCCGTCGAGAACAAGCCGCAGCACGGACACCCGCCGGCAGCTAAACAGTTCTGCATGGTGTTCCGCCTGGGCCGGGGCGCCGGCAACGACTTGCATGGAGGGCAGGCGGCGGGCGCGGTGTCCGCCCTGGGCGGTCCAGGAGAATTCCATGAGCACGCAGATCCGCAACGTCGTCCTGGTCCACGGCGGGTTCGTCGACGGCTCCGGCTGGCAGGCCGTGCACCGACTGCTGACCGCCGACGGGTTCAACGTCACCGCGGTACAGAACCCCACCCTGTCCCTCGACGGCGACGTCGAGGCGACCCGGTTCATCCTTGACGACCTTGACGGCCCGGCCGTGCTGGTCGGCCACTCCTACGGCGGCGCGGTCATCACCGAGGCGGGTACCCACGACAACGTCGCCGCGCTGGTCTACGTCGCCGCGTTCGCCCCCGACGCGGGCGAGTCGGTCAACACCCTGATTGGCGGGTTCCCGACCGACGGCCCGCAGCCGCCGATCCTGCCGCCCCGCGACGGCTGGCTGTTCCTCGACCGCTCGAGGTTCGCCGGCTCGTTCGCCGCCGACCTGCCCGCCGCCGACGCCGCCTTCCTCGCCGACTCGCAGGTCCCGTGGAACGTCGCCGCCCTCGGCGGCGTCGTGACCGAGCCGGCGTGGCGGTCCAAGCCCGCGTTCTACCTTGTCGCCACCGACGATTACATGATCCCGCCGCCGGCCCAGCGGTCGATGGCCGCCCGCGTCGGCGCGGTCACCACCGAGGCGATCGGCAGCCACGCCGTCTACGTCTCCCAGCCGGGCGCGGTCGCCGACCTCATCCGCCTGGCCGCGAACACCGACCGCTGACCCCTCCCACACCCAGTTTGCCCGACAGACGTTGACGTAGCGGGTGCGTTCATCCGCTGTTGCCGTTCCCACAAACGAAGCACGGCTCGCAGGAATGAGGAGATCACGTTGGATGCGCATGTTTCACGCCGCAACCTGTTGGCCACCGGCGTGGCGGTGGCCGGAGCCGCAGCGGTGATGGCCGCTCCGTTCGGTACGGACACCGCGGCCGCGGCCACGGCTGGCCGGTCCAACCCGAAGGTCAAGCCGACGATCGTGTTGGTGCACGGCGGGTATGCCGATTCGTCGTGCTGGAACCAGACCCTGGCCTACCTCCAGGGCGAGGGCTACCCCACGATCTGCGGGGCGAACCCGCTGCGAGGGATCCCGACCGATGCCCCGTACATCGCGAGTCTGCTGGACTCCATCCCCGGGCCGGTCGTGCTGGTCGGCCACTCCATGGGTGGCACCGTCATCACCAACGCCGCGGCCGGTAAGAGCAACGTCAAGGCGCTGGTCTACATCGCCGCGTTCGTGCCCGACGTCGGCGAGACGCAGGCTGACCTGATCAACAAGTTCCCCGGCAGCGAGGTCCTGCCCGTCAGCGTGCCGGTCCCGTACACGAAGGCCGACGGCACCACCGGAACCGACCTGTACCTGAGCCCGAACGGCCAGGCCGCGTTCGCCGCGGACATTTCCAAGCACGCCTTCCAGCTTCTGCAGGCCACCCAGCGACCGTTCGACGCGGACTCCTTCATCTACCCGACGACGGCCGCCGCGTGGCACACGATCCCGGTGTGGGGGCTGGTCGCCGGTCGGGACAAGGCCATTCCGCCTGCGGCTGAACGTTGGATGTACAGCCGCGCCAACGCCCGCAAGGTCGTCGAGGTGCCGAACTCGTCCCACTGCGCGATGCTCAGCCACCCGCAGGTCGTCGCGGACCTCATCCACCAGGCCGCCAAGGCGACGAGCTGACTCGAAGGCACCGAGCCCGGCGGCCATCCCGCCGGGACATGGCCAGCCCTGGCCTACGGACCGCAGGCCAGGGCTGGTCTATCTGATGCCCGCTGCGGGTTCCTCGGATCTCGCCCAGAGGCGCGACAGACGGTCACGCCAGTTCTCACTCATGCGGCGCCCAGCGGGTTCGCCCGGTGGAACCGCTCACTGAGCCGGTCACGCAGGTCCCTGGTGGCCGGTGTCCGCGGTGGTAATGGCGATGCGGTGGAGCCTGCTGGTGCGACACACTCGCTCGCATGATCACCTCTGCGAACAGCGTCGCCGAGCTGACCAGCGCGGTGCGTGCGGGTGCCCGGGTGAGGTTCCTGTTCTTCTGGGGCCACCAGCCGCAGCGCGACGGCAGCATCGGGGCCGGTTGTTTGAGCCAGTGGTGGCCGGCACCGTTCGTCCTCGACGACCTACGCTTCGCCACCGCCGAGCACTACATGATGTGGCGCAAGGCCACCCTGTTCGGCGACCACGCCACGGCCAGCAAGATTCTCACGGCGGCGCACCCGCACACGGCGAAGTACCTCGGCCGGCAGATCACCGGCTTCGACCAGCAGACATGGGAACAGCACCGCGACGACATCGTGGTGACCGGCAACACGGCCAAGTTCGACCAGCATCCGACGCTGCGCACCTATCTGCTCGGCACCAGCGCGCGGGTGCTCGTGGAGGCCAGCCCACTCGACCGGGTCTGGGGCATCGGCTTGGCCGCCGACCACCCACACGCCACCGACCCCGCACGCTGGCGCGGGCTGAACCTGCTCGGCTTCGCCCTCATGCAGGCCCGCACGATCCTGCGGGAGCAGGAACCGACCGGTGGGTAAGCCGCCGGACCTGGTTGCCGCCGAGTACGTGCTGGGCAGCGTCAATGTCGAGCGGGTGCCCTGGTACGCGGCGGACTGGCTCGCCGCCGGACACGACGGAACGGCGCTGAGTGAACTCGCCGGGCTCGACGGCACCGACACCCGGCTGATCGGCGAACTGCTACCCGACGCCCCGGTGGTCACCGCGCCGAAGCCGAGTCACACGACGCAGCCGCCCTCACCGAGGTGGGCGTGCGTGTTCCGTCCGCAGCGGATGCAGCGGACGCCTGGTTGGCCACGCTGGCGCAACGGCTGATCGACGGTGAGGTCGACGAACGAACAGTCAGCGAGCACGTCTCGGCCTTCGTCTCCTGGCACCTCGACCTCGACGAGATCCGGCGCAGCCCGTTCACCGACCTGCACGTGCTGGTCGACGAGTGGGACCAGGGCTGGGGGCGCGGCAACCAGGAACTGGCGGCGACGGTCCGTCAGCTATGCCGTGATCACCTCTCCCGCGTGCCGGCGTTGCCGTGGTGTGACCTCACGAGCCTCGCGCACGGCAGCGCAGAGCAGCGAACGGGCGGCCTTCGCCGGCTGCTCAACGCCTGGGACTTCATCGGCGTCCACGACCCGCGGGTCAACGTCGACGAGTACGACTGCCTGATCGCACCGCTGCTGAAGAGACTGACCAGCGGCGCCGGCGCGGGCGATCTCAGCGAGTACCTGTCGGCTGAGATCCGTGGCCACTTCGGGATGACCATCAGCGACGCCAAGATCCGGGCCTTCGCGCGACGTCTGCTCGCCTGGTGGGGCACCGAGCAGAGGACCCGGTGAACGCTGCGGATGGCACCCACGGTGGGCCCGCTGCGGGGGTCTCCCATCGTGGCGCGATGCTGGCCAGCGAGGTCGCCGCAGGGCCGATCACAGGTCGAGCGGAAGAGCGGTGAACTCGTCGCGCACGGTGGCGCGGGCGGGTGTGGACGGCCGTCCGCCCCTGGACGTGGATCTGACTCGCCCACGGCAGTGCCGTGGTATGCGTGCGAGCGGGTGCACCAGGTCCCGCAGTCGAGCGCCCCCGGCGGTCAGCTCTGCTGGTAGTTCACCGCGGCGAACCCGCACGGCTGGTGCAGGTGCAGGTAGTAGGCGCCCTCGCCGTAGTCGTCCAGGTCCGCGCCGCCGATCAGACCCACGTAGTCCATCGCTTGGTGGCAACCGGGGCAGTCGGCGTGCTCGGCGTCCTGGATCCAGTCGGGCCGGCCGCCCAGTGTCGAGCCGCCCCGATCCCACCCGCTGGCCTGGTAGGGGCTCTGCCGGGCCTCACCGGGCACCGGCGCCAGCGCGGGCGGATCCTCCGCCTCGGCGGAGCCGAGGTACCCAGGGCGGGTGTTGCCGGTCCACCAGGCGGTGGCGCCGGCCGGCGTGACTCGGCTGTACAGCGTCGTGTAGCAGGCGCAAAAATGACACGTTTCGATCACCAGCCGGCCGGACCAGCCCGTGTGCTCCAGCGCGGTGCCGACGGCAGGGTCCGCGGTGTCGAGGTCCGCGGCGGTCCACAACGGCGATGCGCACCACGGGCAGGTGGGACCGTCCGCGCGTCGCGGTGTCTCGCGCATGACCCATCGGTACGCGGTGCTGCCGCACAGGTCCCGCCGGCGGCCCTCCGGGCCGACCGTCCAGCCGCCCTCACGTGCGTAGGTCAGCGCGCCGACGTACAGCTTGTCCGCGCCGGCTGGCGGTCGGGCCGACCAGCGACGCATAGCGCTCTCGGCCATCGGGTGGGCGGTGTGCGCCAGGATGACCAGTAGCTGGTTGAGCTGGTCCGGCGCCCGGCCGCCGTCGATACGCTCGACGATCCGGCGGACCACGTCGGCGTCCGCCGCCCGGTACAACTTCCCCGGCCACAACACGTCCCGGTCGAGCAAGGAGCTGAGGTACGGCGTCAGCCTCCCCGGATCGGTGTCCGCGATCGTGGACAGCTCCTCGATCGCGTCGTCTTCCCCGACGGACACCTTGCTGATCAACTCCTCGATCACCCGGCGATGCTAACCGCGTCGACAACCGGGTCGCGCGACGGACCGGGCGGAGAAGCGTCACCCGGTACACGGGCAGGCAGGTCGCCATCTCCGACGCGGTGTCCTCCACCAGTTCGCTGGCCACCCCACCGCTGCATACGATCTCGACATGCAGCGGCTGGCGCTCTTTGATCTGGACGACACGCTCGTCAACCGCAGCGCGGCCTTCCGCGCATGGGCTCAGGAGTTCGTCACCACCCACCGCCTCGACGCCGTCGCGTTGACCTGGCTCCTGGAAACCGACGCCCGGACCTCCGGCACGAAAGGCCCCTTCTTCCACGCCGTCCGCGAGGCATTTCGTCTCGACCATGCTGCCGACGACCTCTGGCAGCAATACCGCCAGCGCATGCCTGAACTGGTCACCTGCCGGTCGCAAGACCTTGAGGCGTTACGCCTGCTGCGTGCGGCCGGCTGGCGGCTCGGGATCGTCACCAACGGCATGACCGACAACCAACACGGCAAGATCCACCGCGCCGGCCTCAACACGCTGGTCGACGGTTGGTGCATCTCGGACGAGGTCGGCATCCGCAAGCCCGAGCCGGCGATCTTCAACATCATCGCGCAGCGCTGCGGAGCATCGACAACGCACGGCGGCTGGATGATCGGCGACGACCCGATCCTCGACGTCGCCGGCGGACGCGGCGCGGGATTGCGCACCATCTGGCTGCGAAGCGGGTCGGCGTCGTGGCCCGAGGACCAACCAGGACCCGACAACGCCGTCGCCACCGTCGCCGACGCCGTCGAAGTTCTCCTTCAGGCCGGATGACCCGATGCCCGCCATGAGAGATTGACGGCCTACGGCAGGATCGTCATCCATGATCGATGATTTCGCGAAGGAGTACCTGCACAGCGATCTGCGAGACATTCGCGAGGTGATGCTGTGGAAACTCGACGGGCTTTCCGAGTACGACATCCGCCGTCCCCTGACCTCGACCGGAACCAACCTTCTCGGCCTGGTCAAGCACCTATCGATGACGGAGGCCAGATACTTCGGCGACATCTTCGAACGGCCGTTCCCCGAACCCCTGCCCCGGTGGGACGACGCCGACGCGGGCGACGCGGCCATGTGGGCGACCGAGTACGAGACGCGCGAGGAGATCATCGACCGGTATCGTCGCGTGTGGGAGCACTCTGACGCGACGATCGCCGCTCTGGCGATCGACTCGCCCGGCTACGTGCCCTGGTGGCGACGCCCCCACGTGAAGCTGTTCAACATCCTGGTCCACGTCCTCACCGAGACCAGCCGGCACGCCGGACACGCCGATATCCTGCGCGAACAGCTCGACGGTTCGACCGGGTTCATGGCCGAGTACGCGGACGCGCAGCCCGACGCGGCCTTCTGGGAAGCGCGGCGCGCGAAGATCGAACGGGCCGCCAAAGCAGCCGCCACCAAGCCCGATCACGCTCCGGGAATACCGCACCGACCCGCTCCGATCGAGTCTTGACCGGGAAGCCGCGAAGTAAGTCCGGACACTTCGGTCCACCAACGTCCGGATTCACTTCGCAGGCCGCCGGTCTGCATTTTGATCATCCGCAATCTTCGACTGGACGCGACAAGCGTCCTGTTCACTCGAACGCTTCGGAGTCCGGACCTACATCTCGGATGATCTTGCGGGGCCTGGCCCGCGCTGCTCCCGAAGGTCGGCACGCCTGGGCAAGAGCACCCACCCGGATCACCCGTGCGCGGGCCTCGGCGACCTCCGGCAACTCCGAACGATCATCGTCCTGCGCGTCGACGTCAAGAGGTGAGAGGCGGTAGCTCTGTTTGGCCCTCGGATACCGGCGGCGAAGTCCGGGGTCTCGACCCTGGCGGGTGGCCGCGCCTGGCGGGATGGCGTCAACAACCGGGGCAAGACGTGGACCCCAGAGACTACGTCCGCGTCGCCATCATCATCGCCGCCTTCGCCCTGCTGGTCGCCGCCCTCACCTGAGCCCGCGGGCCCACCCGTCCAGTGATCCCTGGACGCCACGCCCGAGGCGGACGAACTGCACCTGCTCCCCGCGCAGGCGGGGGTGATCCCCCGGTCGCCGGGCCGACCCGGTCCGCCGCGTTCTGCTCTCCCGGCGCAGGCGGTGGCGAGGTCTGCCAATGCCTGGAACGGGACCACGACGCCGTGAACGCCGCGCTCACGCTTCCCTACAGCAGCGACCCCACCGAAGGCGTCAACACCAAGACCAAACGAAACGGCGAGAACCGAGCCTTTCCCTGCGAAATCAGCGGTTTCGCCCTGCCAGGTCAACGACACCGCGCGCCGCTGGCAGCGGACCGGCTCACCTGCCGG
Organism: Micromonospora sp. NPDC092111; assembly: GCF_044755745.1. NCBI lineage: Bacteria > Bacillati > Actinomycetota > Actinomycetes > Micromonosporales > Micromonosporaceae > Micromonospora > Micromonospora sp. NPDC092111. Next base: position 199,729 of record NZ_JBIVRQ010000009.1, read on the forward strand.
AGCGCGGCTTGGCAACCTCGCCGTGCAACTTGGCCTTGGTTGCATCGGGAATCAACCGCCCGCCGGCCGGCCATCTGGACCTTGTTCATCAGTGAGGCGGCGATAATCTTCGCCTCGCCCTTCATCATGCCTGCGGCAGGCTGTGATCGGTCGACCGCATTCGGTAGAGTGCGGGCATTGATCGTCGGTGATGGCCGAAGGTCGGAGGGGTGCCACGATGACTCGACGGGGCGGGCGGTGGACGCGGGTCGCGTTGCGCCTCGGGCTCCTACTCGGCGTGGTCGTAGTGGCGTGGGGTGCCCACGAGAGCACCACCACGACGGCCGCCTACGCTGCCGACCGCCCACCGGCCGCGCCGGTGGACGCCGCCGTCGACCTGCTCACCGGTGTCCTCCTCCCGATCCTCGACACGGCTATACCACCGCCGGCATCGGAAGTGCCTGCCGACGAGACGGCCCTCGGCGCCCTGCCGCGCGGAGCCGTCCCCCGTCCAGCGGGCCGTCCGCCGGCCCGGCCCGGCCAGGTCGGCACGCCGAAGCCGGCCGCTGGGGGCGCGAGCCGACCGGCCACCCGGCCGCGCGGCGGGGAGTTGCTGGCACCGGTGGGTGCTGTTCTCCGTCCGGTCACGGAGCCGGTCCGGGCCGGGTTGCTCACCCCTGTGAGCGAGGTGCTCGGCCCTGTCACCGACCCGGTGCGCACCGGGACCTTGGCGCCCGTGGCCGAGGTCCTCAGCCCGGTGACCCGGCCGCTCGCCCCGATCCTCTCCCCCGTCTGGCGGGAGTTGGAGCCGGTGCTTGAGCCGCTGGACCCAGTGCTCGATCCCTTCGAACCGGTGACGGGCATCCTGAGCCCGCCCACCGGCTCGCCGGCCACGCCACCACCAACCACGCCATCACCAACCGCGCCGCCGCTACCCGCGCTGCCGCAGAACGGCCCGGGCTGCTGCATCAGGCCCGGCACTGGACCGCTCGGCGAACCGGCCGGACCCGTTTCGGGTGCCGCCCCCACGAGCCCCTCGTCGCACTGGCAGACGACGACCGAACTCTCGTCCCCGCCGCACCTCGCCCGGCCGGACGGGCCGCACCCGCCCCGGCCGGACGCCGACTCCGCGCCAGCCACGCCCGCCCCCGGCGCCAGTGGATCCGGTTCGTCCGGCGCCGTCCACGGGAGCCCGGCCGACGCCCCCACGTCGGTATGGACGCCGCCCAGCCTGGCAGGACGCCGCTGCCACCCGACCGGTGGCGACGCTCTCCCGTCCCGCTCGCCCCGCCCGGGCACCCGGCCCGCCTGACCGGCGGGCCGTTGCGTGCCGTCCGCGCGGCACCGGCGGCCTCTGCGCACCCGAATGCCTGACGGCCCCTGGTGGCCCGCGCCGGCCCGCGGCGGTCCCGCGACGACGCCGGCATCCTTCCCCGAGGTACCCGATCACGATGGTGACCAGGAGTTACCCATGAACGTGACCCAGCCCGTCGTCCGGGCCCGGTGGTGCGACATCGGCCGAATCGCCGATCTCGTCACCGAGGCCCTCTCTCCCACCGCCCTCGGCGCCTGGCTCGTCCCCGATGAGCGACGCCGGCCGACCATCCTCGCCGCTGCGGCACGCATCTGGATCGAACACGCGCTGCTCTTCGGCGACGCGTTCCTACTCCCCGACGGCACCGCCGCGACCGTCTGGTTCCACCGCTACCGGCCGATCCCACCCCCCGCCCGGTACGCCGACCGGCTCGCCGACGCGTGCGGTGAACAACTGGACCGGTTCCGCCAGTTCGACCAGGCTCTCGCCGCGCGGCGGCCCACCGAGGCACACAACCACCTGGCACTGCTCGCCGCGCCAGGCCCGGCAGAGTCCGGCCGCGCCGCAGCCGTCCTCACCGGAGCACAGCGCTGGATGGACACGCTCAGCATGCCCACCTACGCGGAGGCCTTCACCGACGCCGAGCGCGAACTACTCCAGCAGCACGGCTACACCCAGCAGGACACCTACCCGCTCGGCAGAAGCACGACCGCGCATTCAATGTGGCGGTCGCCGTTCTGGAGCGGCCGGTCCAGCCGCAACACCCACTCACCGGCGCGGCGTCCGCTCGTCCTGACCCACAACAGCCCGTCAACCCGGTGGACGCTGCGCTGACCACCCCACCTGATCGGGGCGGCCCCCGCCGCCCCGATCAGCGTGCATGTCGTCGTGGCTACCGCTGCCCAGCCCGGCCTCCCGACGGGGCGGCCTCCCAGTCCTGCCGCCTCGGGTATAAGGCCGTGCGGCGCTCGTCGACGTTAGCTTCCTGCACGACGTTGGATTTACCGACTGCTAGGTCTTCCACAACGGTCCGATCTGCGCCTTCAGGTATCTGCCCGCTAGTCATGGGGTCACCACCTTCTTCCTCTGCGGGGCGCCGCTCAGAGTGATCCCGCCTACGAGGGGGCTACCTGAAGTGACCGGTGGACAATCCGATGCTCGCCGAGCGGGCCGACATCGAGGCCACGCGCGCGGCAGCTGGTCAGGATCGCGGGCAGCGCCCCGACGGTGGCCTCCCATGAGCGGGGGGCGGCACAGTGGTCGCTGTCATGCAGCAGGACTGTGGCGCCGCCGGTGAGTCCGCGCCGCACCGTGCGGAAAACTGAGTCGGGAGTGGCCCGCCGGGTCCAGTCGCGGCCCCAGCAGCTCCACAACACAGGGGTGAGGCCGAGGTGCCGGGCAGCCCTGACCGCAGCGGTGCTGGCGATCCCGTAGGGTGGCCGCCACCAACGTGGCGTCATCCCGGTCAACTCCGAGATGACCGCCGTGGCGCGGGCCAGGTCGACGTGAGTTTCGGTGGGGCGCCGCGTGAGCAGGAGGCGGTGCTCGTATCCGTGCACGGCGATCTCGTGTCCGGCGGCGGCGATGGCTCGGGTGATGGACGGGTGCTGTTCGGCCATCTCGCCGAGCAGGAAGAACGTCGCCCGTGTCCCGGTGCTGTCGAGCAGCCGCAGCAGTTCGGGGGTCGCCTGCGGGTGCGGGCCGTCGTCGAAGGTGAGGGCCACGTGTGCAGGGTCGCCGATGCCCGCCGTGGCTGGCAAGAAGCACCGGCGCAGCGGCCCGACGGCGGCCAGTGCCGGCCCGGCATGGGCAACTGTCAGTCCTGTGGCCACCGCCGCAAGCACCCGGGCCGCCGTACTGGGGACCCTCATGGCGCCATGCTTCTGGCGGCGGCCGGGGCTGCGAGTCCGGCGAGTCCGGCGACTACCTCGGCCGCGTCGGCGCTCGCCGCCGCAGCGGTCAGCGCCGCCCGCTGCCGGAGGATCGCGCTGCCGTCCAAGGCCAGGCTCAGCTCGGCGGCGAGTTCGTGGCGGGTGTGCGGCCAGGGCGACAGGTTCGCCGCAGCGAGCACGGTGGCATTGGCGGTGCCGTGCCCGGGCAGGCAGCGGTAGCTGATCAGCGGTACGCCGCTGGCCATCGCCTCCACGCTTGACAGTCCACCGGCGTTGTGGACGACGACGTCGGCGGCGCGCAGCAGCTCCGGCATGGTGCCGATCCAGCCCAGCGCGATCGCGTCGCCCGATCGGCCAAGCCGGCGACGCAGAGAGTCATTGCGTCCGCAGACCACTACCGGGATGGCGGTGCCGCTGGAGGCGGTGTCCCGCGCGGTCGACTCGACATCGCCGACCCCCCACGAGCCGGCGACGACCGCCGCGAGGCGCTCGTCGGCCGGCAGCCCGAGCCGGCGGCGGGTCGCCGCCTTCTCGGCGCTGTCGTGGACCGGCCGGAACGCCGGGTCGACGATCGGGGAGACCGCGACCGCCGGGAAGCCGTGCTTCTGTACCTGCGCGGCAGTCGGGAGCCCCGGTGCCAGGTGTACGTCGATGCCCGGTGCCACACACAGAGGGTGCACGGACGGATCGGTCATCACCGCGGCCGTGGGTGCGGTGATCCGGCCGCGGCGGCGGAGTCCTCCGAGGACCTGAGTGGCCAGCGGGTAGGTCGATACGACCACGGCCGCAGCCGGGTCGATCGCCGCCAGCATCCGCGTTGCGGCGGCGCCGGTCGACAGCGCGGCGGCTCGCGCCGACATCCGTGGGCCGGCAACCGCCCGCAACAGCCACCCCCATGTCGTCGGCGCGGTGCGCAACTGCCGGGCGTAGGTGCTGCGGAGCGCGCTGCCGAGGCCGGGCGGCAGCAGGTCGAGGAAGTCGTGCCGGAGCACCGGGAACCCCAGCCTGGTCAGCCGGCGGGTGAGCTCCCGGGCCGCGCCGTCGTGCCCGGCGCCGATGCTGGCCGAGATGACCACGACCGGCCGGGTCACCACGACCCGGTCCGAGCCCGGTCCGTGTGCGCGCCCCGTGCCGGCTGGTCGCGCTTGGAGACGCTGAGGTACGCGACGACGGCCAGGATCGTGACGAGGAAGACGAGGCTGGTGACGACGGTGCCGAAGCCGAGGCCGCCCTCGTCGCCGGGTTGGGCGAGCAGGTCGCCCAGCGAGGCGCCGAGCGGCCGGGTCAGGACGTAGGCGATCCAGAACGCGACGACGGCGCCGAGCCCGATGAACCGGTGCGCGACCCAGACGGCGGCGATGAGGGCGGCGAAGACAGCCGCGGCGACGCCGTACCCGAGTCCCAGCGCCTCGGCGGCCAGATCGCCTGCGGCGGTGCCCAGCGCGAAGGTGAACAGGATCGCGAGCCAGTAGAACGCCTCCCGGCGCGGGGTGTCGATCGTGTGGATCGACAGGGTCTTCTCGGCCGCGTACCAGACGGCGAAGGTGGCGCCGAGCAGCACGGCGAAGACGACGGTGGTGACCTCGAGCGGAACCCCGACGTTGTCGACGAGGTTGTCGGTGATCAGCGTGCCCACGATGCTGATCAGCACCACGACGAGCCAGTACAGCGCGGGCACGTAACGGACGGTGCGGAACTGCAGGACGAGGACGATCGCGAGCAGGACACTCACCACTACGGTGGTCAGCGTCAGGCCGAGCCCGGCGGTGATGTTCAGGAAGTCGGCGAAGGTCTCACCGACGGTGGTCGCCAGGATCTTGATGATCCAGAAGAAGACGGTGACCTCCGGCACCTTGCTCAGGAAGCGCCGGAGCGGACGGTCGAGATCAGGCTGCGCGGCATGGGTCATGGGGGAAGGCTGACAGCGGCGTGCTAAGAAACCGCTGAAGGACGCTCAGCAGGCAGTTCAGCGAAATCTCAGGTTCCGGCCGACTCCTCGTGAAGTATCCGCCGCACTCGCTCCACGCCGACGCCTGCTCGCACCGCCCACGACCGGTGGCCGCCGATCCGGCGCGGACCGTGACCGGCCGGATTCGACAGGCCCGCGGTCGGCTCCGGCCGGTTACGTGACGAGCGGACGGGGCAGATGTCCCTCACGCGTCGCCCTCGGTCGCCAGGCGGTAACCCATCCCCCGGACGGTCTCGATCGCGGCCCGGCCGAACGGGTGGTCGATCTTCTTGCGCAGGTAGCCGACGTACACCTCGACGATGTTCGGGTCGCCGTTGAAATGGGCGTCCCAGACGTTTTCGATGATCGCGGTCTTGGTGACGACCTGGCCGCGGTGGCGTAGCAGGAACTCCAGCAGCGCGAACTCGCGTGGGGTCAGTGGGATCGGGGTGTCCCCCCGGGCGACGCGGCGTTCGGCCGGATCGAGGCTCAGGTCGCCCGCGGTCAACACCGCGGGGCGTTCCGGAGCGCCGCGGCGGATCAGGGCGCGTAGGTGGGCGATCAGGACGACGAAGGAGAACGGTTTGGTCAGGTAGTCGTCCGCGCCGAGGTCGAGGGCGTCCGCGTGGTCGTACTCACCGTCCTTGGCAGTCAGCATCAGCACCGGGGTCCAGATGCCGCGCCCCCGCAACTGACGGCACACCTCGTAGCCGCTGAGCCGGGGCAGCATGATGTCCAGCACGATGGCGTCGTACGCGCCGTGCGGCGCCTCGGTGGCGGTCCACAGACCCTCGGACCCATCGTGGACGAGGTCGACGGTGAAACCCTCCTGGGTGAGCCCGTCACGGATCGTCTCCGCCAGACCCACCTCGTCCTCGACAACGAGCACCCGCATCCGCAACCTCCCAGCTCTAGACTGCCCGAACCGGCTGAGAAAGCGCTGAACCGTCGCTTTCAGCGTGTCCTCAGCGAGTCGCGGTTAGCGTGACGGCCATGCGAGCACCCCACCTCGTGCGACGACTGAGGCTGACGCTGGCACGGCGCCTGGGCGTACGGCTGCGCTCCGCGCTCGCCGCGGGCCTCGTCGTCGCCGCCGCGTCGGTGCTGGCAGGCGGCATCCTGCTCGTCACCGCCCGCGGCATCCTGCTCGACAACGTGACCACATCGGCGAACGACCGGGCCACGCAGGTGACGGCAGCGCTGACCGGAGGCGACTCGACGGCCCTCGCTGCGGCGCTGCGGCCGTCCACCCCGCAACGGTCCGTGGTCCAGGTGCTGGACCCAACCGGTCGGGTCGTCGCGGCGTCGAACGCGGTCTCCACCGTGTCGCCGATATCCGCCCTGCGGCCAGCGGTCGGACAACGTGAGTGGGAATCCCGCCGGCTTGAGTTTGAGCACGACGCGCCGTTCCGGATCGGAGCGAGCGGGGTGAGCACCCCTGCGGGCTCGCGGATCGTGCTGGTGGCGGAGTCGATGGACACGGTTGACGACGGCACCGAGGCGATCATCGCGGCGCTGGCGGTCGGGCTGCCACTGCTCGCGGTCGTGGTGAGCGTCGCGACGTTCCTGTTCGTCGGCCGCACCCTGCACCCGGTGGAGGCGATGCGGCGGCAGGCGGCCACGATCACCGCGCGCAACCTGCACGCCCGGCTGCCCGTGCCGGCGGCCGACGACGAGATCGCGGCGCTCGCGGCGACCATGAACACGATGCTGGACCGGATCGAGGCCGCCTCGGCGGCGCAGCGCCGGTTCGTCGCCGACGCCAGCCACGAGCTGCGCAGCCCGCTGGCGACGATCCACGCCAACGCCGACCTGCTCGACGCGGCAGAGCTGGCCGAGACCCCGGCTCGTTCGGTGCGTCGCATCCATGCCGAGAGCGCCCGGATGGCGCGGCTGGTCGACGATCTGCTGGTGCTCGCCCGGGTCGACGACCAGGCATTGCGGCTGCGCCGCGACGAGGTCGACCTCGACGATCTGGTCTACGCCGAGCGGGAACGAGTCGCCGTCGAGCATCCCGACCTGCGCATCGAGGGCGGCGTCGAGCCGGTGCGGGTGATCGGGGATCCCGATCAGTTGCACCGTGCGCTACGCAACCTGGTCGACAACGCCCGGCACGCCGTCGTCGTCAGCCTCGCCGCCGACGACGGCCATGCTCAGGTGGTCGTCGGCAACGACGGGCCCGCTATCGCCGCTGGCGACCGCGAACGCGTCTTCGACCGGTTCGTGCGGCTCGACGACAGCCGGTCCCGGCAGGGTGGCGGTGCCGGGTTGGGGCTGCCGATCGCCCGCGACATCGTCGTCGCGCACAGCGGGACCGTGACCGTGGACGCGCTGACCGACGGTGCCGCGCTGCGGGTTCGGCTGCCGATCCCCCATCCATAAACCTACAACGTGTAGGTTTAACGGCACGCCATCGAGGAGAAAGTCGTGCAGATGCTGGCCGCACCTAACACCCTTGCGCTGGGCCCGTCGTTCCTGGACCCGGAGTGGCTCATCTCCACCTTCGGGCTGATCGGCATCCTGGCCATCGTCTTCGCCGAGTCCGGCCTGCTGATCGGCTTCTTCCTGCCCGGCGACTCGCTGCTGTTCACGGCCGGCCTGCTCGTGGCCGACGGCACCTACCTGCACCAGCCGCTGTGGCTGATGTGCCTGCTGGTGTCCATCGCGGCGGTCGCGGGTGACCAGTTCGGTTACCTCTTCGGCCGACGCCTCGGCCCCACGCTGTTCCGGCGACCCGACTCCCGGTTGTTCAAGCAGGAGAACCTGACCAGGGCCCAGGACTTCTTCGGGAAGTACGGCGCCCGCTCGATCGTGCTGGCCCGGTTCGTACCGATCGTGCGGACGTTCACGCCGATCGTGGCCGGAGCGAGCCACATGCACTACCGCACGTTCCTGGTCTACAACGTCCTCGGCGGCATCCTGTGGGGGTGCGGGGTCACCATCCTCGGTTACTTCCTGGGCCAGGTGACGTTCGTCAAGAACAACATCGAGTTCATCCTGATCGGCATCGTGGTCGTCTCGGTGCTCCCGATCGGCGTCGAGCTGCTGCGTGCACGCCTGCGTGGTCGTCGCTCCGAGGCGGGGTCGCGCTGAGCCGTACGCCGCCGGTGAGCAGCGCGAAGCCACTCGGCTGCCGGTCCTGGTCGCGCTGCTGGCCGTCGAGACGATCGCCGTCGCCGTGACCGTTGAACTGGTCTCCAGCGGGCTACTACGCCGTCCGACCCCGTACGGATGACCGTTTTCAGCGATTTCTTACCATCGGCTCGGCAGGATGAACGCGTGAACTATCGATTGTTCGAACTGATCAATGGTCCGGCCGGGCGGATCGACGCCGTCGATGACGTGATGGAGTTCGCCGCGACCTGGCTGGTGTATCTGATCTTCGCGGCCTCCACGGTCCCGGTTGCGGTGGCGCTGTACCGCCGACGGATACCTCCGGTGCTCGAACTCGGCGTCGCCCTGGTCCTCGCCTTCGCCGCGGCTACCGTCCTGGCACACCTGAACGGCCAGCTACGCCCGTTCCAGAGCCATCAGGTCCACCAGCTGATTGCCCATGATCCGGGGGTTTCACTGCCCAGCGACCATGCCACCGCAGCGTTCACGCTGGCCTTCGGTATCTACACCTTCCTGAACCACCGCTGGGGTGTGATCCTGGGAGTGTCTGCGCTGGCCGTCGGTATCGCAAGGGTATGGGTCGGCGTGCACTATCCAGGCGATATCGCCGCCGCGGCAGCCATCGCCAGCCTCGCCGTCGCGGCAGTGGCGCTCGGGCGCCACCAGCAACGCAACCGCACCCGCCTTCGCTCCGCTCGACCGCGCTGACGCTGGGCAAACGGTCCTCGCGTGCTCCGCGACTGGCACTCCTCGCGAGCTGTGTCGTACTGACAGCCGCCACCCTGCCGGTGGTGGGCGACACCCTGCTCGGCGGCATCGCGCTGGCCTGACCGTCGGGTAGATGATCGGAAGCCGGCCGCTTGGGATCCCCAGGCGGCCGGCTTGGGTGTAGGCGCCGATCCCACGCCGCTGCGGCACGGCGAGCAGCCGCGTACCCGGATCATTCCCCGCCGAGTTCACGGCCGGGCCGGGCACCGTGATCTGCGCGGACGAGGCGGTCGCCGAGCTGGCCGCGACCGGGACGCACGTGGTGCCGGTGTCGGCGGTCCGTGGCCTGGAGTTCGACGAGGTGCTGGTGGTCGACCCCGACCGGATCGTCGCGGCCCGGCCGAGTGGCCGCCGCGACCTCTACCTGGCACTCACCCGCGCCACGCACCGGCTCACCCTGCGCCGGGCAGTGGCACTACCCGGAACTGAGGCTCCACTGGTCGAGATAGCCGGTATCCCCCGCGACGACGTCCTGCACACGCAACCGCCAGGTCCCGTTCGCCGGTTCGGCGGAGGCGTTCACCTGATAGGTGGCCACGACGTCGTCCGCGTTGTCGCTCGCGCTGGAGTCCTTCAAGCGGAACTGCCGTCCGGAGGGGCTGATCAGATCGATGACCAGGTCGCCTCGGTACGTGTGCCGGATGGTGACCCCGACCCGGAGCGCTGCGGGCGCGTTCCCCGCCATCCCGGACACGACGATCGAGCTCTCTACCGTGGCTCGGTCTGGGATGGCCACGTCATTCGTGTTGGTGAACGACCAGCCCGGTGCGGGCTGGCAGTCTGCCATGATCGCTTGGATATCAGGGGCGGTCGCGGCCCGGCCCAGCGCGCGAGCGTCGTCGATCGCGCCCGGCCAGTGGTCGACCAGACCGCCGTTCCACTGCGCGCCGCCCAACCGGGTCGCACCGACCGCGTTCCAGGTGGCGCTCACCGCAGTCGCCGTGGAGGACACGCCGTTGACGTAGAGCCGCATCTGGTGGGTTGTGGCGTCGTACACCCCCGCCAGGTGGGTCCAGGTGCCGGACTGGGCCGGAGTCGCGGAGAACGCCACCACGTCTTCCGGATTCGACGAGTCGGCGGTGGGCAGGATGAACCACCACTTGTTGAGCCTGACGTTGTATCCGAGGTAGAAGCTGCTCGCGAGCTGACCGTCCTGACTCATCGCGGCCGCGTCAGCTCCGGTCCGATCCAGGCGTACCCACGCCGTCACGGTGAAACTCTGATCGGTCCGCAGCACCGGGCCGGGTGCGGTGGCCTGGCCGGTGCCCCCGTCCAGCAGCAGGCCGTTACCGCAACGACCGGCAGTCCAGGACGCGTTGCCCGCCAGCGCGAGCGGGTAGCCGTTGCCGGACCCGTCCCGGGCACCGGTGCCAGCCGTCTCATCGAGTGGCCACCAGGCGCCGGGGCCGAGCGTGGTGGACACCAGCAACGCGCGAACCTCTTCCGGCGCCATCGGAAAGTCCACCACCCGCGCCTCGTCGACCGCCCCCGGCCACCAGTCCCGCGCTGCGCCGTCGAGCTTGCCGCGACCGATCAGCAGCGGGCCGGCGGCGTCCCAACTGCTCGAGTGCGGCGTCGTACCAACGAGTTCTCCGTCGACGTACAGCTTGATCTCATGTTTCTTGTCGTCGTACGTCCCGGCGAGGTGGGTCCAGGTCGACGCCGGCACGGTCTTCGTCGAGCGGACCGTGGTGGTCGAGCCGAGGCCGTCGGTGCGGTCTTCTCTGCTCATCGCGAACGTCCACTGCTTTGTGCTGAGGTCGTAGCCGAGAGTGAAGCCGCTGTCGGCGAGGCCGTCCTGGCTGACCGCCGTTGCCGACCTGTCCAGCCGGTCCGGACGTACCCAGGCGGCGACGGTGAAACTCTTGTTCGTGTGCGCGACCGGTCCGGCGGTGTAGGCGACCGCGCCAGCGGTGCTGTCGAGTTGCAGGGCGCTGCCGCGCTTGCCGGTGGTCGTCGTACCGCCGGTCGTGACGAACAGGGTGTGCCCGTTGCCGGTCGCGTCCCGACGGGTGCTGCCGACCGGGTCGTCGAGGTCCCAGGTGGCCTGGGGCGCGAACGAGAGGTCGCTGGCCATCCAGTCCTTGATCTGGCCGGCGTTCACCGTCATGCCGGTGACGCGTACGTCGTCGAGAGCACCGGGCCAGAAGTGGCTCCAGCCACCGTTGCTGTCGTAGCCCCTGCCGAGCACAAGTGAACCGGTGGCGTCCCAGGTGCTCTCGTGCGGGCTTGTGGCGGCCAGCCGTCCGTTGACATAGAGCAGGAGCTGCTGCCTGGCCTTGTCGTACACGCCGGCGAGGTGGGTCCAGACACCAAGCTGGACCGGGGCGGCGTAGGCGGCGCTGTCGACCGGCACGGTCGGGCCGGCGGCGTCCGCGCGCCTCTTGGTGAAGGCCCAGCCGACGTCCTTGAGATAGCCGAGGCCGAAGCCGCTCGCGAGCCGACCGTCCTGGCTGACCGCGATCGCGGTGTCGGTGGCGCGATCCAGCCGCACCCAGGCGGCCACGGAGAAGCTGCCATCGGTGTGGACGACCGGGTTCGCCGTATAGGCGCTGCCGGTGCTGCCGTTGAGGCTCAGCGCGTCCAAGCCCTGTCGGCGGGTGGTCCACGAGGTGCCGCCGATTCGCGCCAGGGTGTGCTGTCCGTTCGTCGAGTCGGCGTCGGTGCTGTCCAGCGTCCACCAGGCCGTGGGGCCCCACCGGCCGACCGCTTTCATGGCCTCGAAGATCTTCCGGTCGGAGGCGGCGAACGAGTAGACCTGGATGTCATCGAGCAGACCCTGCCAGCGCGACGGGGCGAATCCGTAGTAGTTTCGGTAGCCGATTCCGAACGTCCCCGTGGCATCCCAGGTGCTGCGGTGTGGCGTCCGGCCAGCGAGCCGGCCGTCGACGTAGATCCGCAGCTCGCCCGCCTCGTGGTCGTACACGCCGGCGAGGTGCGTCCAGACCCCCGCCTGGGCCAGGGTGTTCGACTGGGCGGTGTTTTCCGCCGCCCCGTCGGCGTCGGATGCCCGCATGACGAACGCCCATCTGCGGGTGGGCATCTCGTACCGCAGTTCGAAGCCGTTGTACGCCGATCCGGCCTGGCCCAGCGCGACCCGCCAGTCCCCGGTGTCGTCCAGCCGCACCCAGGCCATCGCGGTGAAGCTGGCGTTGGTGTGCAGCACAGGGCCGTCGGTGTGCCCGCCGGTCGACGGGTCACCGTCCAGACCGACGGCGTCCCCGCCGTCCTGACCGGTCTGCCAGGAGTAGCCGCCGTAGAGCCTGATCGGGTTCGTTCCTCGCGTGTCGGCCAGTACCGCAGGGGTGTCCAGGTTGACCGGCCAGAGCGCCGCGGCGGGCGGTAACCCCTTCGCGATGATCAGGAGTTTGTAGGACAGACCGACGTTGCCGGCACGATCAACGCCGTACACCTGCAAGGTGGCGGTGACCGAGGTCGGGGTGATCGTCGCGGTCGCCTTGCCGTTGACTGCGGGGATGGTGAGCGCTGGAGCTGTACCCAGTGTGTACATGAAGGAGGAGATGTCCGCGTCGCCTCTCGCGTCGAACAGGAACTGCGCGGGCTGGTCGACCTGGTACCCCGGGCAGGTGGGCGAGCAGACGCGGGTCACCCCCGGCTGCGTGGCGGGCGGCGAGGTGTCCACCGCGAAGCGGCACCAGGCGGTGAAGGGGCCCACGTCGATGTCCGTCACCGTGTTCTCGTTGTACGCCCGGGCGCGCCACTCGTAGGTCCGGCCCGCCGTCAGGTCGGTCGGCACCGTCACCGTCACCTCGTCGCCGGGTACCCGGGACGCCGAGTCCAGGGTTCGGCTCGTGGTCGTGCCGACCTCCCGCCACTCGACGGTGGCCCGGATCGGCTGGCCGGTGTCCGCGTCCTCCAGCCGGACCCGCAACTCGGGCCGGGTCTGTTTGACATGAACCGCCGCGGTGTCGGAACACCCCGCTACACCGGCGGTGCTGATCTGCACGGGCGCGAAGGGCACCGTGTTGTATTCGATGTCGATGAACGGGTTGTTGTCGAAGACCTTCCCGCCGTTGGCGGTCGCGGATTCGTCCGATGCCAGGGCGACTGCGATCTCGGGCCAGTGTCCCGCCGCGGCGTCCGACAACAGCGACCTGACATCGAACTCGGCGAGTTCGAATACGCCGCAGTCCGTGCTGCTTCGCGGCGTGGTGACCGAGCCGAGTCGCTGGAGCAGCGACGGGCTGGTGCTCCAGGTCTGATTCGACGTGATCGGCGCGCTGCGCCACAGGTAGACAGGCTCGGGCATGCACGAGTAGCGCCACTTCTCGGCAAAGGTGAAGATTCCCTTCTTGATCAGCTTGTCGGCCAGGAACGACGTGTCCATCTGGAAGTACGACCGGAAACGGTCCGTCGCGGAGTCGTCGGGGTCGCGGCCGACCCGGGTGTCGTACGCCGAGTCCCACCATCCGTAGTTGGGCAGGTCCTGCGCGAGCATCAGCCAGTGCTGCCGTCCGGCGGGCCACTGCGGGTCGAGATAGACCGGGAAGGTGGTGCGCGGATCGCGCAGTAGTGCGTGGTCCGGCACGATGGTCAACCCGTCGCGCTCGACCACGAGGCCCATCCGGCGGCGGAGGTCACCCGGGGCGGGCTCCCGGTCACGGGGCACGGCGGTGAGGCCGTCGGGTCCACGCGGTTCCGTTCCGCCCGAGGAGTCCCACATCCAGGCCGTGCCGAGGGTCACCACCGCGTGGCCCCGCTCATCGACGGCGGCGGTCGTGCCTGACGTGTCGGTGCGCATGGTCAGCCCGGTGCTGCTCAGGCCGAACCGCACTCGCGACAGCGCCGGCTGGCGTGCCGCGGCTGCTGACTTGACGACCAGGACCTCGGAGAAGCCGGTCGGCGTCGCGTGCGCCACCAGGTCCACTCCCGGCAGCACGTCAGGATAGGTGGCCGAGCTTCCGGCGAGTACCGGCGCGGGCAGCGGTCGTGGCCATCGCAGCGCCAGTTCCTTTCCGTCGAGCCTGAACCGGACCAGCGGGTCGCCGCCCCCGCCGGAGAGTTCGAGATCGCCCGGCACGGCCACCGGTGCCACCCGCCCGTCCGGCCGCGCCCGCAACGTCGTGTCGAGGGGAACCCAGCCGGCGCCCTTGCGGGTGCGTACCGGCCGGGCGTGGACCCGGGCGGTATACGTGCCGTGGGGATTGGCGAAGACCTGCCTGGTCTCCGAACCGAGCGCGATGTCCTCCACCGGCTGGCCGGTCCGGCGGGCCCGCGCCATCGCCGTGTCGTCCGACCTCGACGGCTGCCCCGAGACCGCCGGCGGCGTCGGAAGGGAGGAAGAGTCCGACGGTACGACGAGCAGGCCGGCGACGACCGCCAGCACACCGAACTTGCGCATCGAACGCATCCTCTTCAGCTCCCTTCCGACGCCGGTCACGATCAGCCCAGGTAGTAGGTGCCGCCGCTGCCGCTGCGGCCCCCGCCGGAGCCGGTCGGGCTCCCGCCGGGGCGGCCCGAGCCCAGCAGCCGCGACAGCCAGCCGCTGTTGGTGGCCGCTGGCGCGTCGTCGTACGTCTCGAACGGCACCCATTCGTAGGGGCGCGGACTGATGCACTGGTTCCAGCCCACGCAGTCGCGCTCCATCAACTGGTACGTCACCTTCGGCACGAGGGGATCCTGGCGGTAGCCGCAGGCGATCGCCGGCGCAGGATCGCCGTCGTAGCAGGAGCCGACCCTGCTGTCCCGTACGTCCCGTCCGTAGTTGCGCGGGTAGACGTCGAAGTACGGGTAGACGTCCGGCCAGTTGTCCGACTCCCGGGGGGCCCGACTCTGGTTGTCCACCTGCTTGGTGGGCTCCGTCGGCGAGAGCTTCAGCGGGACCAGCCGCAGGATGGGCATCAGCTCCGCCAGCTTCCCGCGCAGCCGGTCCAGGTCGGAGCCGTAGGCCGCCGGGATCTGCACCCGCCGCCCGTCGGCGTCGAGGAACGTGGTCGGGTTGTTGCTGGCGTAGGCGTAGCCGTTCACCTGCTGCCGGTCCTGGTGGTCGACGACCGGGTCGGCGGAGACGAACCGGCCCGCGCCGGGGTCGTAGTCCCGGGCGCCCAGGTGGGTCAGCCCGGTGGTGTCCGCGGTGCCGCCGACGAACCCCCGGTCACCCGGCCAACCTGTCACAGCCGGGCCCCTGGCCTTGCCGAACGGCAGATCGTACCGGCGGGTCTCGACGAGTGCCGTGGCGTCCACCGCCAGGTTGGCGGTGCCGTGGGCGTCGGGCACCAGCCAGGCGAGCTTGCCGGCGGTACGCACCGCCACGACCTCTCCGTTGTGCTGGTAGTAGCGGGTGCCCTTCGCCACCCCGCCGACGATCCGCAGCTCCGTGTCGCCGAGGTACAGGGTGGTGGCCGTCGGGTCCCGGCGGATCAGCCGGTTGCCGTCGGCGTCGTAGAGGTAGGAGGTCGCGCTCCCGCCCTCGGTCGCCGAGGCCAGGTGCCCCTCGGCGTCCCACCCCAGTGACTGGGTTGCTCCGGCCGCCCCCGGCCGGGTCGTGGTGTTACCCGAGCCGTCGTAGCCGTAACTGTCCGTGCGGGAGCCGCCCGGCCCGGCTGTCGTCACCGACCGCAGGGTGTGCGGCTGCGCGGCGCCCGCCGCCGGGTAGCTGTAGGTCCGCGTGGTGTCGCCACCGGCCGCGTGCTGGACCTCGCTGGTCCGGTTACCGGTCGGGTCGTAGCGGTACGAGTGCCAGTACGGTGCCGGGCCGGCGAGCGCCGCGACGCTCGGCGCAGCCGAGCATTCGTCGCTGCCGGTCCACGCCTCGGTCACCCGACGCAGGTGGTCGTACCGGATGCACTGGTCGTCGCCCATTTGCAGATCGTTCATCCTGGTCACGTTGCCGGCCGGGTCGTACTCGTAGCTGACGGTCGCCAACGGGGTTTCGGTCGAGGTCGTGGCGGTGGCCACGGACAGGTTGCGGGTGCCCTGCTCGTAGTTGAAGTCCCGGATCACCTGCTTACCGGCGGGACCGAGGACGTACTGCTCGGGCTCACCGAGCGCGGTGTAGGTGGTGCGGTACGCGTACCTCGTCGACGCGGAGGTCAGGGTGTCGGGTAGGCCGGCACTGTCGTAGGTGTACTGCAACGTCTCGGCCGGCACGTCGGCCACGGCGGGCAGTCCGACGGATGTCACCTGGTCGCTTTCGTTGTAGGTGTGGGTCATCGGATACGTCCCGGCCAGCCCGGTCTCCCCGCTGGGCACCACGACTGCGGTGGCGAGCCGCCGTCCCCGCACGTCGTAGCCCGTGATCCGGTTCTCGTACGCCCGGCCGCCGGAGTGACGGATGGACGACGCGGGAAGCCCCTTGCCGAGGGTGGCCGTGTCGTAGGTCCACTCGGCGAGCTTCGCCCCGGTGGTGGAGCCGTCGTACATCCCGGTCTTGCGGTTGAGCGCGTCGTAGCTGTAGGCGAGAGTCCTGCCACGGGCGTCCGTGGTGGTCGAGACGTTGCCCTGCGCGTCGTAGCCGGTGGTCGTCGTGCCGGTGTCCGGGGCCTGCGCCTGGGTTTGCCGGCCACGAAGGTCGTACGAGTAGCGCCAGACGTTGCCGACCGGGTCGGTGACCGCGGCCAGCTTGCCCGCCTTCGTGTACGTGTAGCGGGTCTCGTCGTACGCCCCGGTCGGGGTGCCACCGGTGTACTGGCGCAGGGTCACCACCCGGCCACGCCCGTCGGTGATCTCCGTTCGCGCGGTGTCGCCGGCCGGCGGGGTGACCGACGCCCGGTCTCCTCCGTACGTCGTGGTGGTCCGCCACTTGTTCACCGGCTCGCCGACGACCAGGAAGATGCTCGCGGTTTCCCGGCCCGCCCCGTCGTACTCGTGCGTGGTCTGGGCGACGACGACAGCCGGGGCCGGCGCCAACGTGGTCGCGACGGAGCCGGGGTCCGGTCGCGGTTCGAGCACCGCCGCGACCCGACCGTAGGCGTCGTAGTAGGTGTCGGTGACGATCCGACCGCCCTGGGGGGACACCTGCTGGGTCTGCCGGGGCCGCAGGAACCCGTCGGACAGCTCGACGCTGGCCCGGTAGGTGTCGCCGGTCAACAGGGTGCGGGTCAGCACGGCGTTCGGGCCGGCGGCGCCGATCGTGTAGCTGTGCTCCACGTTCGGCGGGCTGCTCGTCGGCCGCCCCGGCTGCCACACCTTGGTCAGTCGACCCAGTGGGTCGTAGGCCATCGTGGTGGTGCCGCCGTTGGCGTTGACGGCCGTCAGCGCGCTGCCGCGCAGCGGTTCGTGGGTGGTGGTGTTCGTGAATCCGGCGGCATCGGTGACGACGGTCCGGGTCACCGGACCACCAACGGCCGGAGTGTAGGCGGTCTGGGTCAGGTGGTTCAACGCGTCGTACCGCCTGACCGGTCGTCCGTGCCCGTCGACCTCCACGCGGCTGGTGGTCGCGTAGACCGGACCGCCGGACCAGGACGTCGCCTCCTCGACCCTGGTGACGTCACCGGCGCTCGGCGCGGCACCCCAGGCCGCCTGTCCGTCGTGGTAGTAGCGCCGATCGGAGATGAGGTCGGCCGGGTAGGACGGGGTGGCGTCGCAGGCGACCCCGAGGGTGAGCTGCCGCGCCACCGCGTTGATGACCCAGTCCGTGGTGTTCTCGGCGTACGTGCGCTGCTCGCAGGTGTCATCGCCCGGGTCGGCCAGATCCCCGCGGTCATGCGTCCCGGTCAGCCGGCCCCGGGCGTCGTACGCGTAGTCCAGCTTCGTCGTCCGGGTGCCGCCGGCGGCGAGCGCCGTCTCGGTCCGCTCCCATTCGACATCGGTCAGGTGCGCCTCCAGCATGCCGGGCGTTCCGCCGGTCCGCGGTCGCTGCGCGGTCAACCCGAGGTTCTTCGGCTGGGACACGGTCCGGCTGACCATCGGGCCGCCGTCGCCGTCGTATACGGTCACCATCCTGCTGAAACCGCGCCACATCGGCTCGTCGACTTCACCGTCGACGGAGACCTGGTCCACCGTCCCGTCCTTGTTGACGTCGCCGTTCATCCCCCGCATGAACAGGTGCTCGGTCAGCGTCCTGGGCGCGCCCGCCTCGCCGGTACGTACCCGCACCCGCTGGTAGCCGCGCCACTGGCCCCAGCTCTTGCGGCCGTCCTGCAGCAGTTCGGCATCGTCGTGATGCCAGCCCGGCCCGCCGAACACGTACTCGTACGAGGTGGTCTTGGCCGGGTTGCCGCCGACCAGGTCGGTCTCGACGACCTGCCCGACGACGTACTTGTGGAACCAGTCCTCTCGCGGGCTGGCCCCCCAGATGGCCGGGAAGCAGCGCGCCTGGTTGTGGTCCACCGCGGGCATTGCCCCGGACTGGCACTCGGTCGGCTGGTAGGTGACCGAGATCTGTCCACCGGTCTCGGTGTAGATCGTGCCGATCCGTCGCTTGTACATCGCCGACAGGGCGTCGGCGCTGTCCACCCGGTTCTTCCAGGCACTCCCGTCGAACGTCACCGCGGGTAGCGTCGCGTTGCCCCCCACCAGCCCGCCGTGCGTGATCGAGTCCAGCCACAACGCCGCCGGGGTGTGGTCACCGGGCACCGGATACGACTGGGCCAACGTCCACGAGTCCACGTCCCGGGGCGCGCCGTTGCTGACGACCTGCGTGGTGATCTTCGCCAACCGTTTGGTGGTCCAGAAGGTCGGCGACAGGATCTGGCAGGAGGTCGCGTCACACCACTGGTCATAGGGCACATCCGGCCAGTTCTGCGGCTGGGACCGCACACAACTGGTACCCGGGATGCACCGGTCGGCGGGGGCGAACACGACCCGTCCGGCGGCCGGCGCGGTGTAGACGGCACCGACCCGCTGGCCGTACTCGATCCGGGACAACTGTCCGCCCCGCACGTACGGCGTGGGCAGCTCCGTCCGCCCGTTACGGCCGTAGTAGTTGGTCTCCGGGGCGTACCAGTACGACATCGCGTCACCGTGCCGGTCGATCACGAAGTCGAGATTCCACCGGTACGCCTGCTGGCACCACGACGCGTCGAACGTCGTTCCGTGGCACGGCTCGCCGCTGTCGTCGCCGAAGACCGGCACGGTCCAGGTCGAGTTCGTCTGCGGGCTGCTGCCGGTCCCCTCCGGCAGCCGATCGCGGCCGAAGAAGTACTGCGTTCCGTCGGGAGAGGTCAACCGCCAGTACTCCCCGTTGCGGGCACCGTTCGACCCGCCGCCCGGCGGCTCCAGCCGCTCCACCCGCCAGCCGCTGTCCTGCTCGGCGCGCCACTGGCCGGTGGCGGCATCGCGTACCAGCTCGCTGGTCAGCCCCGGCAACACCACGGTGGCGTTGTCCGACGCCCAGCAGAGGTCCCCGATCGTGGCGGCCTGACCGTCCTCACTGCACCGGCGGTACGACCGCTCGACGAAGCCGGGCTGGTAGTCGAAGCCCTCCCCGATCCAGGACGGCTGGTTGTTGGTCGACGCCACCCGGCCGTCCACCGACCCGGAGTTGTACGACAGGTCGATCTGCGGCACCTGGCCGGGCAGCGTCGGCACCGGCACCGGGTAGGACCAGGTGAAGTCACCCGACTGCAGGCCCACCTGCCAGGTCGCCGAGGGCGACAGCGAGGTCGGCCGGTAGCTGCCCGCGCTGCCCTCCGAGTCCGCCGTCACCGCGTACAGGCCGTCGGTCACCTCGGCCCGCAGCAGCCCGGCGGTGATCGCGTTGCGGGTGGGCACCCGGGCACCCGCACCACAGCCCCTGCGCGCCGGGGCGGTCAGGGCGCACTCCGGCAGGCGTACGAGGGTCAGGCGCGAGCCGTAGTCTCCGCCGTACGCCTGCCGGAACCCGGAGTAGTCGACCTCCACCGCCATCCGACGCTCGACCCGGTCCGTGTGGCCGAACCGCAGCAACAATCCACGGACACCGGCGCGGGCCGTGGCGGCCCGGTCGAAAACCTCGACCCGGGCCATGCCCGGTCCGATGTCCGATGCGGCTGCCGCCGGACCGACCCGGACCGGCATCTTCCCTGCCCGGACCAGCCCCGGATCGCCCGCCTCCTTGGCCGTCTTACGTGGTACAACCACCTCGGCCGCCCCGGCCGCCGGCCAGGCCACCGGCGGCGCCTTGCGCAGTGCGACAGCCGCCTCCGGGTCCGCCCCGCGGCGCTGGACGGGCAACCGCTTGTCGGGCTTGCCTGACCAGTTCGGACCGGACGCCTTCTGCTCTGGTCCGTTCGGACCGGCAGGCGCGGCGATCCCCGGTAGCGACGACGCCACCAATGTCGTAGTGGCCACCGTCACTGTGAACAACAATGCACGCCGTACGCGCATTACGACCTCCATGTGAGCAATCCGGGTCTGCCGAGGGCACGCCGGGCGGACGAGCACCTACTTGCCGCCGGGGCGCGTCCGTATATCCAGCCACCTCTCGAATGGCTTTCGCACGGCGAAGGGGATTACGCCGTCGAAATCCCCGATCAAGAACTCGGCTGTCGCGTCGAGGCAACTACCGTCGCCGTTGACACAGGTGTCGGCGGTAATGACGGCTCCCGCAGCAATCTTGACCGTTCCACCGAATCTCGCCACCGACGCGCCCGCTAGAGAACAGGGCTTGTAGATGTAGAAGCAACCGGCAGCCACTCCTAACCCGACTTTGGTGATCAGATCACCCACCCAATGAGCTTTGTCTGCAATCGGCCGCAGATCCTTGAGTGCCTTCTTGGGCTGCAACCCCCCACCCTGAGGAGCGGTCGGCCTCTTCACGCAGAAGACAGCCCTACAGTTCGACGTCCTCGCCTTGCCGGCCGGGCCACAACCGTTATGGCCCACGCAGCCACTTTCCTTACGGCACTTGGCGTCACACGCCGCCGCCTTCGTCTTCGGCTTGCCGACTCCGCCTCGCTTGTCGCGCTTGTCGAGTTGCTTGTCCTTGTCCAACAGGCGGTCACGAGCCGACCTAGCCTTCGGCGCGGGCCGCGCCTTGGGCTTGGGCTTCACCTTCGGCTTGGGCTTCTTGACGTACTTCTTTCCGTTGTACGTGTGGCTCTTGTTGAAATTGGCGCATGCCTTGGTGCTGCCGCAGTCAGGACGAAGGCCGTCGGGGTCGGTGTAGGTGACGGGGCTGTTGTTGGAGTAGGCGTAGCCGTGCATCTGCTGCGGGTCGAAGACATCGATGATCGGGTCGACCGAGATGAACCGGCCGGTGGCCGCGTCGTACTCTCGGGCGCCGAGCTGGGTGAGCCCGATGCCCGCGTCGATCGTGCCGCCGACGAAGCCCTTCTGCCCCGGCCAGCCGGTCGGTGCCGTGCCGCGCGATCCGCCGTACGGCGAGCTGTAGCGGTGGGTGACAGCCCGGGTGGCCGCGTCGATGGAGGCGGTTGCGGTGCCGTGATGATCGGCGACCAGCCAGTTCAGCCGGTTGCCGGCGGAACGCACGGCCACCGTCTCGCCGTTGTGGCTGTAGTAGCGGGTGCCGAGCGTGCCCCCGCTGGTGGGCCGGAACAGTTCGGCGCCGCCGAGGTAGAACGTCGTGCCCGTGCTGTCGCGTCGAGCGATCCGGTTGCCGTTGGCGTCGTAGCCGAACGACGTGGTGTTCGCTCCCTCGGTGACCGAGGCCAGGTTTCCTTCGGCGTCCCAGGTCAGCGACTGGTTCTTGCCGGCGACCGCCCGGCTGGTGGTGTTGCCGTCCTGGTCGTAGGCGAAGGTGTCGGTACGCGGACCGCCCGGCCCGGTCGTCGCCACCGACCGCAACGTGTGCGGCTGCGCCGCGCCCGCCGCCGGGTAGGTGTAGGTGCGGGTGGTGTCGCCGCCGGCCGCGTGCTGCACCTCGGCGGTCCGGTTGCCGACCTTGTCGAAGGTGTACGAGTGCCAGTAGGCCGCGGGGCCGCCGAGCACGGACAGACTCGGTGCTCCGGAGCAGGCGTCGGTGGTGGTCCACGCCTCGGTCAGCCGGCGCAGGTGGTCGTACCGGAAGCACTGGGTGTCGTCCACGGCCGCGTCCGCGATCCGGGTGATGTTGCCGGCCGGGTCGTAGGTGTAGCTCACGTCGGCTGCGGTGGTGGGGTCGGCATCGGGATCCAGCACTATCGCCTGCGCCGTGCTCAGTCGCCGGGTCCCGACCTCGTAGCCGAAGATCCGAAACACCTCGGATCCGACGTCACCGAGTTGGTACTGGTCGACGTCGCCGAGGGCGTCGTACACGGTGTCGGCGACGTACGTCGTTGTCGTCGCGCTCATCGTCGCCGGCAGACCGACGCCGTTGTAGGTGTACCGCAGCGACTCCGCGCCCAGGCTGCCGACCGCCGGCAGGTTGGCCGAGGTGACATTTCCGGCGAGGTCGTAGCCGACCGTCGTCGCGTACCGCTCGGTCTGGCCGACGGCGGCTCCGGGGATGGTGACCGCCGAGCCGGTGGGTCGACCGGCGGCGTCGTATCCGAGGGTTTCGGTGACATACCGGTCGGCGCCGGCATAGCGGGTCGACGCGGTCGCCAGGCCCCTGCCGCCGGGCAGTGTGTCGTACGTCCAGTCGGCCAGTTTGGTGCCCGAGGTCGACCCGTCGAACATTCCGGTCTTCCGGCCCACCGCGTCGTAGCGGTAGGCCACGGTGCGACCACGGCCGTCGGTGGTGGACAGCAGGCGGTCCTCGTCGTCGTAGGCGTACGTCGCCGTGCCCGCGTCCGGGTCCTCCGACCGGATCTTCCGGCCCCGCAGGTCGTAGGAGTAGCGCCATCGGTTGCCGGCCGGATCGGTCACCGTGGCCAGGTCACCGGCCTTGGTGTAGGTGTAGCGGGTCTCGTCGTACGCTCCGGTCGGCGTCGCGCCGGTGTACTGCCGCAGGGCGACCACATGGTCGTCCGCGTCGGTGATGCTCATCGTCGCCGTACCGCCCGCGGGTGGAGTCTCGGAGGTCCAGTCACCGCCGTACGCGGTGCTGGTCCGCCACTGCTCCACGCCGTTGGACAGGAAGACCTCCGCGATCTCGCGGTCGGCGCCGTCGTACACGTACCGCGTTTCAGCGGGTACCGTCCCGGTGGGCCCGTAGAGCACGGCGCTCGGGGCGTTCGCCGAGTCCCAGTAGGCGGCGTAGTTCTTGTCGACCCGACCGTGGCTGTCGTAGAACGTGTCGGTGACCAGCCGGCCGCCCGACGGCGAACTCCGCTGAGTCTGCCGGGGGCGCAGGAACCCGTCGTAGAGGACGTGTTCCGACAGGTAGCTGCCGTTGCCGAGAAGAGCGGCGGTGACGACGGCGGTAGGGGCGTCCGCCCGGACCAGGTAGTCGAATGTGCTGCTCGGGCTCTCGGTCGCCTTGGCCCGGCCCGGCAGCCACACCTTGGTGAGGCGGCCCAGCGGATCGTAGGTGAGATCGGTCCGTCGGCTGTTGGCGTCCACGTTGGCCAGCGCGGCGCCGAGCAGCGGATCGAGGGTGGTGGTGCTGGTGTGCCCGACGGCGTTCGTCGTGGCCACCTGGGTCACCGGTCCACCGGTCGCCGGGGTGTACGCGGTGCTGGTCTTGTTGCCCAGCACGTCGTACTCCTCCGTCGCCCGGCCATGTGCGTCGACGACGATCGAGCCGGTGGACGCGTAGACCGGACCACCGGACCAGGACGCGGCCTCGTCGCTGTGGGTCACGTCGCCTGCGGTCGGCGCGGCGCCCCAGGTGGCCTGCCCGTCGTAGTAGCTGCGCTCGTCGGAGATGAGATCCACCGGGTACGAGGGGGTCGCGGAACAGGTGACACCGACCGTTTCCTCGCGGGACTCGGTATCCATGATCCACTTCGCGGCGTTGCGGGTGTACCAGGTACGCGTACAGGTGTCGTCGTCCGGTGTGGCGACGTCGCCCCGGTCGTCCACCTCGGTCACCGTGCCGTACGTCGGGTCGTAGGTGTAGGTCACCTCGGTCGTCCGCGTGGCACCGCCGGCGAGGGCCGTCCGGGTCTGCTCGGACTTCTGCGCGGTCAGGTGCGCCTCCAACGGCTGCAACCCGGGGCGTACGCGGACGGCGGTCGTCCTGATGTCCTCCGGCGCCGAGATCGTCTTCTCCACCCAGGGTCCGCCGTCGCCGTCGTAGGTGGTGGTCATCCGGGCGAAACCGCTCCACTGCGGATCGTCCGGGATGCCGTCGACGGTGACGTTCGTGTCTGCCGGTCCGGACTTGTTGATGTCGCCGTTCATGCCGCGCATGAAGACGTGCTCGGTCAGCGACCGCGCGCCGCCCACGACCCCGGTGCGTTCCCGCACGGTGAGGAATCCCCGCCACTGACCCCAGGTCTTGCGGGAAGCGGGCACCAACTCGGCGTCCTCGTGGTGCCAGGCGTGCCCACCGATGTCGTACTCGTACGCGGTGACCTCGGTCGGATTGCCGCCGACCAGGTCCTCTTCGGTGACCTCGGACACCACGTACTTGTGGAACCAGTCGAGCATCGGGGTGTCTCCGGCGCCCCAGTAGACCGGGAAACAGCGCTTGGCGTTGTTGTCCTCGGCCGGCACCGTCACCCGTGCGCACTCCGTTGGCTGATAGGTGATGCTGATCCTTCCGCCGGTTTCGGTGTAGATGGTGTTCAGGCGCCGCTTGTAGAGAGCTGCCAGGTAATCCGGTGCGTCCACTCGGTTTACCGACCACTGAAGGCTGTCGAAGGTGACCGCGGGCAGCACCACCGTGCCACCGACGTGACCGGTCTGGACGATCGAGTCCAGCCACAGGATCGCGCTCGTCTGGTCCGGCGGGGCGGGGTACGAGTGGGTGAGCGTCCACGAGGTCACGTCCCGGTAGACACCACCGCTGTAGACCTGCGTGGCGATCCTCGCCAGTCGTTTCGTGGACCAGAACGTCGGCGAGAGGTTCTGACACGATCCGCTCGCCGCACACGCCTGGTCCCACGGCACGTCGGGCCAGTTCTGCGGCTGCGACTGCACACAACTCGCCCCCGGGATGCACCGGTCGCCGGGGGTGAACACGACCCGGGCGGAGGCGGGCGTGGTGTAGAGCGACCCGGCCCGCTGCCCGTACTCGATCCGAGCCAGGGTGCCGCCCCTGGTGTAGGGAGTGGGCAGGCTGACGGTGCCGTTGCGGCCGTAGTAGTTGGTCTCCGGTGCATAGAAGTACGACATCGCATCGCCGTGCGGGTCGACGACGTAGTCCAGGTTCCATCGGTAGGCCTGCTGGCACCATGCGCCGGCGAAGCTGGCGTTGTAGCACGGCTCGCCGGTCTGGTTACCGAAGACCGGTACCGTCCACGTCGAGTTGGTCTCCGGCTTGCCGGCCGCCCAGCCGGGCAGGTGGTTGAGGCCGAAGTAGTACTCCGTCCCGTCCGGCGAGGTCAGCCGCCAGTACTCGCCCTGGTCCCCGGCACCACCGGCGTCGCCGTTGGCCGCTCCGGTGAGCTGTTCCACCCGCCAGCCCTCATCGTCACTGATTCGCCACTGGCCCGTCGTGTCGTCCCGTACCAGCTCACCCGTCGCCCCGGGCAGGGCGACGACCGCGTTGTTGCTGCCCCAGCAGAGGTCCCCGATCGTCGCCGGCTGACCGTCCTGACTACATGCCTTGTAGGAGCGCTCGATGAAGCCGGATTGCAGATCGAAACCCTCCCCTGCCCAGGAGGGCTGATTGTTGGTCGACGCGACCCGGCCGTCGACCGCACCGGACGAGTACCCGAGCCCGAGCTGCGGCTCCATCCCGGGAACCTCGGGCGTGTGAATCGGATAGGACCAGTTGAAGTCGCCTGACTGCAGGCCCACCTGCCACATCGCCGACGGCGACAACGACGTCGGCTGAAAGCTGCCCGAACTCCCGGACGGGGTCGCCGTCACCGCGTAGAGCCCGTCCGCGAGTCGGGCGCTCACCCGGCCCGTACGCGCGTTGTTGCGCGAGGCAACCGGAACGCCCTTGCCGCAGCCGGGAGCGGAGGGCGTGGTCAGCGCGCAGTCGGGCAGGCGAACGAGGCCGAGCCGGGACCCGTAGTCGCCCCCGTAGGCATTACGGAAGCCGGAGTAATCGACGTCGACCGCCGTCGTGCGGCCGGCGCCGTCCGTGCGTGTGAGTCGTAGGAGAAGGCCGGCGATCCGCGCCTGGCGCGCAGTCACCTGATCCAGGACATCGACGCGGATCGTCGCGGGGCCGCCTGGTGATCCCACCCAGACGGGTAGGTCACCTGCCCGGTGGATGGGAAGTTCGGGATCCGTGGCGCCCGGTGCCGCGGCCGGGACGCGCACGTGCGCGCTTCCTGCCGCCGGCCATGCGGCTCTGGATGCCGCGCGTAGGGCGATTGGCGCTTCCGGATCGGCCTGACGGGCCTGCGTCGGCACGGACCTGCCGGGCACCGACACGACGGCTGGCCGCTTCGCCGGCCTACTCGTCGGTCCGGCCACCTCGGCTCTCGCCGGGACGGCGACCAGGCTGACCGCCAGCGTCACCGCGAGGACGCTGGCAAGACCATGTGACGTGCGATTTCGGATACGAAGGCTGGTGACCACCGGCTCCCCCGCTGTGTGAGCGATCGATGGTCAGATCGTGCTGACCGCAGATACACAGCGCATACACGGAGCAGTTCGGCTCGTTCGGCGGCTTCGCCGGCCAGCTTTCGACGGCGGCCAAGAGCGTCGAGAGCTCCGGCTGGGGTCCCCAGCAGTGTGCCGGCGCGACGCCGCGTTCAAGCGCGCCACTCGTAGTCGGCGGCCGACGACCGGCGTTCGCCGTACTGAAGCCCGTCGCTGGTCAGCTTCGGGTGGCGCGGTGCACCTCGGCATGCTCCGCCTGGACGGCCGTGCGGATGCGGGTGTCGTCCGACGTGGCCACGATCTCGACCGCCCGGTCGATGCACTCCACAGCCTTGTTCATGGTGCCGAGCGAGCGCCAGGCCCGAGCCAGGTCGACCAGGGCCCAGGCTTCGCCTGGGCGTAGGCCCACCGCGCTCGCCCGGTGGGCGGTTCGCACCAGCACCTCAATCGCCTGCTGGAACCGCCCGAGATCGATATAGGTCCGCCCCAACTCCTGCAATGCGGCGCAGATGAGGTAATCGTCGCCGGACTTTTCGAACCACGCCGACGAGTCACTGAGGACACTGACGGCCTCGTCCAGCCGACCGAGCCGACGATATACCTTGCCGAGGCCGAGGGCCGCGAAGCGCTCGCCGATCTCGGCACCGATGTCCCGAGCCACCTCACGCTGCTGTTCCAGGTATGGAATGGCCTCTTCCGGAAGCCCCTGGGTCAGTAGATTGGTGCCAAGGTTGCCCAGCGCTCGTTGCTCGCCGAATCGATCGCCTATCGCCCGGCAGATGGATAGTTCGGCCGCATAATGGGCGCGGGACTCGTCCAAGCGCCCGGCCAACAGGAAAGCGTGTGCCAGGCTGTCGTGCGCATACGCCTCCGCCCGCCGTTCCTTCAGCAGCGAAGCGCTGCGGATCACGTCCTGGTAGACGCGGATCGCGTCGTGTGGATAGCCGGCGTGGACAAAGAACCAGTGCAGGGCTAGGCCCAGCCCGACACCGAGGCGAACGTGTTCGTCCGGGCCGCGCAGGGCCTGCCGGACCACCCCCAGCATGTTCACGCGTTCCCGTTCGAGCCACCGCCGTGCCTCCTCCGGGCCGTCGAGTGGCGTCGGCGTCTCATCGTCATCGATGGTGAAGTGGTGGGTGCGGTGCGGGTAGGCAAGATTAGCCGCGCGGCGGGCGGTGGTCAGGTAGTAGCTGACCCCTCTGGTGACCGCCGCGGTGAGGTCGTCGGGCGGTACGGTGTCGGCGGCCAACTCGCCGGCGAACAGCCGGACGAGGTCGTGCATGTAGTACCGCCCTGGTTCAATCGCCTCGATCAGGTGCGCGTCCATCAGGCGTTCGATAGCCCGGTCCGTGTCGAGCGGTGGGATGTCGAGCAGGGCCGACGCGACACCGAGCTCGATCTCGGTCACGCGTAGCAGACCAAGGAGGTGAAATGCCTGCGCCGCCGCCTGTTCGGCGGGGTCGGCGCTACTGCGCAGCGAGGCACAACTGACGCCGAGGCTGGTTCGCACCGCCAGGTCGCCGCTGACCAATTCCGTGAGGCGCTGCCGTTCGTCGGTGAGGCGGTCCACCAGGTGTTGAACGGACCATCGGTCCCGTGTCCGGAGCCGGGAGGCCGCGATGTGCAACCCCAGTGGGAGGTGGTCACAGAGCGCTGCGAGCCGTCGTGTCGCTCCAGGGTCGGCAGCGGTTCTGGCCTCTCCGATCAGCTCTTGCAGCATCGCGTACGAGACGTCCGGGCTGAGTGGGCCAAGGTGCAGGTACGTCGCACCGTCTAGTCCGGCCAGCCTGGCTCGGCTGGTGACGATCACGGCGGACCCGACGCCAGCGGGCAACAGCGGACGTAGCTGGGCGGTGGTGGCGGCGTTGTCCAGCACAATCAGCATTCGGCGATCGGCCATCACCGTGCGGAACAGTGACGCCGCCTCCTCGACGTCATGCGGCACGTCCGTCGAGCCAACTCCCACCGCACGGAGGAGTCGGCCCAGGCCCTCGGCCGGGGACATCGGCGCAAGATCCGGTGCAAAGCCGTGAAGATTAAGAAAAATCTGCCCATCCGGAAAATCTGCCATGCAGAGTTTCGCGGCACGCACAGCGAACGTCGACTTTCCAGCACCGGGCGCGCCGTGGATGACGATGACCGGTATCTGGGGCTCACCGCCATCTCCTTTCAGCAGACCCCGGAATGTGGCCAGTTCGCTGTCGCGCCCGACAAACGTCGCCACGTCGAGAGGTAGCTGGCGCGGCGGGCGACTGGCGGCCACAGGCGCTACGGAAGGCGTGACGTCTGGCGTTGTCAGAGTCGGATCGGCGACGAGGATTCGGTTGTGCAGCTCCTGCAACTGCGGGCTCGGTTCCACCCCCACCTCTTCGACAAGACGGCTACGCAGGCTCTGGTAGGCGGCAAGCGCCTCCGCCTGGCGACGGTCGCGGTATAGAGCCAGCATCAACTGCTCCCACAGCCGCTCTCGCAAAGGGTACTGAGCTACCCGGGCATGGAGCTCACCCACAACCTCCGCGTACTGACCACATGCGATGCGGGCATCGATGAGATTTTCCGCCGCCGTGAGGCGTTGCTCCTCCAATCGATGGGCAGTGTTTGCGAGCGCGTCCGTGGCGAGGAAGACATCCTCGAAAGCAGACCCACGCCACAAGGACAGCGCTTCCTCCAGATGCCTGATGGCGTGGGCGAAGTCGCCGTTCCGGCGCGCCTCACCGCCGGCAACGAGCAGCCGCTCGAAGACCAGCACGTCCACGGACGTCGGCGGCACGTGGATCGAGTATCCCCGCGAGGTGGTAACAATCGGTGCACGCTCGGGGTGAGCCGGGGACAGCAACTGACGTAGCGCCCGCACGTAAGTCCTGAGATTCGCGACCGCCGAGCGGGGCGACTGGTGCCCCCACAGGCTCTCCACCAGTTTGTCGGCGGAAACCACACGATCGGCATCCACAAGCAGAACAGCAAGGAGAAGCCGGAGCTTCGATCGGCCAATGCGGATGTTGTCTCCCGCGTCAGTCGTCACCGACAACGGCCCCAACAGTCCGAACTGCATCGAACCTCCCCGCCGTCCCCGTACAAAGGCCCCGCCCATCGGACGCCTCGGCCCAGCGAAATTGGCAGACCACAATACCAGCAGGAGATGACCTACTCCGGCCGGACACACCTTACCTGAAGGGACTGCGTAGATTTGGCTCTATGACTGAGCCTTTGCCGGGTCATCCGGGGTGGCATCGTGCTTCGCAAACCTGGAAAAGACATGGAGAAGCGCCCTCCCCGGGACAGGGGCGCTGGGGACCCTTGACGGAATCGGCACGGACGCGGTTCGGCCAGACGGCCACCGGCCGCTACTATCGCACCGGCGACCTGGGACGGGCCCGACCTGATGGGCTCATCGAGTTTCACGGCCGGACGGATGACCAGGTCAAGGTCCGCAGCGGGTTTCGGGTGGAGCCGGGGGAGGTCGCCCCTGCACTGTTGACGCATCCCGGCGTCGCCCAGGGGGTGACCAGGGCACCTGAACGGGAGTGTTCGACCTGATCGTGACCCGGACCTCGTCTGGTTCCTCGCGACGGCGTTTTCGGCCGAAGTGATTGTCTGCAAGGGCTATCCCGGGCGGCGTCCCCATGCCGAGATCAGCGGCGCGAGGGTGAGGTCGAGCTCGCCGGCATCGATGGCGGCCAGGTGCGCGTCGATCTCGGCGTCGTTGGCCAACCCTGCGGCGAGCAACTCGGCGCGGACCATGCGCACCGTCGCCGCCTCCAGCCGGTCGCAGGCTACCCCGCCGACCGGGAAGCAGCCGGCCGCCGTGACCTCGACCAGGCCGGCCGCACGCAACGCCCGCGGCAGCGTACGGCCGTAGCGCAGGTCGGCGCCGCGGCGGGTCATCAACTCCCGGACGGCGCGCCGCAGCCGGTTGGCGCGCTGCTGTGCCGGGCCAACCTCATCGAGGCAGGCCAGCGGCTGCAACTCGGTATCGGCGTCCTCGACCAGTAGCCAACCGCCGGGCCGCAGCGCCGCCACCATCGTCGCCAACGCCCGGGCACGGTCGGGCACGTGGACGAGCACGAGCCGGGCGTGTACCAGGTCGAACGTGCCTGGCTGCGGCGGCGGGTCCCCGACGATGTCGTGCCGGAGCACCTCGTACCCGCCATGCGGGTCCAACCACGCCGGATTGATGTCCGTGGCCAGCACGTGACCGGTTGATCCGACGGCCGTGGCGAGCGCCTCGGGAATGCTGGGGCCTCCGGCGCCGACTTCCCAGCAGCGCCAGCCCGCCTGCACTCCGAGCCGGCCGAAGTGCCCCCGTGTGACACCGTCGAACAGCTCGGCCAGCCAGGTGAACCGCTCGCCCGCCTCCACCCGGGCGTTGTCGAGCAGGTAGCGGCGATCCGGGGCAGACCCAGGGGTGTACGGCGATGGAGGGCCGGACCCCGCGCCTGCGATATTCACCGGCCCGCCCGCGGTCGGGTCCGGCCCGGACCCGGGGTCGGCGAGGGGCTGCGACGAACTCATGCCTACATCCTCACGACCTACCGCGTGCTGTGTCAGTACGGCACGGGATGAAACCAGACACAGCCCGACTCCCGCCAAGCAGGCCGACCCCTCACCCTCGACACGACCAGGCCATGGCCGCGGTGCGAGCCCATCGAGCACGACCACGGCCTGGTCGCGGTCGAGGGCCCGAGCCGCCGCCGGAAGGCCGGGCACAATCCCCCGGGGCGTCCGAGCGGTGCGGCTGACGCTCGGCCGGCTTCGGACCGCGCTGAACAGCAAGAAGGCCCTGACCCACCGAAGTGAATCAAGCGAACTACAACTCACACCAGGTAAGCGCATCAGCAGCTTGCTGGTCCCGCCGCCATGGCAGATGACCGGGCTTATCTGCCCGCGCTTGGCCAATTCACCGGGTGCGCCATCATGTATCGATGCCGCATCGTCTGTCCTATGCCGACGCCGTCACGATCCTGGGTGGCTCCGGGCCGCTCGCGAAGGCCGTCGACCACCTGCTCGGCGGCGCGCTCACCGTTGCGACCGCGGGCGGCAGCGATCTCGCGATCAGTCTCTTCGACGCCAAGGCTGAGGTGGTCCGGCTCGGCAGCCTGGTCACCGCCAAGATCAGTGATTCGGTACGCGGGCTGGGGCGCCACGCCCGCAGCGAGCGGCTCCAGGCCGCGCACGCTGTCCTGGTGGTCACCGCGTTCTTCGAGGAGCTTGACGATTGCCTGACCGCGGCAGGCATCCGCAGGCCCGACTTCACCCGGCAGGACCAGCTCGAGTTCGCCGCCGGCCGAGGCGAGGGCACGCTGGTCGACCAATTCCTGCGTGCGCCCGTTCCGCTACCAGCGCCCGATCTTCCGTACGCGAGCCTGCTGACCGCACTGAAGGGCTGGTTCGCCGATGAGGCGGCCCGCATGGGCCGCCATCTCACCGGGCTGGCCGTCTGGGACCAGGCCGACGGGCGCGCGCGCCGCAGGTTGGCCGATCTGCTCGACCGGCAGCTGCCCGCTGCGGCCGTCGCCCGCTACGACGAGATCCACCGCCGCCTCGCCGAGGAGATCCCCGAGTTCGCGCTCTGGGCCGATCGCCTCGAGGCGCGCGCGACCACCCGGGGCCTGGAACGTCTGGAGGCGTTGCTGCTGCGAGCCGGTTCGGGGCGCGACCCGGGCCTCCACCGGGCCGCGCTGTCCCGCGCCTATCGCGCCGAACTCGACCGCCCCATCCTCGGTGGCGACGCGGGGGAACTGCTCCTGCCGACGCTCGGAGCGGCGTACCTCGATCCGCGCTTTCGGGTCCGGACGGCCGATCCGGGCGCCCGTCCGGCGGACGACCAGTGGTGGGCCGGCGCCACCGTGCGCGACGACTTCGCCGGATTCCTCGCCGCCCACCTGACCACGACCCAGGCCACCGAGGCTCCGATGCTGCTGCTCGGTCAGCCGGGCGCCGGGAAGTCCTCGCTGACCCGGATCCTCGCCGCCCGCCTGCCCGCCGGCGACTTCCTCGTCTGCCGGGTCCCGCTGCGCGAGGTGCCCGCCGAGGCCGAGATCCAGGACCAGGTCGAACGGGCCCTGCGCCTCGCGATCGGCGAGACGGTGTCCTGGGCAGAGCTTTCCCGCGACGCCGACGGCGCCCTGCCGGTCATCCTGCTCGACGGCTTCGACGAACTCCTGCAGGCCACCGGCTTGCACCAGTCCGACTACCTGCACCGGGTCGCCACGTTCCAGCACCGGGAGGCGGCGTTGGGCCGCCCGGTCGCGGTCATGGTCACCACCCGGATCGCCGTCGCGGACCGCGCCCGCCTGCCCGCCGGCGCCCTCGCTGTACGCCTCGAGCCGTTCGACGACGCCCAGATCAAGCGCTGGCTAACCGTCTGGAACGAGACCGGCCAGCTCGTCAAACCCATCACGCCAGATGTGGTTCTCCGCTTCCGCGACCTCGCCGAACAGCCGTTGCTGCTGCTCATGCTCGCCCTCTACGACGCCACTGGCAACGCTCTGCAGGACGACGCCGCAGCCCTCGACGACGGTCAGCTCTACGAGCGGTTGCTGGCGTCCTTCGCCGAGCGTGAGGTGCGCCGGGTACACGCGGGACAGCCCGAATCGGCCGTGCCGGGGCTGGTCGAGCAGGAGCTTCTGCGCCTGTCGGTGGTCGCCTTCGCGATGTTCCATCGCCTGCGACTGTGGGCCACCGAACGCGAGTTGGACGACGACCTCACCAGCCTCGGCATCGCCCCGTCGCTTGCGGGCCGCACCGAGGCGTTCCGCAGCCCGCTCACCGCCGGTCAGGAGATGGTCGGGCGCTTCTTCTTCATCCAGCGCGCCAAAGCCGTTCAGGAGGACCAAACCCGGCAGACGTACGAGTTCCTGCACGCGACCTTCGGCGAATACCTCGTGTCCCGGCTCGTCGTGCAGGCCGTCCGCGACACCGAGGCCCGCGAGTCGGCGAGCACGCTGGCGCTGCGTCTGGCCCCGTCGCACGACGACGACCTGCTGCGGTCTCTGCTCGGCTTCACGCCGCTGACCGCCCGCGCCACGGTCCTGCCGTTCATCGCCGGCCTGCTCGGCGGCCCCGACCGCGACCGCATCCGCGCTTGGCTGACTGGCCGCACCTCCCAGGCCATGACCCGCCCGCAGTACGCCGAAAGCCGCTACCGCCCAGTCGACAAGCGCATCGACCACTGGATGGCCACCTACTCGTTCAATCTTCTCCTGCTGAGCCTGGCCTGCGGCGGCGAACTGCGCGCGTCGGAACTGTTCACCCGGACCAACGATCCGGCGGCCTGGCTGCGCAACTCGGCGTTGCAGTGGCAGGCCGCCGTTCCGGGTGGTATGTGGATGGACGCCATGGAGGTCCTCAGGGTCACCCGCACCTGGCACGACGGCCGCCGCGACATCGTCCTCGAACACGCGCGCGACTGGACGGCCGACCTCCCGGATCCGACGGACGTCAACTGGATCAACGGACTGGAACCGGGCGAGAGCCGCGACGAGATGTTCAAGGCCGGCTTCGAGATACCGCCCGCGCTCAGGTCCATGCACCTGAGCAACCGCTTAAGCGACGACATGCTGCTTCACGCCCTGGAACCGTTGATCCGCCGGATTCCTGCGGCATTGACCCAGTTCGGGGAGCGGGAACACGGCGGTCACCTTTCGGTCGCGCACACCCTCACCCGGATGTGGCTGGCGGTCTCGCTCAACGCGCCCCCGGAGGAACTGGTCGCCGCCTGCACAGACGCCTCCTCCGCCGTGGCGGGCCTGGCCCCGCTCGGCGGAAGGACCACGCCGGCCATCAGGGACGCCACCGAACTGGTGCTGGGCACCATGCGCGCCGAGGCGCACCGTCTGCCGCCGAGGAAAGTGTGCGAGATAGTCCATGAGCTGACCGACGAAGGGTGCATGACTTTGCACGCGGCCGTCAGCGCGATTCAGTGCCTGGTTGCTTCGAGGGCCGCGGAAGACCCGTACGGAGCCTCGCTCACCTCGAACCTGATCCGAGACTACGCCCATCTCATCGACGGCCACGTGCTCGTCCCGGCGTTACGCGCGATCGTCGCTGGCGGGGCCGCCGAGGAGTCGGATCTCCTTCACGTGGCTGCCGCCCTGATCGACGCCGAACGCGAACCGGAACTCGACCGCGTGAGTCCAGGCCTCGTCGACGCCCTGTTGGGCCGCCGAGGAGACAGCTCCCCGACCGCAGGCGGGTCCGGGTGATGGGGATGGGGATGGCCTTTGCATCAATTGCATCTGCCCGCTGAGATGAGCGCGTCCAACAATCGGCATCGAGGAGCAGATCCTGCAAGACGTCCAGCCGGTCAGCGAGAGTGAAGTGGCTGAGAACCATCGTGTCGAGCACAAGGACGGACGTGGCTTGCGCCGACAGGCTCACGGCGCGATCTCCAGGTCGTCGTCCTGCGGTAGATCCGCCTCGGTGATGTGGCCATGCATCAACTCCAGAGCCCTGGCCCGGGTGATCCGCCTGTTCCGCAACGCTTCCATCACGGCCCGTGCGTAGGCGGGCGATACCCGCACCGACGCAAGGTCGGGCTGCGGTGCCCAGCCCAACGCCTCCATGAACTCCACGTGGGTAGGCCGAACCTGGCTCCAGGACCTACGTGTCTCTGGATCGATGGCCCCTGCCTGCTCAGCCTGCCGCAACGCCAACAACCACGAGGTACGGTATCGAGCCGCATAGCTCACAATCTGATCCCGGCTCACCGCCCCGCGGGCTCCGGCTGCGGCAATCGCTTGCACGGGCAGCAGCAGTTCCGCAGCGAAGGCATCAATCACCGCCTCCCGTTCTGCACGTGAGGCACTCACGCCGAGGTCGACGGAGTATTCATCACCAATGATGAGATGCCCCAACTCATGTGCGGCGGTAGCCCGACGGCGGCCAGGATCGCCCGTAGTGCTCACGACAGCAACGGCGACGTCGCCCTCGATGAGCGATGCGCCGTCACCTGGCAGGTCGGTGACCAGAACCCACTGACCCGCGCGCTCACAGACGTCCATGATGCTGCCGATCGGTTCATCAGCAAGCCCGAACCGCTGTCGCAACCACCGGGCTAAGTGCCGCGCATCATCCTCGGATGCCACCGGGTGCGGGTAGCGAAGCAGTGGACGGGTGCGCAGTACGCCGATGTCCAGCAACTGCTGGACATTGCGGAGCCACTCAACCATGGCGATGTCGAGGCGTTCCGACGACCGTGCTGCCTCAGTGTCGGTCTCCTCGGTCAGCGGTGCCGCCCGTCGGGACAACACCGCTGGCGGCGGCTGAATCAGGTACTCCATCGACACCTTCAGTGCCCTGGAAAGCCGAGCCAGCTCCAAGCCGTCCACACGGCGGCTGCCAGCCTCAACCTTGGCCAGCATGGTGCGGTCCAGCCCCACCATCGCCGCGAGATCCTGCTGTGAGATCCCCAACGACAGGCGGGCTTGCCGTACCTGCTCACCGACGAGGGGCCAGTCCCAGCCATCAGCCATGGTGCGATAATCGCACACTCAGCGACGGAATGGGTCAACACACGGAAGTCCAGGGTTCGCGCATCCAGGTCTGAGGTCGGTGACGAAGAGACCCTGGCCCTGCTGACACCGGATGACCCGCGCTTGGCTGTCGGGCGTCGGGCGCGGCCTGGGCGGCCAACATCCAAAGCCGCGGACCGAGCCGGCGAAGCTCGTCATCCGGCTGCACGGGTACGGGCCCGCAGGCGCACGACCGCCACGTCCTCGTTTCCAGCGCTTACGCATTGACTGCCGCAAACCTGGGCAGGGCAAGGCCGAGACCGGGGTCTATACGTTCGCCCCGCCGGGAGCGTCCTCGCCGCCACAGGGAAAGTCCCCGCCCAACGGGACGGGATCGGGCAAGCACGAAGAGCCATCGCCTTCGTGTCGAATCGTGTCCAAGGGAGGTGGTCGAACGCACCCAACAATCCCGGCACACGAGCCTTGATCATCTACCGCCGTGACCACGAACGTTGACGGTGGTGGGTCAGGCTGCGCGGGGTGGCAGGCACCCGGCCGGGGCCGGGGCACACCTGACCCGGTCAGGTGTGGTCGCTCGGGGCCGGCCGGTCAGTGAGTTCCCACCGGTCGCCGTGACCCATGGCGATCGCGATCGCCTCGATCACCCGCCGGGCCGCCGCCGGATCATCGACGAACCTGACGGCGCCTTCGAGGCCGACCGGCGGCCCACCCGCGAGGCTCGCGGCCACGGCGATCATCTGCCGGTCACGGTCCGGCACCTCGGCGACCGCCGCGAAGCCGACCACCGCCGCCCAATCGGTGACCTGACCCATCCGCACGGTGTCACCCATGTCCCACACCAGATCCACGATCGCCACGTGGTCACCGAAGCCCGGCTGGTCCGGAACCGCGGTGAAGGTCAGCAGATGCACGGCGGCCCGCTGGCCGAGCGAGGCACCGGTGGCGATGTCGGTGCGCAGGACGCCCCGAATCTCATCACCGGTGAACGCGGAGGCGAAGTCCGGCCGGGGAGTCCTCCGATGCAGCGACGGCGCCGTACCGGGGTCGGTCAGCAACTCCGCCACCCGCAGGCACTCCCCACACGGCGGCAACGCGGCGATGTCGACGCACGTGTCACTGAGATGCATGTCGTAGACGATGTTGATCGCCCACTGGTCACTGCCCCAGACCGGACGCTCCGGAGCCGAACACAGCGTGAGACCCGTCTTTCCGCCGTCCCCGCCGGCCGCGTCATCGAGATCCACCGACAGATGCTGGAACGTGCCGTCCGTACACGGTCGAGGTGTCATCGGGTCCTCCTCACCACCGGATGCTTCGCCGGTCGCCCGTGACAACGAAGTCTATCCATGCCCCGCAACGGGCCCCGTCCCACGCCGTGGACGGGATGCTTCGGCTCGACTCCACCGGTCTGCGTCCATCTCGCGGGCAGACGGTGGACCGCGCCGACGGTGAAGATCGTCAGGGCCCGACCCGAGGCCGTCAGGACGGTCGACGAAGGCATCCACGTTGGCCACGGACTCTTACCGGCCGACGCGCGAGGGTCACCATGGCCGGGCTGCGGGACCGCGACGTGGGAAATCGGTTGGGGCCTCCGCTCAGTTGGAGCGGGGGACCAGTGCGCGGGCGATGCCGGCGCCGATGAGGCGCACGCCGCGGGCGGTCGCGGGGTGAAAGCCAAGCAGGTCATGGGTACGGCGGATGCGGTAGTCGAGCGTACGCGGGTGGATGTTGAGGACGGCCGCGGTGCGCACCCCGTACGGGGTCAACGAGGAATTCTGGATGAACTACCACGACCCGATCTGGCTCGACGGTGGGTTCTTCTGCTTCAGCCCGTACGACACCGTCACCCATATGTACGTCGGCCAGGCATCCGCCGGCGGCATGGGGCTCTTCCAGCATGGGATGCTCATCCAGTACGACTTCAGCCCGCTTGTCGAGGCGGCGTCGAGGCAGTACGCGCACGGGGTCGCGGTCGCCTCCCTGGCACAGCTTCGCCCGTAGCCTGTTCCCGGCGCCCGCTGTCTCCTCCCGGGAGGCGGCGAGCGTCGAGGTACGCAGCCGTACATCTGTCGTTGTGATGTGGTTGACGTGGCCCTCGACGGTGTTGGACTCGGCTCCGTCACGCCTTGGCTTCGGTGAGGGCGGCGAGCCGGTCCAGCGACTCTTGCCAGCCCATCTCGTTGGCGGCGGCAGAGAGACCAGGCGGCAGGCCGTCATGGACAGCGACAAGTTCGGTGCCGCCGTCCGCGTCGGTGAGCGTGACCGTAATCGTCATCTCGCCGCGAAGGTCGGGGTTCGCCGTTTCGAACTCATCGACTTCCACGACGAGTTCGTTCGGGACGAGCCTGACGAATCGACCACGGTAGGTATCGGTGTGCGCGCTGGTTTTCCCCGCCCGGTCCGGCGCGTCATAGGTGAGGGAGATCCGGAACGTGCCGCCCTCGCGGCCTTCGAATTCGTGCACCTGGCACGTCATGTCGTGTGGCACCTTCCACCGGGCAACTGCCTGTGGATCGATGAGCGCCTGATAGACCGTGGCGCGGGGCGCGTTGATGCGGCGGGTGACCCGAGTCGCGTTCATGCTCTCCATTATCTCGTCAGACGGGCTCTGCTTGATCGCCCGCGCGATCGGGTGCTGGTCACCGGTCTTCTCCATACCTGGGCGCCGGCTATCGCCTCCCGGCGCAACTCGGCCCGGGCGGGTGGTGCCGGATCGGTCAACGGCGCACCCGATAGCGCAGGTGAAGCACCCGGTTGCTCTGAATCACCACGTCAGGATCCTCCAACAGGTGCTGCGCGTGGACCGACCCGAAGTAGCGCTTGCCGGACCCGAACACGACGGGTACGACGTCCATGCGCACCTCGTCGACCAGGCCCGCGGCAAGCACCTGGCCACCGACGTCGCCAGCGGCGACCTCGACCATGCGGTCACCCGCAAGCTCCTGTGCCCTGGCCACGGCGGCCTCGACGCCGTCGACGAAGTGAAACGGCGCCTCGGGGTCCCAGCCCTCGGGCTCCGGCCGGTGCGTCACGACGACCACGTGGTCGATCCCGCCCGGAGGCTTCCCGCCCCAGCCGTCCGTCAGGTCGAATACGTGGCGGCCGACGATCGTCACGCCGATCTGGTCCCAGTACGGCCGGGTGTAGTCGTAGGACGTCTGCGACACCTTCACCTCGCCGCTCTCGTCCAACGGGACGTCACCGCTGGACAACCAGTCGAACAGCGGTCCGGGCTGATCGTGCTCGTCCGCGACGAAGCCGTCCACCGACACCGAGCTGTACATGACCACCGTGCCCACGCGCTCTCCTCTGCTCTAGGGTGCCCCCAAATTAGCGTGTCGTGAGCTGCCGCTCTTGTACGAAATCAATCGGCCGGCAGCGGCCAGCCGTCCAGCACGTGGCCGGGATGTTCGCGCAGGAACCGCCGCCGGACCTCGACGTACCGGGTCGGCGTGAGCCCGGTGAACGCCCGGAACTCGTGGCCGAAGTGGG
This sequence comes from Micromonospora sp. NPDC092111, assembly GCF_044755745.1. Classification (NCBI taxonomy): domain Bacteria; kingdom Bacillati; phylum Actinomycetota; class Actinomycetes; order Micromonosporales; family Micromonosporaceae; genus Micromonospora; species Micromonospora sp. NPDC092111. The sequence goes on from NZ_JBIVRQ010000009.1 coordinate 239,140, forward strand.
CCTGGTCGAAGTAGCCTGCACCACCGGCGAGGTCGCCCCAGTCGACCGGTCCGGCGGGGTTGATCGCGAACACGGTGTCGGCGAAGCGGTAGGTGCGGGCCAGCCGCTTCGGCGTGACGCCGACGAGCTCCTTGAACCGCTGCGCCAGATGAGTGCTGCTGACACCGGCTGCCACCCTCAGGTCGCCGATCGCCACCGCCCCGCTGGTCGCCGCGATGACGCTGCTCGTATGGCGGACCAGTCCCAGGCCGGGTCTCACACAGCCGTCGCATCAGCTCCTCCTCGAGCAGCGTCAGCATCTCGTGCGGTCCATCCGCCGTGGCCAGCCGGTCCCGCAGCTCAGCAATGGCGGGCCGGCCCCAGAACTGCTCTACCGTCACCGGCCGGTCACACAGCTCGACGGCGGGCATCGGCAGGAACGGCGCCAGCCCCCACGGCTTGAAGTGCACACCGACGGACCGGGTCCGGAGTGGGTAGCCGAACTCCAACGCGCGGGTGGGCATGGTGACCACGCAGCCGTCGGCGTACTCGGCCGTCTCGATGTCGGTGCCGGCGCGAATGCGGAACGGCGCCCCGAGGTTGACGATGAGCAACGCCGACGGCATCGGCGGCAGCGTCAGCCGGGCGTACGGCGACACACCCTCCAGGTAGTAAAGGTCGTCGATCAGCCCGTCCAGCGGCGGTCGCGGCACTCTGGACACGTACTCCACGCCCACAGCATCGCCGAATTCCGAGCCGGCTGCTCCTACCCTCTGCTCACCAATCCGCTGCGGCAGGTAGGCGGGGGTCCGTCCCCGCGCGGCTGCCGAAGGACAGGGGCGAAGGCCAGCGGGAGCAACAGGTCCCACGGGGGCGGCCGGAAGGATCGGCGCGCGGTCGACGCCCCGCTCGCCGACCCCGCCCCTCAGGGCTCGGCACCAGGACAAAAACGGGTGGCCTCGCCAGCCCGTCCCGCTCTAGCTTGTCACTGGATCTTCTTCTCCGACCCACTCACGAGAGGACTTCACCCCGCGTGACGCCGCCTGCTCTTTAGACCAGACACTTCCCCGCGCATCGGTCGCCGACGTCGCCGTCGGCTCGTTTCCCATGCCTTCCGTCAGGTCTTCAGAGAGATCATGTCTACGCGTCCTCGTATCGTGCTGCCCTGGACCGTTCGGCGCACGCGCCTGCACCCGCTCGCCTTCGGCTGCGTCCACGGCCACTCCGGCCTCGCCGGCACCGGCGACGGGAAGTTCCGCGTCAATGCCAACGACACACTCCTCGACGTCTGGCTCCTGGTCGCCGGCGTTTCCTGCGACCACACCAGCAAAATCAACATGCACGATCGCGTCCCGGTCCGGTACCTGGACCCGATCCTTCTGGAGGGCTACTCCGGCAACTCCTCCCGCCGTGGGCCTGAGCCGGGGCGAGCGGCAAGGTGGCCTTTCCCCGGACTGCGACATGCGGCGGTCCGCGCGCGGTCGCTCATGACCGGGCGCGAACAAAGGTCAGAGCCGGCCCGATACCGGCGACGAAGGTGAGCGCCCGGGGCGGACATCTGGGCGTGCCGAGGAGCGGAGTTGCGTCAATCGGCGCCGGTTCCGCAGCCATCTGGGGAGCGCCGGTTCTCACCGCTCGGTACCCACCTCGGCATCGCTTGCCAGTGGGCTGGCGACGGCGTGTGGGCTGCGTCCTCGCTGACGCGCACCGTGCCGTTGGGCATCCGTGCGGCGATCAGCGGTGCGTCGGGAACGGCTCGACCGGGGTCGTGTCGACCGGCCCAGATGAGGACGCGGCAGGGCACGTCGCGCAGGCCGAACCCCCAGGGGCGGATGTCGGTGGCGAGCCAGTCGGCGGCCAGCCCGGCCGCGCCCTGGCGGGCACCTTCGCGGTTGGACTCCTCGTAGGGCCGCATCCAGGGGTCCCGGCCCGCGGCAAGCAGTTGCCGGTGCCGCTTGAGCGGATCCTCGGCGTACCATGCGGCGGCGCGGGTCACGTAGCGGCGCCCGAGCCCCGGAACGGTCCGCAAGGCCCACGCGTGAAACCGCTTCCAGCCACGCACCGTGCCAGTTCCCGATATGGGCCGGTGAAGCCTGCGGCGACCACCCCGGTCAGTCGATGCGGGAACCGGGCCCCACAGGCCACGGCGTACGGCGCGCACGGAGCACGCCGGCGCAAGGGAGCAACTCGTCCGGCGGCTGCGGTGGCTGATGGTCGCGTCCTCGCACACCGCTGAGCGCGCCAGTCACCTGCGCAGCCTGATGCTGCTCGACGAGGAGCGCACCACCGCGATCCTGCCCATCCACCTCCTCGATTGCGAACCGTCGGTGCGGCTCCTGGCCGCAACACACGCACCGCTCACCGACGAGGCCCCCAGCTGGCTGACCGGGCCGCGCGACGACCCGATTGAGGAGCCCGAGATCCGGCTCGTCGCCGCGCACCGTTCGAACGACCGTCATGGATGAGTTCGAGTAATCCTGGTGCCGGCCCAAACCGATGCTGCGGCAGGAACGAGTCCGCGACGGCCGGCGGTGGACGACATCCTGCACCGGTTTACGACGACTCTGGCGACACCGCTGTCACGGACGCCGTCATGGGCTTAAGTTTTAACTGCCAAGCGTCGCACTAATCTGAGCCGATGAGCGAGCATTCGGGGCTTCCTGCAGCCAGGTGCCGACCTGATCCGCGAGGCAGCGCCGATGTCTGCGCCGGTCGGCCGCACACCAATACCACCGAATGAAGCGGATGAACATCGACCATACAGGAATGCTGCTCACCCGCTCCGTTCATCGTGCCCGCGCCAGGCATCCACGCTCACCACCGCACCTGACCAGGCCCGGTACGTGCGGACGGGGCGGCCCCTTGCCAGTTGGGCTTGAGGCCTACTCGGCGATGCCGGTCGTCTCCTCGGATCCAGTCGGCTCCGTAGACGTCGTGTCGGCGATCTCGCCCTTACAGCCCGCCCCGATGGCAGCGTGACTCCGCCGTTGAAGCACTTCGCGTTCGACGTCCGGGATAGTCATCGACTCGGCGAGCACGGCGGCAAGCGTGTCCACCTGAGTGTTGTCGATGTCGACCTGGAAGCGCCATTGGATGTTCTCGTCGCGCGTGATGAGGTCGATCGCCGAGCGGGAGCCTCGGTCCTGGCTGGTCGCTGCTCGGACGTATCGCACCCGGTCGATCGGGATTTCCTGATGGATCTCGCCCTGCTCGAGGAATGTGTTCGTCCTGGCCGTGATGATGCGGCGATCGGTGACGGCGACAAGTGTCTTCGCCGGCGCCTTGTCCCTCGCTGCTGCCAGCTTTCCCATCGCCCCGTTGAGGATCGAAGAGAGGGGGTCGGAGGCATGGGGCTGATCGGGGAAGCCGAGGACGCGGAGGGTCTCACCGTCATCGAGGAACCATCGCAGAATGCGGAGGTACGGTCCGAGATCTAGCGATTCGGGTGCGCAGACGGCGTCCGGCGCGTCCAGCGGAGGGGCCGACGGACGGAGAGCATCGGCAAGCGGCTGAATCGCCTCCAGCAGACCAGCGGAGGACTGGCGGACCGCGGTAGAGTCCTTCCGCTTGCCCGACAGTGGCAGTGTGCCGCGTCCGGGAAGCTCGACGATGATGCGTAGTTCCCGGGTCAGCGCGTCGACAAGGCTGGTCGCCTCGGGGAGAGCGGAGTCGAGTGCCGTGCAGGTGTCGCGCGCGATGACGTCGACGAGGCGTGCCTCGTCGGCGTCTTCGGCTCCAGTGGCTCTCGCCCGCGCGGCGTGGAGCGCCTGATATCCGGTCCATGCCTTGAGGGAGGACAGCAGGGCGTGTGCGTCGAAGAGGATCGCCTCGGCGTTCGTCTCAAGATAGGCACGGCGGCCCTGTGTGTTGTGACGGATCTGCCGGATGTGATCGCTGACGTTCAGCCGGTACAGGTCACGCTGCTTACGCAGAGCGGGTTCAGTGCCCGCGACGCTGTTCCACAAGGAGGTGGGGACCGATCCGATCTCTCGCGCCTGGTCGACCGCACGATCGATGCTGGCGACGAGCGACGTCAGTTCGGCCCACTGCCCGTGGCGGATGGTCGTAAGCACCTGGCTTGTCAGCGCGATGTTGGTTCGGGTGAGGCCGGTGACCTCACTGAGCTGCATCTGAAGGGCGATCATAGCCAGCGCCGGCCCGATCGTGGCCGCAAGCTGCGCCGTACCTACCGCGGCCAGTGGGATGAGGCGGGCCTGACCGACTATCTTGCCGTTGGCGAATACCGCGCCGAGGTTCGCGCCGTCCTTGACCGCGAGCGTTCCGCCTGCTTTCAGCAGAGCCTGCGTCGTACTGCTGAGCCTGTAGAGCCCCTGCGCGCTGGCGAATGCGTTGCCGAGGTTGCCGGCCACGGTCGCCGTGTTGCCGATCGAGGCGAGAAAGGTGGAGATCTGCGTGCGGTCGGCGGCCGGCACAAGCCCGAAATCAATCAGATCGAGCTTGAGCACCGCCGGGACATCACCGAAGACGACAGCAACTCCTGGGAGCACCTCCGCTAGGACCGTCGATGCCGTCGTCGAGTCGATGTCCAAGTCGGGTACCGGTTTGTCCGCAACAGGCGAGTCGACGGTTTTGCGTTGACCGTTCTCCTCAGGCACGGCGCTCTCCATCGACTCCGAAGGGTCTTGCATGACGATCTCCTCCCCGCGCGGGCGCGCAACGGCCAGACGACGTTAACGCTCGATGCCGGAGAGCGTATGGCTCGACGCCCTAAGTTCAGACGCCGCCGAGAGTAGAACACCTTTCACTCGCGAACAATCGTGCCGCGCACTCTGCCCTGGCCTCACCCCCGCACCACATGAGGTTGCGCTTCCGCCGCAGATCGGAGGACTCATCTCTCGCGGTGCCGGCGGTACCGCGGCTCGAGTTGGCCGAACGCGAGTCCGTTCTCGTCCATAGCGTTGTGCAGGTCAGCCAGCCGTCCGCGAATCGGAGGCCGATGGCTGTGCCACAAGGACTCTTCCCAGCCCACTCCGGGATTCTCTCTGAAGACCGCTTCGGTGTGAAGGAACGATCAGCCGTCGATGAGCTGCGCGAGTAGCAGGGCTGAACTGCCCGAACAGTCCACCAGAGTTCCTGGACATCCGGCCTTGCTCGTGCCCGTCGTCACCAAGTTGGTCACCCATCTGAAGCGCCGTTCTTCAGCGAACACGTCGCCACCGCCACGGCCAGGTCGGCGGTGCGGTCGGGTCCGGCCAGGTGATCGCTCGATACTGACGGTCCAAGGGAGCTATGACCCGGAATAGCGCACCGCGAGACCATGCAGGCATCGTCTCAAAGACCCACTCCAGTCGGTCGCGCGGATCGTTAGGCCCACAACAGGGGCAGCCATGGTACGGATTGTCCGAGCTGTACACGCCGGGTTTGTAGACGAACGATCGCAACGATCGATATGCGGAGGCGAATGACCGATCCAACCTGCGACGACGAAGCTCCGTGGCCACCCTGGGCGGCATGTCCGGTAGCCGGATGCGGTCGGCGAACTCCTGCTCAGGCGCTCCGCCAAGGACGCGCATAGCGCCCGGACGCTTACGCCCCATGGACCTTTCTGCTGTCAGCCATGATCCAGAGCATCCCACCCGCACGACACGGTTGTCCAGGCGCTCAGGCCAACTGTCAACTTGGGAATCGGGTTGATCTACACGCCGCGTAGCGACATTCTGTGGCCATACGCCACGCAGCGTGTCCGCCTCGCCGGTCGGGCGTCCCTCCCTGCCCCATACTGACCGCTACATCGGGCACGCTACGGGCACGGCAACTGACGTCGAGGAGGTCCGTCATGGCGTTGGTCAAGAAGGGCTCTCGACTCATCACGGTTGACGGGATCACCTACAGGTGGCGAGTGCGCGGCAGACCAACCTATGCCCAAGCGCTATGTGAGGACCCACTCGCTGTCGCCGTCGAACAGGTCGACTGCAAGGGCAGGGTGTTGTTGGTCAGCATGCCTCAGTTCCATCCAAGCAACTGGTTTGGCGGGCCGGCGGTCCCCGTTCTTCCGTCGGCGGTCGTGGCGATAGTCCGGAAGGCACTGGCCGAGGGATGGCAACCTACCCAGCCAGGCGGGGCCTTTCATATGCCTGCGCCCGTGGGTTGATGACACGACGCTTCGGTGACCGGGCCACCTTCGCCGTGGAGGTCGGCGAGGTCGAGCCGCACCAACTCCGCGTCGTCGACCTGTGGGCGGCTGGCAAGAGGCTGACCACCGAGGACAACTGGGCCTTCCTCCCGTTCTTCATCCGCGTGATGCAATCGAGCGCAGCGCAGGTACGCCGACGCGACGTCAAGCCCTGCCCCTTCCCGGGCCGCGCACCGGAGGAGATCTTCCGGCTGCTCCACGCAGACGAGACGGAGTTCCGGGAGCAGTTCTGGTTCATGCGGTGGGGGGAGACCGTCGACAACGTCTCCATATACGGCTGCCTGGACGAAGATCTAGTGATCGTTTTCGCGTTCTGGCGGGAAGATCATCCCTTTCCGGAGGACCTGGGCAAGGTCTTCGTCGCCAGGATCCCACCGGGAGAGTTCGTGGCCACCGTCGAGGAAGCAGCCGATCTGCTGGACGTCGAGCTCACTAACGTCGATCCGCCCCGGTGAGCGAGCCGCCACGCCCTACCGCGTCAAGCTCACCTTGACGTGCGTACGGCGCTGCCGGAACGGTCACGTCCCGGAGAGTGGTGTAAGAGCTGACCTGCTACGGCGTGCCGCCGGGATAGAGGCGGGTCATCGCGTGAGTTCAGTGTGAACGACCAAGAACACGCAGAGACCGGAGTACGGATGACCCCGGACCAGTCTGCCTTGTTGGATGTGCTGGACGCGCTCAAGGCCGCCGACGTGAACGATCGTGTCCGGCAGGCCGCCGAGACGATCTACCAGGCGTTGATCGAATTCGATTTGACCATCGTGATCGGCGCGGCCCCACACGAGCGCACCCAGGCCCGGTTGGCGCAACGTAACGGACACCGGTCCCGCACTTTGACCACGACCGCTGGGAACCTGGAGCTACGGATCCCGAAGCTACGCACCGGGGCGTTCTTCACCAGCCTCCTGGAACGACGTCGGCGGGTAGATCAGGCGTTGTTCGCGGTGGTGATGGAGGCCTACCTGCACGGCGTGTCCATTCGCAAGGTCGACGACCTGGTGAAGGCGTGGGGTGCCGACAGCGGGATCGCCAAGTCCGAGGGGTCGCGCATCTGCGCCGACCTGGACGAGGAAGTCTCGGCGTTCAGGGACCGGTCCCTGGCCACGGCGGCGTTCCCGTACGTGTTCCTCGACGCGACGTACTGCAAGGCCCGCGTCGACCGCAGGGTGGTGTCCCAGGCCATCGTCGTGGCCACCGGCGTCCGCGCCGACGGGTGGCGGGAAGTCCTCGGTCTCGCCGTCGGTGACAGCGAGGACGGCGCCTTCTGGACGTCCTTCCTGCGCAGCCTGAAAGCTCGCGGCCTGGGCGGGGTGCAGTTGGTCATCTCCGACGCCCACACCGGCCTCAAGCAGGCCATCGCCGCCGTGTTCCTCGGCGCTGCCTGGCAGAGATGTCGGGTGCATATCCTGCGCAACATCCTCGCGCAGATCCCCAAGGACTGTCGAAACATGGGCGCGAACGTCTACATACCCTTTGCGATCAGCCACGATCGAACTCGCCTCTACCATCAGTCGTCGCCCAACCTAATCCTGAGATCGACCTTTGCAGATTCCGCTTAGAAGTCCGCCGTTCACCCTCCGCAACTGCCATTCTTCCCGCGAAGGAAATGCCTTGCTCCATCCTTCTCGTACATGATGTTAGGGCCCTTGTCGGTACTGGTCCACCCGTTTGCCTCAAGGTTTCGCCCGAATTCATTGGGGCCGACATTAGTCCCACGGATCAAGGGCATCCGCGGCCGGCCACGGCAACGGCCCGACCGGATCTATGCAGATCGCGGCTATGACTTCGACAAGTACCGGCGCGAGCTACGCACACGCGGCATCACACCCGTCATCGCCCGACGCGGTGTCCCGCACTGTTCTGGACTCGGCACCCGACGCTGGGTCGTGGAGCAGACCATCGCCCTGCTGCACTGGTTCCGCCGCCTCCGGATCCGCTTGGAGATCCGCGACGACATCCACGAAGCCTTCCTCACCCTCCCCTGCGCCATCATCTGCTGGCGCCGACTTCAACGCTCAAAGAGTTAGGAGTTGTTAGTCACGCAGCCTGCGTAGGAGATCCGTGAGTTCGGCAAGTCTCTCGTCGGCACGGCGGCGGCGGTGTTTGACCCACTCCTTGCCTTCGGCGGCAACGCCTTCGAGGACATGCAGGGTGTGACTCAGTCCGGCGGCGTCCAGCGACAGTGCGGCGATCCTGCTGGCGCTCTCGTCGACTTGGAGTGTCTCGTCGTCAGGTTCACTCACGCGGATGGAGATGGGTTCACCGTTGAACAGCGTCAGCTCGAAGGTTTGCTGTCGAGTCGCGATCCCGTCGATCCGGACGGCGGCGACGGCGTCGAACCGGTAGTTGAGTCGTTGGGTGGCGGAGCTTGTGCCAGTGTCGAAGTCGAGTTCGATGTTGGCCTGCCGGACACCGTCGTCGGTGAGCAGAAACAGCAGCAGACGATACCGGGAGTACCGCCACGGCCCCTGTGGGTACCGGGCCTTCTTGCATGAGGGCGCTGGCGCCTCGATGAAGGCGTGCGCGATCACGTGACTGGGGCGAAGGCGGTACTGGCGCATGGCATGGTCCACCAGGACTTTACGGTCACATTCCAGCCAGGCGGCCATCTCCGTGTCGGTGGGCTTGTCGGACAACTTGTGGCACCACCGGTGGTATGCTGCCCAGCGGGCCGCGTCCTTGCTGTCCCTTTCCACCTGGTCGTCGACGACTCTGCGTCGCTCGGCGACGATCCGGAACGACGAGCGGACCGCCGGCACCGCAGACACCACGGCGAGCAGGAACCAACCCGCGCCGGCTACTGGGCTTCCGGCCATCGCGGCGGGGACGGCCCAGAGGCTTCCCACGGCGAGCAGAGCCAGGCCACCAAGATGGAAGAGCTTGGTGGTGGGAGGGGTGCGCAACTGTTGACGGTACGCCGTCAGCGTGTCCTGTTCCCATTGCTGTCGGACGTCGCCCACGAGGTACCGGACGAGCCAGGCGATGCGGCCGGCGTCGATACGCTGTTCCCGGTAGAGCTGCACCACCTCGTCGCGGAGATGCCGCCGGATTCCCGATGTCTGATCGAGCCAGTAGGTCCGGTCGGTTCCTTGGGGCACGTACCGGCTGAAGTAGCGGTCGAAGAGCCGGTCCACCGCCCGGGCGAAGCCTGCTCGCGGTGCTTCTCGTCGCCGCTGCTGAGGTGGACGGACCTGCGCCTCTTTGGCGCGCAGCCGAATCCCGCGATAGTGCCGGTCCGCCCCACCGACGCAGAGGAAGGCCAGCCCGACCAGGCCGACGAGCAGACCGAGAAGCGGGCCGAGCGTCCCGCGCGCCGCCATTAGCAGAATCAACTGCACCGCAGCGAGAATGAACAGCCCAGCGCCAGCACCAGCGCGGAGCCAGTCTCGCCGCGCGACAGCAGGCGGCTGCACTGGCAGGGTCCGAGGCTGCGCGGGTGTCGGATGGAAGAACTTCCAGATCCGATTGAATCGGTCGCCCTCGGTACGCTGCGAATACGCCAGTGCGACGGCCTTCTGCCACATCTCTTCCTGCATCGCACCCTCGAGCAGCGCCTCGAGGTGGCCGTAGATCTCGTCGCGTTGACGCTGGCTCAGGGAATCGATCTCCTTGACCACCAGATCCGTCTCGGCGGCATTGATGGGTGCCAGGAGGCGGATAATCACCTTCAACCCCACTGCCCACTCGTCATGCTCGTCGAGGTGGGGAAGGCCGGTGCAGATTGCTGTCAGGCGATCCAGTTCCTCGGGGGCGAGTTGACGCAGGGTACGCCCGCTCAGGAGGGCGATAAGCCGGTAGAACTGGACCTCAAGGGTCACGTACCCGCCAGCGACCGTCTTCTCGATGAGTCCGCGTGCCTGATCACGAACCCGTGCGTCGAGATACTTCAGCGCGAAGGCGAACTGCTCCTGCGGGCTTGGGTCTGGCGGCAGCCGGTAGAAGTTGATGTCACCGTGAACCACGCCGGCCTGAACGTCAACGTGCGCATCTCCTTGGGCGATGTTGGTCGTAGTGGGCGTCGGCATCACATGCCCCGCACGACGGCGATGATCGCGGCAAGCCGCGCCGCAAGCTCAGACACGTCAGCTACCAGCCCCCGCAACCGCTTGAGCGCGACCATCAGACCGCTCTTCGTCTCAGGTGTGCTCGCCGGGACACATTTCGTTGCCGCTTCCAGTTCCGACTCGGCGGCGGCGTAGGTGTCCTCGTCCAACTGCCCGTCGAGGTGGGCCTGCTTGAGGTGGGTTCGCAGGCTTGCGATGCTCGCCGCCAGGTCGATCGGTTGCTCAACGCGACCACCGATGCTGACGTTGCCGTAGATCTGCCCGGCCTGCATTCCGACCTGTGCGTTCCCAGAGGCGGTGTTGTGGTTGCTCATGGGCATCGTGAGGCTCCCGTCTCGGTCCGCGCCGCCTCGGCTGGCCGGCCCGTCGATGATCAGTTCCTGTGCCAGAGCGGTGGCGAACGCGGCGGCGTGACGCGCGGCCTTCGGCTGCCAGTTCTGTCCGTCGGTGGCTGCCTTGCTACCGTCGGCGTGGTCGCTGATACCGCGAACGACCACCACGGGCAGGGCGCGGTTGAGATGGCCCGCCTGGGCCACTCCGGCCGCTTCCATCTCGATCGCCACGGCATCGTTGTAGTGCTGGCGGATCCAGCGGGCTTGTTCGGAGATCCCGGAGTCCTGCACGACCTCACCGGCGGCGATCGGCCCGAAATGGACACGGGGTGCTGCATCCGCCGGAAGACCACGACACCACGCGGTGGACCGCTCGACTTGGTGGGCGATCTGGTCGGCCTCATGGGGGATCTCCCACGCTTTTGGTCGGGCCTTCAGGCCGTCGTCTTCGCTGGTGCCGCCGTGGTAGGCGTAGATTTTGCTGGCGACGACGACGTCGCCGAGCCGGATGTTGGACCACAGGCCACCGGCGACTCCCACGAACAGCACTGCTGCCGGGGAGAACTCGGCCATCGCCCGCTCCGCGAGCACCGCGGCGGGATGATTACCTTTGCCGACCAGCCCCAGGGCGACCCGGCAGTTGCTCTGGCCAATCCGCCCGACCTCGAAACGGGTGCCGGCCGGGTGTCGGCGTACTGATAGGTCGGTCAGTTGGTCGCGGACCGCCGCGTACTCGAGATTCATCGCCGTGAGGATCACGACGAGACCGCTGTTCGTGCTCACGCTGTCTCCCTGTCTGCCTAGCCATGGGGTCGGGTCATCGGAGGGTGAAGAGTCGTGCAGGGCCCGGGGCGAAACAGCCGAGCGGGGCGCCCACCTTCGGTCTTGCGACTCGGGCCGGCGGGCACGATAAAGCCGTCAACGCTCTGCACCTTCCGGTAGAAGTTCCGCGCATCGAGCGGCACGCCCCAGACCGCTTCGTAGACGTCCTGAAGCTCCGCGATGGTGAAGGTCGGACCGCAGAAGGCGGTGGCGAGGGCCGACCGCTCCAACTTCTCCCGCGCCCGATCGATCCCATCGGTCAGGATCTGCTCATGATCGAAAGCGAGCTGGGTGTCACCGGACAGCGCCTGCGCCACCGGGGTCCAGCAGGCACGGGACGCGTCGGTGCCGGCAACCGGTTCGGGGAGCCGAGGGGCGATGGCCAGGTAGGCCGCAGAGACGACCCGCCCTCGAGGGTCACGATCTGGCGCACCGTAGACACCAAGCTGTTCGAGGTGTAGCTGGTCCGGCCCCAAGCCCGCCTCCTCGGCAAGCTCGCGATGGGCGGCCGTCACGAGATCTTCCTTCTCGTGGCTGAGAAAGCCGCCGGGCAGGGCCAAGGCGCCCTGGTGGGGCTCAATCCCGCGCTCAATCAACAGCACCTGCAGGCGGGACTCCCGCAAGGTGAGGATGACGAGGTCGACCGCGAGTAGAACGGCCGGTGGCACCCAGTGATCGTCCGTCATGGACCGACCATAGACTTACTGTCACTCTGACAGGAAGGTCATCGAGTGTCAGATTTCAGCGTTCGCGGGTCGGATTCTCTCGACGCTTCACCACCACCGTCGCAGGCCGGGGGTGCTGTCACCCCCCTTGATGCCGTTCGGAGCCAACGGTGCCGCGCCGCGCTCGGCCAGCCACAGATGCGGCAGCGGGCACCCTTGTGCTTGTCCAGGACCCGCAGATACCGCGACAGCGCACGGGCGGTCTTGGGTCCGAACCGTACCCGCCGGTCCTTCGCGCCCTTGCCGTGAAACCGCACCGACTCGGTGTTCAGATCCACATCAGCGATCAAGAGTTTGCCGACCTCGGACAGCCGTGCGCCGGTGTTGCAGTACAACCGGATCAACGCCTCGTCACGCAGATTCGCGAACCCCTTCCCCTTGCACGCGGCGACAGGCTTGCCGGTGTCCTCATCCCGCATCACCGGGATCAGCTTGCGGCGCGTATTCGGCTGCCACACCCGGTTTATGGGCGAGCGGTCGATGGCCTCCTCGTCGAGGAGCAGCCAGTTGAAGCACTGCTGCAGTCCCTTGTGCTTGTTCAACGCCGTCCACGCCGACCTGGTCTCGATCATCCAACCCTGGAACGCCTCGACATGCCCTCGCGTCAGCGCGCCCGGGTCCTCGGCCGCATCCTCGGCATCCGGATCCGGCGAGTGCTCCTTCAGATAGCGACCAAGCTGGGCCGCAGCGAGCAGATAGTTGCAGCGGGTCGTCTCCGGATAGTTCCCGGCGCGCAGCGACCGGTCCCAGTCGCGGAGAAACCCGGCCCACGTCCGTGACAGCCCGACGGTGAGCTTGGAAAGATCGAGGAGCGGCATTCGACACCTGCCCGAGTCAAGGGAGCCCCACAGCGGCGCACTAAACCGGACATCCATGTCGAGCAATGAAAAGAGGGTTTCCGCAAATCACTGACCTGCGGAAACCCTCTCGCTGTCGGGACGGCCGGATTCGAACCGACGACCCCTTGACCCCCAGTGAAATAGCCAGGCCACCGGAAGCTGCCGGCCAGTGCTACCTCGTGCCTGTACGTACAGGTCAGGCCAGTCAATCGGCCGGAGCATGCCAACTGGTACCAGGCATTCCCAGGCCGTCCGTGAGACGGCGGTGAGATCTCACGATGTCCCGGCTCAGGAGAGGCGCTGGAGGCGAAGACCAGCGCCTCTCCGTGTTCAGCAATCCAGATCGCAAGCTCAGCCACCCGACTATCGGGCAGGGAGACCCCCACCAGAGGGCCATCTCGCGTGGGCTGCGGGGGCCTGAGCCGGGCTTGACGGACATCCCGGATCAGGGGCCTGTCAGCCCTCGGGAGGATGTTCATCGTACGAGGATGGGCAAGAAGCCGCGCAGGCCTCGTATGGCGTTCACGCCAGAGTTCAAGGCCAAGATCGTCGAGGTGCGTCGACGCAGGAACCGGACGGTGGATCAGGTCGCGAAGGACTTCGACCTGACCGAGACCGCTGCTGAGGTCCTTGCCGACGGCTCTCGAACGGGATGGGGATCGGCCTCCCGTTGACGCCGGAGCCGAATCCTCTCCGACGGTGGACCGCCGACGCTGGGTAGACCGGGCCGCTCGCCGACGGTGCAGTACAGTTGAGATCCTCGCCGACGGCGGACCGTCGGCACTGGAGGCGCTGGCGACCGGCGAGACCGTCGAGGCGGAGAACACGTTGAGATCCTCGCCGACGGCGGACCGTCGGCGCTGGCCGACCTCGCCGACCAGGCCCGGCACCTCGCCACCATGTTGAGATCCTCGCCGACGGCGGACCGTCGGCGCTGGGTGTTGTAGACCACGTCCGTGCCGGTCTGCTTCTTCGTTGAGATCCTCGCCGACGGCGGACCGTCGGCGCTGGGCGGTCTTGGCCATGTCGGCGGCGTTGCCGACGCAGTTGAGATCCTCGCCGACGGCGGACCGTCGGCGCTGGTCGTTCGCATCGACGTGAGCGGCACCCCGAAACCGTTGAGATCCTCGCCGACGGCGGACCGTCGGCGCTGGATGCGCAGAACCTGCCACGGCAGGAGCAGCGCGGCGGGTTGAGATCCTCGCCGACGGCGGACCGTCGGCGCTGGGCGCTGCCCGCACCACCACCGGTCGACCCGATCCGAGCGTTGAGATCCTCGCCGACGGCGGACCGTCGGCGCTGGCCACATCTGTCGATGCAGGCTGCGTGACGGCATGGCGTTGAGATCCTCGCCGACGGCGGACCGTCGGCGCTGGGCATCACGTCGGTCGAGACCGACTTGCGGCACCGGACGTTGAGATCCTCGCCGACGGCGGACCGTCGGCGCTGGTCATGCGGTACAACGGCCTCCAGCGCAGCGGGCAGTTGAGATCCTCGCCGACGGCGGACCGTCGGCGCTGGTCGGGTGGGAGTGCCGACCCACCCCGGCGGACACGGCGTTGAGATCCTCGCCGACGGCGGACCGTCGGCGCTGGGGGCGACCGCTGGCCAGTTTGCGCTCACCTGGGCGCAGTTGAGATCCTCGCCGACGGCGGACCGTCGGCGCTGGCCGGGCCCGCGTCGACCTCGGCGTGGCCTGGCTCGACGTTGAGATCCTCGCCGACGGCGGACCGTCGGCGCTGGTTGATGGCCAGGGAGGCGGTGACGGCGGCGCGGATGTTGAGATCCTCGCCGACGGCGGACCGTCGGCGCTGGGGGCCCGGCACTTCACCCGGGTTTCCGGGTCGACCCAGTTGAGATCCTCGCCGACGGCGGACCGTCGGCGCTGGGGATGTCCGCCGACCGCCAGGCGACCTCGTTGCTGAAGTTGAGATCCTCGCCGACGGCGGACCGTCGGCGCTGGCTGGCGCGGAGACGGTCCGCGCCTGGGCGAGCGGGTTGAGATCCTCGCCGACGGCGGACCGTCGGCGCTGGGGCACCCCCTGGCGGTGGACATCGACGAGGACGACCTGTTGAGATCCTCGCCGACGGCGGACCGTCGGCGCTGGACGCGGCCTCGGCCCATGTCGGCGGCCGGTCCTCCAGTTGAGATCCTCGCCGACGGCGGACCGTCGGCGCTGGCTACGGCGGGCGGCGCGGCGTCAGGGCCTGGTCCTGGAGTTGAGATCCTCGCCGACGGCGGGCCGTCGGCGCTGGCTCTGACGGTGCCGACACGGGCCGTAGCCCGGTCTGTTCGTTGAGATCCTCGCCGACGGCGGACCGTCGGCGCTGGCGCTGCTGGGGCTGGTGGGGCTGGCCCGGGCCGCGAAGTTGAGATCCTCGCCGACGGCGGACCGTCGGCGCTGGGTACCTCTTGCCCTACCCGAGTGTCACGCCGACGCCGTGTTGAGATCCTCGCCGACGGCGGACCGTCGGCGCTGGCCCGCTCGACCCCACGCCGCCCGCCGCCCCAGACGTCGTGTTGAGATCCTCGCCGACGGCGGACCGTCGGCGCTGGCCGAGCCCACAGTTCCTCGCTGGTGCCGTGCAGCTCGTTGAGATCCTCGCCGACGGCGGACCGTCGGCGCTGGCCGTGGACAGGTTGTAGACGACGTCGCCGAGCTGGTCGTTGAGATCCTCGCCGACGGCGGACCGTCGGCGCTGGCGAGCGGGGTATCGGCATCCGCGTGCGGGAGCCGGTGGTTGAGATCCTCGCCGACGGCGGACCGTCGGCGCTGGCCGGATTCGCCATCGACAACCTCGAAACGTGGGTCAAGGTTGAGATCCTCGCCGACGGCGGACCGTCGGCGCTGGTAACCGCGCTGGGGATGACCGCTGCGGGCCGTAGCACGTTGAGATCCTCGCCGACGGCGGACCGTCGGCGCTGGCGTACGTCGAGTCGCCCGGCTCCGTCCACTGACACGTTGAGATCCTCGCCGACGGCGGACCGTCGGCGCTGGCGGTCGGCTCCCAGTAGGACACCGGGACGAACTGAAAGTTGAGATCCTCGCCGACGGCGGACCGTCGGCGCTGGAGCTCTCCGGATTGATGCCGTTGGCATGCCGAGTGACGTTGAGATCCTCGCCGACGGCGGACCGTCGGCGCTGGACGACGTAGTCGGGCGATATCCCGGTCCATCTTGGATGTTGAGATCCTCGCCGACGGCGGACCGTCGGCGCTGGAGCCGCTCGGGGAGTACCAGCAGTCATCGACCGTCGTGTTGAGATCCTCGCCGACGGCGGACCGTCGGCGCTGGACGACAAGCAGCTCGACCTGCTCGCCCAGGTCGACCTCGTTGAGATCCTCGCCGACGGCGGACCGTCGGCGCTGGGTCCTGCTGGCCCTCGACAAGCCGGTGTACATGTCGTCGTTGAGATCCTCGCCGACGGCGGACCGTCGGCGCTGGGCTTTCCGAGCTGCGGGAACGGCATCGCGGCTCTTGTTGGCTTCAAGAAGTAGCAGAAAAATGTCCGTTCCGTGGTCATTTATGCCAGGGAACCTCGCGCTTGTCAGCGTCGTGCTTGGGGTTCCTAGATCATCAAAGTAGGTGGTCGCCGTGGTGGGGTGCGAGCTGCGCGACGCCGAGTCGTTCGACTTGTTGGAGTGTGCCTGCGGTGAGGCGGTATAGCCGAATGTCGTCGGTGGTGTGACTGATGGTATCGGAGAGCTTCTGGCGGAAGGTGGGGAGTTGGGCGGCGGTGCAGGCGACTTCGAAGACGGATTTCTGCACTCTGATGCCGTAGCCTTCGCAGATTTTGGCTACTCGTCGTAGGCGTCGTTGGCCTTCGGGGGTGGTGGTGTCGACGTCGTAGGTGACCAGGTACTCCATCAGGCGGGGCTCCACGGGCTGTAGTGGGGTGTGTCGCCGCGCAGGTGTCGGGCGAGGAGTCGGGCTTGGATGAGTGGCAGGACGGCGGCGGGGATGTCCCGGTCGAGTTGGCGGTGGGGCCAGGGGCGGGCGCGGGTTTCGCTCCAAATAGTGCGGTAGGCGCGGCGACCGTCGTCGTTGAGTTCGTGGGCTCCGCCGGGGTGGTGGTCGAAGTGCTGGGGTGTGAGTTGGCGGCGGTTGAATGCGGTGAAGACCAACCGGTCTACCAAGAGGTGACGCATTTCTTCCATGAGGTCGAGGGCGAGGGCGGGTTTGCCTGGTCGGATGCCGTGTAGGTAGCCGATGTAGGGGTCGAGGCCGACGTGTTCGAGTGCGCCGTGGACGGCGACGCGGAGCATGCCGTAGCCGAAGGACAGTGCGGCGTTGACGGGGTCGGTGGGTGGTCTGCTGATGCGGTGGGTGGGTGCGGTGACTTGGGCGTGGTCAACGAGGAGGTGGCGCCAGGTGGCGACGTAGCGTTTAGCGGCTTGGCCTTCGATGCCGAGGATGACGTTGATGTTGTCGGTGTCGGGGAGTGTGGTGAGGTCGTCGGCGATGGCGGATGCGGTCGCGCGAAGGGCTTGTTGGCGGGTGCTTCGGGCGTCGGCGGCGGCGCGGAGTAGCACCTGTCGGGTGTTTTGGAGTTTGCCGGCGACGAAGGCGCGGGCGACTGCGGCGCGGCGGGCGGGGTCGCGGAGTGTGTCATGTTGGGCGACTCGCAGGAGCGGGTTGCCGCCTTGTGGGCCAATGACGCGTGCGCGGAAGCGGCCGTTGCCGGACAGCCAGGTCACGGAACGTTGGTCGGCTGCGCAGCGGTGCAGGAAGTCGTCGGTGAGGTTGACGCCGCCGAAGGCGACGACGTGGTCGATGCGCAGAAGTGGGAGACGTTTCGGGCCCTTGTCGGGGTGAAAGACCCGGACGGCGTCGCTTTCGAGGTGGACGCTGCTGCCTGGGGTCATGATGTAGAGGGTGTTCTTGATCAGTTCAGGCATTCCAGTCACCGGGTGGTCGGGGCGTGTAGAGGTCGACGGGGTTGGCCAGGGCCCGGGGTAGGCAGTCGTCGAGCAGTGAGCAGCGTCGGCATCGGCGGTCCGCCACCGGGGGTGGCAGTTGTGGGGCGAGCAGCATCGTGCGAAGTGCGTCGGCGGTCTGGCTCACGGTGGTGATGAGTGCGTCGGTCAGGTCTACCCGGTGTCGTCGCCGGTCGGCGTGGGTGAACACCTCTGCGTGGGGGACGTCGAGGTCGAGCATCTCGCGTAGGCAGAGGGCTTGGGCGGCGGCCTGTATGTCTGCCGGTCCGCCGGGCTGGTAGCGGCCGATCTTGTGTTCGACGGGGATGGCGGTGCCGTGGCCGATTTCGACTACGTCGCAGCGTCCGTAGAGACCCAGGGCTTCGCTCCAGACGGGGACCGCGTAGTGCTGCCGGTATCCGGGGGCGGCGGTGGCGCGGACGCCGGGGCGGTCGACGCGGTCGTGGGCCAGGTGCCCACGGACGGTGTTCACGTCGTCGGTGAACACGCCGTCGATGTGGATGAGGGCGGCCTGGCGGGGACAGTAAGCGTGGTGTTCCAGCGCCGACAGTGGGATTCGCCCGGCGTTGAGGTCCCCGTCAGGCCACCAGGTCATCGTCGGGTCTCCTCAGCCTTGCAGGATGTCGAAGGTCACGCCGGCGGGCAGGTCACCGACATCGGTAGTGACCTTGTAGTCGGTGAAGACACGGGGCGTGCCGACGCCGGTGACCCGATCGACGCGAATCCGGTCCAGCAGGGGCTGGGCGGGGGCATTGCCGAAGGCGTCGGAGTGGCTGAACACGTACAGGCCACGCATGGTCATGATGCCGCGGGTGGCGGTGCGGTCGTGGTCGAGCATGAACTGCAGGGTTCTGTAGAAGGCGGTGAGGTCTTCGGCGGTGACGCCCGTCTTGCGGGCCAGGGCGGCGGAATAGTGGAACTGCGCCCGGTACAGGCCGTAGGGCACGGTCCACTTGCTACCCATCTCGGTCTTCTCACCTTTGTCGATGTCTTCCTGCCGGGTCTGGGTTACCCGGGTGATGGCGTGTGACACGGGCAGGACGGGGTCGATAGAGCGGGCCATACCGAACTGCAGGGGACCACGGATCTGGCCGAGGGCCTTCGTCTCGCCGGTGGACAGCACCGCGCCGAACAGGCGTACGTCGACGTATCGGTTGGTCATCCACTGCCGGGCGGCCTCGGCCTGCTCGGGAGATATCTTGCGGGACTTCAGCTCGATCCCGGTTGCCTTGTACGACTCGGCGGTGCGGGTGTTGAGTGCGTGCCCGGCCTCGACGAACACGTGGTACCGGTCGGTCGGGTAGTTGAGCGTTTCGGCGGTCAGACCGATGGTGTCGCGGATCTTGCGCTTGAGCGCGACGTCGGTGACCAGACCATGGCCGGTGGCCTCGTCGACTCGGGGACGGTTCCCACCGTCGGGGTCGCCGTTGGGGTTGCCGTCGGTGACGTCGAAGAACATCACCGCGTCGTGGCGGACCGTCGGGTCGATCGTCTGCGGCTTCACTGCTCGTGGTTCCCTTCGTTGGTGTTGTCGTGATCGTCGGTGTGCAGGTCGTCGATCGGGATCTCGGGGGCCTTGCCGGCCCTGGCCATCCGGATATTGATCAAGGAGGATCGGTGAAACGAGGAAGATCTGTTTGGAGTCCGGTGTCCCGGATCCCGCGTCTGTCGCGAGGTCGCGGCGGGCGGGCGTTGGCTGCCGGGTTGTCGGTGGTGTTGGCGGCGACGATGGCGGACTGGGTGGTCGCACCGCTGGCTGCCGCGGCTCCCCAGCCAGTGGCTGAAGCCGGGCCTGTGGGATCGCAGGTGTTGGAGCGTCCGGATGAGGCGGCGGCGGTGACGACCGCGCGGTTGGCCGGTAAGAAGGTGCGGATCTCGGGGATGACGTCGGAGACGTCGGAGTTCTGGGCGCTCCCGGACGGACGGGTGGAAGCGGAGATTCACCTCGGTCCGGTGCGGCTGCGTGACGAGGAGTCCGGTGGTTGGAAGCCGGTGAACTTCACGCTGACGCCGCAGGCTGACGGGTCGGTAGCGGCGAAGGCGCACCCGGCGGGCCTGCGCCTGTCCGGGCCCGCTGGCGCGGGTGAGCATGATCTGGCGACGGTCGAAACCGATGGCGGGACGGTGTCTCTGGGCCGGTCCGGTCGGCTGCCCGCGCCGGTGGTGGAGGGCACGAAGACCACCTATCCGGAAGTGCGGCCCGGCGTGGACCTGGTGGTGGAGTCCACCCGTACCGGGTTCGAGCAGTTCCTGGTGGTGAGTTCCCCCCGCTTTGTTGGAGCGGTGGTTACCTGCTGCCGGCGGGCGCAGGGGTGGCGATAGGTGGCTCGGCTGGGTTGCTCTGGCGGATACGCCAGACGGTTTCGTACTCGTCGGGGCTGAGGTAGCCGAGTTCCTTCTGGATGCGGCGGGTGTTGTACCAGCCGTCGATGTAGGCGAAGATCGCGTTCTCGGCCTCGTCTCGCGTCCGCCAGCTCGTGCGGTAGACCAGTTCGATCTTCAGGTGGACCAGAAGTTCTCCATCAGCGCGTTGTCGTACGAGTCGCCGACGGAGCCCATCGACGGCAGGATTCCGTTGTCTTGCAGGCGTTCGGTGAAGCGGAACGACGTGTAGTTCGAGCCCCTGTCCGAGTGGTGGATCAACTGGCCGTCGCGGACGTCGCGGGACCAGATGCCGTATTCGAGGGCGGCGAGGATCAGGTCGGTGTCGCAGCGGTCGGAGATCTTCCACCCGACGATGCGGCGGGAGAAGACGTCGCGGACCGCGGCGAGCCAGAACACGCCCTGGCCGCAGGCGATGCGGGTGGCGTCGGCGACCCAGAGCCGGTTCGGCCCGGCAGCGGTGAACTGCCGGTTGACCAGGTCCGGTGCCGGCGTGTGCCGTGGGTCCTGCTTCGTGGAGCCGCCGCGCCAGCCGCGACGGAGGAACGCGCCCTGCCAGCCCTGGTCGGCCATCAACCGCTCGACCCGCTTGCGGCCCACGCGAATGCCGTCACGGCGTAGCTGCCGGTGTACCCGGTCCGCGCCGTAGGTGTGCCCGGACGTGGCCCAGATCTCGTGGATATTGGAGATCAGGCCCAGGTCGACCACGGCGCGGTCGCAGGGCTGTTCGGCCTGCTTGACCCACGCGTAGTACGTCGAGTCGCCGATGTTCAGAACCCGTAGCAGGAGCGCGACCGCGAACTGGTCACGGTGTTCGTGGATGAACCTCATGACCGTCGCCGGGTCGGGTCGAGCTCCGCCGCGAAATACGCGCTCGCCGCCTTCAGGATCTCGTTCGCCCGCCGTAGCTCGCCTACCTCTTTACGCAGCCGCCGGTTCTCCTCGGCCATCTCGCTGGTGGGCCGGTCGTGACGCTCACCCGCATCAGCCTCGGCCTGCCTGATCCAGTTCCGCAACGCCTC
>NZ_JBIVRQ010000010.1:0-251730 GCF_044755745.1 Micromonospora sp. NPDC092111
GGGGGGGGGGGGGGGGGGGGGGGGCCCGCGCCCGGGGGGCCCCCCCCCCCCCCCGGGCGGGGGGCCCCCCCCGGGCCCCCCGGGGGGGGGGGGGGGGGCCCCCCCCCCCCGGGGCCCCCCCCCCCCCCCCGCCCCGGAGGAGGCAGGTCTGTTCTGTTATGACGTCTCGGCGAGCGTGACGGTTGCCGTCGCCTCGGCACCATTTCGCTTGTACTTCACCTCGACCCGGTCGCCGACCTTGCCGGCCTGCACCGCGCCGACGAGATCGTTGGAGTCGTTGACCGCCTTGTCGCCGAACCTGGTGATCACGTCACCCCGCTGGATGCCGGCCTTCTCCGCGGCGCTGCCCGGAGTGACCGCGGCGACCAGCGCCCCGCCGTCCTCGGCGGCGTTGACGCTGACCCCGAGGGACGGGTGGCTGACCTTCTCGCCGCGCTGGAGCTTCCCGGCGACGTCCTTGGCCTTGTTGCTCGGGATGGCGAAGCCGACGCCGATGTTGCCGCTGCTGCCCTGCCCGGCGGTGGCGATGGCGGTGTTGATGCCGATCACCTCGCCCCGGGTGTTGACCAGCGCGCCGCCGGAGTTGCCCGGGTTGATCGGGGCGTCGGTCTGGAGCAGCCCGGAGATCGAACTGGCGCCCTGCTGCGGGTTCTGCTGCTGGCCGTTCTCGCTGCTGGCCTGGATGGTGCGGTCCCGGGCGCTGAGGATGCCGGCGGTCACCGAGCCCTGCAGGCCGAGCGGGCTGCCGAGGGCGAGCACCTGGTCGCCCACCTGCATGCCGTCGCTGTCGCCGAACTTCGCCGCCTTGAGGTTGTCGATCCCGCTGGTCTGGACCACCGCGAGGTCGGTCTTCGGGTCGGTGCCGACGATCTTGGCCTGGGCGGACTTGCCGTTGGCGAAGACCACCCGGACGGTGTCGCCGGTGGCGGAGGCCACCACGTGGTTGTTGGTGAGCACGAAGCCGTCGGCGCTGAGGATCACGCCGGAGCCCTCACCGTTGTCGGTGATGATCGAGACCACGCTGTCCTGCACCGCCGCCGCGATCTTCGGCAGGTCGGCGCTGTTGATCACCGGGGCGGCCGAGTAGGTGCGGGTGATGCCGCCCCGGTCGCCGTCGACGGCCAGGGCGAGCGCGCCGCCGGCCACCCCGGAACCGAGCATCAGGGCGAAGACCGCCACGCCGGCGCCGACGAACTTGGCGACCTTCGACGGCGTCGGGCCGGGCCCGGCCGCCCACGGCGGGACCGGCTGGCCGGCGTGCGGCGGGACCGGCCCGCCGGGACCGTGCTGGCCGGGGTAGCCGTGCCCCGGCTGCCCGGCGACACCGAGGCCGGCGACACCGTGCTGGCCGGGGCCGTGCTGACCCGGTACGCCGGCGGCGGATTGACCCGGTACGCCGGCGCCGGGCTGGCCGGGGGTGCCGGGAGCGGGGTAGCCGGCGGCCCAGCCGGACTGCTGCGGCTGGCCGGGCTGGTAGCCCGTTGCCGGGTACTGGCCGGCCGACGGGTAGCCCGGGTAGCCGGCGGCCGGCTGGTAGCCGGGCCGGTACGCCTGGTCGCCGTGCCCCCCGCCCGGCTGGTACGGCGACGCGGAGGTCTGCGGGTACGGTGCGGCGGAGGTCTGCGCGTACGGTGCCGCCGGGGGCGCGTACGGCGATCCGGTGGTCGGCGTGGCGGGGGTGGGGGCCCCGGCCGGCTCCCCCGCGGTGCCGGCGGCGTCCCCGCCCCCGGTGGCGGTGGTGTCGGACTCGCCGCGCTCGACGCGGGCGGGCTCGGCGGTGAGGTGCGACGGCTCGGCGTCGGAGGCGGCGAGCCGCCGCTGCGGGTCGGTCTCGAACTCGGTCATGCCCACAGTTTTCCCCCTGGCACTGTCACCAGCCTGGAATCTGCCTGGATGTTCTCTGAAAGTCCCGGCGCACCCCCGGTGGACGCCGCCCCGCACCGCCGTCGCCCCTGGTGGACGCCGCTCTCCAGCACCGCCGCCGAGCCCCGGTGGACGGTCATTCCGGATCGCCGTCGGCCGCCGGCAGCAGCGGCAGCCTGACCCGGAAGGTCGCCCCGCCGCCGGGGGTCTCCGCCACCTCCACCATGCCGTGGTGGGCGGTGACCAACGCGGCGACGATGGCCAGCCCCAGGCCGGTGCTGGTGATCCCGCTGGCCCGGCGGGTACGGGCCGCGTCGGCCCGGTAGAAGCGCTCGAAGACCCGTTCGGCCTGTTCCGGGGAGAGCCCGGTCCCGGTGTCCGCCACCTCGACCACGGCCAGGTTCCCCGGCTCGGAGCGCAGCCGCAGGGTCACCGACGCCTCCGGCGGGGTGTGGGTCAACGCGTTGGTCATCAGGTTGCCGATCACCTGCCGCAGCCGGGCGTCGTCGGCGTGCACCACCAGCGGGCCGGAGCCCGGTGCGATCTCCAGTTCGATCCGCCGGTCCGGGGCCACCACCCGGGCCGCCTCGACCGCGTCGGAGGCGAGCACCGGCAGCTCCACCGGAGCCAACGACAGCGGACGCTCCCGGTCCAGCCGGGCGAGCAGCAGCAGGTCCTCCACCAGCAGGCCCATCCGGGCCGCCTCGTCCTCGATCCGGCGCAGCAGGTCGGCGGTCTGCTCCGGGGCACGGGCCGCGCCCTGCCGGTACAGCTCCGCGAAGCCACGGATGGTGGTCAGCGGGGTACGCAGCTCGTGCGAGGCGTCCGCGACGAACTGCCGCATCCGCTCCTCCGAGCGCCGGGCCCGCGCCTCGGACGCCTGCGCCGCGTACGCCGCGTCCCGGGCGCCGACCTCGGCCGAGCGGGCCGCCATCTCCGACGCCGCCCGCGCGGTGAAGGCCGCCTCGATCTGGGCCAGCATCGCGTTCAGCGCGCGGGAGAGCCGGCCCAGTTCGGAGGTGGCGCAGAGCCGCCCCTCCTCCGGGTCGGGGACCCGACGGGTCAGGTCACCGCCGGCGATCGCGGCGGCCGTACGCTCGATCTCCACCAGCGGTTTCAGGCTGGTCCGGACGATCGCCGCGCCGAGCGAGGCGAGCAGGAGCAGCACCGCGCCGCCGACCAGCATGTCTATCCAGATCAACCGCTTGACCGCGAGGTCGACGTCGGTCAGGTGCTGGCCGAAGGCCAGGATCCGGCCGTCGCCGAGGTCGGTGTAGAGCATCCGCCACCGGGTCCGCCCGTCCTCGGAGCGGACGGTGAACGGGTCGCCGACCCGCGCCGAGAACCCGGCGAAGTCGGTGGGGATCGCGGGCAGTTCCTCCGGGCGCAGCCCGGAGTAGCGCGAGGTGCCGTCCACGCCGGAGCTGCTGGCCTGCGCCGCCACGTAGTCGGTGGGGATGCCCACCAGGATCGGGCCGCGTGACTCGTCGAGCGCCCGCGCCACCCCGTTGGTGTCGCCGTGCAACTGGTCGTCGACCTGCCCGATCAGGTACTCCCGCAGGAAGTACGTGGTCAGCGAGCTGATCACCACCAGGGCGGCGGCCACCAGCGCCAGCACCGAGGTGACCAGCTTGATCCGGAGCGGGACGCTGCGCAGCCGGCCCTTGGCCTCGTCGAGGAGGTTCACGCCGCCGGCTTGCGTAGGACGTACCCCACCCCGCGCAGGGTGTGGATCAGCCGGGGCTGGGTGTTGTCCACCTTGCGGCGCAGGTAGGAGATGTAGGACTCGACGATGTTGTCGTCGCCCCGGAAGTCGTAGTTCCAGACGTGGTCGAGGATCTGCGCCTTGGAGAGCACCCGGTTGGCGTTGAGCATCAGGTAGCGCAGCAGCTTGAACTCGGTCGGCGAGAGCTGCACCCGCTGGCCGGCCCGGTGCACCTCGTGGGTCTCCTCGTCCAGCTCCAGGTCGGCGAAGGTGAGCCGGGAGGGGGCCTGCTCGCCGGTGGCCGTACGACGCAGCACCGCCCGGATCCGGGCGGTCAACTCCTCCAGGCTGAACGGCTTGGTGACGTAGTCGTCGCCGCCCAGGGTCAGCCCACGGATCTTGTCGTCGGTGGCGTCCCGGGCGGTCAGGAAGACCACCGGGGTACGCGTGCCGCCCTCGCGGAGCATCCGGATGACCTCGAAGCCGTCCAGGTCGGGCAGCATCACGTCGAGGACGACCAGGTCGGGGCGGTGGTCCTTGGCCGCGTGCAGCGCGGCGCTGCCGCTGGTGGCGGTCGCCACGTCGAAACCCGCGAAGCGGAGGCTGGCGGAGAGCAGTTCGAGGATGTTGGGATCGTCCTCGACGACGAGCAGTCGCGCCTCGGTCTGGGTAGCGGCCATGGACGCCATCATCCGGGACATCACTGCGCCAGCGCTGGACGGTTCCTGGAAAAATCCTGTGAAGCCGTCAGCGCAGCAGCCGGCGCAGTCCGTCCAGCGCGCCGTCCAGGACCCGGATCGCGGTACGGAGCTGACTGTCGCTGAGCCGCCCGGCCCGGACCAGCGCGCCGACCTCGACGGTGAACTCGGCCAGCCGCTGGTCGAACTCGGTGAGCAGCGGGGCGGAGCCGGTGGCGGGCGCCGGCCGGGGCACCGGGCCCGGGGGCGGGGGCGGGCGGTCCCAGCGGGTCTGCCGGGTCAGCCGGGTGGCCTCGCGCAGCTCGCGCTTGAGGTCACGCACCGAGCCGCGTACCTCGGTCTGGATCTCGCCGGCCAGCGCGGAGAGGTCCTCCACCGAGGCGCTGATGTCGGACTCCAGGGTGGTCAGTTCGTCGGCGCGCTGGCGCAGCTCGGCCCGGCCGGCCCCGGTGATCTCGTAGACCTTGCGGCCACCGGCGGCGGTGTGGGTGACCAGGCCGTCGGCCTCCAGCCGTTGCAGCCGGGGATAGATGGTGCCGGCGCTCGGGGCGTACAGGCCGAGGAAGCGCTCCTCCAGCAGCCGGATCAGCTCGTAGCCGTGCTTGGGGCCGTCGTCGAGCAGCCGGAGCAGGTAGAGCCGGAGCCGGCCGTGACTGAACACGGCGGTCACGGCAGCTCCTCCTGGTCGTCGTCCACCGGACGGGACAGCAGCGCGATGCTGCCGGACGTCGCGGACGCCCAGAGCTTACCCG
Organism: Micromonospora sp. NPDC092111; assembly: GCF_044755745.1. Classification (NCBI taxonomy): domain Bacteria; kingdom Bacillati; phylum Actinomycetota; class Actinomycetes; order Micromonosporales; family Micromonosporaceae; genus Micromonospora; species Micromonospora sp. NPDC092111. Next base: position 5,019 of record NZ_JBIVRQ010000010.1, read on the forward strand.
CGCCCGCGCCGAGCACCCCGTGGCTGTCCTTGATCGGGCCGAACCCGGCCCCGCCGCAGACCTGGGGAAAGCCGCTGGTGATCCGGCCGGAGGTGGTGTGCAGGTGGACGGCGAGGTCGCTGTCCTCGCGGACCCGGACGGTGATCGGCCCGGAGATGGTGGTGAGCCGGATCTCGCTGCGCCGGGGGTTGTCCAGGTCGCAGGTGATCGCCCCGGAGACGGTGTTGGCGCGGACCCGACCGGCGGCGCTCTCGGCGACGGTCACCTCGCCGGAGACCGTGTCGAGGCTGAGGTCGCCGGTCACCCCGAGCGCCTCGACCGGGCCGGAGATGACCTTCGCGGTGGTGCGGCCGGCGAGCCCCATCAGGGTGACCTGACCGGAGGTCACGTCGACGGTGGTGTCGGCGCCCAGCCCGGACACCACCAGCGAGCCGTCGATCAGCCGCAGGTCGGCCAGCACGTCGGCCGGCACCGCGATCGACACCTCGGCGCGGAACCGGCGGCCGAGCTGCCCGACCCACCAGAGAAACCCGGGCCAGCGGGGGTGGCGCTCGTGCCTGACCCGGAGGGTGCCGTCGTGGTGCTCGACGATGACCGGTCGGCGGCTGACCCGGGTGATGTCGACCCGGGCCGGGCCGTCGGCGCCGACCACGTTGAGCCGCCCGGTCACCAGCCGGACGTCGAGCCGGGTGACCGACCCCTCCACGGTGAGCCGTTGCGGGCTGTCGACCGTCCAGGTGGTCATGGCGTCCTCCCCTCGGGTGGGGCGCGGCCGGACGGCCCGCCAATCACCCCAGGAGCGTAACGCGATACATCGCGATAGAACAAGACTGTCGCGAGTCGGAGACCCGTCAGGCACCCCCGAAGTCCGCACCCCCGCCACGATCCCTGACCACGATCCCCTGACCACGGCTTCGTGATCATCGAAGTTGTCGGGGGTGTGGGTGCAGCTGTTGTCGCCTCAGCGACAACAGATGCACCCACACGGGTCGACCTCGCGGTCAACCCGCCACGTCACCCCGGATCTGGCAGACCTTCGTCGACCGCACCTGCGGATCGGGCCCGTGGGCCGACGCCTCACGGAGGCGGTGGCCCGCCCCGCGAGCCCCTCACCTGCGTGCGGACGGCGTCCACGACCGTGTCCGCAGCCGCCGGCGCGCGCCCTGCGCTGAGCGGTCCAACCCTCTGGCAGCAGATATGCCTCTCGGTCATATCTATGACCGAGAGGCATACGGGCATCCAGGCGTGGTGTCGATGGCGAGGTGCGTCCGGGTGACCTCTTTTCGTCTGCCCGCATGTCGGCGACTCGTCAGGCGGCCAGACTGAGCCCTTCCTCGTTGGCCGGCACGGACACCACGGCGGGCACAGGCACCACAGCCGGCACGGGCACGGCGGCCGCCGGAGACGCAGCCGGCACGGGGCCGACGAACCCGGAAGGCACGGCAGCCGGCACGGGCACGGCGGCCGGCACGGGTACGACAGCCGGCACGGAACCGACAGCCGGCACGGGGCGGAGCCCGACCGGTCGGGCCGGGACCAGGTGCACGGCTGACTCGGCGGCGCGGGCCAGCAGCCGACGGTCCGCGTCCGGGGCCGGGTGCAGGGCGGCGGTCACCACGACCCGGACCACCAGGTCACGGGACGCCAGTACCCGGCGCAACGAGCGCCACAGGGTCTCGTCGCCGAGGAAGGCGGCCGTCGTGCTCACCGCACCGGTCGTCGCGCAGCGGTAGCCGATCCGCAGTGGCACCACCGGCGCACCGGCGTCGATCGCCGCCTGGAAGGCCGCCGGACGGAACCCCCGGCGCGGCCGGCAGTCCGCCGACGGGGCGACGCCGCACCAGGTCGTACCCTCCGGGAAGACCGCGACCGGGTGGCCGGCCCGCAGCGCCCCGGCGAGCCGGGCCACCGTGCCCGGCAGGCCCCGGGGCCGGGACCGGTCAACGAAGACCGCTCCGGCGGCGCGGGCCAGCAGCCCCACCAGCGGCCAGCCCCGGACCTCCCGCTTGGCCAGCAGTCGGGCCGGCGCGACCGCCAGCACCGCGAGGATGTCCAGCCAGGAGACGTGGTTGGCGACCAGCAGCGCCCGCCGCCGGGGCAGCCGGCCACGCACCTCCAGCCGCACCCCCAGGGCTCGGGTCGTCCCCCGGGCCCAGCCCCGGACCACCGCCGCCCGCTCCGCCGCCGGCAGCACCGGCAGCAGTACGACCAGACCGGCCCCGGCCAGCAGCATCCCGAGTACGCCCACCAGCCGGGCCGCCCGGCGCACCGGCGACACCGTCGGGGTCTGGCCCGGCGCGGGCAGGCAGTCCGGGCCGCAGCCGGCGGTCGGCCGCCACAGGTCGGCGCTCACCGGGCCGCCCCGCCCAGGAAGTGCCGCAGGTAGCGGGGGTTCATCCGGTCCAGCGAGAAGAGCACGTAGAAGTCGGCGCAGCGGAAGTCCGGGTCGTACGCCGGCTCCCCGGCGACCCAGGCCCCGAGCCGGAGGTAGCCGCGCAGCAGCGGCGGGACCAGCGCCCGCCCGGCGGCGTCCCCGGTCGCGTCGCCCGCCGCCGCCGCGCCCGGCTCGGCGAACCAGGGCCGCAACGGGCGTACCCGCAGCGGCGGCGGCGCCAGGTGCCCGGCCCGGGCCAGCGCCCACGCTTCGGCGACCGCCCGGCCGCCGTCGTCGACCGGCACCGAGGCGCAGCCGCCGAGCCAGTTGGAGCCGCGCAGGTGCAGGTAGCGGGTGAGGCCCGCCCACATCAGGTTGATCACCGCGCCCGAGCGGTGGTCCGGGTGGACGCAGGAGCGACCCGTCTCGACCAGCACGTCGCGCAACGGGTCGAGCGCGGTCAGGTCGAACTCGCCGGCGGCGTACCGGCGGTCGGTCCGGCCCGGTGGCAGCAGCCGGTAGGTGCCGACCACCGCGCCGGTGCGCTCCTCGCGGACGATCAGGTGGTCACAGTGGGCGTCGAGGTCGTCGGCGTCCAGTCCGGCCACGTCCGGACGCAGGGTCGCGCCGAGTTCGGTGGCGAACACCTCGTGGCGCAGGCGTTGCGCGGCCGCGACCTGGGTCGGGTCGTCGGCGATCAGCAGGGTGTATCCGCTGGTCGTCAGGGGTGCGCCAGCGGCATGCAGAACAGCCATGGGACCTGTGTAGGTGGCCCGGGTTGCCGGCCGCCCGGAGACGGGTGTCGATCCGGTGAACGCCGGTCGGCGGGCCGGCCCACGCGGTGACGTGCGAGGCTGCCGGTACGGACCCGGCCACCCACGCCGGGCGCGACGGAGGAGGGCCGATGATCATCGAGTCCCGGTACAACGGGCCGCCCGGCTCCGGCAACGGCGGCTGGAGCGCCGGGGTGTTCGCCGGGGCGTACGGCGACGTGCGGCCGGTCCAGGTGACCCTGCGCCGCCCGCCCCCGTTGGACACCCCGCTCACCCTGGCCGGCGGCGACGTCCTCGACCCGGACGGGCGACTGGTCGCCGAGCTGCGTCCGGCCGGCGAGTTGCCCGATCCGGTGCCGCCGGTCGACCCGCCGACCGCGAAGATCGCCGCGAAGGCGTACCCGGGGCTGGTGGACCACCCCTTCCCCGGCTGCTACGTCTGCGGCCCGGACCACCCGGACGGCCTGCGGATCTTTCCCGGCCGGCTGCCCGACGGCCGGACCGCCGCGCCGTGGCGGGCCCCGGAGCGGGTGACCACGCCGACGGCGTGGGCGGCGCTGGACTGTCCGGGCGGCTGGGCGGTGATCGCCCCCGGCCGGCCCTACCTGCTCGGCCGGCTGACCGCGCTGGTCGACGCGCTGCCCGAGCCGGGCGAGGAGTGCGTGGTCACCGGGGCGGTGGTCGGCACCGAGGGGCGGCGGGCGGTGGTGCACACCAGCCTCTACGGCAGCACCGGCGCGCTGCTCGGCCGGGCCCGCGCCACCTGGATCGCGGTGCCACCCGCACCGGAACCCCGCCGCTGAGCCGCGCTCGCGCCACCCCTGCGGCCGCGCGCCGCGCCCGCCCCGTCCCCGGCGGCCCGCGCCCGCGCCGCCCGGAGGTGAGCGGCACCGCGCCCGGCGTCTCGTCCCTGAGGACGACGGCCTCCTGCCTGAGGCGGAGCGCGACTCACCGACCGGGGGCTGATGGCGCGACTTGACCAGGCTTGTCAGGCTGTCACCGGCGCAATCCGCAACCGCGCCGCAGAACGCGGCGCCGCGACGCGCAGCCGCACGAAAGGAGAACGATGTCCGACGGGCAGTGGAGCCCCAGCACCGGCCAGATCGTCGTGTCCGGACTGACCAAGCAGTACAAGACCGTACGGGCGGTCGACAACCTGTCCTTCACCGTCGAACCCGGTCGGGTGACCGGCTTCCTCGGCCCGAACGGCGCGGGCAAGACGACCACCCTGCGAATGCTGCTGAACCTGGTCACCCCGACCGGTGGCACGGCGACCATCGGCGGCCAGCGGTACGCCGACCTGACCGACCCGCTGCGGCACGTGGGCGCGGTGCTGGAGGCGTCCAGCGCGCATAAGGGGCGTACCGGGATCAATCACCTGCGGGTGATCTGCGCGGCGGCCGGCCTGCCGAAGAGCCGGGCCGACGAGGCGCTGGCCCTGGTCGGGCTCACCCCGGCGGCGAAGCGCAAGTTCAAGGGCTACTCGCTGGGCATGAAGCAGCGGCTCGGCATCGCCGCCGCGATGCTCGGTGACCCCCGGGTGCTGATCCTCGACGAGCCGGCCAACGGTCTCGACCCGGAGGGCATCCGCTGGATGCGCGGCTTCCTCAAGGGGCTGGCCCACGAGGGGCGCACGGTGCTGGTCTCCAGTCACCTGCTGTCCGAGATGCAGTTGCTCGCCGATGACGTGGTGATCATCGCGGCCGGCAAGCTGGTCCGGCAGGGCCCGGTCGAGCAGGTGCTCGGCTCGATGGCCACCAGCGCGCGGGTGCGGGTACGCACCCCGCAGGCCGAGGAGCTGACCGTGGCGCTGCGCGAGCAGTCCGCGACGGTGGAGACCGACGAGCACGGCGTGCTGCTGGTCAGCGGGGTGGACGCGCCGGCGGTCGGCCGGGTCGCCCTGGCCGCCAAGGTGGAGCTGCACGAACTGACCCCGGAACGGCCCGACCTGGAACGGGTCTTCCTGGAGCTGACGGCCGGGAAGGCGGGCATCCGATGAACCTCGTCCGATCCGAGCTGCTCAAGATCCGTTCCACCAGCACCTGGTGGGTCTTCGGGCTCATCTCGCTGCCGTTGTGGGCCCTCACCCTGCTGATCAACTGGTTGCAGACCGACGCGCTGGCCAGCGGGAACTTCGGCGACGTGCCCCCCGACCAGGCCGACCAGATGCAGGCCGTGCAGTCGGTGGACAGCCTGGCGGCCAACATCTACACCAACGGGCAGTTCTTCGGGCTGCTCATCGTGATGCTGCTCGGCATCATCGTGGTGACCAGCGAGTTCTTCCACCAGACGGTCACCACCACGTTCCTCACCGTGCCGCACCGCACCGCGGTGATGGTGGCGAAGCTGGTCGCCGCGGCCGTGCTGGCCGTGCTGTTCTGGCTGGTCACCACCGTGCTCAACCTGGTCTTCGGGGCACTGGTGATGAACAGCGTCGACCTGGGCTCCCAGCTCGGCAGCGGCGCGGTCTGGCGGGCCACCGCGCTCAACGGTCTGGCGTACCTGCTCTGGTCGGTGCTCGGCGTCGGCCTCGGGGTGCTGATCCGCAGCCAGATCGGCGCCACCGTCACCGGCATCCTGCTCTACCTCGGTGGCGCGGTCGGCGCGGCCATCGCGATCGGCATCCTGGCCAACCGCTGGGGCGACTGGATCAACGACCTCCAGGTGCTGGTGCCGTCGCTGGCCTCGTCGCTGATGGTCAGCGGCGCCGAGATCCCGGGCAACCCGCCGCGCTGGGCGGGTGCGGTGGTGCTCGTCGGGTACGCCGTGGTGGCCGGGGTGATCGGCACGCTCACCATGCGGCGGCGGGACATCTCCTGACCGGTCCGGGCTCACCGGCCCCGGCGTGACGATCGTCGCGTCGGGGCCGGTCCGTCTCCGGACCGGAGTCAACGGGACACGCGGAGCTGACCGAACTTCTGCATCTTCTGTGAAACGGACCACCCGTCGGAGGCGGAAATGCCTACCGTATTCGTACGGCGTAGCCTGGGAGCCGTCTCCCGTCCGACCGATCTCCGGGCGGCGGCGGACACCGCGTGACACACAAACCCGCGTGAAAGAGGCGATTACCGGCCGTGTCGACCCAGCAGACTTCGCAGGAGAACCCACTGGCGGGTTTCGGCCCGAACGAGTGGATCGTCGAGGAGATGTACCAGCGCTACCTCGCCGACCCCTCGAGCGTCGATTCGGCCTGGCACGACTTCTTCGCCGACTACCGGCCGGCTCCGGGCGCCGGCACCCCGCGTCCGGAGAAGGGCCAGGCCGCGCCGCCGGAGCCCGCCGAGCAGCAGGAGCCGGTCGCCGCCGTCAGCCAGCCGCCGGCCGCCGCCGAGAAGCCGACCGCCAGGTCCACCACCGCGCCCGCCAAGCCCGCCGCCCAGCCGGCCCCGGCACCGGCCGCCAAGCCCGCCCCGGCCAAGCCCGCGGCGAAGACCCCGACGGCCGGCGCCGCCGGCACCACCCCGCTGCGCGGCGTGGCCGCCAAGATCGTGCAGAACATGGACGCCTCGCTGGCCGTCCCGACCGCGACCAGCGTGCGCGCGGTCCCGGCCAAGCTGCTGGTGGACAACCGCATCGTGATCAACAACCACCTCGCCCGGGGGCGCGGTGGCAAGGTCAGCTTCACCCACCTGATCGGGTACGCGATGGTCCGGGCGCTGGTCGAGCACCCGGAGATGAACAACTCCTTCGCCGAGGTCGACGGCAAGCCGGCGATGGTCCGGCCGGAGCACGTCAACCTGGGCATCGCCATCGACCTGACCAAGCCGGACGGCAACCGCAACCTGGTGGTGCCGTCCATCAAGGGCTGCGAGCGGATGGACTTCCGGCAGTTCTGGCAGGCGTACGAGGACGTGGTCCGGCGGGCCCGCCGCAACGAGCTGACCATGGAGGACTACTCCGGCACCACGATCTCGCTGACCAACCCGGGCGGCATCGGCACGGTCCACTCCATCCCGCGCCTGATGCAGGGGCAGAGCGCCATCATCGGCGTCGGCGCGATGGAGTACCCGGCGCCGTACCAGGGGATGAGCGAGACGACCCTGGCCGAGCTGGCGGTCAGCAAGATCATCACGCTGACCAGCACCTACGACCACCGGATCATCCAGGGCGCCCAGTCCGGCGAGTTCCTCAAGGTGATGCACGAGCTGCTGCTCGGCGAGCGCGGCTTCTACGACCAGCTCTTCACCTCGCTGCGCATCCCGTACGAGCCGGTGCGCTGGGTCCGCGACGTGGCCGTCGACTCCGAGGGCCAGATCAACAAGACCGCGCGGGTGCACGAGCTGATCCACGCCTACCGGGTCCGGGGCCACCTGATGGCCGACACGGACCCGCTGGAGTTCACCATCCGCAAGCACCCGGACCTGGACGTTCTCCAGCACGGGCTGACCCTGTGGGACCTGGACCGGATCTTCCCGGTCAACGGCTTCGCCGGCCGGCAGCGGATGAAGCTGCGCGAGATCCTGGGCGTGCTGCGCGACTCGTACTGCCGCCGGGTCGGCATCGAGTACATGCACATCCAGGACCCGGAGGAGCGGCGCTGGATCCAGGAGCGGATCGAGCGCCGGTACGAGAAGCCGCCGGCCGACGAGCAGAAGCACGTGCTCAACCGGCTCAACGCCGCCGAGGCGTTCGAGACCTTCCTCCAGACCAAGTACGTCGGCCAGAAGCGCTTCTCGCTGGAGGGCGGCGAGTCGCTGATCCCGCTGCTCGGCGAGGTGCTGGAGGCGTCCGCCGAGGACGGGCTGGACGAGGTCGTCATCGGGATGGCCCACCGGGGTCGACTCAACGTGCTGGCCAACATCGTCGGCAAGCCGTACGAGAAGATCTTCTCGGAGTTCGAGGGGCACCTCGACCCGCGCTCCACCCAGGGCTCCGGCGACGTGAAGTACCACCTGGGCCAGAACGGCAAGTTCACCACCCCCGACGGCGACCACTCGGTCAAGGTCTCGCTGGTGGCGAACCCGTCGCACCTGGAGGCCGTCGACCCGGTGCTGGAGGGCATCGTCCGGGCCAAGCAGGACCGGATCGACCTCAAGCTGGAGGGCTACACCGTGCTGCCGCTGGCGGTGCACGGTGACGCCGCCTTCGCCGGTCAGGGCGTGGTCGCCGAGACGCTCAACCTGTCCCAGCTTCGCGGCTACCGCACCGGCGGCACCGTGCACGTGGTGGTCAACAACCAGGTCGGCTTCACCACCGCCCCGGAGTACAGCCGGTCCAGCCTCTACAGCACCGACGTGGCCCGGATGATCCAGGCGCCGATCTTCCACGTCAACGGCGACGACCCCGAGGCCGTGGTCCGGGTCGCCCGGCTGGCCTTCGAGTACCGGCAGACGTTCAACAAGGACGTCGTGATCGACATGGTCTGCTACCGCCGGCGCGGGCACAACGAGGGCGACGACCCGTCGATGTCCAACCCCCAGATGTACAAGATCATCGACTCGAAGCGCTCGGTGCGCAAGCTCTACACCGAGGAGCTGATCGGGCGGGGTGACATCACCGTGGAGGACGCCGAGGAGCTGCTGCGCGACTACCAGTCGCAGTTGGAGCGGGTCTTCAAGGCCACCCGGGACGCCGCCACCACGCCCCGCCAGCTCAGCCGGCCGCGCCGAGAGGACGAGCCGGAGCCGCAGGTGGAGACCGCCACCGACGCCGCCGTGGTGAAGGCGATCGGCGACGCGCACGTCAGCCTCCCCGAGGGCTTCACCCCGCACAAGCGGATCCAGCAGTTGCTCGACCGGCGGGCGAAGATGTCCGTCGAGGGCAACATCGACTGGGGGTACGGCGAGATCATCGCGTTCGGCTCGCTGCTGCACGACGGGATCACCGTCCGGCTCGCCGGTCAGGACTCCCGCCGGGGCACCTTCGTCCAGCGGCACGCCTCGGTGGTCGACGCGAAGACCGGCGAGGACTACCTGCCGTTGAAGACGCTCACCGCCGACGGCGAGCGGTCCCGGTTCTTCGTGCACGACTCGCTGCTGTCCGAGTACGCCGCGATGGGCTTCGAGTACGGCTACTCGGTGGAGAACATCGACGCGCTGGTCGCCTGGGAGGCCCAGTTCGGCGACTTCGTCAACGGCGCCCAGTCGGTGATCGACGAGTTCATCTCCTCCGGCGAGGTGAAGTGGGGTCAGCGCTCCGCGGTCACCCTGCTGCTGCCGCACGGCCACGAGGGCCAGGGCCCGGACCACACCTCCGGCCGCCCGGAGCGGTTCCTCCAGCTCTGCGCCGAGGACAACATGCGGGTGGCCATCCCGACCACCCCGGCGAACTACTTCCACCTGCTGCGCCGGCAGGCCCTGTCGCCGAAGCGCAAGCCGCTGGTGGTGTTCACGCCGAAGTCGCTGCTGCGGCACAAGCTCTGCGTCTCCTCGGTGGCGGACTTCACCACCGGCACCTTCGCCCCGGTGCTGGCCGACACCGCCGCCCCGGCGCCGGCGCAGGTCAAGCGGGTGCTGCTCTGCTCGGGCAAGGTCTACTACGACCTGTTCCAGGCCCGTGCCGAGCGCGGCGTCACCGACACCGCGATCCTCCGGATCGAGCAGCTCTACCCGATGCCGGTGGAGGAGATCCGGGCCGCGCTGGCGGCGTACCCGAACGCCGAGGACTTCGCCTGGGTGCAGGAGGAGCCGGCCAACCAGGGCGCCTGGTCGTTCGTCGCGCTCAACCTGCTGGAGCACCTGACCGACGTCCGGCTGCGGCGGATCTCCCGCCCGGCCGCGGCGGCCCCGGCGGTGGGCTCGGCCAAGATGCACGAGGTCGAGCAGACCGCACTGATCGAGGCGGCCCTGCCCCGCCCGTGACCTGGGACGATCCGGCCCGCTCCCGTCCCGGGGGCGGGCCGGTCCCGTCGATCCGGGACGCGGCGCTGTCGGATGGTCTCCCGCCCCGGACAGTCGCCCGGGTGGGCGAGGGCTGGACAAGGACGAGCGAGAGGACGACACGGTGTACTTCACCGACCGTGGCATCGAGGAACTGGTCGAGCGCCGGGGCGACGAGCAGGTCAGCATCGAGTGGCTGGCCGAGCGCCTCCGCGACTTCGTCGACCTCAACCCCGAGTTCGAGACCCCGATCGAGCGCTTCGCCACCTGGCTGGCCCGGCTGGACGACCCCGACGACGACTGACCGGCCGGCGGGGGCCGAAGGACCCGGGCGGGTGGGGCGATGATCTCCTAGGGTGGGGACGTGGCCCGTAGCGTCTACCTGACCAGCGTGGGGTCCGGCGGGGGTAAGTCGACCATCGCCCTCGGCCTCGCGGAACTCCTCTCCCGGCAGGTCGAGCGGATCGGCGTGTTCCGGCCGCTGGTCACCGGCACCGGCCCCGACCCGATCCTCGCCCTGCTGCACGACCGCTACCGGGTCGACCTGCCCGGATCCGAGCTGACCGGGACGACCTACCCCGAGGCGGCGGCGCTGGTCGCCGACGGGCGGCGGGAGGAGCTGATCGCCCGGATTGTCGAGCGCTACCGGGCGGTCGAGCGGCGCTGCCCGGCCGTGGTCGTGGTGGGCAGCGACTTCGCCGACGGCGGGGACGGCGCGGGCCCCCGGGAGCTGGCCTTCAACGCCCGGCTGGCCACCGAGTTCGGCAGCGTGGTGGTGCCGGTGGTGGACGGCTTCGGGCAGCCACCGGAGGCGGTCGCGGCGGCGGCGCGCGGGGCGTACCACGACCTGGCGGACCTGGGGGCGACGGTGCTGGCGGTGATCGCCAACCGGGTCGCCGGGCCGATGACGCTGCCGGAGCTGCCCGTCCCCGCGTACGCGATCCCCGAGGTGCCGACCGTGTCGGCGCCAACGGTGGCCGAGGTGGCGGCGGCGCTCGACGCCACCCTGCTGGCCGGCGACGACGCCGCGCTGGGCCGGGACGTGCTCGACTACGTGGTCGGCGCGGCGCACGTGCCCACCCTGCTCGACCACCTGACCGACGGCGCGTTGGTGATCACTCCGGGCGACCGGGCCGACCTGCTGGTCGCGGCCAGCGCCGCGCACGTCGCCGGGCAGGTCTCGGTGGCCGGCCTGGTGCTCACCCTCGGCGAACAGCCCGACCCCCGAGCGATGCGGCTGGTGGCGGGGCTGAACACCGGCCTGGCCGTGCTCTCGGTACGCAGCGACAGCTACGACACGGTGGCGGCGTCCAGCCGGATCGAGGGGCGGCCCAACCCGGCCAACCCGCGAAAGGTGGAGGCCGCGCTCGGCGCCTTCGAGGGCAACGTGGACACCGTCGACCTGGCCCGCCGGCTGCGGGTCAGCCGCTCCGACCGGGTCACCCCGCTGATGTTCGAGTACGACCTGATCGACCGGGCCCGGGCCACCCGCCGCCGGCTGGTGCTGCCGGAGGGCACCGAGGAGCGGATCCTGCGGGCGGCGGAGATCCTGCTCCGCCGAGGGGTGGCCGACCTGACCCTGCTCGGCCGCCCGGACGACGTGGCCCGCCGTACCCGGGAGCTGGGCATCGACCTGACCGGCGCGGACGTGGTCGACCCGGTCACCAGCGGCTGGCGCGACGAGTTCGCGACCGGGTACGCGAGGCTGCGCGCCCACCGGGGCGTCACCGTCGAGCTGGCCCACGACATCGTGGCCCAGCCCAACTACTTCGGCACCATGATGGTGGCGACCGGGCACGCCGCCGGGATGGTCTCCGGGGCCACCCACACCACGGCCGCCACCATCCGGCCCGCCTTCGAGATCATCCGGACCGTGCCGGGCCTGTCGGTGGCGTCCAGCGTCTTCTTCATGCTGCTCGCCGACCGGGTGCTGGTCTACGGCGACTGCGCGGTCAACCCCGACCCGGACGCCGCCCAGCTCGCCGACATCGCCATCTCGTCGGCCGACACGGCGGCCCGGTTCGACATCGAACCCCGGGTGGCGATGCTGTCGTACTCGACCGGCGACTCGGGGGCGGGGGCCGACGTGGAGAAGGTCGCCGCCGCCACCAAACTGGTCCGCCAGCGCCGGCCCGATCTGCTGGTCGAGGGCCCGATCCAGTACGACGCGGCGATCGACCCGCAGGTCGCGGCGACGAAGCTGCCGTCCAGCGCGGTGGCCGGGCGGGCCACGGTCTTCGTCTTCCCGGACCTCAACACCGGCAACAACACGTACAAGGCGGTGCAGCGCTCGGCGGGCGCGGTCGCGGTCGGCCCGGTGATGCAGGGATTGCGCCGACCGGTCAACGACCTGTCCCGGGGGGCCACCGTCGCCGACATCGTCAACACCGTGGCGATCACCGCGATCCAGGCGGCCGGAGCGCCGGAGGAGGGGTCGTGACCGACCGGGTGCTGGTGCTCAACAGCGGGTCGTCGTCGGTGAAGTACCGGCTGTACGACGGCGAGACGGTCCGCGACTCCGGCACCGTGGAGCGGATCGGCGAGCCGGACGGCGGGCCGGCCGACCACGCCGGCGCCGTCCGGGAGATCCTGGGCCGGCTCGACCTGGCCGGGCTGACCGCCGTCGGGCACCGGGTGGTGCACGGCGGCCGGCGGTTCAGCACGCCGGTGCTGGTCGACGACGCGGTGTTCGCCGCCATCGGGGAGCTGGTCCCGCTCGCCCCGCTGCACAACCCGGCCAACCTGGCCGGCATCGAGGTGGCCCGGGAGCTGCTGCCGGACGTCCCCCAGGTGGCGGTCTTCGACACCGCGTTCCACCACACCCTGCCCGAGGCCGGCTACACCTACGCCATCGACCGGGACACCGCCCGCCGGTACGACATCCGCCGGTACGGCTTCCACGGCACCTCGCACGCGTACGTGTCGAGGCGCACCGCCGAGCTGCTGGACCGCCCGTACGACCGGCTGCGCACGATCTCCCTGCACCTGGGGAACGGGGCGAGCGCCTGTGCCGTCGACGGCGGGCGCAGCGTGGCCACCTCGATGGGGATGTCCCCGCTCGAAGGGCTGGTGATGGGCACCCGCAGCGGCGACCTGGACCCGACGGTCGTCTTCCACCTGCGCCGCGAGGCCGGGATGACCGTCGACGAGATCGACGACCTGCTCAACCACCGCAGCGGCCTGCTCGGCCTGACCGGGGTCAACGACATGCGGGAGGTGCTGGCCCGCCGGGCGGACGGGGACGCCGCCGCCACCCTCGCCTTCGCCGTCTACTGCCGCCGGATCACCGGCTACGTCGGGGCGTACTACGCCCTGCTGGGGCGGGTGGACGCGGTCACCTTCACCGCCGGGGTGGGCGAGCACTCCGCCGAGGTCCGGGCCGCCGCCCTGGCCGGGCTGGACCGGCTCGGCATCGCCGTCGATCCGGACCGCAACGCCGGCTCCGGCGACCGGGTGATCTCCCCGGCCGGCGCGGAGGTCGCTGTCTGCGTGGTCGGCACCGACGAGGAGCGGGAGATCGCCCGGGAGACCCGCGCGGTGGTCGGGGCGGGCGGCTGAACCGACTCCGGTGCGGGGAGACGGCGGTGTCTCCGCCGGCACCGACACCGCCGTCTCCCCGGGCCGGCGGGTGGGTGCGGTCGCGGCGGTCAGCTCAGGGCGAGCCAGGCGGTCACCGCGACCAGCAGCACCACGACCACGCCCGCACCGGCCAGCAGCGGCAGCCGGGGCGCCGCCTGGGCCGGCGCGGCGGCATCGGGGTGGGCGAAGGCACGGAACTGCTCGGTGTTGCCGCTCGGGTCCTCGTACTCGTCAGGCATGCCGGAGACCCTAGCGAAACCGCGCAGCCCGCACCGCCCCGCCGCACGCAGGGCGACGGCTCCGATCCGAGCGGTGGAGGCGGGCCGCCCGGGTGGTGGGCGCCACCAGGTCCGGACGGCGGGGCCGGGCCGGGCCGCCGACCACCTACCGTGGAGGAATGGGGGTGCAGCGGCTGGTCGCCGCGCTGATGACGGCGTTGCTGGCGGGCTGTGGCACGGCCACCGCCGCGGTCGAGGGGCCGGCACCGCCGGCCCAGCACGCGCCGGCCCGGCTCCATCCGGTCGGGGTACGCACCCTCACCATCGACCCGACGGGGCCGCGACCGCTGCCGGTGACGCTCTGGTACCCCACCGAGGCGGGCCGGGTCGCCCCGGGACGGTTCCCGGTGGTGGTCTACAGCCACGGCCTGAGGAGCCTCCCCGGGCTGCACGCCGGGCTCACCACCCGGTGGGCGGCGGCGGGTTTCGTGGTGGCCGCGCCGACCTACCCGCGCACCAACCTGCGAGCGCGGCACTTCACCCGGGCCGACGTGCGCAACCAGCCGGCGGACGGCTGGCGGCTGATCCGGCACCTGGTCCGGCTCGACGCCCGGACGGGTGACCCGCTGGCCGGGCACCTCGACGTCGGCCGGGTCGCCGCCGCCGGCCACTCGGCGGGCGGCTTCACCACCGCCGGCATGTTCACCTCGGGGCGCTCCGCCCGGCTCCGCTCCGGGATCGTGATCGCCGGCGGCGGGCTGGCCGGGGCGTTCGCCGGCCCGGCCGCGCCGCTGCTGTTCGTGCACGGCACCGCCGACCCGGTGGTGCCGCTCGCCGTCGGCCGGGCCGCCTACCAGCGGGCCACCGACCCGAAGGCGTTCCTGAGCGTGCTCGGGCAGGGCCACGGCGAATACCTCACGCCGGGCCGGCCCGGCTTCGACCAGGTTCTCGCCACCACCACCGACTTCCTGCGCTGGACCCTCTACGACGACCCGGACGCCGCCCGCCGGATCCGCGCCGACGCCGCCCGCCCCGGTGTCACCGCCCTCGACGACCGCCTGCCGGACTGACCCACCGCACGGTCCGTCCCGTCCACGGCACCCGTCCGCCCCGGGTCGGCACCGACGTGTCCGGCCCGCGCCACCCCGGCAGCCTGCGGCCAACCGGCGCCGGGTGGCACGCCGGGCCGGGCACAATCATGTTCATGTCCCGTCGCCGTACCCCGCTGCTGCTGACCGCCACGCTGCTCGCCGCCGGCCTGGCCGGGTGCTCGTCACCGGCCCCGACCACCCGGGACGTCGCGCCGCCGGAGCCGCCGAAGGCCAGCACACCGGCACCCCGGGTGCCCGCCGGGACCGCCCCGGCCGAGGCGTTCGCGGTCGGCGTACGACAGCTCAAGCTGAACCGGGGCGGCGACCGCCCGTTGCCGGTGACCCTCTGGTACCCGGCCCGGGGCGGGGCCGGCGGTACGGCGAAGCGGGACGCGACGGCGGCGACCGGACGGTTCCCGGTGGTGGCGTTCAGCCACGGCCTCGGCGGCCGACCGGCCGACTACCAGGCGCTGCTGACCCGCTGGGCGGCGGCGGGCTTCGTGGTGGCCGCGCCGACCTTCCCGCACACCGGCACGGGCACCGACGGCAACCTCCTCGACGTGCTCAACCAGCCCGCCGACGTGTCGTACGTGCTGGACCGGGTGCTGGCGCTGGACGCGGAGGCCGGCGACCCGCTGCGCGGCCGGCTGGCCACCGACCGGGTGGCCGCGGCCGGGCACTCGGCCGGCGGGGTGACCACCATCGGGCTGTTCACCACCGGGCGGGACGAGCGGCTGGACGCCGGGGTGGTCTTCGCCGGGACGGGGCTGGGCGTGGGCACCGCCTTCGCCGGGGCCGCCGCCCCGCAGCTCTTCGTGCACGGCCAGGCGGACAAGGTGGTCGACTACGCCGCCGGCAAGGCGGTCTACGACGCGGTGCCCTGGCCGAAGGCGATGCTCAGCCTGCCCAAGGGCGACCACGGCCGGGCCCTGCTCGGCGACGGCGCGGCCCTGCGGGTGGTCTCCGACACCACGGTCGAGTTCCTCCGCTGGGCCCTGTACGGCGACGAGGCCGCCCGGAAGCGCCTCCCGGCCGAGGCGGCCCGGGGCGCGCTCGCCACCCTCGACGACCACCTCTGACCCGACCCCGCCGACCGGCACCGGCTGATCCGGTCGGGGCGGCCCGGTCAGGCGGTGTGGTCGACGACGACCTTGCCGAAGACCTCGCCGGAGTGCAGCCGGGCGAAGGCGTCCCCCACCCTGCTGAACGGCACGACGCTGTCCACCAGCGGGCGCACGTCGTGCTCGGCGCAGAAGGCCAGCAGCTCGGTCAGCTCGTCCGGGGTGCCCATCGAGGTGCCGAGGATCTCCAACTGCATGGCGAAGACCCGGCGCAGGTTGACGGTCGGCTCGTGGCCGGCGGTCGCGCCGGAGACCACGATCCGGGCCATCGGGGCGGCCGACTTCAGCGAGTGGTCGAAGGTGGCCGCGCCGACCGTCTCGATGACCACGTCGACCCGCTCCGGCAGCCGCGCGCCGGGCTCCAGCGCGGTCGCCCCCAGCCCGGTGATCCGCTCCCGCTTGCCGGCGTCCCGGCTGGTGGCGTAGACCCGCTTGCCCAGCGCCACCCCGAGCGCGACCGCCGCCGTGGCGACGCCGCCGCCGGCACCCTGCACCAGCACCGACTCGCCGTCGGCGACCCGACCCTTGGTGGTCAGCATCCGCCACGCGGTGAGCCAGGCCGTGGGCAGGCAGGCCGCGTCGGTCACCGACAGCCCCTCGGGCAGCGGCAGCAGGTTCATCCGGGGTACGGTCACCCGCTCGGCGAGGGTCCCCTGGTAGTGCTCGGAGAGGATGGAGACGCCCCGCGGGTCGCCCGGGGTGGGCACCACCGGGTAGATGACCACCTCGTTGCCGTCCGGGTCGGTACCGGCCGCGTCACAGCCGAGGATCATCGGCAACTGGCCGGAGGCGAGTCCCACCCCCTTCAACGACCACAGGTCGTGGTGGTTGAGCGAGCTGGCCCGCACCTGCACGGTCACCCAGTCGTCGTCCGGGTGGGCGGGCTCGGGGCGGTCACCGACGGTGAGCGCGGCGAGCGGGTTGTCGGCGTCGAAGCGGGTGGCATAGGCGGCACGCATGGTCGGCACCGTAACAGCGCGACGTCCGGTCGCGCTGGGCCCGGGCCGTACCGACCCGGGCCCTTTCGTCCCGGTCAGGCGCGGGCGACGCCGTCGCGGCGGGCCGCCTCGGCGACCGCCTCCGCCACCGCCGGGGCGACCCGGGGGTCGAGCGGGGACGGCACGATCGCGTCCGGGGTCAACGATTCGGCGACCACGCCGGCGATCGCGTCGGCGGCGGCCACCTTCATCCCGTCGGTGATCCGGGTGGCCCGGGCGTCCAGCGCGCCCCGGAACACGCCGGGGAAGGCGAGCACGTTGTTGATCTGGTTGGGGTAGTCGCTACGCCCGGTGGCGACCACCGCGACATGCCGGGCGGCCACCTCGGGGTGCACCTCCGGGTTGGGGTTGGCCAGCGCGAAGACGATGCCGCCGGGAGCCATCCCGGCCACCGCCTCCTCGGGGATCCGCCCACCGGAGACGCCGATCAGCACGTCCGCCCCGCGCAGCGCCTCGGTGACGTCGCCCCGCCGGCCCTCGGCGTTGGTCGTCTCGGCGAGGTGCGCCTTGGTCTCGGTCAGGTCGGCGCGGTGCCGGCCGATGATCCCCTGGGAGTCGCAGACCACCACCTGGTCCGGGTTCACTCCCCCGGCGACCAGCATGTGGGTGACCGCGATCCCGGCGGCGCCGGCCCCGCTGACCGTCACCCGCAGGTCGCCGAGCTTGCGGTTGAGCAGGGTCGCGGCGTTGCGCAGCGCGGCCAGCACGACGATCGCGGTGCCGTGCTGGTCGTCGTGGAACACCGGGATCGGCAGCGCCTCGTCGAGCCGGCGCTCCACCTCGAAGCAGCGCGGGGCGCTGATGTCCTCCAGGTTGATCCCGCCGAACGACGGGGCCAGCGCCCGCACCACCGCCACGATCTCGTCCACGTCCTGGGTGTCCAGGCAGATCGGTACCGCGTCCACGCCGGCGAACTGCTTGAACAGCACCGCCTTGCCCTCCATCACCGGCAGCGCCGCGCGCGGGCCGATGTTGCCCAGCCCGAGTACGGCGGAGCCGTCGGTGACGACCGCGACGGTGTGCGACACCCAGGTGTAGTCGTCGGCGAGGGCGGGGTCGGCGGCGATCGCCTCGCAGACCCGGGCCACGCCCGGGGTGTACGCGAGGGAGAGGTCCTCCCGGCTGGTCAGCGGGACCGTCGAGGCGACGGCCATCTTCCCGCCGGCGTGCAGCCGGAAGACGGGATCAGCGGGATCCACAGTGGACGCAGACATGGTGACTCCAGGATCTGTCGAGCAGACGGGGCGGCCGGCGCGGGGCTTGAGGTGAGGCGGAGCGGCGGCACGCGGTGCGGGGGGTCACCCGGGCACTTACCGAGCATAGTCAGACGGCCGGCGCCCGGATGTGAGGAGGGTCATAACGGTGCCGGCGGCAGCCGGCCGGGGCGGGGCCAGTACCGGGCCACCACCCGGCCCAGCACGTCGGCCACCCCGTACGCCCGGGAGTCGTCGGTGACCAGCTCGTTGTCGCCGCGTACCCACCAGCCGCCGTCCTGCGGGCGGACGGCGCGCTTGACCACCAGCAGCTCCGGCCGGGTCCGGAAGACCGCCACCACGACGTCACCGGGGCGGACCGCCCGGCCGCCGCGCCGGACCAGGACGGCGTCGCCGTGCCGCAGCGTCGGGAACATGGACGGCCCGGTCACCCCGACGGCTGTGAACGGCCGGCGGGGCCACGCCGAGGATGCCGGTCCACCGATCGTCACCAGGTTTCCCCTCTGCCCCTGCCGGGGACCTCCCCAGGAGTAATGTCGGCTTGGATCATCGCAAACATCCCGTGGAGGACCCTGATGCGACTTTCCCGCATCCTTTCGCCCCGTGTGACCGCCAGCGCCCACTGTGACCTGCCCTGCGGCGTCTACGACCCGGCCCAGGCCCGGATCGAGGCGGAGTCGGTCAAAATGATCTGCGAGAAGTACCAGGCGAACACCGATCCCGAGTTCCGCACCCGGGCGATCCTGATCAAGGAGCAGCGCGCCGAGCTGGTCAAGCACCACCTGTGGGTGCTGTGGACCGACTACTTCAAGCCGGCGCACTTCGAGAAGTACCCGCACCTGCACCAGCTCTTCAACGAGGCCACCAAGGCGGCGGGCGCGGCCGGCGCCAAGGGTGCCACCGACCCGGCCAAGGCCGACGAGCTGCTCCAGAAGATCGACGAGATCTCCAAGATCTTCTGGGAGACCAAGAAGGCGTGACCCTGGCTGCCCAGGCACCCACGATCCGGCCGGCACGTCCTGGGGACGTGCCGGCCGTCGTCGCGATGGTGCACGAGTTGGCCGACTACGAGCGGGCCGCCGACCAGTGCCGGCTCACCGAGGCGCAGCTCACTGCCGCCCTCTTCGGCCCGACGCCGGCCCTGTTCGGCCACGTCGCGGTGGACGGCGACGACGCGCCGGTCGGCTTCGCGCTGTGGTTCCTCAACTTCTCCACCTGGGCCGGCGTGCACGGGATCTACCTGGAGGACCTGTACGTGCGTCCGGCCTTCCGGGGCACCGGGGCCGGCCGGCAACTGCTGGCCACGCTCGCCGCGATCTGCGTGGAGCGCGGCTACCAGCGGCTGGAGTGGTGGATGATCGACTGGAATCCCGCCGCCCGCTTCTACGCCTCGATCGGGGCCGCGCCGCTGGACGAGTGGGTCCCGTACCGGCTCGGCGGGGCGGCGCTGGGTGCTCTCGCCGCCCGCGTGGTGACGCCGGCCACGCACCCGGACGCCGAGCCGGGTAGAGTCCCCGACCGGGGGGATGAGGCGTGACTCAACTGACCGGCCAACCAGCGACCGACGACGACGTCGTGCACCTCACCGTGCCCGCCGAC
This sequence comes from Micromonospora sp. NPDC092111, assembly GCF_044755745.1. NCBI lineage: Bacteria > Bacillati > Actinomycetota > Actinomycetes > Micromonosporales > Micromonosporaceae > Micromonospora > Micromonospora sp. NPDC092111. The sequence continues at coordinate 24,804 of NZ_JBIVRQ010000010.1, forward strand.
GGCGGCTACCTGGGCGTGCTGCGCACCGCCACGGCAGGGCTCGCGGCCCGCCTCCAGTTCGCCCTCGACGAGATCGAGGACCTGCGCATCGCGGTGGACGAGGCGTGCGCGATGCTGCTCGCCATCGCCACCCGGGACGCCGAGCTGGAGTGCCGCTTCTCGGTCACTGAGGACGCGCTGACCGTCGAGGTGACCGTGCCGACCGTGCGCGGCGCGACGCTCCCGTCGGAGTCCTCCTTCGCCTGGAAGGTGCTCACCGCGCTGACCACGGCGGCGGCGGCCGAGGCGACCGACGGGCGGGCCACCATCTCGCTGCTGACCCGCCGCTCCGCCGGCTACTGACCCGCCGGGCGGTCAGGTCCGGCCGGCGGTCACCCGAAGCCCAGGGCCTTCGTCGTGGGCGGGCTGACCAGTAGCGCGCAGACGCCGACCCCGAGCACCATCAGGGGTACGCCGAGCCAGCCCAGGCCGCCGGAGATCATGAACCAGCCGACCGGCAGCAGCATCAGCTCCAGCACCATCGCCGGGGCCCGGGCACCGGCCCGGCGGCGGTCCAACGCCCCGCCCAGGGCCCAGAGCGCGACCGCGCCGACAATCGCGAACCCGGTCACGAAGAGTGCCGACACCAGGTCGGTCTTGGCGGCGGTGAGGTCGGCCCAGACCAGCCAGCCGGCGAGCAGCGCCAGCGCGACGGCCTCGGCCCGCAGCAGGCGTACCGCCCAGCGCAGGGTGTCGGGAACCGGCGCGGAGTCGATCGTCACGAGGTCACGATACCCGCGCCCGATCGCGGTACAGTGCCGCCCATGCGGGCCGTCCTGGTGGTCAATCCGAAGGCCACCACCACCAGCGAGCGCAGCCGGGACGTGCTGGTCCGGGCGTTGCGCAGCGAAGTAGACCTGTCGGTGCGGTACACCCGGCGGCGGGGTCACGCCACCGACCTGGCCCGGGAGGCCGCCCAGGAGGGCGTCGACCTGGTGGTCACCCTGGGTGGTGACGGCACCGTCAACGAGGTGGTGAACGGCCTGATGACCGCCGACCCGCCGACCATCCGCACCGGCGGGTCCCCGGCGGAGCGGCTGCCCGCCCTGGCCACCGTCCCGGGCGGTTCGACCAACGTCTTCGCCCGGGCCCTCGGGCTGCCCCGGGAGTGGGCGGACGGCACCAGCATGATCCTGGAGGGGCTGCGGCTGGGCCGGTCCCGGACGATCGGGCTGGGCCGGGCCGACGACCGCTACTTCACCTTCTGCGCCGGCTTCGGGCTGGACGCCGCGGTGATCCACCGGGTGGAACAGGCCCGTCGGCGGGGCCGGGTCTCCACGCCGTCGCTCTACTTCCGCTCCACCCTGAGCCACTACTTCCTCGGCTCCGACCGGCGGCATCCGGCGATCAGCCTGGAGCGGCCGGGTGAGCCGGCCGAGGGCGAGCTGGGCACGGTCATCATCCAGAACACCGCGCCGTGGACGTACCTGGGCGACCGGGAGGTCAACCCGAACCCGGAGGCGTCGTTCGACCTCGGGCTGGACGTGATGGCGCTGCGTCAACTACGGGTCGCAAGCACCACACGGACGGTGACCCAGTTCCTGTCACGACATGCCGACCCGCACGGCAAGCAGGTGCTACGGCTGCACGACGTGGGCGAGTTTTCGCTGGTCTCGGCCCGTCCGCAGGCCTTCCAGCTAGACGGGGACTACCTCGGGGAACGACAGAAGGTCAGATTCACCTCCGTTTCCGGCGCACTGAGAGTAATCTGCTAGGTCTCGGGTAACGCCCTAGGTCGAGCGGTTGGCCACCGCACGGCGCGGTGGCCGCCACACCGAGGGGGTGTTGCCGGAAATGTCAGCAATGTCACGCGGACTGTACTATATTGATCCTCGACTGTGGTACAGCGGGTGGCCAGGGAAACCTGAAACCCGGACAAAAGGGTCGTGAGCTTGCTCACCGAGCGGAGTTTTTCCGAGCGCCACCCTTGACATCGCGTTTGTTCGTGAAAGTATTCACAAGCGAACTTGAGTTACCGGGACATTGCCTGGATATGCTCGGCAGGTTGAGCGGTTCCAGCAGGCCCCAGGGCTGAACGAGCCTGCTCACGCACTGCCGAATAGTCGAACGCGAACCGTCACGACCGGCACTGCGGATGCATATAAAGAAAAAGCACCGCGTTATCTGCCACCCATCCAGAATGAGGAGTGTTGCCGCCATGGACTGGCGTCACAATGCCGTCTGCCGCGACGAAGACCCGGAGCTGTTCTTCCCGATCGGGACGTCCGGGCCGGCTGTCCTCCAGGTCGAGCAGGCCAAGGCCGTCTGCCGACGCTGCTCCGTGACCGACCAGTGCCTGCAGTGGGCACTGGAGTCCGGTCAGGACGCCGGCGTCTGGGGCGGGATGAGCGAGGAGGAGCGCCGCGCGGTCAAGCGTCGGGGCGGTCTCCGGGTGCTGCGCGCTCACTCCGCCTGAACCGATCACCAGCCGTACGCCCCGGCCGGGTCCGCCCGGCCGGGGCGTTCTGCTGTCCGCACCCGGTCCGCCACCCCGCCGCCCCGGCTCATGCCCATGCCCGGGACGCGGTCCCCGGCACCGTGGCCCCCGCCGCGTCGACCCGGCGCAGCACCAGATCGGCCAGCTCCGGAGCGTCGGTCAGCGGGCCGCTGACCGCCACCGCACCCGCCCCGCGCGCCGCGGTCACCACCCGGTCGTGGAAGAGCCCCGGCGCCAGGAAGTACGCCACCACCGCCACCCGCCGGGCGCCCGCCGCACGCAGCCGGGCCACCGCCAGGTCGGCGGTCGGCGGTGCCGCCGAGGCGTACGAGACGGTGCAGGGCACCCCGGACCGGGCGGACAGGGCGGCGGCGACCCGGCCCACCGAGCCACGGGCCCGGGGGTCCCGGGTGCCCGCCGCCGCCAGCACCAGCGCGTCGACGGCACCCGGCCGCGCCTCGGCCAACCGGCGGCCCAGCCCGGCCAGCAGCCCCCCGTCGACCGTGCCGTCGGCCGGTCCGAGCACATCGGTGACCCGTACCGTCAGCTCCGGCGCGGCCTCCCGGGCCGCCGCCACCGCCGCCGGGACGTCCACCCGCCGGTGGTACGCGGCGGTGAGCAGCAGCGGCACCACCACCGCCGTCCGGTGACCGGCGGCGGCCAACGAACGCAGCACCGCCGTCGGTCCCGGATCGGTGTGGTCCAGCCAACTGGGCAGCACCGGCGTGCCGGGACGGGCGGCCTGCACGGCCCCGGCGAGCGCCCGGGTGGCCGCCGCCGCCCGGGGATCCCGGCTGCCGTGCGCCACCAGCACCACCGGCACGGCATACCCGGGCATGCCGGCGGCCGGCGCGGCGGACACCGCGCCGGCCGCCGGGCGGTGCGCCGGCCCGGTCAGCCGTGCAGACCGCACTCGGTCTTCTCGAACATGGCCCAGCGGCCGGCCCGGGGGTCCTCGCCCGCCCGGGTACGGCGGGTGCACGGCCAGCAGCCGATCGAGCCGTAGCCCCGGCTGAACAGCTCGTTGACCGGGATGTCGTAGCGGGAGATGTAGGAGTCCACGTCCCCCTGGCTCCAGGCGGCGATCGGGTTGACCTTCACCTTGCCGCGCCGCGCGTCGAAGGTCACCACCGGCGTGTTCGCCCGGGTGGGCGACTCGTCCCGGCGCAGCCCGGCGGCCCAGGCGTCGTACCCGGACAGGGCCCGTTCCAGCGGCTCGACCTTGCGCAACTGGCAGCAGTCGTCCGGCGAACGGTTGAAGAGCCGGGGGCCGTACTCGCCGTCCTGCTGGCCGACGGTCTGCCGGGGGCGGATCGAGCGGACGTTCACCGGCAGCCGGCGGGCCACCTCGTCGCGGACCCGCAGCGTCTCCGGGAAGTGCAGCCCGGTGTCCAGGAAGACCACGTCCACCCCGGGGGCCACCCGGGAGACCAGGTGCGCCAGCACGGCGTCGGCCATCGAACTGGTGACGCAGAACCGGTCGCCGAAGGTATCCGCCGCCCAGCGGGCGATCTCCAGCGCCGGGGCGCCCTCCAGCTCCCGACCGGCCGTCTCGGCGAGCACCCGCAGCTCCGCCGGGTCGCGCCGGGCCGGGTCGACCGGCTTCGGGCCGGCCGGCCCGACCAGGCCCAGGTTCGCCGCCGAGAGCAGGCCACTCATCGGCGCACCGCCCGGGCGAGCAGCCCGGTGAACTTCACCGTGAAGACGCGGGCGCAGGCGTGGCACTCCCAGGCGCCGTGCCCGGCCTCGTGCGGACGCAGGTCCTCCTCTCCGCAGTAGGGGCAGTAGAGCGGTGCGGATCGGGTTTCACTCACCGGAGTTCCTCCTCGTCGACCCTGATCACCCAGTTGGCGAACGTCTCGCCCTCGGTCCGGCCGGCCAGGTAGCGGCGGGCCAGTCGTTCCACGTACTCGGGAAGCTCGTCGGCGGTGGTCTTCAGGCCGCGCAGCTTGCGGCCGAAGCCGGCGGTCTGCCCCTGCGCCATGCCCAGCCCGCCGCCCAGGTGCACCTGGAAGCCCTCGACCTGGCGGCCGTCCGGGCCGACCACGAGCTGGCCCTTGAGGCCGATGTCGGCGACCTGGGTGCGGGCGCAGGCGTTCGGGCAGCCGTTGATGTGGATGGAGATGTCGGCGTCGAACCCGCGCAGCCGCTCCTCCAGCCGGGCCACCAGCTCCTCGCCGCGCGCCTTGGTCTCGACGATGGCGAGCTTGCAGTACTCGATGCCGGTGCAGGCCATGGTGCCGCGCCGCCAGGCCGACGGCCGGGCCTCCAGGCCGATCCCGCGCAGCTCGTCGACCAGCGACTCGGTCCGCCCCGGCGGCACGTCGAGCACCAGCAGCTTCTGGTACGGGGTGAGCCGCACCCGGTCGCTGCCGTGCGCCTCGACCACGTCGGCCAGCTTGGTCAACTGCCCACCGGAGACCCGCCCGACCACCGGGGCGGCCCCCACGTAGTTCCGGCCGTCCCGCTGCCGGTGCACCCCGATGTGGTCGACCGGCCTGTCGGGGAGCTGCGGGGCGGGGCCGTCGAGCAGGGTACGACCGAGGTAGTCCTTCTCCAGCACCTCCCGGAACCGCTCCACGCCCCAGTCGGCGACCAGGAACTTCAGCCGGGCCCGGTTGCGCAGCCGGCGGTAGCCGTAGTCGCGGAAGATGCCGACCACCCCCGCCCAGACGTCCGGCACCTCGGCCAGCGGCACCCAGACACCGAGCCGCTTGGCCAGCATCGGGTTGGTGGAGAGGCCACCGCCGACCCAGACGTCGAAGCCGGGGCCGTGCTCCGGGTGGTCGACACCGAGGAAGGCGATGTCGTTCGCCTCGTACGGGGTGTCGACCAGCCAGGAGATCGTGGTCTTGAACTTGCGGGGCAGGTTCGAGTACGCCTTGTCGCCGACGTACCGGCGGACGATCTCGTCGACTGCCGGGGTCGGGTCCAGCACCTCGTCCCGGGCCACCCCGGCGACCGGGCTGCCCAGCACGATGCGCGGGCAGTCGCCGCACGCCTCGGTGGTCTGCAGGCCGACCGACTCCAGTCGCCGCCAGATCTCCGGCATGTCCTCGACCCGGATCCAGTGGAACTGGATGTTCTGCCGGTCGGTGATGTCGGCGGTGTCCCGGGCGAACTCCCGGGAGATGTCCGCGATCACCCGGAGCTGGGCCAGGGAGAGCTGGCCGCCGTCCACCCGGACCCGGAGCATGAAGAACTCGTCCTCCAGCTCGTGCGGCTCCAGCACGGCGGTACGCCCGCCGTCGATGCCGGCCTTGCGCTGGGTGTAGAGGCCCCACCAGCGGAACCGGCCGCGCAGGTCCTGCGGGTCGATGGAGGCGAATCCGCGGTGGGCGTAGATGTTCTCGATCCGGGCCCGGACGTTCAGCGGGTCGTCGTCCTTCTTGATCCGCTCGTTGGCGTTGAGCGGCTCACGGTGACCGAGGGCCCATTGCCCCTCGCCACGGGGGCGGCGGGGCGCCCGGGCGGCGGGGACCGTCGGGGTGTCGGGGCGGGCCGGGGTGCTGCTGACCGCCATCGCGGCGTCCTCCGTTGTCTCTGCGGTGCCTCGGTGGGAGCGCGGACGCGGCGGCCGGCCCCTGGAAGGGCCGAGGACGGCGATGTCGGAACGGCCGGCGCGGAATGCGCGCCCGAGACGGATGGGTCGGGCGTCGTCAGTGGGCCGGACAGATCGCGCTGCGCACGCGGCCGTAATCGACGTGGCGACGGGCCACGAAGCGGCGGACGACAGCGGCGGTCATGCCGCCATGCTCCCACACCCCTGGGAGCCCGGCCAACGAGCGCGTGTGACATCCCACATCACGGGCCGCGTCCCCGCCGTCACCGCACCCGCCCAGCCCGGCTCCGGGGACGGGGACAGGTCCGGCCGCACCGGCGGGTCGGGTGTGCGAGGCTCGACAGGTGGGCCTCATGTCCGGAAAGTGGCATCGGGTGCGGGCCGGGGGTCCGCTGGTCTGGGTGACGCCGACGCTGACCACGCTGGCCGTCGGTTACTACGGAATCGGCCGGGCGCAGCTCTGGCGCGACGAGCTGGCCACCTGGAGCGCGGCCAGCCGGCCGGTCGGCGACCTGCTCCGGCTCACCGGCACCGTCGACGCGTCGGCCGGGCCGTACTACCTGCTGATGCACGCCTGGACGCGGCTCCTCGGCGACTCGGCGACGGCGCTCCGGCTGCCCTCGGCGCTGGCCATGGCGGGGGCCGCCGGCCTCACCGCCGTACTCGGTCGGCGGTTGTTCGGGGCACCCGCCGGGCTGGTCGCCGGCCTGCTCCTCGCGGTGCTCCCCGGCACCTCCCGGTACTCCCAGGAGGCCCGGCCGTACGCGCTGGTCACCCTCTTCGCCGTGCTGGCCACCGTGCTGCTGGTCCGCGCGCTGGACCGGCCCACCTGGGCCCGCTGGGCCGGGTACGCCGCCGCCGTCGTCGGGCTCGGCCTGGCACATCTGCTCGCCCTCGCCCTGCTCGCCGCGCACGCCCTGGTCGTGCTGGTCGGCTGGGCCCTCGGCCGCCCGGCGACCGGCCTCGCCGGCCCGCCGGCCGGGTCGGCCCAGGCCCACCCGGCCGACGACGCCGGACCGGCCGCCGGACCGCGCGCCACCGGGGTACGTCGGGACCGGCGGCTGCTGCGGTGGCCACTGGCCGGGCTGGCCGCCGTGGTGCTGCTGACACCGCTGCTGCTCGCCGCCGGGGGCCAGCGGTCCCGTCAGCTCGACTGGGTCGCCCCGGCCCGGCTGGCGGACCTGGCGGCGCTGCCCGGTGGGGTGGCGCAGAGTGGCGTGGTGGGGGGACTGCTGGTCGGGCTCGCCGCGCTCGGGGCGGCCCGCTCGGGGCGACGCGCCCTGTTACCCGGTGCCGGTGTGCTGCTGCCGGTGCTGCTGGTCTTCGTCGCCGCGCTGGCCGTACCCCTGTGGGTGCCCCGCTACCTGCTCTTCACGGTGCCCTTCGGCTGCCTGCTCGCCGGAGCGGCCCTGACCCGGACGGCACCGAGCGGAGCGGCCCTGACCGGGACGGCACCGGGGGCCGGACGCCCGGCAGCGGGGTCCACCCCGAACCGGGTCGGCGGGCGGTGGGCGTCCGGCGGGCGGTCGGTCGGGCCGGGGCTGGCGGTGGTGCTGCTGGCCGGGCTGCTCGGGCTACCCGACCAGGTGGCGGTGCGGCAGAGTCACGGTTGGCCGCGCAGCGCGACGGTGGACTACCGGGGCGCGGCGGCGGTGATCGCCGCCGGGCAGCGACCCGGCGACGCGGTGGTCTACTCACCCCGGGACGGCTGGCTCTTCCTCGACCTCGGAATCGACTACCACCTGACCGGGCCCCACCCCCGCGACGTGCTGGTGGTCCGGGGGCGGCGGGAGCGCGCCGACCTGTGGGTCGCCGAGTGCGCCCGGCCCGCCGAGTGCCTGGCCGGCGTACGGCGGGTCTGGCTGGTGCTCGCCGGTCGGCCCGACGCCCCCCTCGCGGCGGTCCCCGGGGCCAGCGGCGACGCGCTGCGGGCCGGCTTCACCGTCACGGAGATCCGGCCCCGGCCCGGGGTGACCGTGGCGCTGCTCGTCCGCCCGAGCTGAGCAGCGCCACCAGCCCGGTCAGGCCGGCTTGCGTTCGAGCAGGACCACCCGGACCCGGTCGAACCGTTCGACGTGCCGGACCAGGAAACGCTGGCGCAGCAGGGCCTCCCGGGCCGGCGGCAGCCCGGCCAGCGGATCGTTGAGGTGACCCGTCTCGACCAGCCAGATCCGCCTGGTGTCCCCGACGCAGGGTGCCGGGTCCTTGCACTCCCGGGCGGTCAGCCAGCCGGTCTCCCGGGCCGGGACGGCCGCGAAGACGTCCCGGGGGCGCGGCTGGTCGCGCAGCCCGTAGTCGGTGGCCTTGCGCGCCACGTCGCTGGCACCGCCGAACCCGTCGTTGTACGCGACCCCGTCCCCCGGCTTGACCTGCTGCCCCAGGTACCGGACGGCGTCGAGGTAGTGGGGCTGCCCGTCGGCCTCGTTGGAGCGCACCTTCTCCTGCGCGGGCAGGGTCTGCCAGGCCAGCACCGGCAGCAGCACCAGCGCGCCGGCCAGCCACGCCGCCGGCAGCCGTCCCCGGGTGAGCACCTGCGCGGTGCGGCAGACACCGAACGCGGCGAGCAACGCCCAGGCGGGCACGGTGAACAGGAAGTACCGGGCCAGGAAGAGGTGCAGCAGGCTGAAGGTCAGGTAACCCGCGATCGGGGGCAGCACGGCCCAGACGACCAGCATCAGCGCGGCCGGTCGCCGCTCGGGGCCGGCCGTCGCCACCGCGAGGACGGCGAGCACCACGACCACCACCAGGGCGGCCATCGTGCCGGTCAGGTTCTCCAGGAAACGGAGCACGGCGTCGCCGTCGTTCTCCACCCAGGAGATCTGCCCGGACTGCCGGCTGCCGAGCACCAGCAACGGCAGGACGAACAACCCGGCGATGCCGGTGGACGCCGCCCACCGCCACCTCGGCTCCTCACCGTCGACCGCCCGCCACAGGTAGCAGACGTGCGCGACGACCACCAGCAGCGCGACGAAGTGCAGCCAGCCGACCAGCACCAGCAGCACGCCGTACGCCCACCAGCGGCCCCGGGTCGGCCGGTCGACGGCGCGCAGGAAGAGCCACGTCGCGGCGACCGCCGCCAGGGTCACCAGGGCGTACGAGCGGGCCTCCTGGGCGTACCGGGAGACGGTGGGCAGCAGCGCGAGGACCAGCCCGGCGAGCACCCCGACCGGGGTGTCGAAGAGCCGCCGCCCGATCAGGGTGACCAGGCCGGCGGTGAGGCCCACCGCCACCACCGAGGGCAGCCGGAGGGCGGTCGTGGCGTCCCCGGTCAGCGTGGTCAGCACCGACATGATCACGTAGTAGCCGGCGTGGACCAGGTCGATGTTGCCGACCAGCATCCGGAACTGGTCGGCCGAGAGCGACGTGACGTGCCAGGTGATCAGTTCGTCGTTCCACAGGTCCCGGGCGTCCAGCCGCCACCAGCCGAACCCGAGCGCGGCCAGGGTCGGCACCAGCGCCCACCAGCCGCCGGCGGTCCGCTGCCGGGTCGGGGCGGTCGCCCCGCCGATCCCGGCCGGGGTGTCCTGGCCGGTCCACTGGACGGCCGGGGCGGTCACTTCACGGTCCTGACGTCGAAGCCGAAGACGTCCTTGGTCGCGCCCCGCCGGAACGACCGCAGGGCGGCCTGGTCGTGGTCGATGTTCCACTTCCCTGAGCCGTTGATGTTGAAGTAGGCCACACCGAGGAGGTCCTTACGACGGGCCACGTTGCTGAGCAGGTCGGTGATCTGGCCCGGTCGGCCGGCGCTCGGCTCGGAGCCGGTCTCCACGATCAGCAGCGGACGCCTGGTGAAGGTCCGGAGCTGCGTGATCGTCGGCTCGAAGAGGTCCTTGAACGTCTTCGGGCCCCGGACGGTGTAGTAGCCGTCCATGCCGACCCAGTCGACGTACGCGTCACCGGGGTAGAGGGCCTTGATGCTGACCTTGCGCAGGTAGTTGATGACGTTGGGGGTCCAGGTCCAGATCACGTTGGTCGCCCCCGCCTGCGCGAACACGTCGTGCAGGTGCCGCCAGGCGGCGACGTACTCGGCGGCTCGGGTCTGCTTCGTGCCCCACGAGTACCAGTGGCCGTTCATCTCGTGCGCGAAGGTGAGGGCGATCGGCAGGTTCAGCGTCCGGACGGCGGTCGCGAACTCCCGCACGTACGCGTCGTGCCTGCCGGCGGCGATGTCGCGGAGCGGCACGTCGTACGGCTCCCAGCGGATCACCGCCAGCGCGCCGTACTGGTGCAGTTCGCGGACCTCGCTGGCGGCGAACTTGTCGTCGAAGCTCTCGAAGACCGCCACCAGGTTGGGGGTCGTGCCGGTCTCCTCGGCGAAGGCCCGGATCCGGCCCATCTCCGCGCCGCCCTCCACGGTGACCCCGAGATACTTGCCGCTGGGCGACTTCAGCGCCGTGACGTCGTACGCCGGTGGCACCGGCTCGGCCGCCGCGGCGGCTCCGCCGGGCCCGGCGGAGCCGGCGCCGACCTTGATGTCCACCTTGCGCAGCACCGCGACCTCGGTGAACGCCAGCGCGAGCACCACCATGAAGGTGACCAGGTACTTGGTCCTCACCGCACGACCTCGACGTCCTTCTCGGGGTTCACCAGCAGCGCCTGCCCGACGACGGCCAGGTAGAACACGGCGCTGAGGAAGGCGGGGGCGAAGATCAGCGGTTCCGGCTCGACCAGCATCCGCCAGCCGGCGATGCCGGCCCAGACCAGGCCACTGCCGGCGGTCCAGACCTTCATCCCGGTCCAGAGCCGCCTGGTCTTGCTCTTCTTCGCGGTGCCGCCGGTGGGCTGCCAGCCCATCCGTCGGCCGCGGACGATGTCGATGATGGCGTAGGCGTGCGCCCAGCCGTAGATCATCTTGACCGTCCAGCTCTCCAGGCCGTAGCGGTTCCGGTGCCAGAACGGAAAAATGATCATGTTGTAGACGACGCTGGGCACGATCAGCAGATAGTTGGCCAGCGCGATCTCGTGGGCGAACGCGGTCAGCATCAGCACCGGGATGATCGGCGCGACGAAGGTGAACAGCCCGGTGTGCAGGTAGTAGCAGAAGCCGGAGATGTAGCTCAGCCGGGCCCGCCAGCGCAGCCTGGTGGACCAGAACTTCTTCGAGCCGAGCAGGCTCATCGAGCCGGCGCACCAGCGGTACTGCTGGGTGAAGAACGAGTCCACGTCCGACGGGCAGAGCCCGGCGGCCAGCACGACCGGGATGTAGCGCAGGTTCCAGCCCTGTATCCGCAGGTCGAAGCCGGTGTGCACGTCCTCGGAGTGCTCGATCAGGGTGGACCCGCCGATGGAGAAGAGCGCGTCGCGGCGGTAGATGGCGCAACTGCCGACGCAGATCGCCGAGTCGTGGGCCTGCCGGGAGACCTGCACCGAGCGGTAGAACAACTCCTGGACGGCGCCGGCGCCCCGCTCGACCCAGGTCTGCCCCATGTGCACCCGGAAGTACTGCGGCGACTGCACGATGCCCGCCTTCGGCTCGGCGTCGAACCAGGGCAGCATCTGGTCGAGCATGTCCGCGCGCGGGACGAAGTCGGCGTCGAGGACCAGGATGAAGTCGCTCATCGTGCGCTCGAAGGCGTACCGCATGTTGCCGGCCTTCTTGAACCAGCCACGGTTGGGGCGGCGCTGGTAGACGAAGCCGAAGGCGAGAGCCATCCGCTCCATCGCCTCGTTGGGCGAGTCGTCCAGGACGTAGACGGTCACGTCGCCCTGGTAGTGGCGGCCCATCGCCCGGACGTGCTCCCAGGTGTTGCGCAGCACGTGCGGCGGCTCGCCGCAGACCGGCAGGAAGACGTCGACCGTCGGGTACCGGGCCGGCTTCCAGGTACGCACCAACTCCTGGTGCCGGGCCATGTCGAAGCCCGGCGTGAAGAGGTTCACACAGAGGGAGATGACGTAGTAGGCGATGGTGAAGAAGAGCAGCGGCGCGAGCAGCCAGAGCCACGGGGCGAGCCGGACGAAGAGCAACTGGCTGGTGATCAGGCAGCCGAAGCTGACCAGCGACGGGACCATCAGCGCGGCCATCCGGCGCTTGCGGTAGGAGACCAGCTCCTCGTCCGTCGGCGGCAGCGGCACCGGGGCGTACGCGGGACGGTTCGGTGTCTCGGCGACCCGGCGGGGCGTCCACTTCGACAGTTGGCTCGGCACCCGGAACTCCGCGGTGTGATCCGGCGCGATGGCCGGCTCGACCGCAGGTGGTGAGGTCATTTCGCCCGTCTCCCCCGCTCGTCAAGCAGCACGCACTCCCCCGGCAGTGCGGGCGAGGTGTCGCCGGTCGCGTCCAGGAAGCCGGGCACGGTGACGTGGACCGTGTCTGCTTGATGGTTGAGCTAGAAAATTATTCAGTCAGTCGCAAGGTGTCAATGCGCCCAAAGGGCTAAAAGCCTCAACAGACCACGGACCACACCGTCGATCTGCTCACATTGATCCGTACGGCCCGGGCGGATCCGTACGGAGAGCGGATGCTGGGCGACGACTCAGGACTTGGCCAGCGGGACGACCAGCACCGCCTCGGTGCCGCCGGCCGCGCCGTCGCGCAGCTCGATGCTGCCCCGCAGCTCGCCGGTGACGAGCGCCCGGACGATCTGCAGACCCAGCCGCCCGCCGCGCTCGGCGTCGAACTCGGCGGGCAGGCCCCGCCCGTTGTCGGCCACCGAGACGTGCAACTGCTTGCGGAACCGGTGCGCCGAGACGACCACCTCGGGCCGGACCCCCGGCGCCGGGCCGTCGGCGTCCTCCTCGGCCGGTGGGAAGCCGTGCTCGACGGCGTTGAGCAGCAGCTCGTTGAGGACCATCACCAGCGAGGTGGCGATCTCCGCGGGGAGCACCCCGAAACTGCCGGTCCGGCGCATCCCGACGGACACCTCGGTCGCGGCCACCTCGGTCGCCGCGCTGGCCACCCGGTCGACGATGCCGTCGAACTCGACCGCCTCGTCGCTGGACATGGAGAGCGTCTCGTGCACCAGGGCGATCGAGGCGACCCGGCGTACCGACTCCTCCAGCGCGACCCGGGCCTCCGGCATGGCCACCCGACGGGCCTGGAGGCGGAGCAGCGCCGCGACGGTCTGGAGGTTGTTCTTCACCCGGTGGTGGATCTCCCGGATGGTGGCGTCCTTGGTGATCAGTGCGCGGTCCCGGCGGCGTACCTCGGTGATGTCGCGGACCAGCACCAGCGCGCCGATCGGCACCCCGGCGGGCATCAGCGGCAGGGCCCGGGTGAGCATGGTCGCCCCCCGGGCGTCGATCTCCCGGCGGGGCGGCGCCTCGCCGCGCAGCGCGGCGAGGATGCCGTTCGCCGCCTCGGTGCCGTCCAGCGGGTCGCCGGCCAACCGGCGGTGCAGCTTCGCCAGATCCTCCCCCACCAGGTGGGAGGCGTAGCCCAACCGCCGGTACGCCGACTGCGCGTTCGGGCTGGCGTAGGTGACCTTGCCACCCGCGTCGAGCCGGACCAGACCGTCGCCGACCCGGGGGGCCGAGGTGGTCTCGCCCGGGTGCCGGGGCGGCGGGAAGGTGCCGTCGGCGATCATCTGGGCCAGGTCGTCGGCGGTGGTGAGGTAGTTCAGCTCAAGCTGGCTGGGGGTGCGGGCGGTGGACAGGTTGGTGTCCCGGCCGACCACCGCGATCACCTCGCCGGCCTCCCCGTCGGCGGTCCGCAGCCGCACCGGGATCGCCTCGTGCCGGGCCGGCACGTCGCCGTACCAGACCGGGTCGCCCTCCCGCCAGATCCGGCCCTGCCGGTACGCCACCTCCAGGTGCGCCACCTCCGGCCCGCCGACGATCCGCCCCACCTGGTCGTCGAGGTACGCGGTGGGCGCGGTCGTCGGGCGGACCTGGGCGACGCAGAGGAACGTCCCGTCGCCGTCCACCGGCACCCAGAGCAGCAGGTCGGCGAAGGACAGGTCGGACAGGAGCTGCCAGTCGCCGGCGATCCGGTGCAGGTGGTCGATGTCGGCCGGCCGGAGCTGGGTGTGCTCCTCGGCGAGTTCGCGCAGCGTGGACACGAGACACAGGGTGCCACGCCGGGGGTCACATCGTCGCGGTGACCTTCTTCAGACCGCGCGGGGCGTCCGGGTCCTCACCCCGGGCCAGCGCCAGGGCGAGGGCCAGCCGCTGCAACGGCAGGATGTCCAGCAGCGGGGCGTACCGCTCGTCGACCTCGGGGACGGCCATCCGGGTGGCCCCCTCCACCTCGGCGGAGCCGACCACCACCACGTCGGCGCGGCGCTCGCCGAGCCGGGGCAGCACCTCGCCCATCGACCGGCCGCCGGGGCCGGAGCCCACCACGGCCAGCACCGGCACGTCCGGGTCGGTCATCGCGAGCGGGCCGTGCAGCAGGTCGGCGCCGGAGAAGGCGAGCGCCGGCAGGTACGAGGTCTCCATCAGCTTCAGCGCCGCCTCCCGGGCGGTCGGGTACGCGTAACCCCGGCCGGTGGTGACGAGCTGGCCGGCGAAGCGGTAGCGCGGGGCGAGCTGGGCCGGGGTGGGGTCGGCGAGGGTGCCCTCGGCCAGTTCGGGCAGGCGGGCCAGGGCGGCCCGCTCGTCGGCCGGCAGCACGCCGTCGCCGGCCCGGATCCCCTCCACCAGCAGCAGCAGCGCGAGCAGTTCGGCGGTGTACGTCTTGGTGGCGGCGACGGCGCGCTCGTGGCCGGCGGCGACGTCGACGCCCAGCTCGGCGACCTGCGCCAGCGGCGAGTCGGGGTTGTTGGTCAGCGCGAGGGTGAGCGCCCCGGAGGCGCGGGCGGCGCGCAGCACCTCGGTGAGGTCGGGCGAGCCGCCGCTCTGGCTGACCCCGACGACCAGCGCGTCGGAGAGGTCGGGTCGGGCCCCGTAGACGGTCACCGCGCTCGGTGAGGCGAGCCCGGCGGGCAGGCCGAGCCGGATCTCGGTGAGGTACGCCCCGTAGAGGGCGGCGTGGTCGGAGGTGCCCCGGGCGGTGAAGACCACGTGCCGGGGGCGGCGTTCCGCGACGGCCGCCGCGACCCGGGCGATCTCCCCGGCGTGCTCGGCGGAGAGCAGCCGCGCGTAGCCGGCCGGCTGCTCGTCGATGTCGGCGGCCATTCCGGCCCCTGGACGTGCCACGGAAACTCCCTCCACTGCGCGGTTGCCGCGCGTTTCATGTTCAGTCTTGCACTATTACTCACGTCAGGGCAATCTAACGAGCACAAATGCGCAGTCGATCACCACGTGTTGACTGCATCCCCTACGCTTGCGCAGCCCTGGCAACCCGCTGCGAGCGAAAGGTCGACGTGTCGGAGGACCCACCCGCGCTGTCCGCGGCGGAGGAACTCGCCCTCGCCCGGCTCGCGCTCGACGAGGGCGATCTGGCGCACGCCGCCGACCACCTCGCCGCCGCACTGGTGCTCGCGCCGACCCTGCCCGAGACGCACGAGACGCTGACCCGGATCGCCACGGCCTCCGGCGGCGACCTCGACCTCTTCCCGCTCGGTCACCACGCCCACGTCGGAGCGGTGGTCGCCCGCGCCCACCTGCTCGCCGCCGCCGGCCGCCCGGCCGAGGGGCTGGACCTGCTGGTCGCCGCCACCGGGCACGCCCCCGGCGTCGACTGGGCCGGGGTGCCCTGGGTGACCGCCCCCGGACTGGCCGAACGGCTCGACCCGGACCGCTGCGCCCGGATCCTGATGCAGGTCTGCGCGGCGGTGCCCGACCCGGTGCCCCGGGCCGGCCGGGAACCGCTGCGGCCGTACCTCACGCTGGCCCGCAACGCGGTGGCCGCCCAGCCCCGGCACGCCCTGCTGCTGGGCGCGGCGTCCGCGCTGGCCCGGCGCCTCGGCGAGGTCACCCTCGCGGTCACCTGGGCCGGCCGGGGGGTACGCGCGGAGCCGTCCAAGCTCGGCGAGGTCTGGCTCGGGTACGCGTACCGCAGCGCCGGCCGCACCCGGGACGCCCTGGCCGCGCTGGAACGGGCCGTCGGGCACGACCCCGACGACCTCGCGGTGTACGCGGACATCGCCGGCACCCTGGCCGACAGCGGGCGGCTCGACCAGGCCCTCGCCTGGATCGACCGGGCCCTGGAGCGCGACCCCACCTTCGACTGCGCGGTGCACACCGCGCACCGGCTGCGCTTCCTGCGCGACGGGGACGTGGCCCACCTGGTCGCCCTCGCCGACTTCACCCGGGACCACCCGGACGACAGCCACGAGCACGGTGACCTCGCCGAGTGCTGCCGGGGACGCCCGTGGCTGGGACAGGTCACCCCGGCCGCCGGCGCGATGGTCGACGCGCTGCGCCGGGCGCTGACCGCCGACGGCCCGCCCGGCACCGCGGTACGCCTCGACGCGCTGGAACCACCGAGCGCCATGCGGACCGTCACCGCCGCCGTGCCCGGCCTCGCCGTCGAGGTCACCGGCGTCGCCGACCCGGACCCCCGCGAGCCCCGGCGGGCCACCGACTACCAACTCTGGCGCTACGACGGCACCACCGCCGCGCCCACCCTGCCGGCCCCGTCGACCGGGGCCGCCGACCGGGTACGCCAGCTCGCCCATCCCGCCTGGCCGCACCCGCCGGCCGCGTACGACACGGCGGTCGGGCTGGCCACCCTGGAACTGGCCGACCTGCTGGGCCTGCTGGTGCACCCGCCCGAGGCCCCGTCCACCGCGCTGGGCCGGGTGCTGACCGGCCAGGACCCGTCGCTGTGGGTACGCTGCGTGCAGGTCTGGGCCTGCCTCGGCCTGCTGCACCACCGCACCGACGAGCCGTGGCCGACGTCCACCCGCCGCCGGGTGCTGGTGGAACTGGTCTGGGGCGTCGAGGACTGGATCACCGAGGCGGCGCTGTTCGCCCTGGTCACCGCCGCCTGGGTGGACCCGTCGGTCCGTCCCGACGTGGCCGGGGTGGTGGCCGAACGGCTCTCCGACGTGGCGACGGTGGCCCGGATCCGCCCGGTGCCGATCGCCACCTCGCTGGCCCACCTGGCGCTGGCCACCCCGACCCTGGACCCGGCCACCGCCGCGCTGGCCCACCAACTCCTCGTCGGCCCGGCCACCGGGTCACGCCGACCGGGTCTACCGACCCGCCTCCGCCACCGCCTCGCCGCCCTGTTCCGCCGCCGCTGACCCGCCACCCCCCGACGACCACACCCACCCACGCCCCCGGCCGTCAGGCGGGGCGTGGCAGGGGGAGATCGACTCCGGATCGGTGATATGGCGGGGTTGGAAGCACTCCGATACCGCCATATCGCCGATCCGGAGTCGATCACGCCCAGGTCGGCGTGATCCCGGGGATGGGGGGCGGGGCCGGCGGGGGCCGTGCGCACGAGACGCGGCGCGGCCGCGCCGTACCCGGGGAGGGACGACGCGGCCGCGACGGACGGGGTGGGTCAGGCCACCGGGGCCTTGCCGAGGGCGACCTCGGCCTGCTCCTCGGGGGTGGCGTCCACGGCCGGGGCCTCGTTCGCCGTGCGGAGCGGGACCTCCTTGATGAACCAGGCGAGCACCGGCACCGCGACGGTGAAGAGGAAGGCCCAGAAGAACACGTGCGAGATGGCGTCGGAGAGGCCGCCGAGGACCACCTCGCGTAGCTGCGCCGGCAGGTCCTTGAGCTTCGTCAGGTCCATCCCCCGGCCCTCGCCGGTGCCGCCGCTGAACGCGCTGCCGGCGGCCGAGTCGGCGAGCCGGTTGGCGAAGATCGCGCCGAAGAGCGAGATGCCGAACGAGCCGCCGATGGACCGGAAGAAGGTGGCCGCGCCGCTGGCCGCCCCGAGGTCCCGTTGTTCGACGCTGTTCTGCGCGATCAGCATCGAGGTCTGCATGAGGAAGCCCATGCCGACGCCCAGGACGACCATGTAGAGCGACGACTCGGTCTTGCTGGTGCCGACGTCCAGCCGGGTCAGCAGCACCATGCCGGCGGCCATCACCACGCCACCGACGATCGGGAAGATCCGGTAGCGGCCGGTCTTCGTGATCGCCCGGCCGACCACCAGCGACACGACCAGCATGCCGAACATCAGCGGGAGCAGCAGCAGGCCGCTGTTGGTGGCCGAGGCGCCCTGCACGGTCTGCTGGTAGAGCGGCAGGAAGTTCATCGCGCCGAACATCGCGAAGCCGAGCAGGAAGCCGATCACCGAGATCAGCGCGAAGTTGCGGTTGGCGAAGAGGCCGAGCGGCAGGATCGGCTCGGCGGCCCGGCGCTCGACGAAGCCGAACGCCACCAGGGCGACCAGGGCCAGGACGGCGAGGCCGAGGATCTGCGGGGAGCTCCAGTCGTACTCGTTGCCGCCCCACGTGGTGACGAGGACGATCGCGGTGATGCCGACGGAGAGCAGCGCCGCACCCAACCAGTCGATCTTGTGCTCGGTGCGGTACTTCGGCAGGTGCATGGTGGTGGCCAGGATCAGCAGGGCGATGCCGCCGAGCGGCAGGTTGACGTAGAACGCCCAGCGCCAGGAGAGGTGGTCGGTGATGAAGCCGCCGACCAGCGGGCCGGCGACCATGGCGATGGCCATGATCCCGGCGATCATGCCCTGGTAGCGACCCCGCTCGCGGGGCGGCACCAGGTCACCGATGATCGCCATCACGCCGACCATCAGGCCACCGGCGCCCAGACCCTGCACGGCGCGGAACGCGATCAGCTCGACCATCCCGTTCCCCGAGCCGCCCAGCAGCGCCGAGCCGGACATGCCGCAGAGCGCGGATCCGATCAGGAAGATGACCACCGAGGTCAGGAAGACCGCCTTGCGGCCGTACAGGTCGCCGAGCTTGCCCCAGATCGGGGTGGAGACGGTGGTGCCCAGCACATACGCGGTGACCACCCAGGTGAAGTGGTTGACGCCGCCGAACTCGCTGACGATCCGCGGCAGCGCGGTGCTGACGATCATGTTGTCGAGCATCGCGAGCATCATCGCGATCATCAGACCGAACAGCACGACCCTGATGTTGGGTCTCGCCGTTGCCTGGGTTTCCTGAGTCATGGGTAAGCTCCCCCGGAGATCTGTCGCACTTACTTGCCGCCCGGCTAGTCACCTTACTAGCCGCACGGTAAGTTGGACAGCAGGAAGCCGTCAAGTGAGTTGGGTGGTTCGGGTGAGGGAGAGCACAGGCGGCACGCGGCAGCGCATCCAGGCCGTCGCGCTGGAGCTCTTCACCGAGCAGGGGTACGAGAAGACCTCGCTCCGGGAGATCGCCGAGCGGCTGGGGGTGACCAAGGCCGCCCTCTACTACCACTTCAAGAGCAAGGACGAGATCGTCAACAGCTTCGTCGAGGACCGGCTGCACCGGATGGACGAGCTGATCGACTGGGCGCTGGCCCAACCGGCCACCCAGGCCACCCGGCGGACCCTGGTCAGCCGGTACGCCGACGCGATGTTCACCATCGAACAGCCGTCGGTGATGCGCTTCTTCGAGCAGAACCAGACCGTGCTCAAGAGCCTCACCGCCGGCCAGCAGATGCGGGAGCGGATGATGCGCCTGGCCGACGTGATCTGTCGGGGCGACGACTCGCCCCGGGCCCAGCTACGGGCGGCGCTGGTGCTCTTCGCCGTGCACAGTAGCTGGTTCGCCGTCCGGGCCCCGCGCATCACCGAGGACGAGCGCAAGAAGATCGCGCTCGACGTGGCGGACGAGCTGCTGGCCGGCATCGGCGAGGAGTGAACCGGACGCCCGACCGGCCCCGCCGGCCCGTGCGACAGCCGGCGCGGCAGCGCCCCGGGGCCGATCTGCGCCGCCATCCGACGGGTCGGGGTCAGGCCGGCGCGGGGGTCAACTCCCTCCGCAGGCCGAGCAGCTCCACCCCGGGCAGCGGCGACCAGTCCCGCTCCGGAGTACGGACGAAGCCCAGCCCCGCGTAGAGCCGGTGGGCGGTGTCGGCGAAGCCGCTCCGCACGCAGATCACCACCGCCGTACAGCCCTGCGCGACGGCCCGGGACAGGCAGGCCCGCACCAGCGCCGCACCCGCACCACGCCCCTGCGCCGCCGGATCGACGGCGAGCATCCGGAACTCCGCCTCGCCCGGCCCGGCCAGTTCCGCGTACGGGCTGCCGGACCGCACGAAGGTGACCGAACCGAGCAGCACGCCGGTGGCCCCGTCGACGGCGACCAGGACCTCGCCGTCCGCCGCCCGGCTCGCCACGTCGGCCAGCACCCCGGCGTAGCCGCTCTCGCCCTTGAGCTGGCCGTCGGCCTCGTAGGCGGCGACGGTCAACCGGGCCACCGCGGCGAACTCGGCGGCGGCTGCCCGGCGGACCAGCACGGCGGTCAACCGATCACCGCGATCAGGTCACCGTCCTGCACCACGTCGCCCTCGTTGACCGCGAGCTGCTGGACGACGCCGTCGGACTCGGCGACGACCGGGATCTCCATCTTCATCGACTCCAGGATCACCAGCGTGTCCCCCTCGGACACGGTGTCCCCGGTCGACGCCACGACCTTCCACACGTTGGCCACCATCTCGGCGCGGATCTCCTCGGCCATCACGGCCCTCCCTCTTCACCGGGTGTGTCTGCGATCGGTATCCAATCATGCGCGGGCCCCGCGCGGGTGCGGAGCGGGCATCGCCGCCCGGCCGGGCCGCCGGCGGACGAGGGCGGGTGCCGGCCGGGCCGCCCCGGCGGACGAGGGCGGGTGCCGGCCGGGCCGCCCCGGCGGACGAGGGCGGGTGCCGGCCGCACTAGCATCAGCGGGTCGGACCCCGGCGCCGGGAGGACCGGTGCGTGCACCGGCGCCGAGGGTCGCCGCAGCAGGGATCCGGCTCATCACGAGGAGGTCAGCATGGCGAAGAAGGCCCGCAAGAAGAAGGCCCGCAAGAAGAGCGGCGCGAACCACGGCAAGCGCCCCAACTCCTGAGCCGTCCCGGCGGGGTTCCCGCCGCGACGCCAGCCGTCCGGCCCGGAGCCGGACAGACCGGTGGCCCGGGTCCTGACGACCCGGGCCACCGTCGTGTCCACGTTCAGTCGGCGAGTTCGCGCGACTCGCTGGCCTCGAAGACCACCAGCTCGGTGATGCGCACCCGCAGCCGCTCACGCAACTGGTCGGGGGCGGTCTCGTTGCCGCAGCAGCGGGCCACGAGCGCCTTCACCTCCTGCTCGATGCCGTACTCGCGCAGGCAGGGCCCGCACTCGTCCAGGTGGTGCCGGATCAGCGAGCGCCGTTCCTCGGCACACTCCAGGTCCAGGAAGAGGTAGACCTCGGCGAGGACCTCCCGGCAGTCCGTCTCGTGCGGCTTCCCACAGCTCACGTCACACCTCCCGGCTGGCAGCGGCGGTGGAGCCCTTCGAGGACTGCGCGGCGCTGAAGCCGCGCTCGGCCGCGTAGCGCTCAAGCAGCTTGCGCAGGTTGCGACGCCCACGGTGCAGCCGGGACATCACGGTGCCGATCGGCGTGCCCATGATGTCGGCGACCTCCTTGTACGAGAACCCCTCGACGTCGGTCAGGTAGACCGCCAGCCGGAACTCCTCCGGCAACTGCTGGAGGGCCTCCTTGACGTCGCTGTCCGGCAGCCGGTCCAGTGCCTCGGTCTCGGCCGACCGCAACCCGCTGGAGGTGTGCGACTCGGCCTCGGCGAGCTGCCAGTCGGTGATCTCGTCGGTGGGCGCCTGGATGGGCTGGCGCTGCCGCTTCCGGTAGGAGTTGATGTAGGTGTTGGTCAGGATCCGGTAGAGCCAGGCCTTCAGGTTGGTGCCCTGCTCGAACTGGTGGAAGGCGGCGTACGCCTTCAGGTACGTCTCCTGGACCAGGTCCTCGGCATCCGCCGGGTTCCGCGTCATCCGCAGCCCGGCAGCGTAGAGCTGATCGACGAAGGGCATCGCGTCCCGCTCGAAGCGGGCCCTGCGCTCGTCCGTCTTCTCGGTGGTCAACCGCACATCCCCTCGCGTCGGATGCTTTCCCGCCGAGGATACGCGGCGAAACCGGTCCGCAGATTCGGTTCCGCCGGGTGTGCTGGTGCTCACCACGGCCGGGCCGGGCACCGTCGCGGGCCAGTCCGGTCCGTCCAGCAGCCGTCTGAGCTGCCCCGCGTCCCGCTCGTCACGCTCCCGGCTCCGTGTCTCGGTCGGCACCGGTCACCCCCCTTGCCAGATTCGTCGTCCGGGAGTCGTAACGCCCGGCCACCGGCCGGACATTCCACCGGCCGCCCCCGTTCCTGGTCCCGGCCCGTCGGTCGGCTACCGGGGGCTGGGACCAGGAAGGGCCTGGGAGGGAGGGTTCGGCCACCGGAACCGGACGGCCGACACCATCCGTTGCAACGACGGGCCGGGCGGGCCGGAAACGGGTGGCCCGACGCCGCCGGGCCCCCGGTCGGACGGGGCGGCCCGACCCGGTCAGCACGCCCACGAGCGCCCGCGCAGCCACCCGAGCACCGCCCCGGCCACCCCGGCCGGGTCCCGGCGCAGGTCGTGCCGCTCCCCCGGGCGCACCAGCACCGCGACCGGGCCGCCCGGGGTGGGCACCCCGAACGGGTCGCGGTCGCCGTTGACCACCAGCGTCGGCAGCCCGGTGGACAGCTCGCCGGCCCGGGACCGCTCCGGCCGGCCCGGCGGGTGCAGCGGGAAGGCCAGCGCGACCACTCCGACGGCCCCCACCTCGGTCGCCGTCCGGCAGGCCACCCGCGCGCCGCTGGACCGCCCGCCCACGAGCAGGGGTACGCCGGGGTGCCGGGCGCGCAGGACGGCCAGCACCGCCGTCCAGGCCTCGTCCAGGTGCCCGGCCGGAGCCGGGGCCCGACGGCCGGCCACCCGGTACGGCTGGGTCACCCGGGCCACCACCACCCGCGCGCCGAGGGCGGCGTCGCGGAGGGCGAGCAGGTCCGGCGCGTCCACGTCGCCGCCCGCGCCGTGCCCGAGCACGAGCAGGGACAGCGGTGGACCGGCCGGCAGGTCGGTGTCGACCCGGGCCGGCCCGCGGGGGGTGTCGATCTCGTCGGCGTGCGGCACCGGGACATTCTGCGCCGCCCACCCGGGGCGGGCGGCGCAGTTCGGATACCGGGCCGGCGGTCAGCTCAACGGCACCAGCGTGAGCAGCCGGTCGCGTACCGGCGGGCCGGCGTCGTCGGCGGCGCCGGGGTCGGACTCGACCTCGCCCCGCCAGGCGACCAGCATGGCGCGGCGTTCCCGGGGCGTGGTGCCGCCCCACACCCCGTGGGTGTCGCCCACCTCCAACGCCCAGGCCAGACACGACCCCTGGACGTCACAACTGCGGCAGAGCGCGATGGCCGCGTCGGCCGGTTCGTTGGGCGCCGGAAAGAACGTCTCCGGGTCCACGCTCTGACAGGTTCCTCTGGTCCGCCAGGCGTCGTCCTGACGGCGTTCCCGCAATGCGCGGAGCAGTCGCGGATCTCGTCGTGCGGCGGCCACCTCGTGCGGACGGGGCATACGCGCCCGGGTCATCACACCCACCTCCCCCGTGGGACCGGCAAGATCGACGGGCGTCGTTCGCACCGCGCGAAGACGCTCCCAGTGCCGGCGCTGTGTTCTATCGCACTGGCACGTACGGGGACAAGGGGGTGCCGGAAAGATGACCGAAGATCCGAGCGACGTTTCGCCCGGAACTCTGGCAATTCGTGCGCGACAATGTCGCGAATGCTGTTCAGAACAGCGTGATTTCCCCCTGGGAGCGTTCCCCCGCCAGCGGAACCCGCTCGATCAGACCGGGACCGTCGTTCCGGACGTCGCCGACCGCCGGCCCCACCGGCCGGATCTCCAGCCCGCCGAGCCACTGCGGCGACGGCGGGGCGAGCAGCGCCGCCGGGTCGTCGGCGGGGGCCAGCCAGCCCGCCCAGCGGTCCCGGGGCAGCAGCAGCGGCATCCGGTCGTGCACCTCGGCCAGCTCGCCCACCGCCGCAGTGGTGAGCACGCTGAAGGTGAGCATCGACTCCCAGCGGGACCAGATGCCGGCCAGGGCCAGCACCGAGCCGTCGCGCGGGGTCAGGTAGTACGGCTGCTTGCCGCCACCGGCCCGGCGGGCCCACTCGTACCAGCCGTCGGCCGGGACCAGGCAGCGCCGACGGGCGAACGGCTCGGCGTACGCCCGGCTGGTGGCGACCGTCTCGGCCCGCGCGTTGATCATGCGGGCCGCCCCGGCCGCCGAGCGCGACCAGTGTGGCACCAGACCCCAGCGGCCGACCGAGAGCACCCGGCCGCCCTCCGGGTCGACCCGGACCAGCGGCACCGGATCGGTGGGCGCGACGTTGTGGTCGGGCCCGAGCCGGCCGTCGGTGTCGTCGTACGACTCGAACACGGCGCTCAGGTCGCCGGCGCTCCGGGTCGTCGCGTACCTCCCGCACATGGGGCACACGCTAACGTCCCGCGCCGCTCCCGGTTGTCCCGCCAACCGGGAGTCGGCACCACGGCCGGCACCACCGCCCTGCAAAGTTGGCAGAATGTCACTGTGGGAAACCTGACCGCCACCCGTCCACCGCAGCCCTGGACCGCGCCGACCGCGAGCGACCCGGTCGCCGCGACCCTGCGGCTGCCCGGCTCCAAGTCGCTGACCGCCCGGGCCCTGGTGCTCAGCGCGCTGGCCGGCGGCCCGTCGACGCTGCACGGGCCGCTGCGCGCCCGGGACACCGAGCTGATGGCGGGCGGGCTGCGGGCGATGGGCGCGCACGTCTCGGTCTCCGACGACGAGCGCTGGCTGGTCCGGCCGCACCGGCTGGTCGGCCCGGCGCACGTCGACGTCGGGCTCGCCGGCACGGTGATGCGGTTCGTCCCGCCGGTCGCCGGGCTGGCCGAGGGGCGGGTCACCTTCGACGGCGACCCGCACGCCCGGGTCCGGCCGCTCGGCCCGCTGATCGGCGCGCTGCGCTCGCTCGGCGTCCGGATCGACGCGCCCGAGACCGCCAGCCTGCCCCTGGTGGTGCAGGGCACCGGCCGGGTGACCGGTGGCGAGGTGGTGATCGACGCCTCCGCGTCCAGCCAGCTCGTCTCCGGCCTGCTGCTCGCCGGGGCGCGCTTCGACCGGGGCGTGGTGGTCCGGCACCAGGGGCCGCCGGTGCCGTCCGCCCCACACCTGCGGATGACCGTACGGATGCTGCGGGCCGCCGGGGCGGCAGTCGACGACAGCGTCCCCGACGTCTGGGCGGTCGAGCCGGGGCCGCTGGCCGGCCGGGGCTGGGAGATCGAGCCGGACCTCTCCGGCGCCGTCCCGTTCTTCGCCGCCGCCCTGGTCACCGGCGGTGAGGTGACCCTGCAGGGCTGGCCGCACAGCAGCGCCCAGCCGGTCGAGCAGCTCCGCGCGCTGCTGCACCGGATGGGCGGCGAGGTGACCCTGACCACCGCCGGGCTGACCGTCCGGGGCACCGGCACGGTGCACGGGCTGCGGGCCGACCTCTCCGACGTCAGCGAGCTGACCCCGGCGCTGACCGCGCTGGCCATGCTGGCCGACTCGCCGTCGGTGTTCACCGGGATCGCGCACATCCGGGGGCACGAGACCGACCGGATCGCCGCGCTGGCCCGGGAGTTCACCGCGCTCGGCGCGGACCTGACCGAGACCGACGACGGGCTGGAGATCCGGCCCCGCCCGCTGCGCGGCGGGACGTTCCGGACGTACGCCGACCACCGGATGGCGCATGCCGCCGCGGTGGCCGGGCTGGCCGTCCCGGGCATCGAGGTGGACGACGTGTCGTGCACCTCGAAGACCATGCCGGAGTTCCCGGCGCTATGGTCGGCGATGGTGACCGGCAAGAGCTGACGGCGGAGGGGGCGAGGTCCTGGCGACCAGACGGCGGGAGTACGACGAGGACGACGTCCGGGTCCGGCCCGGGAAATCCTCGCGCCCGCGCACCCGGACCCGACCCCGGCACGCCGACGCGGTGGACGGCTTCGTGATCGCCGTCGACCGGGGCCGGTACACCTGCGTGCTGCCCGACGCCGGCCCCGACACCCCGACGGTGACCGCCATGCGGGCCCGCGAGCTGGGCCGGAAGTCGGTGGTGGTCGGCGACCGGGTGGGCCTGGTCGGGGACGTCTCCGGCACGGACGGCGCGCTGGCCCGGATCGTCCGGATCGCCGAACGCCGCTCGGTGCTGCGGCGCACCGCCGACGACGACGAGAACACCGCCGAGGGGCGGCTGGAGCGGGTGGTGGTCGCCAACGCCGACCAACTGGTGATCGTCAGCGCGCTCGCCGACCCGCCGCCGCGTACCGGGTTCATCGACCGTTGCCTGGTCGCCGCGTACGACGCCGGCATCGAGCCGCTGCTCTGCCTGACCAAGGCCGACCTGGCCGGCCCGGACCAGGTCGTCGGCTACTACGCCGAGCTGGAGTTGCCGTACGTGCTGGTCCGGCCGGACTGCGACCTCGACGCGCTGCGCGCCCTGCTCGCCGGCCGGGTCTCGGTGCTGGTCGGGCACTCCGGGGTGGGCAAGTCGACGCTGGTCAACCGCCTGGTTCCGGACGCGGCCCGAGCGGTCGGGGTGGTCAGCGCGATCGGCCGGGGCCGGCACACCTCGACCAGCGCGGTGGCGCTGCGACTGCCCGCCACCCCGGACGCCGACGGCGACCCGGGCTGGATCGTCGACACCCCCGGGGTACGCAGCTTCGGGCTGGCCCACGTCTCGGCGGAGAGCCTGCTGCACGGCTTCCCCGACCTGGTGGAGGGGACGGTGGACTGCCCGCCGAACTGCCCGCACACCGCCGACGAGGCGGACTGCGCACTGGACGCCTGGGTGACGGCCGGCAAGGCGGACCCGCGCCGGCTGGCGTCGTACCGCCGGTTGCTGGCCTCCCGGTCCGGCGAGGGCGACCCCCGGGAGGTCGAGCGCAACCCGGGCGATCCGCTCGCCGGGTCGTGACCGGCGGGACACCCGGCCGGCCGGGTCCGGCCGGGTCGCCGCTACCGTTTCCGGCATGACCGGGTACGCCGCCGACATCGCCCTCGCCCACCGGCTCGCCGACGCCGCCGACGCCATCTCCACGGCCCGGTTCCGCGCCCTCGACCTGCGGGTACACGCCAAGCCCGACCTCACCCCCGTCTCCGACGCGGACACCTCGGTGGAGCGGGCGATCCGGGCCCTGCTCGCCGAACACCGGCCGGGCGACGGCCTGATCGGCGAGGAGTACGGCGAGCAGCCGGCGGCCGGCCCGGACGGCCGGCGCTGGGTGGTCGACCCGATCGACGGCACCAAGAACTTCGTCCGGGGGGTGCCGGTCTGGGCCACCCTGATCGCGCTGATGGAGGGCGACCGCCCGGTGGTCGGGCTGGTCTCCGCCCCGGCGCTGGGCCGGCGCTGGTGGGGCGCGTCCGGCGCGGGCGCGTACGCCGGGCCGGACGCCGCCTCCGGCGAGCCGATCCGGGTCTCCGCCGTACGCGACCTCGGCGACGCCAGCTTCTGCTACTCCTCACTGGCCGGCTGGGAGTCGGCCGGCCGGCTGGAACCGGTGCTCCAGCTCATGCGGGACACCTGGCGCAGCCGCGCGTACGGCGACTTCTACGGCTACATGCTGCTGGCCGAGGGGGCACTGGACGTGATGGTGGAGCCCGAGCTGTCGCTCTGGGACATCGCCGCGCTGGTCCCCGTGGTGACCGAGGCCGGCGGCACCCTCACCGCCCTGGACGGCACCCCCGTACCTGGTGGGAACGGCTCCGCCGAGGTCAGCGCGATCGCCACCAACGGCCTCCTGCACGCCGACGTACTGTCCCGGCTGGGTCGGCCAACTGAGCGCTGACCCCGGGGGACCCTCTATCCTCGCCAGGTGGTGTCCTCCGGTTGGTGTTTCCTCGCGGCCATGATCGTCGCGTACGGCTTCGCCAACATGTTGCAGTCGGTCGCCGCCGCCAGGACCACGGTGCACCACACCTTCGATCCGGGGCTGCTGCTGCGGCTGGCCGGGCACCGCACCTACCTGATCGGGCTGTTCTGCCAGGTCATCGGCTTCGTACTGGCCTTCCTGGCCCGCCGGGACCTGCCGCTGTTCCTGGTCCAGGCCAGCGTCGCGGCGGGGCTGGGGGTGACCGCCGTCCTCGGCGTGGTGGTGCTCAAGTGGCGGCTGCCCGTCGCCGAGGTGGCGCTGCTGGCGCTGCTCTTCGCCGGGATCACCGCGCTGGTGCTGTCGGCCCAGCCCGCACCCTCGAAGGGGCTCGGCACGGCCGGCCTGGTCGCCCTGGCGGTGGCGCTCGGCGGCATCGGGGTACTCGGCTTCTTCGCGGTACGCCTGCACGGGGCACCCGGTTCGGTGGCGCTCGGCTCGCTGGCCGGGCTGGCCTTCTCCGCCGCCGCCGTCGCCGCCCGGCCCCTCGCCTCCGCCCCGTCGGCCGAGGCGTTCGTCCGCGACCCGCTGCTCTACCTGCTGATCGCCCACTCGCTGGTGGGTCAACTGCTGCTCGGGCTGGCGATGCAGCGCGGCTCGACCACGGCCGCCGTCGCCGCGATGGACGCCGCCGGGGCGGTGCCCGCCGCGATCGTCGGCCTGCTGCTGCTCAACGACAAGATCTGGCCGGGGCGGGAGTGGTTGGCCGCCGCCGGTTTCCTGATCACCCTCGCCGCCGTGATCGGGCTGACCCGGTACGCCGAACCACAGCATCACCACGCGGTGGCCCGGGCCCGGGAACGGGCCATGGTGGTCGCCGCGCCACGCGGCTGAGCACGCCCGTCGACCGGCCCGAACCTGGCCCGGACCCGCCGGACCGACCTGCGGTCCTGGCGCGCTGGGGGGGTGCGTCGCAGCCCCTTTGGAACTGATGACGATGACGGATCGGCACAGCGACCCCCACGGCCGGGCCACGCTCGGGCCGTCGGGGCCGAGCACGGCCCGCAGGGCACATCCGGTGGCGCGGGATCGTGAATCGTTGACGTCATCAGCTCCAAAGGGAGCTGAGGTGGCATCGATGGTCCCGCCCGCCCGGACCGCCCGCCCGCTCAGGCCCCGACCGGGCCGGCGGGTGTCCCCTCGACCGCGACCTCGGTGCCGGCCTCGACCGCAACCTCGGTGCCGGCCTCGACCGCGACCACGACCGGCACCTCGACCGGGTCGCGCCGGCCCACCACCCGCTCGTAGAGCCGTTCCAGCGCCCCGGCGGTCCGCTCCCAGGTGTAGCTGCACCGGACCCGGTCCACCGCGGCGTGCCCGTACGCGAACCGCCCGGCGTTGTCGGCGAGCAGCCGGCGCAGCGTCACGCCCAGCGTCCGGACGTCGCCCGGGGGCACCAGCCGACCGGTGACCTCGTCGACCACCGCGTCGGCGATCCCGCCCATGGCGTAGCCGACCACCGGCACACCGCAGGCCATCGCCTCCAGCGACACCCGCCCGGCCGAGGAGTAGTGCGAGGTGCAGGCCACCACGTCGGCGGAGCGGTACCAGGTCGCCATCTGGTCGTGCGGCACCGCGCCGACCAGCTTGACCTGGTCGGCGACGCCGGTCCGCTCGGCCAGTTCGCACAGCCGGCGCGCCTCGGCGTGGGTGGACAACTGCTCCGCCGGGGGACCGCCGGCGATGACCAGCTCCGCGTCGCCGACCAGCCGCATCGCCCGGATCAGGTCCTCCTGACCGTGCCCCGGGGAGAGACCGCCGACGGAGAGGATGCGGGCCCGCCGGTCGCGCGGGGCCGCCTCGCCGTCGGGATGGAACTGCGCGACGTCCACCCCGGCCGGGACCATCGCCACCGAGGTGCGTTGCAGTCCCATCCGGGTCAGCTCGTCGACCTCGTCGTTGCACTGGGCGACGGCGATGTCCACCGCGCGGGTGAGCGCGCGCTCCAGCGGGATCCGCTCGCCCGGGCCGTCGTACTGCCGGCCGAGGTGGCGTAGCTGCTCGACGCCGAGGGAGTGGAACGTCTGCACGACCGGGATGTCCGTCTCGCGGGCCGCGTGCGCGGCGGCCAGGCCCCCGATCCAGTAGTGCCCGTGCACCACCTCGGGCGCCCAGTCCCCCGCCCAGCCGTCGGCCAGCCAACGACCGAACTCGGCGACGTACGGGATCAGCTCGGCGGTCGCGGTGGGCTGCGGCGGGCCGACGGGCACCCGTTCCACCCGGTAACCGTCGACCTCGACGCGCTCCGGCAGGGCCGGGTCGTCACGGCGTTCGTACAATCGGACGTCGTGGCCACGCCCGGCCAGTTCGCAGGCCACCCGGGCGATGTGCTCGTGGGTGCCGACGACAGGGCCTTCCGCGTGCCGGGACGGCCCGGCGTGCGCGCAGACGAGGCCGACGCGCATGGTGCACCTCCATGCGATCTGCGAGGGGTGGGCTTCCGGTCAGAGCGTCCCATTAACCGGACCCCGACGAGCCGAAACCTGGCAGATCGGGAGCGGGCGGCGCCCCGGTGCCGGACGGCATGGTGGTCTGGTGCGTGCTGCACACCGGCGACGAGTCCGGGCACCACGACTGAATTATCCCGTTCTGTCCCGATCCCGGGCGGTGGACCCGGTTACCCGGGCCATGGCAGTGGGTAGTGCTCAGCCATGCGCGACGACGAGTACCCGACCCCCGTGTCCGACCCCGAGGCGATCGGCCTGCCCGACACCGCCGACGACGACTCGACCGCCAACGACGACGTGCTGACCGGCCGCGAGGCGGACGGCCCGGACCCGGCGCAGCTACCCGGCGACCGGACCCCGGTGGCGGTCGACCACTTCGGCACCACCGCGGACGAGCAGCTCGACGGCGAGTCGCTGGACTACAAGCTCCACCGCGAGCAGTACGAGCGGGCCGCCGACGACCCGCTGGCCGGCCCGGTCGACCCGGACATCGCCGCCGAGGCGGACAACGAGGAGGCCGCCGCGCAGGCCCAGCTCGACGCCGACGTGATGGACCCCGGCCCCACCTCGGACCCGCACTCGCCGGTCTCCGTCTACGACCACGGGCAACTCGGCACCGTCGCCGACGCCCAGGTGGGCCGCCTGGTCGATCCGGACGAGGGCGCCCACACCGACCAGGAGACCGACAACGTCGCGTACGACGCGGGCGCGGCCGGCGGCGGCGCGTCCGCCGAGGAGCTGGCCGTCCACGAGACCCGGCCGCCCGAGGCGCGCTGAGGGCGCTCAGCCGTCCAGGCCACGCTCGATCGCGTAGCGGGTCAGCTCCACCCGGTTGTGCAACTGGAGCTTGCCCAGCGTGTTCTGCACGTGGTTCTGCACCGTCCGGTGGGACAACCCGAGCCGCCCGGCGATCTGCTTGTAGGACAGCCCCTTCGCCACCAGCCGCAGCACCTCGGTCTCCCGATCGGTGAGCCGGGGTGCCGCGTCGTCCCCGCCGCCGGACGCCGTGTCGGCCGGGCCGGCGGCGAGTCGCCGGTACTCGCCCAGCACCAGCCCGGCCAGCCCGGGGGTGAAGACCGGCTCCCCGGCGGCGGTGCGCCGGACCGCGTCCAGGAACTCCGCCGGGCCGGCCGACTTCACCAGGTAGCCGGTGGCCCCGGCCTTCACCGCGTCCAGCACGCTCTGCTGCTCGCCGCTGGCCGAGAGCATCAGCACCCGTACCTGCGGCAGCACGGCCCGCAGCCCGTGGATCACCGCCACCCCGGAGATGTCCGGCAACTGGAGGTCGAGCACCACCAGGTCGGGCCGGGCCGCGGCGGCCACCCGTACCGCCTGGCGTCCCTCACCGCTGGTCGCGACCACCTGGTGCCCGGCCTCGGTGAGGTCCCGGGCCACCCCCTCGCGCCACATCGGGTGGTCGTCGACCACCATCACCCGGATTCCGGTCATCCGTCCCTCCTCGGCAGCACCAGCTCGATCTCGGTCCCCTCCCCCGGCGTCGAGACGATCCGCACCTCGCCGCCGAGGTCGGCGATCCGGCCCAGGATGGACTGGGCCACCCCCAGCCGACCCTGCCGGGCCGCCTCGACCAGCCGCCCCTCGGGGATGCCGGGGCCGGCGTCGCGGACCGACACGGTGACCGTCGCCCCCTCGTCCTCGACCAGCACCCAGGCCCGCCCGTCGGCGTGCCGCGCCACGTTGTCCAACGCCGCCGCCGTCGCGGCGGCCAGTTCCCGGGCCGCCGGAGCGGGCAGCGGGACCGGGGTGGCCGGGGTGGCGACCTGCACCGCCGTCGAGGCGTACCGGCCGAGCAGGGTCCGCAGGTCCACGGCGTCACCGGCCGGGTCGACGGGGGGCGGCGGCCCGGCCCCGCCGATCAGCGCCCGCAGCGCCGCCTCCTGCTGGCCGGCCAGCCGGGCCAGCTCGCCGGCCTCCCCGTCCAGGTGCGCGCCACGCCGCTGGACCAGCGCCAGCACCTGGAGCACCGAGTCGTGGATGTCGCGGGCCAGCCGTTCCCGCTCCCGGGTCGCCGCCTCCAGTTCCACCGCCCGCTGCAACCGCTCCTCGGCGGTCACCGCGAGCCGGGCCACGTGCCCCACCACCACGCCGGCGAGCAGCAGCAGGATCACCCCGGTCAGCGAGGACTGGCCGATCCGCCCCCGGCTGGCCAGGTCCGCGCCGCCGACCAGCAGGGCGGCCACCGTGCCGCGCCGCCGCCCGCCGGAGACCGCCCAGGCCAGCACCGGCCCGGCCAGCCAGGCCACGGCCAGGGTGGGCACGCCGGCGGCGAGCGCCGGGCGGCCGACCACCCACGGGGTCGCCGCCAGGATCAGCAGCACCACGCCGAGGTCGGCCAGGAGCAGCGGCCAGCCCCGGTGGGCGGGCCGGGCGTAGCCGACCGCGGTCACCCCGGACCAGGCCAGCATCACCAGCAGGACGGCCCCGGCGGCGAGCGGGTGGGCGTACCGGTCGGCGTCCCGCAGGACCAGGATCCCGACGTACGCCAGGGAGGCGAAGCGGAAGACCGCGACCGACCGCCAGAGCGGGACCTCGAAACCACCCGGCGGGGACGACGGCATGGCCGCCACGATGCCACAGCCACCCCTGCGGCCCGCCGGACCGGCCGCTGCGTCATCGGTAACCCTGACGTACGGTAGAAATGGCGCGAAATTCTCCGAGACCCGCTGTCGGGACAGGGCCCATGACGAACGCAGAACCACCCACACCGCGTACGGTTGTGCCCATCGAACCTTCCCTTCTCATCGCCGAGGCATTCGACCAGGCCCAGGTGACCGAGCTGCGACACTCGGTCACCTCCTGCGCGCACTCCGCCGGCCTGGACGGGCAGCGACTCGACGACTTCGTGCTCGCGGTCAACGAGCTGATCACCAACGCCGTGCGGCACGGCGGCGGCCGGGGCTGGCTGCGTCTCTGGCGGCACGGCGGCGAACTGGTCTGCGAGGTCTCCGACCACGGCCACGGCATCAGCGATCAGCGGCTCGACGACCGCAGCCGGCCCGCCCCGGACACCGCCGGCGGCTGGGGGCTCTGGCTGGCCCGGGAGCTCAGCGACACGATGCTGGTCGAGACCGGCACGGCCGGCACCACGGTACGGATCAGCGCGACCACGGTGGCCGGCTGATCCCGCCCGCCCCGGTCAGCCGAAGAGCGCGCTGACCGACTCGCCGTTGTGGATCCGACGCATCGCCTCGGCCAGCGCCGGCGCCACCGAGAGCA
This sequence comes from Micromonospora sp. NPDC092111, assembly GCF_044755745.1. Classification (NCBI taxonomy): domain Bacteria; kingdom Bacillati; phylum Actinomycetota; class Actinomycetes; order Micromonosporales; family Micromonosporaceae; genus Micromonospora; species Micromonospora sp. NPDC092111. The sequence continues at coordinate 58,214 of NZ_JBIVRQ010000010.1, forward strand.
CCTCCAGCTTCGGCACCCGCTTCCGCGCCGGGATCGGCACCGTGTTGGTGCAGACGATCTCCCGCACCCCGTCCTCGGCGCTGAGCCGTTCCAGCGCGTCGCTGGAGAAGAGCCCGTGGGTGCAGGCCAGCCGGATCGACCGGACGTTGCGGTCCCGCAGGTGGGCCATCAGCTCGACCACCGTACTGCCCTTGGCGATCTCGTCGTCCAGCACGATCACGTCCCGCTCGGCCACGTCGCCGATCACCGTGCTGATGGTGACCCGGTCGTCACTGAACCGCTGCTTCGCCCCCGCCGCGACCGGGGTGCCGAGCATCCGGGCGAAGGCCGCCGCCTCCTTGGCGTTGCCCAGGTCCGGCGAGACCACCACCGTGTTGCTCAGGTCGTAGCCCCGGAAGTGGGCGGCCAGCTCCCGCAGCGCGTGCAGGTGGTCGACCGGGACGCTGAAGAAGCCGTGCACCTGCGGCGAGTGCAACGTCATCGCCAGCACCCGGTGGGCGCCGGCCGAGGTGAGCAGGTCGGCGACCAGCCGGCCACCGATGGAGATGCGCGGGCCGTCCTTCTTGTCCGACCGGGCGTACGCGTAGTGCGGCAGCACCACGGTGATCCGTCCGGCCGACGCGCCCCGGGCCGCGTCGATCATGAGCAGCAGCTCGACCAGGTTCTCCTGGACCGGTGGCACCAGCGGCTGGATCAGGAAGACGTCCCGTTCCCGGCAGTTCGCCTGCAACTGCACCTCCAGGCAGTCGTTGGCGAACCGGGACACCCGCACCGGGTGCAACGGCACCCCGAGGTGGGCACAGATCTCGGCGGCGAGTTCGGGATGGGCGGTTCCACTGAAGACGGCGATATCGCGCACGTCTGGAGATCGTACGGAGTCGCGGCGGTTCTCCGGGGCAGCCCGGCCGGGTACGGTGCCGCAATGACCGGAGCGTACGTCGCCGCCATCGACCAGGGCACCACCTCGTCGCGGTGCCTCGTCTTCGACCGGGCCGGCGAGATCGTCGCCGTCGCGCAGCGCGAGCACCGGCAGATCTTCCCCCGGCCGGGCTGGGTGGAGCACGACGCCGAGGAGATCTGGGCCAACGTCGAGCGGGTGGTCCACGACGCGCTGGCCGCCGCCGGCACCGGCCCGGACGGGCTGGCCGCGGTCGGCATCACCAACCAGCGGGAGACCACCGTCGTCTGGGACCGGGCCACCGGCCGCCCGGTGGCCAACGCCATCGTCTGGCAGGACACCCGCACCGGTCCGCTGCTGCGCGAGCTGGCCGGGTCGTACGGCGAGGAGCGGCTGCGGGCCCGTACCGGGCTCACCCTGGCCACCTACTTCGCCGGGCCGAAGCTGCGCTGGCTGCTCGACCACGTCGACGGGCTGCGCGAGCGCGCCGAGCGGGGCGAGGTCCTCTTCGGCACCATGGAGAGCTGGCTGGTCTGGAAGCTGACCGGCCGGCACGTCACCGACGTGACCAACGCCAGCCGGACCATGCTGATGGACCTGGCGACCCTCGACTGGGACCCGGAACTGCTCGACGCGCTGCGCATCCCGGCGGCCGTGCTGCCGGCGATCCGCAGCTCGGCGGAGGTCTACGGCACCGCCGACGGGGTGCTCGCCGGGGTGCCGGTGGCCAGCGCGCTCGGCGACCAGCAGGCCGCCCTGTTCGGGCAGACCTGTTTCCAGCCCGGCGAGGCGAAGTGCACCTACGGCACCGGCAGCTTCCTGCTGCTCAACACCGGGGCCAGTCCGGTGCCGTCCACGCACGGCCTGCTCACCACGGTGGCCTACCGGATCGACGGCCACCCGGCGACGTACGCCCTCGAAGGGGCGATCGCGGTGACCGGCTCGCTGGTGCAGTGGCTACGGGACAACCTCGGGCTGATCTCCACCGCCGCCGAGGTCGAGGAGCTGGCCGCCAGCGTGGCGGACAACGGCGGCTGCTACGTGGTGCCGGCCTTCTCCGGGCTCTTCGCGCCGCACTGGCGCAGCGACGCCCGGGGCGTGATCACCGGGCTGACCGGCTACATCACCAAGGGACACCTGGCCCGGGCGGTGCTGGAGGCGTCCGCCTGGCAGACCCGCGAGGTGGTCGACGCGATGAACGCCGACTCCGACGTGGCGCTGCGCCGGCTCCGGGTGGACGGTGGGATGACCGCCAACGGGCTGCTCATGCAGTTCCTCGCCGACGTGCTGGACGTGCCGGTGGTCCGGTCCCGGATCACCGAGACCACCTGCCTCGGCGCCGCATACGCCGCCGGCCTGGCGGTCGGCTTCTGGCCCGACCTGGCCACCCTGCGCGCCCAGTGGCGCGCCGACGCGCAGTGGGAGTCGGCGATGGCGGCCCCGGACCGCGAGCGGGAGCTGGGCCAGTGGCGCAAGGCGGTCGCCCGCACCCTCGACTGGGTCGACTGACCGGCCCAGGCCCGGTGAGCCGGTCGGCTCCCGACCCCCGGGCCGATACCATCCGATGGGGGTGAGGGTGGCATGCAGACAGTCGGTCCGTACACGTTGCACCGGAAGTTGAGTTCGTGCGATCTGGGCGAGGTCTGGGCCGCGCACGACGCCGCCGACCGGCCCTTCACCGTGGCCGTGCTGGCCCCGGCCGCCGCCGAGGGTGGCTGGCGGGACGCCTTCGCGGCGGCGGCCAACACCCTGGCCCGCTCGGACGGCCTGCCGATCACCGGGGCCAACCACACCGGGCCGGTGCCCTGGGTGGCCTGCGCGGCCGAGCAGGGCGCGGGGGCCGCCCACGTGTTCCTCGCGCTGGGGCAGCGGCTCACCCCGACACCGGCCGAGGAGCCGGCGACCCCACCGGTCGCCGAGCGGCCCGGACCGGTGGCGCCGACCTCCCCGGCGGTGCCCGTCGTCGACCCGTCGACCGGCGGCACCGAGCCGCCGACCGTCGCGCACCGGCCGCCGGGGCCGCCGTCGTCGTACCCGCCGGGGCCGCCGCCCGCCGCGGCACCCGGCCGGGGCCGGGGTCTCCTCCGGTTCGCGCTGGTGGCCCTGGTGGCGCTGGCCCTCGGCGCGGTCGGCGGCCTCCTCGTCGCCGACGGGCCGGACACCGACCGGACCACGACCGGCACCCCGACGGCGACCCCGAGCCCGAGCGTCGACCTGGGCCTGCCGACCGCGCCGCCGCGCCAGCCCGGCGTGGAGCCGCCGATCGGTGGCGGCTGGCCGGCCGCCGCCCCCACCTTCACCGCCACCGACCGGACCCGGGACGTCACCGGTCTGGCGGGCTTCGGGTTCTCGTTCCGGGTCCCGGCCGACTGGAGCTGCACCGAGGCGGGACGCACCAGCGGCTCGGTGCGGTACCGCTGCGGGATCCCGGCCGCCGACGGGCTGACCGTCGGCGGGGACCTCGTCGTACGGCAGTGCCCCCGGCTGTGCACCGACGAGCGCCGCGCCGAACTGCGCCGCCAGGAGGAGGCGTGGGGGTTGCAGTGGATCCGCAGCGGCGAGTTCACCACCTGGGCGGAGACCGCCCGGGTCGACGGGACGCCCCGGTACGGGCTGGTCTACCTCTCGTACTGGCGCAGCGTCCCCGAGGACGCGGTCGACCGCCAGCTCGTGCTGCGGATGACCGCTCCGCTGGAGCGCGCCGACGAGGTGCGCAAGGTCGCCGCGTCGATACGCGACGCGACGTTCACCATCTGACGCGGACGCGAGACCGTCCCCGGCCGACCGGTACCCTTCGACCCGGATGCCGACGGCGTTCCGGTCCGTCCCTTCCACGACCGAGCGGGGCCATGGTGCGCATGCTGACTGTCTCCCCTGACCGAGCCGGGGCCTGTCCGACCATCACGGACGCGTTGGAGATCGCGCCGGACGGCGCGGTCGTCCAGATCGAACCCGGTGTGTACGCCGAGTCGTTGCGGTTGGACGGCCGACGGGTCCGGCTGGTGGCCGCCGGGGAGGCCGGTTCGGTCACCGTGGACGGTCGGGCCACCGGCCGGCCGACGGTGGCCTGCACCGGGGGTGAGACGGTGTTGCAGGGGCTGGTCCTGCGCAGCGCCGACTACCCGGCCGTCGACGCCGCCGGCGGCCAGCTCCGGATGGAGAAGTGCGAGGTCAGCGCCGGGTACGCGGCGGCCGTTTCGGTACGCGACGGCGCCCGGCTGGAGGCCGTCGAGGTGACCGTCACCGGCGGCCAGCACGGGCTGGTCGTCTCCGACGCCGGCGGGACCGTCGAGCAGTGCGAGATCCGGGACGTCACCGACGACGGCATCATCGTCCGGCTGGGGGCCGACCCGACCATCCGCAACTGCACCGTCGCCAACGCCGGCTTCCGGGGCGTGTACGTCTACCAGGCGGCCCGGCCCACGATCGAGCGCTGCGACATCTCCGGCACCGGCGACGCCGGCATCGTGGTGGCGTTGCAGAGCGGCCCGACCATCGTGGACTGCTGGGTGCACGACACCCGGGGCGTCGGCATCGACCTCGGCCGGGGCTGCGGTGGGACGGTCGAGGGCTGCCGGACCGAACAGACCGCCACCCCGGGCATCCGGGTCGCCGAGGGGGCCACCACCGTGGTCCGGGAGGCCGAGCCGAGCGCCCGGCCGAAGGCCGGGGCGACCGCGAGCGGGGGTGCCGTCGGGCAGGACGACCACAAGGTCGAGGAACTCCTCGCCGACCTGGACTCGATGATCGGCCTGGCCGGGGTGAAGGCCGAGGTCCGCTCGCTGATCGACGAGATCCAGGTCAACGATTGGCGGCGCAGCGCCGGGCTCTCCGTGGGCGCGGTCAGCCACCACCTGATCTTCACCGGCGCGCCGGGCACCGGCAAGACCACCGTGGCCCGCCTCTACGGGCAGTTGCTCAAGGCCCTCGGGGTGCTGCCCAACGGCCAGTTCCGCGAGGTGTCCCGGCGGGACCTGGTCGGCCAGTACATCGGCCACACCGCGGAGAAGACGTCGTCGGTGTTCACCGAGGCGCTGGGCGGGGTGCTCTTCATCGACGAGGCGTACACCCTGTCCCGGGCCGGGGGCGCCGGCGGCGACTTCGGCCAGGAGGCCATCGACACCCTGGTCAAGCTGATGGAGGACCACCGGGACCAGGTGGCGGTGATCGTCGCCGGCTACACCACCGAGATGGCCGCCTTCCTGGACGCCAACTCCGGGCTGGCCTCCCGGTTCGCCAAGACCCTGGAGTTCGAGAACTACAGCCCGCTCCAGCTCGTCGACATCGTCAACCGGATCGCCCGCAACGACGAGTACCTGCTGGCCGACGGCCTGGAGGACGGGCTGCTGGAGTGGTTCGGCCAGATCGACCGGGACCAGAACTTCGGTAACGCCCGGGAGGCGCGCAAGCTGCTGGAGGGGATGCGCAAGGCGCAGTCCGGGCGGCTGCGCGCGCTGGGCCGGATGCCGAGCCGGGACGACCTGCGCACCCTCGTCCTGGACGACCTGCTCGTCGCCACCCGGTGACCGGGGTACCACCGAGGCGGGCCGCCGGTGCGAGAATCGGTGCGGACCCTCCGTCGACGGCCCGCACCACGCCTGCCCGTACCGGTGCCTCCGAACCGCACCGGCCCGCTACCGCGACTCCCCCCAAGGCCATGACCGCTAAGAGCGACGCCCCGACCGCCCTGATCGTCCGCGTCCCCGACGTGGCGCCGGATCCGGCGACCCCCTGGCGGCCCACCGAGGCCGACCAGCCGGCCCCACCTGAGCCGCTCGACGCGCCCTGGCTGCGACACCTGGCCCGGCTGCTGCCGATGGCCATCGTCGGCATCCTCGGCGCGATCGGGCTGAACCGGCCCGGCCTCTGGGAGGACGAGCTGGCCACCTGGGGCATGGTCACCGTCGGGTTCGACGACGCCCTGGCGGTGCTGCGCAACGTCGACGCCTCCATCGGCCCCTACTACCTGCTGATGCGGGGCTGGGTGGCGCTGGCCGGCAGCTCCGACGTCGCGCTGCGGCTGCCGTCGCTGCTGGCCATGGCGGTGGCGGCCAGCCTGGTGGCCGCGCTCGGCCTGCGCATCGGCGGCCTGCGGGTCGGGCTGGTCGCCGGGGTGCTGTTCGCGGTGCTGCCGACCACCTCCCGGTACGCCCAGGAGGCCCGGCCGTACGCGTTCGCGGTGCTCGCCGCCGTGCTGGCCACCCTGCTGCTGGTCCGCCTGCTCGAACGGCCCCGGTTCGTGCGCTACCTGGCCTACTCCGTCGTCGTCGCGCTGCTCGGGCTGATGCATCTGGTCGGGTTGCTGCTGCTGGCCGCGCACGCGCTGGTGGCCTGGCGGGGGGCGCCCCGACGGCGCGGCTTCCTCGGCTGGGTCGGCGCGGCCGTGGTCGGGGTGCTGCCCGTGCTGCCCGTGCTCTGGCTGGGCCGGCAGCAGACCGGCACGCAGATCAACTGGATCCCGCCGGTCACCCTCGACCGGCTGGCGGACGCCCCGGAGGCCCTCTTCGGCGGCCCGCTGCTCGCCGGGGCGGTGCTCGCGCTGGCCTTCCTCGGCATGTCGATGCGGGAGCAGGCGGCGGTCGCCACCGCCTGGTTGGTGCTGCCCGCCCTGGGCCTGCTGGCCGCCGCCCAGATCACCCCGCTCTGGCTGCCGCGCTACCTGCTCTTCACCGTCCCGGCCTGGGCGCTGGTGGCCTCGCTGGCGCTGCGGCGCAGCTCGCTGCTGCGGGGCACCGCCGCGATGCTGGCGATCGGCCTGCTCGGCATCCCGTTGCAGGTGGAGATCCGGGGCGCGACCGGCCACAGTCAGGGCACGAAGGACATCGCCGCGGTGCTCCGCGCGCACGCACTACCCGGCGACACCCTGGTGTACGGCCCGTTCGACGCCGGTGACCAGCGCACCAGCCGGGACGCGGTGAACCGGTACGTCGACGAGAGCTGGCGGCCCCGGGACGTGCTGATGACCGTCCCGGCCCGCCGGGAGGGCACGCTGGGCGCACGGGAGTGCGCCGACCGGGACGTACCGGTCTGCCTGGGCCGCCCGGCCCGGGTGTGGATCGTCCGCAAGGGTGCCTTCGACAACCCGGTGCAGCGGCTCGGGCCGGCCAAGGAGGCCGCGCTCAAGCCGTACGCCATGGAGCGCGCCTGGCGGGTCCGGGGCTTCAGCATCGCCCTGCTGGTGCGCAGGCCGGAGGTGGTCAAGTGACCACCACGGCCGGCGCCGGCCGGGCCGACGAGACGACCGAGTTCCGCCGCCCGACGGTGCCGCCGCAACCCGGGCCGGCTCCGCAACGACACGGGCCGGTGCCACCCCAACAGGAGCCGGTACCGCAGCAGCACGGGCCGGTGCCGCCGCCCTGGCCGGGTCGACCGGCGACGGGTCGACCGGCGGCAGATCGACCGGCGGGACAGGTCCCGGGCCCCCGGGCGCCCTCGGCGCGGCAGGCGGTGGCCCCGGCGGCGCTGGGCCGCCCGGCGACCGTCGACCCGTCGCTCCCGCTCCCCCCGGACGACGACGAGAAGGCCGCGTACGGCCGGCGCCGCCTGCCGGTCCTGATGATCGTCTCGTTCATCAGCTTCACCGGGCTGCTCACCAGCCAGTTGCTCTTCGTCCGGATGGCGCCGTGGCTGCTCCTGCTGCTGCCGCTGTTCGGCTTCACCGTCCTCTACTACCTGATCTCGGTCGCGGTGAACATCGGCACGCCCGGCTTCGACCTGGACCGGCACCGGAAGCTGGTCGCCGACTTCCGGCCGGCCACCCACCCCTCGGTGGACGTCTTCCTGCCGGTGTGCGGGGAGGCGACCGAGGTGCTCCGCAACACCTGGGAGCACGTCAGCCGGATGGTCGACCACTACCGGGGGCGGGTGCACGTCTACGTCCTCGACGACTCGGCGACCGACGAGCGGGAGGCGATGGCGCTCGCCTTCGGCTTCGTCTACCAGCGCCGCCCCAACCGGGGCTGGTACAAGAAGGCCGGCAACATGCGGTACGCCTACCAGCGCACCCTGGGCGAGCACATCCTGGTGCTCGACGCCGACTTCACCCCCCGGCACGACATGCTCGACGAGATGGTCCCCTACCTGGCCGCCGAGCCCGACCTCGGCATCGTGCAGTCCCCGCAGTACTTCCGGGCACACTCCGGGCAGGGCTGGCTGGAGCGCGGCGCCGGGGCGGTGCAGGAGTTGTTCTACCGGATGGTGCAGGTCTCCCGGCAGCACCACGAGGCGGCGATCTGCGTCGGTAGCTGCGCGCTCTACCGGCGCGAGGCGCTCGACGCGATCGGCGGCTCCACGCTGATCGAGCACTCCGAGGACGTGCACACCGGGTTCGACATGCGCCGACGCGGCTGGCGGCTGCGCTACCTGCCGGTGCCGCTGGCCACCGGCCTCTGCCCGGCCGACGTCAGCTCGTTCTTCACCCAGCAGTACCGCTGGTGCGCGGGCTCGATGAGCCTGCTCGGGTCGACGAAGTTCTGGAACACCCGGATGCGGCTGCGCACCCGGCTGTCGTACCTCTCCGGGTTCTGCTACTACCTGCACACGGCGCTGTTCACCTTCGTCGGTCCGCTGGTGCCGATCGTGCTGCTCACCTGGTTCCCGCAGTCGGTGGCCCCGGCGAACTACCTGTGGATCGTGCCGAGCCTGATCTACAACCTGGTCGTCTTCCCGCTGTGGCACCGGTGCGCGTACCGGGTGGAGGCGTGGACCGTCAAGATGGTCTACGGCTGGTCGCACGCCTTCGCGATCTGGGACCTGCTGCGCGGGCAGAGCATGGGCTGGCAGCCCACCGGCGGCACGGGACGGAAGAACAGGACGGGTCGACTGTGGTGGGGAATGGCCGTCTGCACGGCGGGCAGCGGGGCACTGTGGACGGCCCTGGCGGCCCACCGGATGATCACCGACGACCTGCTGACCTTCGCGCCCGCCTTCCTCGGTGGCACCTTCTACCTGGCCGTCGCGTTGCAGGCCCTGCTGGTCAAGCCGGCGAGGGACATCCGGCCGGAGCGATCCCGGTGACCTCCCGCCAGCTCTTCACCATCGTGACGATGTTCGTGATCGGGGTATTCGGCTACGCCGCGCTGGCCCCCAGCCCGGCCAGCCGCCCGGCCCGGCTCTCCGCCGAGCCCAGCGCCTCGGCCTCGCCCACCGGCCCACCACCGGTGTACGACGTCCGCCCGCTGGCCCGGCCGCAGGGCCGCTACCTCGGGGTGGCGCTCAGCGGGGCACCGCAGGACATGAGCCGGGTCGACCGGTTCGCCGACCTGGTCGGCAAGAAGCCCAACATCATCACCATCTACGAGAGCTTCGACGACGAGTTCGCCGCCGCCGAGGTCCGCCGGGTCCACCAGTACGGGGCGTTGCCGATCGTCCGCTGGGAGCCGTTCAAGGCGAAGCTGAAGGACATCGCCGCCGGCCGGCACGACCCGTACCTGCTGGAGTTCGCCGTCGCGGTACGCACGCTCAACCTGCCGATCGCCCTCACCATCGCGCACGAGATGAACGGCCACTGGTACCCGTGGGGCGCACACGACAACACCGCCCGTGACTTCGTCGCCGCCTGGCGGCACATCCACGCCGTGTTCGCCCAGGCCGAGGCGACCAACGTGATCTGGACCTGGACGCCGAACGTGGTCAACCCGGTGCCGTCGGTCAAGCTCGCCCCGCTCTACCCCGGCGACTCCTACGTGGACTGGATCGGCATCGACGGCTACTTCACCCGGCGCGGCGAGCAGACCTTCGACGAACTGTTCGCACCCACCATCAAACAGGTCCGCAAGTTCACCCAACGGCCACTGCTCATCGTGGAGACCGGCGCCGAGCCGGGTTCGATGCGCCGCCGCGCCGTCGACGAACTCTTCACCGCGCTGCGGAAACGACCCGACCTGCTCGGGTTCGTCTACTTCAACCAGAAGGGCTCCGGCGACTGGGTGATCGACTCGGACAAGCCGGCCCTCGCCGCGTACCGGGACGGCGCGGCGGCGGACTCCCGGATCGGCTTCCGGGTCGGCTGACCCACGGGCCCCGGGCGGGTGCCCCGAGTTCCTATGATGATGGCAGCCCGCCGTGGGTGGGCCACACAAGTCGATGCGTCTGGGGGTAGCAGCCGGAGATGACCGGAGCACCACGACCGGCACGCGCCGCACTCCGGCCGGACGACCCCGACGCCCGCCTGCACCTGGCGCCGCGCCGTCGGCCCGGTCGGATCGGCGAGCTGCACGTGCTGCAACTGCTCCTGCTGGAGGCGGTGCTGCTGGGCGTGCTCGCCAGTGGGCTGTTCGGGATGCCCGTCCTGGTGGTCGTCGCCGGGTGCGGCGTACTCCTGCTCACCGTGGTCTTCCTGCGCTCGCGGGGCCGCTGGTGGCTGGAGAAGCGGGCGCTGGCCCGGCACCACCGGCGGCGGGCCGCCGCGACGGTGCCGGTCGCCGCCGACCCGGGACTGGACGCTCTGCAACGGCTCGCCCCCGGCCTCTCCGTGGGCAACGTGGCGATGGCCGACGGGGCGCAGATCGGGGTGGCCCGCGACGACGCCGGCTGGTTCGCGGTGGCCGCCGTCGGCGCGTCCGGTCCGACCGGTGACGCGCCGGCGAGCCTGCCGCTCGACGTGCTGGCCGCCGCGCTCACCGAGTCCGGCCAGCAGGGCACCGTGCTCCAGGTGGTGACCACCACCGTCCCCGCCGGCGGGCCGGGTGACGACCCGGCCGCCCCGGCCCGGGAGTCCTACCGGCAACTGCTGGCGGGTTTCGGCGGCACGCCGGTCCCGGCCGGGCACGCGACCTGGGTGGCGGTCCGGCTGGACGCGCGGTCGCTGGCCGAGGCCGTCGGCGACTACGCGGTCGACCTGGGCATCGCCCCCTCGGTGGTGGCCGCGCTGGCCCGCCAGGTGGGCAAGTCGCTGCGCCGCAGCGGCGTCGACCACCGACTGCTGGACGCGCACGAGCTGCTCGCCGCCGTCGGCCGCTCCTGCGGCTTCGCCCCGGGCGGCCCGGAGCAGTCGCGCGAGGAGTGGTCGGCGTGGCACTGCGGCCCGCTGGCCCACCGGTCGTTCTGGATCCGCCGCTGGCCGCCGGTCGACCGGGCCGCGGCGATGCTCGGCTGGCTGGAGACCGTGCCGGCGTCGATGGTCACGGTGTCGCTGACGCTGGCCTCGAACGGTCCGGGCGAAGACCTCGACCTGCGGGGGCTGGTCCGGGTGACCGGGCCGGCGGAGCTGCTACCGCAGCTCTGCGGGCCGGCGGTCGACGGGGTACGGCAGGCGGGCGGGGAGCTCTTCCCGCTCGACGGAGAGCACGGCCCGGCGGTCTACGCGTCGGCGCCGACGGGGGGTGGCGCGGGATGACCGGACCGGGAGACGAGCGGCGGTCAGCGGTGCCGGCCACCTTTGGCGCGTCCCCCGGCAGCCCGGCCGGACCGTACCCCGAGGGACCGGCCGGCCCGGTCGGACCGTACCCCGAGGGGCCGGCCGCTGCCGGGGCGCGCCCTGCGGGGCCGGCCGCCTCGGCCGCCGCGCCACCGCCGGTCGCCGCGCCGCCGGTTACCGGGCCGGCCGTACCGGACGCGCCGACGCTGAGCGCGCCCCGGGCCCGGACCGACGCCGACGCCACCACCACGGCCACCGCCACCGCGCTGGCCACCGCCGAGCCGCTGACCCGGGCCCGTGCTCTGGCCAGCCCGCTGGCCGCCCCCGACAGTCACCCGCAGGGGCCACCCGGGCCGCCGGCCCGCACCCTCGGGCCCGAGGCCGCTCCCGGTCGCGGCGGACCGTCCGGTCGGCTGCCCCGGCTGCGGATCGGCACCCACGCGGTCTCCCCGGCGGCGCTCGCCCGGCTCGGCCCCACCCCGCACGCCGCCGGTCTGGTGCTCGGCGCGGACCGCCGCCGGGCCGCGGTGACGATTCGGCTGTTCCGCCCCGAACCCACCCGGGTCGCCCTGGTCGGTGGGGTGTGGGCGGGCCAGCTCATCGCCTTCCGGGCGTTGGCGCTCGGCGCCCGGGTCGTCGTGGTCACCGCCGACCCGAGCACCTGGGCCGGGTTCGGCCCGGCGGCGCTGGGCCGGGTCGGCGACCGGGTCGAGGTACGCGTCGACGGCCGCCCGATGGCGGCCACCGGCACCCCGCAGCAGCCCACCCTGGTCGTGCACGACCTTCCGCCCGGCGCGGCGGGGCCGGCGACCCTCGGGCCGTGGCAGACCGAGCTGACCGTGCTGCGGCGGCTCGACCCCGGCACCGCGCCGGCCCTGCGCGACGGCGACCTCTGCGTCCTGCAACGCCTCTCCGCCGCCGAGTCGGCGACGGCGCAACACGCGCTACGACTGCCCCCGGACAGCGGCCGGTTCCTCCAGGTGATGGCCGACGACATGCTCACCCTGGTCGGTGGCGGCGCGGACCGGCACCTGTGGATCAGCCAGACGGCGGTCGAGCAACACCTGCTGGGCACCCCTCGCCGGTGATCTCCCAGCCTGGGCACCGCCCGTCCCACCCACGCCGAGCCGGCTGAGACACCGGTCCGGCCCGGCGGCGGGCACGCTCAGCTAGCGAAGCGACCGGAAGGCGGTACGAAGCTCCTCGGAGAAGATCTTCGGCTGTTCCCAGGCCGCGAAGTGCCCGCCCTTGTCGAGCTTGTGGAAATAGATCAGGTTGGGGTACGCCTGCTCGGCCCAGCTCTGCGGGGCCTCGTAGAGCTCGTCGGGGAAGACGCTCACCGCGACCGGCACGGACACCCCCTTGGCGGCGAAGAAGGACAACTTGTTCTCCGCGTAGAGACGGGCCGCGGAGATCGCCGTGTTCGTCAGCCAGTACAGCGAGATGTTGTCCAGCACATCGTCGCGGGTGAGGCCCTCGGTGGCTCCGTCGAAGACCCGCGAGATCAGGTCCAGGCTGCGCGCGTCATGGTCGAGCAGGAAGGACGCCAGACCGACCGGGGAATCCGCCAACCCGGTCAGCGTCTGTGGGCGCGTCGCCATCATCAGGGCATAGGCAACGTGCTTCCAGACGTAGTCCAACTCCGTGGCCGCGCGCATCTCGTCGTCGGACAGACCCGAGGGCAGCGAACCCATGGCGTTGTTCGCTCCGGTCGTGTCGCCCTGGAACAGGTTGTCGATCTCGGGCGGGACCGCGCCGGCCATGTTGGTGTGGATGCCGAGCAGTTCCGGCGGCGCCTGCACGCCCATCTGGTCCACGATGACCGCGCCCCAGTCGCCGCCCTGCGCGACGAACCGCGAGTAGCCGAGACGCCTCATCAACTCGGTCCAGGCGGTCGCGATCTTTTGCGGGTTCCAGCCGGACCCGGTCGGCTTGCCCGAGAAGCCGTGGCCGGGCAACGACGGGATCACCAGGTGGAAGGCGTCAGCCGCGCGCGCACCGTGCGCCGTGGGATCGGTGAGCGGCTCGATGATCTTCATCTGCTCGATCACCGACCCGGGCCACCCGTGCGTGACGATGAGCGGCAGCGCGTCCTCGTGCGTCGAGCGGACGTGGATGAAGTGGATGTCCACCCCGTCGATGGTCGTCATGAACTGCGGTACGGCGTTCAGCCTCGCCTCGACCACGCGCCAGTCGTACTCCTCTTCCCAATAGCGCGCGACTGCCTGGATCGTCGCCAGCGGCACGCCCTGCGACTGGTCGTCGACAGTTTCCTTTTCCGGCCAGCGGGTCGCCGCGATGCGCCGGCGCAGGTCGGCGAGGTCCGCCTCGGGGATGTCCACCGAGAACGGCCGGATCTCCGTCGTGCCGGGACGCGACTTGGTCTTGACAGCCATGCGTGCTCCCTCTCTGTCCGAGTTCGCGCCTCGGGAGGTGGATCATGGGGTGACGGCACTGCCCGGCTCATCTGCCGGTTCGAGGCAGGCACGCCGCCGCCATGTCTCGGAGCCTAGAACGCCGTGGCCGGGGCTCGTGGCGATACGGGCAGCCCCGGCCCGGGACCGGCTTGGCAGGGAGCCCGCAGGAGCCTGGAACCGCCGAGCGGTGGCCGCTCACCCGACGGGTCCACGCGGGCCGGCAGTCGGCCTGCTGTCGCCGACAGCTCACCGGCTGAGACTCCGGCACCGCCGGCCGGGCCGGGCCAGGCCGGGCCAGCTAGCGGGGCGGCACCAGCGGAAGCTGCACGAGTTGGGCGCCGTGCCGGCGGGTGAAGAGCCAACCCCGGCCGGCCGGCAACCGCTGCGGCTTGATCGTGCCGAACAGCGCCCCCTCCTCCCGGGGCCCGGACATCATGATGCCCGGGGAGGCGAGTTCCCTGATCCGGCCGATCACCGGGTCGAACATCGCCCGCCCGGCACCGCCGATCCGCCGGGTCAGCACCAGGTGCAGGCCGATGTCCCGGGCCTGGGGCAGGAACTCCAGCAGCGGGGCCAGCGGGTTGACCGCCCCGCCGGCCACCAGGTCGTAGTCGTCGATCAGCAGGTAGAGCTCCGGGCCCTTCCACCAGCTACGGTCGCGTAGCTGCTCCGAGGTCACGTCGCGGCCGGGCAGCCGCTCCCTCATCACCGTGACGACCTGCTTGACCAGGTCGGCGGTGACCTGCTGCGAGGTGCCGTAGCCGATCAGGTGCTCGGTCTCCACCGCACCCAGCAGGCTGCGCCGGAAGTCGACCAGGATGACCCGCGCCTGCGCCGGGTCGTTGCCCTCGACGATGCTGCGGGCCAGCCCGCGCAGGAAGGTGCTCTTGCCGCACTCGATGTCGCCGAAGAGGAGCAGGTGCGGCTCGGCGGTGAAGTCGAGGCGTACGGGTTGCAGGTCGGTCTCGGCGATGCCGATCGGGATGACACCACCCTGCGCGGCGGGCAGCGCCTCGTAGGGCAGCTCGGCGGGGAGCAGCCGGACGGCCGGGGCACCCGCCGACGTCCAGTGCTGCTGGACCCGCTTCACCAGGTCGGCGAGCGCGTCCGGCAGGTCGTCCACCTCGGGCCGGCCGTCCAACCGGGGCAGGCCGGCGAGGAAGTGCAGGCCGTCCGGGGTCAGGCCGTGGCCGTGCTGCTCGGGCACGTTGACCGCGGCCCGCCGGTTGATCACCGAGTCGGCGGGCTCGCCCAGCCGCAGCTCGACCTTGGCACCGAACATGTCCCGCACCGCCGGCCGGACGTCCATCCAGCGGTTGGTCGCGGCCAGGATGTGGATGCCGTAGCCGAGACCCCGGTTGGCCAGCTCGGTGACCAGCGGCTCCAGGTCCTCGAACTCGGCCCGCAGCGTCGCCCAGCCGTCCACCACCAGGAAGACGTCGCCGAACGGGTCGTCCCGGAACCGGCCCTCCCGCCGGGCCCGCCGGTACGCCGCCGCGCCCTCCACCCCGTGCGTGGTGAACAGGGCGTCCCGGGCCTGCATCAGACCGTGCAGCTCGGCGATGGTGCGCCGGACCTTGTCCACCTCCCGCCGGGTGGCCACCCCGCCCACGTGCGGCAGGCCGCTCAGCGCGGCCAGCGTGCCGCCGCCGAAGTCGAGGCAGTAGAACTGCGCCTCGCGCGGGGTGTTGCCCAACGCCACGCTGGTCACCAGCGTGCGCAGCAGATTGCTCTTGCCGGTCTGCGGGGCCCCCACCACCATCACGTTGCCGGCCGCCCCGGCGAGGTCCAGCCAGAGCGGGTCGCGGCGCTGCTCCAGCGGCTTGTCCACGATGCCGGCCACGCCGTGCAGCGCGCCCTGGCGGTCCTCGGCGGCCACCGTCAGGCCGCGCTGCGGGACCACCACCACCGGCGGCAGGAGCGCGTCGAGGGTGGGCGGCTCCTCCAGCGGCGGCAGCCAGACCTGGTGGGCCGCCGGTCCCCGCCCCTCCATCCGGGCCACCAGCACGTCGAGCAGGCTCTCCCCGACGTGCTCCTCGACCGGCGCCTCCACCGGCTCGTCCGGCTCCTCGTCGGTGGCGAGCGGGGCGTACTCCGTGGTGTAGTCGCGGACCGGGTCGATCTGCCGGCCACCGACGGTCGGCACCCCGCCGTGCTGGCGGACCGCCCCGGAGACGTAGGCGGCCCGGAACCGGATCAGCCCCTCGGTGCCGGCCTTCAGGTAGCCGTGACCGGGCGAGCGGGGCAGCTCGTACGCGTCGGCCACCCCGAGCACCGCGCGGCTCTCCATCGAGGAGAAGGTCCGCAGACCGAGCCGGTACGACAGGTGCGTCTCCAGGCCGCGCAGCCGCCCCTCCTCCAGCCGCTGCGAGGCGAGCAGCAGGTGCATGCCGAGCGACCGGCCCACCCGGCCGATCTGGACGAACATGTCGATGAAGTCCGGGCGGGCGCTGAGCAGCTCGCTGAACTCGTCGACCACGATCAGCAGGCTGGGCAGCGGGGCGAGCGGCACCCCGGCGGCCCGGGCCCGCTCGTAGTCCCGCTGGGAGGCGTAGTTGCCGGCCCGGCGCAGCAGCTCCTGCCGGCGGGTGATCTCGCCCTGGATCGCACCGAGCATCCGGTCCACCAGGAACAGCTCGTCGGCCAGGTTGGTGATGACGGCGCTGGTGTGCGGCAGCCGGTCCAGCGCGGCGAAGGTCGCGCCGCCCTTGAAGTCGACCAGCACCAGGTTGAGGATCTCCGGGCTGTGCGTGACGGTCAACGCCAGCACCAGGGTGCGCAGCAGCTCGCTCTTGCCGGAACCGGTCGCGCCGACCAGCAGCCCGTGCGGGCCCATGCCCTCCTGGGCGGACTCCTTCAGGTCCAGCTCGATCGGCCGGCCGCTCTCGTTGACCCCGATCGGCACCCGTAGCCGGCTGCGGTTGGGCCGGCTCATCCAGGCGTCGGTCAGGTCCAGCTCGTACGGGTCGCCGAGGCCGAGCAGGTCGGCCAGGCCCAGGTCGGTGGCGACGGCCGGCTGGTCGGCGTACGAGGCGGCGGAGAGCCGCAGCGGGGACAGCTCCCGGGCCAGCACCTCGGCCCGCGCCGGGTCCAGCGTGTCGGCCCGGCCGACCCGGGTGGTGCCGTCCATCGTGGTGCCGGAGATGGTGCCGTCGTCGGCCACGTCCAGCACCACCGACGTCTCGTCGAGCAGCCGGGGCGGCCGGCCGGTCAGGTCGAGCAGGGTCACCCCGGCGACCCCACCCTCGGTCATCAGGTGGTCGGACCCGGCGACCTGGCCGCCGTCCACCACCACCAGCACGTACGGCGTGGCCGACGAGGTGGCCGCCGGGTCGAAGCGCGGCCGGTTGGCCAGCACGTCGACGAGCATCGCCTCCAGCGCCACCACGGTCGGCGCGAAGAGCCGGATCGGCCCGACCGCGTCGAGCTTCGACGGGTGCTGGGCGTGCGGCAGCCACTTCGCCCACTCCCACTGCGCCCGGCGGTCCTCGGCGACGCAGAGCGCGACCAGCACGTCGTCCGGGGCGTGGAAGGTGGTCATCTGGGCCACCACCGCGCGGACCAGCCCCCGCACGGCGTCCCCGTCGCCGCGCAGGTGGACGTGGGAGAAGTCGCGCAGCGCGATCGCCACCGGCAGGTCCGGCACCACGGAGTAGGTCGAGACGAACCGGCGCAGCGCCAGCGCGCAGAGCGGCTCCAGCTCGTCCACCGGGCGGGTCTGCGGCGGGATCAGCGGGGTCGCCACCTCCTGCGGGCCGAGCCCGATCCGGACCACACTGAAGTCGGCGTCGCCCCGACGCCGCTCCCAGAGCCGGCCACTGGTCACCGTGGACCAGAGCGAGTCCGGGTCGGGGTGCCGGTAGTGGATGGCCTCCCGCTGTTGGCGGATCGTCGTCCGGACCTGGGCCCGGAGCTGGGCGAGGCGGCGCATGTACTGCCGGCGGGACTCGACCATCTCGCGCTTGCCCGGACCGGACTGGTTGACCACCATCACGGCGATCATGCCCAGGATGGAGACCCCGTACATGCCACCGACCACATAGGTCATCACCCCACCGCGCTGCATGCCCATCATCAGGCCCATCGCGGCGGCGCCGGCCGCCATCGGCAGGATCATCAGCATCCGGGTCCAGCCCCGGCCGCCCGCCGCCGGCACCTCCGGGGGCGGATCGAGGAGCACCTCACCGGACGGCAGCGAGGGCGCCGGCCGACGGGGTGGACGCTTGACGACCACCAACGACGACATCTGCCCCGCTCCTCCCACCACATCGGTCAACGGCGACGCAATCCTATCGACCGGCCGCCCCTGGCAGGGACCGCCGCCCGCCGCCGGACGGCCACCCGGCGAGCGGTACCGCCGTGCTACGTTGACCGCCGCGGAGGCCTCGGAGCGACCGCGCAGACGCATGGCACGGGGAGGTGACCAGCGTGACGGCCCCGGGCGGTCTCAGTCTGGCCAGGGTGACGATCGCCGCTCCCAAGCGGCGGATGGACGTGGCGTTGCCCAACGGCATGCTCGTCGGGGAACTGCTGCCGCACCTGCTCCGGCACGCCGGGGAGGACCTCGGCGACGTCGGCGAGCAGCAGGGCGGCTGGGTGCTGCGCCGGGCCACCGGCACGCTGCTCGAAGCCACCCGGAACCTCGCCGTGCAGGGGGTCCGCGACGGCGAACTGCTGCACCTGACGCCGGGCCGGGACGAGTGGCCCGAGCTGGCGTACGACGACGTGGTCGAGGTGATCGCCAGCGGTGCCCGCCGGACCGGCCGGTCCTGGGGCGACGAGGCGACCCGCCGATGTGGACTGGCGGTGACCGCCGCGCTGTTCGGGCTCGGGTTGGTCGCGGTGCTCGCGGTCGGCTCGCCCTGGCGTACCCCGGGTCTGCTGGCGCTGGGGATCGCGGCGCTGCTCGCGGTCGCCGGGCCGGTGCTGTCGCGGGCCGTGCCCGACGCCACCGCGGGCGCGGTGGTGGCCGCCGCCGGCCTGCCCTACGCCTTCCTCGGCGGGGCGCTCCTCGCAGCCCCGGACGGGGCCACGGTCACCGACCTCGGCGCACCGAGCCTGCTGCTGGGCTCGGCCGCGCTGCTGGTGTTCGGCATCGTCGGCTACGCGGCGGTGGCCGGCGTGCAGCGGCTCTTCATGGCCGGGCTGGCCGCCGGCCTCACCGGGCTGCTGGCGGCGCTGCTCTGCTACGGCGGGGTCTCCCCGGCGGGCGCGGCGGCGGCGACCCTGACCACGGTCATCGGGCTGCTGCCCGGCTATCCGCTGATCGCCGGCTGGCTGGGCAAGCTGCCGGTGCCGGAGCT
Organism: Micromonospora sp. NPDC092111; assembly: GCF_044755745.1. NCBI lineage: Bacteria > Bacillati > Actinomycetota > Actinomycetes > Micromonosporales > Micromonosporaceae > Micromonospora > Micromonospora sp. NPDC092111. Next base: position 77,189 of record NZ_JBIVRQ010000010.1, read on the forward strand.
GCCGGACCGGCCGGAGGAGATCCTCAAGGACCGGCCGGTGCCCGAGCGGGCGAAGGTCTTCGTGACCGTGGCCCGGGCCACCGAACTGCTCACCGGCATGCTGCTGTCGGCGTCGTTCTGCGGCGCGCTGGCGATCGCCTTCCTGCTGACCGAGGACCACACCCCGGCCGGCGCGCTGCTGGCCCTCTGCGGGTCCGGCGCGCTGCTGCTGCGCGGCCGGCTCTTCCCGACCGCCGGGCAGCGGGTGCCGCTGCTGGTGAGCGGCCTGGTCGGGCTGGCGTCGCTGGCCGTGGCCGGCCTGCTCGCCACCGCGCCGGGCGGCGGGCGGATCCTAGTCCTGCTCGGCGTGGTCGCCGCGGCGGTGCTGACGCTGGTCGCCGGGCTGCTCTACAGCCGCCGCCGGCCGTCGCCCTACCTGGGCCGGGCCGCCGACCTCGCCGACGTGATCGCCATCATGGCGCTGATCCCGCTGGCCTGCGCGGTGATCGGCCTGTTCGGGGCGATCCGGGGAATGTTCGCCTCGATCGGCGGGTGACACGAGATGACGACCCGGCGGGACCAGCTCCAGTCGTACCAGTTCATGACCCAGCGGGTGATGTCCGCGTTCGTCATGCGGGAGACCGACCCGCAGCAGTCGCCGCTGCGGCGCGGGGTGGGGGCGCTGTTCGGCGGCCTGATGGTCGCCGTCCTGGTGGCCGCCGGGGTGGGCATCTACGGGCTGCTGACCAAGGTCGGCGGCGACAGTTGGCGCAAGCCCGGCTCGGTGGTGGTCGAGAAGGAGAGCGGCGCGACCTACATCTACCTGGACGGCCGGCTGCACCCGACGCTCAACTACACCTCCGCGCTGCTGGCCGCCGGCCGTCCCGGCACCCCGGTGGTACGGGTGTCCAGCAGCACCCTCAGCTCGGTGCCCCGGGGGGTGACGATGGGCATCCTGAACGCCCCCGACTCGTTGCCGGCGGCGAACCGGCGGGCCGGCCTGCCGTGGACGGTCTGCTCCGCCCCGACCGTCGACGACACCGGGCGCACGATCAACACGGTGACCCTCGGCCTCGCCGCCGGCCCGTCCGGGGCGCGTGGGATCGGCGACGACGGGCTCCTGGTCAAGGACGCCTCGCTGGGCATGAACTATCTGGTCTGGCACGGCCGGCGGCACCTGGTGCAGGGCTCCCGGGTGGTCGTCCCCGCCCTGTTCGGGGCCGTCACCCCGGCCCCCGTGGGCACCGCCTGGCTGAACGCGCTGCCGGCCGGCGTCGACCTCGCCGCCCTGCCCGTCCCCGACCGGGGCGACCAGTCCCGGGAGGTGCCGGGCCGGCGCAACGGCGACGTGCTGGTCACCCAGACCGCCTCCGGGCCGCAGCACTACCTGGTGCTCGCCGACGGGGTCGCCCCGATCACCCCGGTGCAGCAGGCCATCCAGGTGGGCCAGTCGGGGCGGCAGCCGGCGCAGGTGGCCCTCTCCGACGTGACCTCGGTGCCGAGGAGCCAGCAGGTGCCCCGCCCACCGGACCGGGGGCAGCCGCCCGCCACCCCGCCGAAACTGGTCAGCCCGGAGCCGGGCCAGCAGGTCTGCGCCGCCACCCGGGATGCCGGCACGCCGCCCGAGCTGACCGTCGGCGGCACCCTTCCCGGCGCGGACCGGGCCGCACCGACCGGGTCCGTCTCGCCGGACGGCATCCCGCTCGCGGACCGGATCGCGGCCCCCGCCGGGCGGGTCACCGTGCTGAAGCTGATCGGCAGCCCCGGGTCGTACAGCATCGTCACCGACCTGGGCATCCGTTACCCGGTGCCGTCCGCCGACGCGCTGAGCCTGCTCGGCTACCCGGCGGACCGGGCGCTGGCGGTACCGCCCAGCCTGACCATGCTGATCCCGACCGGCCCCACCCTGGACCCCCGGGTCGCGGTCCGGCCCGCGCCGGTCACCGCCGGCGGCTGACCGCCCCGGGCGTGCGGCTCAGCGGCCGGTACCGGGCTCGTCGAAGAGCTGCACCGGCGGTCCCGGCTCGGCCGGATCGGCCGGCCGGGTGGGCCGGGGCGCGACGGCCGCCCGCCAACGCCGCCGCCGGGCCCGGGGCAGGGTCACCGCGACGGCACCCACCACGAGGACGGCCACCAGCGCGATCAGGGCACCGGTCAGCGCGATCCGCCGGCTCCGTGCCACCGCCGGGTCGGGCCGGTCGACGGCCGGCCGGAAACCGGGCAGCGGCGCCGGCCGGGCGTCCGGCAGCAACTGGTCGTTGACCGCCCCGTACGGGTTGACCGTGCCGTGCCCGTACTCGGCGCGGTCGGCGCCGGGCACCGCCGTCACGGTCAACAGCCGGACCAGTTCGCCGCGGGGCGTACCGGACCGCTTGGCCAGGGTCAACGCGACCGAACCGGCGACGAGACCGCAGGCCAGCGCGGTGCCGTCGGCGGCCTCGACCAGCCCCCCGCCGCGCTGCGTGGTGGTCACGCCGACGCCCGGCGCGACCAGGTCCAGGTACGGCCCGTACTGCGACTTCGACCAGCGTCGCCCGTCCGGGCCGATCGCCCCGACGGCGACCACCTCCGGGTAGCCGGCCGGGTAGGACGCCGGGTTGCCGTCGTCGCCCCGGTCGCCGCTGGCGGCCACCACCACCGCCCCCCGGTCGACGGCCCTGCGCACGGCGGCACGCAACACCTCGCTGTCCCGGTCGACGGCGACGGTGACCGCGACCACCCGGGCCCCCCGGTCGACCGCCCCGGTGATGCCCCGGGCCAGCACGCGGGGATCGACCGGCGCGTCCCCGAAGGCCCGGTCGTCGACCACCCGCACCGGCAGGACCCTGGCGCTGGGCGCGAGCCCCGCGAACGGCGACCCGCCGGCCTGCCGGGCGACGACCAGCCCGGCCACCCGGGTGCCCTGTCCGGTGCAGTCGGTGTCGGCCGGGCCGCTGCCCCGGACGGCGTCGAAGCCGGGCTCGACCCGACCCCGCAGTTGCGGGTGGTCACCGTCCACCCCGGACCCGAGCACCGCGACGGTCACCCCGGAGCCCTGGCTGAACGGCCACACCTGCTCCGGGGCGAGCACCTGCTGTGCCCAGGACGGCGCGGTGACCTGCCCGCCGGCCGGCGCGCAGTCGGGGGCCGCCGACGCCGGTGTCGCCGGACCGACCAGGACGGTGGCGGCCACACCGGCGGCGGCCGTGCCCGCCAGCCGACGCCACCGCGCTCGTGCCGTACCCCGGATCGTCATCGCGTCCCGCACCTCCGTCGTCATCACCGGACCGCCCGGCGCGCGGCCGGCAGCGCCGACCCGGTCCGCTCGTCGTCGCACCGGGTGGCCCGCCCCTCGGCCACCGCGCCGACGGCGAGGTCCCGCAGCGGGCCGGGGACCGCCCGCAGGGCGTGCCAGAACGCGCCGAAGCTGTCCGCGCAACGGTGCAGCAGCCGGCCGCAGATGTCGGCGGGGGTGTCGTCGTCCCGGGCCCGGGGGTCGTCGTCGTCCCAGTACCAGACCGAGCCCTCGTCGCCGCCGCCGACGCGGACGGCGAGCAGCCCGCCCTGCACCTGCCCGACCGCCAGGAAGTCGCTGGTGAGCCGGTCGGTGAGCCAGGCGTTGGCGTGGCAGAGATCCTGCATCCAGTCGGCCCGGGCCGCGCCGAAGAACGGCTGGTCGACCACGAAGCCGAAGCGGGGGTGCACGGCCGGCCAGGCCGGCCAGCCACCGTTGGTGCGGGCCAGGAAGTCCCGGTAGCCGGCCGGGAGCGGAAGACCGAGCCGCTGCTCGATCCGGGCGACCGCGTCCGGGGCGAGCCGTTCGGCGAAGCGCAGCGGCGGCGGCTCGGTGCTGTCCACCGGCAGCCCGCGCCGGCGGGGGTCGGCGTCGCCGGTGCTCACCCCGCCCAGGTGCCGCGACGCCGCGTGCAGCTCCGCCGGGACCAGCGCGACCCGCCGGGTCCGGGCCAGGTGCGCCCAGGTCCAACCCGCCGGGGTACGCCCCACCGGGTCCGGGTCGGCCGGGTCGGGCCAGGCCAGGTTGGCGGTGAGGACGGCCAGCACCCGGGCGGCGTCCACCCCGATCCCCGGCGGCAGCGGCGGCAGCTCGACGACCACCCGCGCGTACGGCGTCCAGTCGGGGAACCCGTGCGGGTCGACGACCACCCCCTGCCGGTAGCGGATCCGCAGCATCGGCGAGACCGGGTGGACCACCCCGAACGCGTGCCGGGCCCCGGCGATCGCGCTCACCGGGGCCATCCGTCCGGGCCGGTGCCGGTGTCCGGGCCGGTGCCGGCGTCCCCGTCGGGGGCCGGCCAGAGCAGGAGGAACGGGACCTGGTCGGCGGGGAGCGTGATGCCGGCCGGCGAGTCCGGGTCGACGGCCAGACCGTGCCCCTGCGGCCAGACGGTGAGCAGCGAGACCAGCGTCGCCCGCAGGCTGGGCGTGCCGTCCGGATAGGCGCGGGCGAACCGCTCCGGGGAGGTGAACACCTCGACCAGCGGCGCCTCCGGCGGGCCCACGGAACGCCACGGGAAGTCCAGGTCGACCAGCCGGGCCGGGTCGTCCACCGGGCGGGCGGTGGGCAGCACCACCACGGCGTCGAGCAGCGCGTCCACGTACCCGGTGGGGTCCTGGCGCTCGGCCGCGTCGCGCAGCAGCTCGGCGGTGTCCGGTTCGCCGGCCGGCGCGGCACCGGGCCGGGCCATCGCGGCGGCGAACTCGGCCGCCAGGTCGCCGTCGTCGCCGTCCGCGCCGGCCCCGGCGATCTCGTCGTCGGCCGCCGCCTCGGCGATCTCGGCGAGGATCTCCGCCCCGGCGGGTACGGACAGCTCGCCGTCCGCCGCGGCCTGGACCGCCTCCACCGGCAGGTACGCGTCCAGCGGGGTGCCCGGGTTGACCGCCAGCCGCCAACCGGCGACCGGCCAGCGCTCGCGCAGCTCGGCGTAGCCGGTGACGGTGTACGCGTCGGCCACCCCGGCGACCCGGGGGGCCATCGTCTCCACCGAGGTGAAGACCGGCAGGAAGGGCTGCCCGAAGAGGTCCATGGTGACGAAGCGCTGGCTGCCGTCGTCGCCGTCGTCGCGGAGCTGCGGCAGGTACAACTCGGCTCGGGTGAGGATCCGGAAGAACCCGGTGCGGTCGTCGTCCCGCGCCGCGCGCAGCAACGCCCGTTCGGTGTCGTTGGCCGGCTGCCACGACTCGTCCACGACGGGTCTCCTCCCCTGCGCAGTACCGGACCTGAGCCTAGCGATCCCACGCCGACCGGCGGGACCCGCCGGTGGGGCACGCTAGGCTACGGACCGGTCGCCGTCCGCCGACGTCCCCTGAGGAGGATCCATGCGACGTGCCGTCGTGACGGCCGCTCTGGCCGCGACCCTGGTCGGCTGCTCCCCCGACATCCCCGTCGTGGAGCAGCAGCCGGTGCGCTACGACGTCACCCTGGAGCTGTACCAGCAGGGCGGCGTCGGGCTGTTCGAGATGGACGTCACCTGGGGCCACAGTGCCGACCCGTCACAGAAGGAACACCTCGTCGTGCCGGCCTGGAAGAAGGAGCTGACGGTGTCCTGGCCGGACGAGTCGAGCGTCTACGTCACCGGGGTGGCCCAGCCGAAGCCCGGGGTCGACCACGGGATGGCGTACCTGAACGGCACACCGAAGGTGCGCTGCGTGCTCAAGCTCAACGGCCAGGTGGTCCGGGACATCACCGACGTGGTCCCGCAGTGCGACTACAACCTCAACGGCAGTCCACCGCCCGCGCCGAGCGGCAGCCAGGGCTGACCCGGCCGGGTCAGCCGAGCCTGCGCAGCGCCCCGGCGTACGCCGACCGGACCGCCGTCAACCTGCCGGTCCGGAACCGGCCCGGCTCCCGTTGGTAGACCGAGCGGCCCAGCGCCGTCCAGACGGCGGTGAACGGCACCCGGGAACCGCCCGGCGGCACGAACTTCAGCACCTCGTCCAGCGCGGCGACGGCCGCCGTCAGCCGGATCTCACAGCGCCGCCGGTCGGCCGCCGGCAGGCCCGCCGCCCCGGCCGGGACGCCCCGGGCGTGCCCCTCGGCCACCCACAGCCACTCCCCCGCGTCGATCAGCAGGGACTGCTCGGCGCCGCCGTACCGGAAGCCCTCCTCGACCCCGACCGGCTCGGCGGGCAGCCGGAACAGGAACTCCCGGCCGGTGCCGCACCGCTCGCACGCACCCGCGTACCGCCGGGCCAGGTCACCGTCGGGCAGCGCGACCACGCTGGCGGCGCGCGGGAAGCGGCCCGCCCCGCAGCCGCAGGGTTGCAGGTCCATGTAGAGGTGGGCCTCGTGGGTGGAGCGGGCGGCCAGCGGCGTCACGACGGGCTCCACGGCATGTGGTCCAGGTGGAAGTCGCGGACGACCTCGATGCGCCGGCGGCGGAAGCGTCCCGGCTCACGGTGGTGGACCGTCCGTCCCCGGGTCGACCAGAACGCCGACTCCGGCACCGTGTCACCATCGGTCGGCAGGAACTTGCGGACCTCCTCCAGGGCCGCCACGGCCGTCCAGCGCAGGGCCGCCGCCTCGGCGTCGTCGCCCTGCCGCTCGGCCACCTCGGACGCCTCCGCGCACCAGTCGGCGACCAGCAGCCACTCGCCCGGGTCGAGCAACGCGGACGGCTGCGGCCCACCGAACCGGGTGGTGGGGTGCGGGCCGGCGTCGGCGGGAGCCGTCCGCCCCTCGGGCAGGGCGAAGACGAACTCCCGCTGCGCACCGCACCCGGTGCAGCGACCGCGGTACCGGTACGCCGGCCGGGTGCCGTGTGTCACCGGGGCCGGCGCCCAGGCGGCCTCCATCGCCCCGCACCGGTCGCAGGGGTGCAGTTCCAGGTAGAGGTCGGCCTCGTCCCGGCTACGGACGGCGGGCAGCAGTGTCATTCCGTCTCCCGGAGGTGGCCGGTGTCCGGGTCGAGGCCCATGATCTCCCGGGCCCGGCGCATGTACTCGCGCTGCGCCTGCGCCGACGGTGGGCGGCGGTTGGTCGAGTCCGCGCCCTCGGGCGTGAACTCCGCGTCGTCCACCCGGTGCTCGGCCTGCCAGCGCGCGTGCAGCTCGGCCAACTCCCGCAGCCGCCGCTGCCGGTCCGGGTCGGTGTTTATCGCCATCCCGTCACCTCCGGGTCGCGGGGGCGGGCCGGTCCGCCGCCGGTCGAGGTCGCGTCGCGGGTGTCACGGCAGCGGACGCTCCACCCGCTCGGCGACGGTCGTCCGGTCCCAGCTCGCCGGTCGGCCCGGCCCGCCGGTGACCGTCCACCGGTACACGTCCACCGCGGAGCGGATCTCCAGCAGGTAGTAGTTGTGCGAGAAGAAGCGCAGCGTCCACTCCCCGTCGGCGCCCTGCGCGAACGTCGGCGGGGTGACCTCCGGAGCGTCCGGCACCGGCAGCACCCGGGCGAAGTGGTCGGCGTCGCGGACCAGCCAGCCGGCACGGGTGCCCTCCGTCGCCGCGAACGGACGCACCACGGGGCCGTCGATCTCCCACGCCGAGTACAGCTCGCCGAACAGCTCCGCGTACGCCAGCGGGGTCAGCCCGGCCCCCGTCCGGCGGCCGAGGTCGGCCAGCACCTCGGGCCGGTTCAGGTGCAGCGCCTCGCCCGCGGTGGTGAGGAGCAGGCCGTGGGTCACGTAGAGCGGCTGGCTCGCCGCCACCACCCGGACCGCGTCCGCCACCCAGTCCTCGTCGGCGACCGACCACTGCGCCGGTCGGGCCAGGTAGCGGAATCGGGCCGTCCGCATCGTGACCGACTCCGGACCGATCCACACCCGCTCGGTGGGTTCCCCGGGATCCAGCACGTACCGCCGGAGCGCCTCGGTCGTCCGTTCCGTGTCCACCAGCAACCTCCCCGTCACGGCCGTCGGCGGCAATCATCCTGCCACAGTGACCCGTCCGCGCTCCGGCCCGCGCACCCGCCGTCGTCCGCCGTCGGAGTCATCCGGTGGGCTCCGGGAACGCCCGTCGGGCCTGCGCCACCTGCTGACGTACCTCGGGCGCGAACCGGATCCGCCGCAGCGGCCGGCGGCGGATCGGGAACGTGTCCCAGAACGCCCGGGGGTCGTCCCGGTGGGTGGCGTGCAGGTGGACGTGCCGCTCCCGGGGGCCGAGCATCGCGCCCAGCAGCGGACCGGGTACCGGCCCGCTCATCCGGTCGTGGCAGACCAGCGCGCCGCACCGGCCCCCGGCCATCCGCTGCCGCACCGCCGACTCCACCCAGTGGCCGAAGCGTTCGGCGTAGCCGTGCCGGCGGTACAACTCGCCCAGGTCGACCCGCTCCACCCGGATGTCGTCGGTGTCCGCCGGGCCGAGGGTCAGCCAGAGCACCGGCACCGACAGCACCGACGCCGGGCGGGCCGTGACCTCGTCGACCATCCGCTCCACGATCCGCAGGTAGTCGGCCCGGACCGGGCCGGGCAGCCGGTCCAACGTCCTCAGATTGACGTGATCCACGGGTCAACCGTCGTCCCCGGGCCGACCCGCGTCAAGCGACGCGGGCCGCGCGGACCGGGCCGGGCCGCGCCCGGCCCGGCCCGGCCCGGTCACCGTGGCCCGGGGCCGGGCGGTGGCGTCCACAGCAGGGCCGCTCCGGCCAGCGCCGCCCGGTGGTATGGCGGCAGCGGTTCGCCGGTCCAGAAGGTCTCCACCTGCGGGGCCTGCTCGCCCTTGCGGGCCAGCGCCCGTTGGGCGTCGAGGGTGAGGTCCCAGGCCCGGACGCCGGGGGTCAGCTCGGCGAGACAGATCCGCCGTGGCGGCGGCTGCCCGCCCGCCGCCAGCCGCCAGGCCCGCCAGATACGCCGGACCCCGGGATGGCGGGAGAGGTTGTCCACCAGACGGTCGTCGATCCCGTCGGTCAGCTCGGGCGCGAGGTCGGCGAGCTGGGCGAGTGCGGCGGGCAGATCGGTGAGGTCCTCGGGGTCGCCACCGGTCAGATCCAGCGGGCTCGGAATCCGGTGACCCGCCCGGTCGACCACCGCCGGGGGTGCCGGTACGAAACGGAAGGCACCGACCGGTGGTGGCTCGTCGGAGACCGGCACCTCGCCGTACAACTGGGGTTCGCCACCCGGGACGTCCAGCGCCAGCAGGACGCGGGCCAGCAGCTCCCGGTCCGCCGCCGGCACCGGCACCGCGTACTGCACCGTGGCCACCGACACCGCGTCCGGGAGGTGCCGCAGGTCGCCGTTGCCGAGCAACTCGCGCAGGCCGGCCAGCACGTCGTCCGGTAGCCGTCCGGCCAGCCGCAACAGCATCCGGTGGACGGCGGCGAAGAGGTCGTCCGCCTCGTTCCATACAGGCTCGTCGGGCACGCTCAGGTCTCTTCCATGATGATGATCTCGCAGCTCTCCTGGAACTCCGGCGGCAACTCGGCCCGTACCTGTTCGGCGAGGTCAGGATCGGTGGTGCGCCGCATCCGCGACCGGGGCGGGAAGACCGCCTCCTCGTCCACCGCGAAGGACGAGAACACCGAGATGTCGCGGGCCTGCTGCCCGGTGAGCCGGTAGACCACCACCACTTTACCGCCCGAGGCGGGATTCTCCGCCATGAACCGGACCGCCACGTCGAGCCGACGGCTGACACTCAGGAACTCCCGCGCCACGCCGGTCGGCAACCACGAGTTGCCGTAGATGGGGGAATAGACCGGGGTGATCCAGTCGCCCCGGTAGGCGATCACCGGCCGATCCGGACTACCGACGGCCGGTAGCTGCATCATCGCGTCGTGGACCATGTCGGCGTGCCACCGCATCTCGTCGAAGAGCCGCGGCGACACCGCCCGGAGCTGGCTCTTCAGCTCGTCCCAGGCCGCGTCGAGCGCCCGGCCGGCCCGTCGCTCCTCGCTGGTGGCCCGCCGTCGCTCGACGGCGTCGCCCGCGTCGCGCTGCTCCTGCGCCCGCTGCTCGGCCTCCGTCACCCGCCGCTGCGCCTCCACCCAGCGCTCGGCCGGACCGCTCAGTGGCGAACGGGAGGTGAGGTGGCCCGGTGCGTCGTGCACCACCGGGCGCAGCAGCAACGGCAGGGGCAGCGCCTTGGTGCCGGCGGCGATGTTGCCCAGGTAGTTGACGACGAGCTGGTCGACCTTACGGTCGAAGACCGTCTTCGTCGGCAGCTCTGCCGCCCCGCCCGTGAAGAGGTGGGTCCGGATCACGTTGTTGATCAGGTAGTGGCTGTGTCGGGTGTAGACGGTCAGCGCCATCACGTGCGGCTTCGAGAGCCGCTGGCCCAACTCCCGCACGGCGGCCGAGTCGGCCGGGTCGATGCCGTTGCGCCGCAACCAGTCGGCGAGGTCCGGGTCCCGCACCCGGCCGCTCTCCAACTGGGGCCAGAGCCGGTCGGCGATCTCCGGCACCTTGTGCTGCGTCTCGGAGAAGCCGTCCGGGTCGACGGCGTGGTCGAGGTAACGGGCCTCGTGGGGGAACAGCCCGTCGACCGCCACCTCGGCCCGCAGGGTGGGCAGGTCGACGTCGGGCAGGCTGCGGTAGAGATCCACCGCCGTGAACCGGGTGTCCGGCGGACGCAGCTCCACCCGCTGGATCCCGGCGATCTCCGCCCCGCGCAGGATCTCGAACAGGGAGTGGTCCCGGGCCGGGAGCATCCAGCCCATCAGACCACTGAGGAACCGCTCGGCCTGGGGGCCGTCCAGGCCGACGAACCGGGCGGCGGTCAACATCCGGGCCGTGGTGCCGGAGACCCCGTCGATCACCGGGAAGCCGTCCCGGCCCACCCAGCGGGCCCACGGGCCGTGGTCGGTGTCGTGCGCGGTGACGCCCTCCCGCCACGGCAGCCGGTCGTGCTCACCGAGCGGCTCCCCGGTCCGTTCCCGGCTCACCTGGTCGACGTACGCCCGTTCGAGCCGCCCCAGCGGGGTGCCCAGCCGCGCGTAGTGGTCGGCGGTATTGGCCCGCGCCAACTGCTCGGCCTCCCCCCGGTCCCGACGGGGGTACTGACTCGCCGTCATCTCGGTCAGGTCCCGGATCCCGTGCACCGAGTTTCGCGCCACGTTGCCGGTGGCGAAGAAGTCCCGGCCGAACTTGAGCTTGTCCCGCAACGTCTCCGGCATCAGCCGGTTCACGGTGCCGTCGAGCAGGTCGCCCATCCGGCGGACGGCCCCGACGTCGACACCCGCGGCCCGCGCCTGCTCCCACCGGCCGCCGTCCAGCACCGACAGGAGAGCCTTGGACAGGGTGTGCGGACTCGGCCAGTTGCAGTAGGCGGCGTTGTAGAAGGCGGTCATCGTCTCGCGGAGGTTACCCTCCGCGAGCAGCCTGTCGAAGCTGACCGAACTGCCGACCTGACCCGCGCTGGCCGGCTCGTCGTCCCGGAAGAACGCGCCCTCCACCCGGGCGACCAGCTCGGCGCGGCTCTCCCCCGGGTGGAGTGGCTCGGTCAGCTCCACCACGATGTCCCGCAGCCGGGTGAGCGCCGTCCGGACCGTGTCCAGCACCTCCGGATCGTGGAAGTAGTGCGCCCCGAGCCGCTGCTCGAACAGGGTCGCCCCGTCGGCCCAGCGGGGGTCGTGCAGGAACTGCTCGAACTCGAACGGCACCCGGCTGACCCGGGCCGGGTAGCTGGCCGAGGCCACCTCGGCGCGCGCCGGCACCGGCGGCTCGGCCGGCTCCGGACGTACCGGCGGTGGTCCGTCGGCGTCGCGCCCGCTCGGGGCCGTCCCGTCGCCGTCGCGGGCCCGTCCGGGTGGGGCGTCGTCGCCGGGCGTCCCGTCGCCGTCGCGGGGCCGGGCCGGCGTCCCGTCGACGGTCGGCCGGGCCCGGTCGGCCGGTGGGCCGTCCCGGCCGAGCAGGGCGTCCCGGCCGGCGTCGCTGAGCCGACCGTCGAGCAGCCGCAGCCGGGCGCCGGCACCGGGATCGTCCGGACGCAGGCCGAGATGGTCGCGCAGGGCCCGCAGTTCCGCCCGGGCGTGGGCCGCCTGGGTCGGATCGTGCAGCAGGTCCGCCAGCACCTCCGCCTCGGCCAGCCGGCCCAGGTCGTGCGGGCTGAGGCCGGCGCCGTCGGCGAGCACGCCCGGGGTGAGGGCGTCCGGCGTGAACGGGTCCAGCCCACCGGCGGCCCGCTGCCCGATCGCCTCCAGCTCGGCGGCCTCGTGGGCGACCGCCCGGGCCACGTTGACGTCACTGGCCCGGTCGGACAGCTCGACGCGCCAGCCGCCCCCGTCCGGCGGGACGGTGCCGTGCGGCAGGTCACGGCCGTGGGCGTCGATCGGCACCGACCGGGCCACCGCGCCGTTCGGCAGGGCGTCCGCCGGGGCCGTGGTCAGCTCCAGCCGTACGCCGCGCAGCGTGCTGTCGGCCGGCAACCGGTCCACGACCTGGCGCAGGGCGTCGTCGCCGAGCCGCCGCACCAGCTCCGGTTCGGGCACCTCCCGGCCGTACCCGTGGAACTCCGCGTCGGGCACCCGGGCGGCGGTGACCGGCGGGTGCCCGTCCCCGCTGAGCAGGCTGTGGATCGAGGACGGGTCGGGCACCCGGGGCAGCCCGGCGGTGTGCGCCGACCGGGGGTGCAGCGGGCCGGTGTCGCTGACCTGCTTGACGCCCTTCCAGTCCGCGCCGAGCAGCGCCCGCTTGCCGATCCAGGAGGCGTCCCGGCCGTGGTGGTGGTCACCCCAGCCGGCCTGGCTGATCTCGAACGGCGTCGGGTACCGGCTGCTGCCGAAGGCGTGCGTGCGGGCCCGGTGCAGGACCTCCTGCCCCGCCTCCCGCTGCCGGTACGCCTCCCGGAGCACCTGGTCCGGGTCGGTGGTGCCGTAGCGCTCCCGGAGCCGGTCGACGTCCACCGGACCGTCACCGTCGGCCGAGCGGCGGGCCAGCGCGATGTCGACGTCCACCTCGCGCAGCTCGCCCCGGAGCCGGTCCAGGACGCCGTTGGCCCGGTGCTCGGTGTTGGGCGCCCAGTCGAAGCCGTCGCGCGCCCAGGCGTACCCGCCGACGGTGGACGCGGCGTGCACCTCGATCCGCTCGACGCCGGAGTGCCGGTACCACTCCATCAGGTGGCCGTTCCACTCCCGGGCGAAGCCCTGGCCCTGGACACGTTCGCTGAGCTTCAGGGAGACGTGCTCGACGAAGAGGCTCCCGTCGTGGTCACGCTGGAAGGAGCGCACCACCCGGCCGACGTCCACGCCGTCCGCGTCGTGCACGGCGGCCCGGACGACCACCTCGTTGCGGTGCACGCTGACGCTGTACGGGTCCGCCAGGTCCACCCGGATCCGCAGCCCGGCGAACTCCCGACCGTCGAGCTGGTCGGCGAACTCCCGGCGGACGGCGTCCCCCCAGGCCCCGGCCTCCTCCTGGGAGCTGGGGATCAGCTCGTCGAGGGACGGCCGGCGGTCCTCCTGCCGCCAGGGCGGGTCGGACCAGATCTCGTCGTGCCGGGAGTGGTCCCGGCCGTCGGCCACCGGCGTCTCGGCCGGGTACGCCCCCTCCGCCTCCGGCACCCGCTCCAGCTCGTGCACGGGGTAGCCACGCTGCGCGAGCTCGGCGTCGAGCCGGTTCAGTTCGTCGCGGAGCCGGACCTGGTCGATCCGGTCCGTGGCGGCCCGCAGTTCGTCGACGATGCAGCGCCGCTCGTTCAGCCGCAGCAGGGTACGCCCGTCCAGAGCGGCCGGGTCGGCGGCGCCGCGCTCCGCACCGGGTGTCCACCCCGGACGGTCCACCGACGCGTCCGGGGTGGACCAGGGTGGCGTCGCCGGTTCGGGCGTCCGGGTGCCGTGCTCCGGTACCCGCTCCGGCGTCCCCCACGGTGCCGGTCCGGGGTCGGCGGTGACCGGTCGGGTGGGCGGCCCGTCCACGGCGGCCCGGGGAGCGGGGGCGTCACCGCCGAAGACTCCGGTGATCCGGCGCAGCGCCCGGCCGAGCACACCGGGCCGACGCTCGGGCTCCGACCGGGCGGGCTGACCGGCGTCCGGGTGGGTCGCCGGGCCATGGCCGGCCGGGGTGTCCGGTCCCCAGGCCGGCGGGGTGTCGTGGGCGGGTGCGTCGACCCGCCAGGCCGGCGGGGTGTACGGCGCCGGATCGTCGTTCGGCCAGCTCGGGCCGGAGTCGCGGGTGGGTCCCCACTCCGCGAGCGGTGCCGGGTCGGCGTCCGCGTGCGGTGTCGTCGACGCGTCGGGCACCGGGGCCTGGTCCCGCAGCGCGGGCAGCGTCCGTTGCCCCTGCTCCTGCGCGACCGCGTCGAGGTCGATGCCGTACCGCTCGGCGATCGTGCGCGTCATCGGGCCGTAGAAGGTGCCCTGCCGGCGGTCGCCGGCGACCGGGTGGTTCGCCTCGTCGATGGCGACCCGGGCCCGCGCCAGCACACTCTCCGGGGTCTGGGCCACCAACCGGTCCACCAGGTCGCGCGGGAGGACGGCCCGCTCCGCCGGGTCGGTGACGTAGCGGTCCAGGATGCTGTCCCGCATCTTCTGCGGGGTCCAGTCGGCCATCTCCTGGTAGCCGTCGCTGCGCGGCAGGCGCGGATCGCCACCGTGGTCGATCGCCCGGAAGCCGGCCAACCCGCGCAGGAACTGCTGCTGGACCGCGAACGCCTGGAACTCGCCCTCGAAGCGGAGCGGCACCAGCACCTGTGCCGACACCTCGTCGCCGTACCGCCCCTCGGCGACGCCCTGGGCGACGAAGTCGGCCACCACGTCGGGGCTCGGCTGGAGGCGGTGCATGCTCTCGTGGACGACGGTGGCCGCGACCGCGCTGATCGGCCGGCTGGTGGCACCGTCCCGGGGGTCGACGTAGAGCACCTCGGTCCGGGTGTCGAAGCCGCCCCGGGCGGGTCCCCGGACCCACGCCTCCAGGTTCTCGTGGCGCATCTCCGGCGGCAGCAGCGCCGCCACGCTCTCCATGTCCTTCGGCACCAGCCGGTCGAAGGTGCGCGCGGCGTGGCCCTCGAACGTCGGCCCCAGCACGTCACCGATCTTGGCGATCGCGATCGCCTGGTCGAGGACGTGGAACCGGTGGGTCTGCGGGTCCACGCTGACCACCCGGGTGGCCAACTCGACGGAGTTGAGCGGGTCGACGCCGTCGAGGTCCCGCCAGCCGGGGTCGGCGTACTCACCGCCGCGTTCGAAGTCGCGCCAGCCCCGGTACTGGTCGGCGTAGTCGTTGACGGCGCGGCTCAGGTCGCGTACGCCCTGCACGACCTCGCCGATCCGGCCGCCCTCGCGGGCCGTGTCGGCGGCGGTCTGCAACCGGTCGGCCAGCCCGCCGATGGCGTCGAGGTCGGCGATGCGCCGGGCCACCGCCGCCTCGGGGTAGCGGGCGAGCAGGTGGTCCTTCGCCTTCTGCACCAGCTCGTGGACCTGTTCGGGCAGCTCGGCGCCGGTCCTGGTCCGGTGCGCGGGGAAGTTGGCGCTGGGCGCCAGCTCCTGGCTGATCGGCAGCTCGGCCGGCCGCGCCGGTGGTTCGGCGTGCCCGACGGCGTCGGGGGTGGCGTTCGGGTCGGCCGGTACCCGCGCCTCGACCAGCGCCGACGTCTCCTCACGCAGCCGGGCCACGGTGGCGTCGATGTCGGTCTGCCGGCGCGGCAGGTACGAGCCGTCCTCCTGCCGGTCGGCGAGGTGGTCCCGGGCCCAGCCGCGTACCTGCTCGGGGGTGGTCGTGCCGTCGGCGAGCAGGCCACGGACGGTGTCCGGGGTGAGCGGCCGGGGCGGTGCCGGCTCCGGGGCGGTGGCGTCACGGAAGCTGATCCGGTCGGCGTCGAGCACCGGCGGGTCCGGCCGGGCCGGTTCCTCCAAGGCCGCCAGTGACGGCTCCTCCACCGGCCGCGCGGGCTCCGGCCGCGCCGGCCCGTCCGGCGCCGTGGTGGTGTCGCGCGCCGACTCGGGTACGACATCCGCCGGCCGGTCGAGAACCTGGTGGATCTCCCGGTGCAGGGTGCGCCAGGCGTCGCCGAGTTGACGGTCGACGGCGGCCGGCCGGCCGGCCGGGTCGGTCGGGAGGTGGTCCGGCAGGACCACGCCGGCCGGCTCACGCTGCACCCACTGCCCGTGCTCGACCGAGAGCCCCGGACGCAGCACCACCGGCTGGCCGGGCGGCAGGGCGGAGTTGACCTGGAGTGCCACCTGGACGCGCAGACCGTCCGGGTACTCCACCGTGAGCAGCCGGGACGCCGGGTCCCAGCTCGCCCGGTGCGGCTGGTCCACCGGCCCGGGTTCCCGGCCGGCCAGCAGCTCACCGACGTGCCCGTCGAAGGTCGACCGGACCACGTCCGGCAGCGGGACGGACGGCCCGATCGGGTGCGGCTCGACCGGCACCAGCTCGAACGGGACCCGCCCGCCGTCCGGCGTTACGCCGCGTAGCAGCCCCCGGCCGGCCAGGTCGCCGCCTCGGCCCGCATCCGCAGGATCTTGCCGAACGCCTTGCGGTACTGCATGTCCTCCGTCCCGTCCAGCACCTGGCCCTGCCGGGACTCCTTCTGGATGACCAGCCGCCGATCCTTCTCCGGGTAGCCGAAGCTGTACTCGACCTCCCGACTGTCCTCCCGGACCATTTCGAAGTCCACCAGAATCGCCATCACCGGTTCTCCTCGGCCACGAGTTGTCCAGGTCCTCCCCGGTACGGCCGGGCGCGACCCGCTCCCAATTGAACAGGCTCTGGGCGTGCGCGTGGGCATCCGGGTACGTGGCGTCCGGGTGCACCCGCAGGTAGCCCGACTCGGCCAGCTCGTGCTCCAGCAGCACCAGGTCGGGTTCGAGGTGTCGGCCCTCCCGCAGCCGGATCCAGGCCTCCGCGATGTCCTCGTCCGCGTCGAACCGCCGGCGGATCCACCCGTCGGGGTAGTCCCGCAGCACGTGCTCGTCGAACATCAGGTGCTGCTTGATCCGGGCGATGTCGGCGTGGGTGTAGCCGGTCGTGCCGTCGGGTCGGGCGACGGTGGCGAGGTTCGCCGCGATGTCGGTCACGTCCCCCGGGTCGGCCCGGAACCGGTCGTAGGCCCGGTTGGCCCAATCCTGGGCGCGCAGCTCGTCGCGGGGGCGGATGGATGCCCCGGTGGAGACCTCCGGATCGGTGGGCCGACCCGGGTCGTCGGCCCGGTCCGCCCTGACCGGGCCGTCGGGCCGCCCGGCGTCGGGAGCGGCGCCGTCCCGGCCGTGCGGCGTTCCCGACCGCCCGGCCGGTGCGCCGTCCGCCCGCACCGGCGGGGTGGCGTCCGTACGCGGCGGTGGGCTGGCGTCCGCACGCGGGGGTGGCGGAGCGTCGGCGCGCGGGACGGGTGGACTGTCACCACGCAGGGCGGGTGGGCTGTCGCCACGGGGGGCGGGTGGGCTGTCGCCACGCAGGGCGGGTGGGCTGTCGCCACGGGGGGCGGGTGCGGCGTCCGTGCGCGGTGGCGGGCCGCCGTCCACGGGGGTGACCAGGTCACCGTGCGGTGGGCCGCCGTCCGACCGGACCGCCGGCGCGTCCGGCCGCATGGCGGCAGCCACCCCGTCCCGGGCCGGCACGGCGGTGTCCGGCAGGCCGGCGCGGCGCGTCCCGTCGGGGGAATCGTCGCCCCTGGTGACGGGTCCGCCGTCGGGGTGCGGGGCCGGCGGGTCGGTCCTGGTGCCGGCGGTCGGCGGGTCGGCGTCCCGCACGGTCCCGGGCGGCTCGGCGCGGGTGCGCTCCGGCGGCGGCCCACCGTCCGGATCGCGCCGGGCCGATTCCGGGTCGCGGTGGGTTGGTTCCGGATCGCGGTGGACCGGCTCCGGATCGCGCCGGGCCTGTTCCGGGTCGCGGGGGATTGGTTCCGGATCGTGCCGGACGGGGCCGCCGTCCCCCGCCCGCCGCGCGGGGGTCTCCGGCCCGGTGGGTCGGGCCGGCTCGCCGGGGGTCCGGTCGCCCCCCGGGCGGGTGGGCTCGGCGGTCGGCCGCGCCGGTTCCACGGTGCGCACCCCGGCGTCACCGGTACGCACCGACGTCGGGTGGGCGGGCTGACGGGGGCCGCCGCCACCGTCTCCGCCCCCCGCGCCGCCGACCGGACTGGTGCGCTGCGGGACGTCCGCCGGGGGCAGTTGCGCCAGGGGCGGGTGGGTGGTCCGGGCACCGGAGGAGGACGTCACGTCGGCGTCGGTCACCCGGACGGTGGGCGGCGGGGCGCCGTCCCGGGCGAGCACGGTGCCGTCGGCGGCGATCGCGCCGCCGTCCACCCGTTGCCCGCTCGCGTCGACGTGCTCCCAGACAGCGCCGCGTTCGCTGTACATGACCCGCAGCCCGTCGGCGCGGTCGACGGAGGCCATCCCCTCGGGGAGCACCATGACGTCGCGGCCGATCCGCAGGTCCATCCCGCCGACGCGGGCCGTCTCCAGCTTGTTCTGCGCGCCGAAGATCGCGCCGGCCTTGGCGCCCTCCGCCCCGCCGTGCAGCATGTTCTGCAGGTCGAACTTGCCCTGGGCGGCGTCCGTCAGGCCGGTCACCAGGCTGCCGGCCACCCCGCCGCCGATGACGTGCCCGGGGATGCCACCGAACATGGACGCCCCGAAGAGTCCGCCCTGCGCGGTGGACATGCCCAGCTCGCCCAGGTCGAGGCTGGCCCGCTCGCCGCCGGCGATCTGGTACATCTGGCCCAGCAGGTTACCGCCGCCCATGAAGGCCGCGCCGAACGCGACCCGCTGGCCCAGGTACTTCGCCAGCTCACGGCCGAAGGCGGTGGTGGCGACCTCCCGGGCCGCGTACTGGCTCAGGGTGGCCCGGCTGAGCTGCTCGAACGCCTCGGTGCCGGCCAGTCTGACCCCACCACGGGCGGCCAGTTCGGTGCCGACCCGGGCGCCGAACTTGCGTAGTAGCTGCTCCTCGATCTCCTTGGCCAGTTGGTTGCGGGCGGCGAGCAGGCTCCGCCCGGCGAGCCGCCGGGACTCCAGCCCGGCCTCCCGGCCGAGCTGGCGGAGCAGCTCACGGTTGGTGACGCTGCGCAGCCACTGGCCCGCCATCCGGTCGGCGACCGAGCGGGCGATGACGTTGCGCGGCAGGACCCCCCGGGCCAGGTTGCCCGCGCCCTGACGGGCCAGGGTCGGCAGGGTCTGCCGGACGAAGACCGGGATCTGGGTACGGGCGAAGCGCGGTAGCTGGGTGGTGACCAGCCGGGGCACCTGGGTCCGGACCAGGTTCGGCAGTTGGGTGCGGACCAGGGTGGGCAGCGTACGGGTCAACAGCGTGGCCACCTCGGCGAGGGCCGCGCGGATGGAGATGCTGCCGATCGCCCGGACCGCGTTGGTGGCGGCCGCACCGATCGCGGCCCGGCAGGCGGCGAACGCGCCCGGGATGCCGGCGGTGGACAGGCCGAGTGACGGGATGGCGGCGGCGACCAGCATGAACAGCGAGACGGCCAGCATGATCAGGCCGATCAGCGCCATGAACTTCATCAGCTCGATCTGCAGGCCGAAGCTCTGCACCGCCTCCTCCATGGAGGCGAGGGTGTCGACCGTGCCGGCGAGCGACTGGAGGTAGGAGAGCCATTCCCGGGTGAACGCCTCGGCGGCCCCGTCGCCGGTCCAGTTCTCCATGATGCCGTCGGCGGCGTGCACCGCCTCCTCGTAGAAGGAGGCGAGTTCCTGGGTGGCGGCGCCCCAGGCGTCGGAGAGCTCGTAGACGGCGTCGATGTCCGACTCGGGGATCTTGCCGATGAGGATCTCGCCGACGGTGGACCGGACGCCGGGAATGGCGGCTTCGAGATCGGAGAACCACTCCAGGATCTCGGCGAGGGCGTGGTCACTCTCGCTCACGCGGAGTCCTCCCCGGCACCGCCGTGACCCACGGCCGTTCCCCTCGGGTCAGTGCCGGCCACCGGCCCGGTCGATGTCGGTGGCGTTGTCGTCGTCGGTGCCGGTGTAGCTCCACATCGCGTCGGCGACGTACTTGCCGAGCTGGTCCATCGCCACCCCGAGCTTGGGCACGGTGTCCTTGATGGCCTCGTTCATCTGCTGCCCACCGCCGCCGGCCACCTCGACCGACTTGTGGTACGTCTTGAGGAACTCCTCGGTGAACTCGTCGCGCGGCAGCGTCCCCGGCGCGGACTCCATGCCGCTGACCGCACCGAGCTTGCCGTCCATCGTGGCGGACAACGACTGCCCGTTGACGCGCAGCCGGTTGGCGATGCCGAGGATGTCGGCGACGCTCGACTTGATCTCGACGAAGTTACTCATCGTCGTCCCCCTTCAGGCGCACGTCGGCGTCGTGGCTGTGCAGCAGCTTCTCCAACTGCGCCCCGCCGGGTGCCATCCGCCGCAGGTCGGGCGCGAGGCTGCCGTCGAGGATCTCCTTCGACTGCTCGGCCGCGTCCTCGACGGCGAGGCGGACGGTCGCCACGATGGTGGCGGCGAGGGCCTTGGAGTTGGGGTTGCGGAAGACCCGGGGATCGATGTCGAGCTCCAGCAGATGGCCCCGGGGACCCACCACCGCCTTGACGGTGCGGTCGTCCGACCAGGCCGTGCCGGTCACCCGGAGCATGCGGCGCTGCACCTCGTCCATACCGGACCAGGCCTTCTTGAGGTCACCGATCATGGCGGTCAGCGCGCCGAAGTTCGGCCGTTCCTCCATCGCCCCTCCCCCAAGGTCGCTGCACGGCAGCGTAGCGGGGCGGTACGACTCCGGGTGCCCCCGCCCGGCACCATCCCGGCGGTACGGGCCGGTCCGGCGTCCCCACCGCTGGTGGACACGCCGGACCGGGCCGTCACATGCCGGCGGCGATCTGCTGGTCGACCTGCTGCATCCGCTCCGCCGAGGCGCCGAGCTTCAGGCCGACCCGGGACAGCGCCTCCTTGATCTCGGTGGCGCCCTGGTTCCACTTCTGCCGGGCCTCGTCGCACGCCTGGCCCGCCGAACCCTGCCAGTCCGCCGCGAAGAGCTGGGTGAACTGGGTGTACAGGTCCTGGAGGCTGCCGTCCATCTGGCCCTGGTAGGTGCCGATCGCGGTCGCCACGTCCGAGATCTGACCGAAGTTGTAGGTGATGGGACTACTCACTGGAATGTCACCTTTCGCTGGTCGCGGCGGCGTCAGCCGCGCAGGATGCTCATCACGCTGGCGTCGCCGGTCTCGGCGGCGGCGTTCCGGATCTCGGTCGCGGCGTCCTCGTCGTTCATGCCGTACTGCGTCGCGGCGCTGGTCATCTTGCCGGACAGCTCGTCGAGCGCGGAGATGATCTTCCGCAACCCGTCGTTGAGCTGCACCGAGACGTCCTGCAGCGCGTTGTTCGCCGAGCCCCGCATGCCGCCGCCGCCCAGGGTCTGCACCCGCTCGATGAGCTGTGCCATGCCCTGCGCCAGACCCTCACCGGTCTCGTTGCAGCGCTGCGCCATCGCGTTCAGCTGTTCCTGGGTGGCGTGAACCTGGCCCAGTCCAGGGGTGTTGGTCAAGGTGGACTCACCCGCTCCTCTGCTTGCGCCCCCCGGTCAGGGAAGCGTCCCCTTGATGTGATGGCCGTGACGGCCGATTCCGACCGTAGCGTCCCCGGTCGAATCGGGCCACCTCACTTCGTCCGAAGTGGTCCATCGTGCGCTCCGTGGCCGGTCGCACCGGTTCCCGCGGCTTGGCCGCAGCGGTTACGCTCGGGTCGATTCGTGGAGACACTCGGGCGGGGGCCCGCCGGACCAGGGGGAGGGTCGGTGGCGGACGACGACGGCACCGCTGGCAGCGGCAATCCGTACCAGCAGGAGACCAGCCAGAACACCCGGACGGACTGGCTGGCCGACCAGAAGCCGGTC
Organism: Micromonospora sp. NPDC092111; assembly: GCF_044755745.1. Lineage (NCBI taxonomy): Bacteria > Bacillati > Actinomycetota > Actinomycetes > Micromonosporales > Micromonosporaceae > Micromonospora > Micromonospora sp. NPDC092111. The sequence continues at coordinate 98,824 of NZ_JBIVRQ010000010.1, forward strand.
GACGTCGATCTCGACGGCCTGGTCGACTACGGCAAGAACATGGTGACCATCCAGGAAAACCTGCAGAGCCACGGCGGCCGGCTGAGCCAGCTCGGCCAGTTGCCGCAGAGCGCCTGGGACGGCAACGCGCTGCCGGAGGGGACGTACATCCGGGGTCAGATGACCCTGAACTACGGCGAGTTCCAGCAGTACCTCACCCACCTGGGCACGGCGCTGACCAACATCGGCATGGCCGCGCAGACGGTGGCGGACGCCTACTCGTCCACCGACGGCTGGTCGGCGGCCTCGCTGGACGCGGTCCGGTTCGCCTTCGGCGAGGCAAACGCACCCCGCCCACCGGGGCTGCCCCCCTTCATCTCCGGCAAGACCTGGTGGGACCAGTACTTCGAGGCGATGTCGAGCGGGCAGAACAACACCGCCCCCACCCCCGAACAGTTCGTCGACCAGGGCCAGCCGACGGTCAACCCCGACGGCAGCATGACCTTCACCGCCATCGGGCCGAACGGTGTCGTCCGGACCATCACCCAGCGGACCCTGCCGGGCGGCGCGGGCACGGTGACGGTCACCACCACGACCGACGCCAACGGCAAGGTGCTCAGCAGCAGCTCCAGCCGGTCGGCCACGGTCATCAGCGGCAACTCGACGGTGGTCACCACCACGACCACCGACGGCGACGGCAAGCGCACCGGCGGCAGCCGGGAGACCACCTCGTACGGCTCCGACGGCGGCCGTACGGTGACCAGCGAGCAGCTCGACGCCGACGGCCAACCGACCTCGAAGAAGGTCGACGAGCAGCACGCCGACGGGACGCGGACGCTCACCACGACGGACGGCAAGGGCAACGTGACCCAGGAACTGCACATCGGGGAGGACACCGCCGGGGTGGAGACGAGCGAGCTCACCAACTCCCCCACCAAACAGGCGCTGGACGAGATCAAGCGGCACGACTACGGCATCTGAGCCAGGGAGGAGACCACCATGGCCGACTACTGGGGTGCCCGTGCGACCTACTCGTCCGGCGGCCCGCGCGGTGAGGGCACCCGGTACGTCATGCCGCCGGAGAATCCGAACCTGAAGTTCACCCCGGCCCCGACCGACGAGGGCGGGGCCAGCATCGAGACGGTCCGGCAGCAGGTGCTGGCCCAGCACCCGGAGGACATCTCGGCGCTGGCCGACCAGTGGCAGAACGCCTACAACCTGCTGCAGAGCATCCACCAGCAGCTCCGGACCGCCAGCCAGACCCTGCACGACGAGACCTGGAAGTCACCCCAGGCCCGCGACGCGTTCCTGCAGGCCGGGCCGGGCAAGACCCTGGCGTACCTCGACGAGTGGATGGACGCCACGCTGAACAACGTCGCCGCGCTGCGGGCGATGGTCGGCATCGCGCGCGACTCCCGGTCCGAGATGGAGACCCTCTGGACGGAGTACCAGAACGCGATCGACGACGCCAAGAACGCCGACGGTTGGACGCAGTTCTCCGAGGGCTTCAAGCAGGGCTTCACCCTGGGCCTGTACGACGGCGAGAAGGGCATCCAGGCGTCCGAGGCCGAGGCGGTGCAGGAGAAGCAGAAGGAGTACAACCGCCGGGCGCAGGAGCTGGCCCACCGCACGGCCGGCGAGTACTTCGACACGTTGAACAAGGTCAGCGGCGGGCACGGGCCGCCGTTCTTCCCGATGGACGCGGTGCTCAACCCGGTCGGTCACCCGCCCTGGCGGGGTCCGGTCGGCGCGCCGCCGGGCGTGCGGCCCCCCGGCGTACGCCCTCCGGGCACCGGGCCGAACACGGCGCAGCAGGTATCGGTCCGCGCGGTGCCCCGGATCGCGCCGACCGACCCGAAGCAGTTGGAGCAGCAGGTGCTGGCCACCCTGAGGCCGCCGCCGGGCGCGGAGAGCGGTGCCCCGGCGCCCGCTAACGGGGGCAACCAGGGCCCCACGGTGGCACCGCCACCGGTGGTGGCACCGCCGATGGTCGCGCCCCCGCCCGGGTTGGGCACGGGCGCGCCCGGCCTGGCCAACGCGGGAGCCAACCAACTCAGCGGTGGCCGCGCCGGACTGGTCCGCCCACCCGGGTTGGACGGGCTCACCGGCGGTGAGCGCGGCGGCCTGCGCAGCGGGGTCCTGCGGGGCGGTGCCGGGGCGCCGGCCGTCACCGAGCCGCCGCAGGCGTCGCTGCGGTCACCCGGCGCGAACGCCACCCCACCGCCGGCCGGCGGCCGGGCGGCCCCACCGAAGGCGCTGCGCGGTCCCGGCTCGTCCTCGACCGCCGCGCCACCGAGCGGTGCACGCGGCACCGGCGGCACCCCGGCGACCGGTGCCCCGCCGTCGTCGGCGGCGCGGCGGCCGGGCGCGCCCGGCACCGAGACCGGGTCGGCCACGGGTCGCGGCGCACCGGGTCGCCCGGGTACGGGTGGCACGGAGCCGTTCGGCCGCAGCGCCAGCAGCACCAGTCCACCGGTCCTGCAGAGCCGCCGTCCGGAGGGCCGGCGGTCCACCGGTGGCCTCCCCACCGGTGAGCGGGTCACCGGTTCGTCCACGCCGACCCGGCCGGGGACCAGCCCGCCGGTCCTGGGCAGCCCGGCCACGGGCGCGGGTGTCCCACCGACCGGTCCGGCACGTTCGAGCCGGCGCGGCCGGGACGGCGCCGGCCGGGCCACGGCTCCGGGCAGCGAGTGGCTGGGGGACGGCCAGCCGGAGGCGACCGCGCCGGTGCTGGACGCGCCGGCCGTGCCGCCCAGCGGGGCCCGGGTGTCCCGGCTGGAGGAGGTGCCGAGCGCGCTGCGGGGTCGGCCGTCCGCCAGCCCGGCGTCGCGGCCGGCGCGTGGTGGTCAGACCGTGCCGCCGGAACTGGCCCCTCGGCGGACCAGCGCCGCGAAGCGGGACGACCGGGACGAGCGGCGGGACGAGCACGAGATCGTCACGGACGAGCAGGCGTTCAGCGTGGAGACCCCGGGCGGCGGGGTCCTCGGCAAGCAGGCGGAGGACCGTTCGTACCGGGCCGAGCCGAAGACCGCGCTCGGCGGCAACTGACGGTGCCCGGCCGGCCCACCCGGGCCGGCCGGGGCCGGCGGGTCAGGACCAGCGCCGGCCGGTCAGCCGCTCGTAGACGTCGACGTAGCGGGCCCGGGTGGCCCCGACCACGTCGGCCGGAATCTCGGGTGCGGGTGCCCGCTTGTCCCAGCCGCTGCTGGTCGCCCAGTCCCGGACGTACTGCTTGTCGTAGGAGAACTGGGTACGGCCCGGCTGGTACGACTCGGCGGGCCAGTAACGGGACGAGTCAGAGGTGAGCACCTCGTCGCCGAGGACCAGGGTGCCGTCCGGCGCCCAGCCCAGCTCGATCTTGGTGTCGGCGACCAGGATGCCCCGGTCGGCGGCGAGTTCGGCGCCGCGCCGGTAGACGTCGATGGTGATCTGGCGCAACCGCTCGGCGGTCTCCGCGCCCACCTTGTCCACCACGGCGGCGAAGGTGATCGGCTCGTCGTGCTCACCGACCGGCGCCTTGGTCGACGGGGTGAAGATCGGCTCCGGCAGGATCGACGCCTCGACCAGGCCGCGCGGCAGCGGTACGCCGGAGACCGCGCCGGTGTGCTCGTACTCCTTGAGGCCGCCGCCGGTGAGGTAGCCACGGGCGACGCACTCGACCGGCACCATGTCCAGCCGGCGGCAGCGCAGGGCCCGGCCGGCGAACTCGGCGGGCACCTCGGTGGCCGAGATCACGTGGTGCGGCACCAGGTCGGCGAGTTGCTCGAACCACCAGAGCGAGAGGGCGGTGAGCAGCCGGCCCTTGTCCGGGATCGGCGTCGGCAGCACCACGTCGTAGACGGAGATCCGGTCGGAGGCGACCAGGATCAGGTCGTCGCCGTCGGCGTAGACGTCCCGGACCTTGCCCGAGTGCAGAAGTTCCACGCGCCCTAGTACACCACGCGCGCCGGGACGGCCGGTGCGCCCACCCGGGCGGCCGGCGTCCGGCCGGCCGACCGGCCGTTGACACCCGGCGGCGCGGCCTGCGTGAATGGTCCGGCTGCCGCACCACCTGTCCCAGGAGCACCCGTTGTCCGTTGTCCGTTCCCCGCTCGCCCGGTCCGGTGCCGATCCGGCCCGGCGGCGGCTGCTCGGCGCCCTCCTCGGTCTGCCGGTGCTCGCCACCGGTGTGCTCAGCGGGTGCGGCGTCGAGGAGGCGGCACCGGTGCGGGACGGCCCGGTCGAGCTGTCGGTCTTCTGGTACGGCGGCACCCGTCGGGCGGAGGCCACCGAACGGGCGCTGCGGCTCTATTCGGCCCGCAATCCGCTGGTCACGTTCCGGGTGACCTGGCAGGGGCTGGGCGGCTACTACGACCGGCTCGCCACCCAGGCCGGCGGCGGCAACGTGCCCGACCTGTTCCAGGTCGACGACTCGATGCTCACCGAGTACGCCCAGCGGGGCATCGCCCTCGACCTGGGCGGATTCGTCGACGACGGCCGGATCAACCTCGGCACCCTGCCGCCGGGCCTGGTGGACTACAGCAGGGTCGACGGCCGTATCTACGGCGTCCCGGCCGCGCAGACCCACGCGGCGGTGGTCTACAACCGGGACCTGCTCCGCCAGCTCGACGTCGCCGAGCCGGAGACCGGGATGACCTGGTCGGACTACCTGAGCTGGGCCGCCCGGGTGACCCGGGCCAGCGGCGGTCGGGTCGCCGGAACGATGGACCCGTCCGGGGACCACCGGGCGCTCTGGCTCTGGCTACGCGGGCTGGGCACCAAGTTCTACCAGGGCCGGCAGTTGGGCTTCAGCTCCGCGGCGCTGCTGGACTGGTTCGAGTTCTGGGAGCGGGCGCGCAGCGAGCGGGCCACCCCGGCCGCCGCCCTGGTCGACCGGGCCGACGGCGGTGACCCGGCGAAGCAACTGGTGGTCACCGGGCACACGGCCGCCTCGTTCGCCTGGTCGCACCAGTTCCCCGAGCTCCAGCGCTACTCCGACGACGAGCTGGCCCTGGTCGGCCTGCCCGGCCCCCGGGCCGCCCAGTGGGACCGGGCCTCGATGTACTGGTCGGGATTCCACGGCACCCGCCACCCGGGGGTGGTCGCCAACGTGGTCAACTTCCTGACCACGAGCGTGGACGTGGGCCGACTGCTCGGCACCGAGCGGGGGCTGGCGGCCAGTCTCACCGTGCGGCAGGCGGTCACCCAGACGCTCGACGACCCGCTGGCCGAGCGCGTCGCCGCCCTCGGCGAGGCGCTGCACCAGCAGGTCGGGCCGGCGCCCGCGCCGCCGCCTAAGGGGCACGCCGAGGTGCGTACCCTGCTCGCCGAGGCGGCCCGGAGCATCCGCTCGGGACGCTCCGGGGCACGGGCGGCGACCTCGCAGTTCATGGCCCAGGCGCAGGCCGCCCTGGCCCGCTGACCGGTCAGCGGGGCGGACGGTTGCGCCGGTTGCGGGTCAGGAGAACCACCAGCAGGACGATGCCACCGACGACCACCAGGCAGCAGAGCAGCCCGATGACGCCGAATCCGCCGCCCCTCGACCGCCGGCGGGCGGCCTCCACCACCAGCTCGCCGGTGCCGGTGGACGCCCAGGCGGCGACCGGCACGAAGACCGAGAGCACCACCGCACCGAGGACCGTGCTCAGCCGGCCCCACCACTTGTTCCCAGTAGACATGCCCCCATCCTGACCGAGGGAGGCAACTCCGGCACGCCGGACGCCGGGACCGGCCGGGTACGGCCAATGGGTCCGGTAACGGAGAAAGGCCCCGGAGCGAACTCCGGGGCCTTTCGTGCAGTAGCGGGGACAGGATTTGAACCTGCGACCTCTGGGTTATGAGCCCAGCGAGCTACCGAGCTGCTCCACCCCGCGTCGGCCCCATAAGCCTAACCCATCCTCGCCGGGGAGATCAGCGGGGTCCCCGATCCGGCGTACGCCCAGCTCAGCGGCGGTGGCGCACCGCCGCTGAGCGGCTTGCGGCCCGGCCGGCCCTCCACCGCCGTGGACACCTCGGGCTGCACCCGCCCCACCGCCCGCCCGCCGCAGTCGGTGGTGGCCCCGGTACGGCCTCGGCAACCTGACGCGCCTCGGACCGGCGCTCGCGGGGTAGCGCCGACACCGACGGACCAGGCCGGGTAACAAGCAGAAGCCCGACCCCATGATCTGGGACCGGGCTTCTGCTTGCACTTCCGTGGTAGCGGGGACAGGATTTGAACCTGCGACCTCTGGGTTATGAGCCCAGCGAGCTACCGAGCTGCTCCACCCCGCGTCGGCCCGCTAACCGTAGCGCACCGACCCCCGGACCTGCAAAACGGGCCCGGGGCGGCCCGCGCGGACCGGCCGGCACCGGTCCTCATCGGACGGATCGCCCGGTGCCGACGGGGTACCCGGCAGCACCGACGCGTCGCCGGCACCGCTGAGCAGCCGCTGCCGGATGAGGTCGGAGAAACGACAGCGCCCACGACCCGTACGGATCGTGGGCGCTGTCGACGGGTCGGTCCCCGCGCGGCGGGTCAGCCGGTCGGGGTGGGCGACGGCGTGCCGGACGGGCTGCCGCTGGGCGTCGGGGCACCCGGCGTGGCACCCTGCTGGGCCTGCTGGAACGCGGTGATCGCCTCGTCCAGCGCCTTGAGCGCCCGGCCGTACCGCTCGAAGTCACCGGACGTCTGCGCGGCCTTGACCTCGGTGATCGCCGTCTGCACCCGCTGCGCGGCGGCGGCCAGCTCACCGGTGAGCGGCGGCGGGTTGTCCGCACCGGACGGCGGTGGGGTGGGGGTGGACGGCGGCGGCGGGGTGGTGGTGCCCTGCCCGGCCCGCTTGCCCTGCTCGACGAGCTGCTTGATGCCGTCGGTGACGTTGTTGGCCAGCACCACGTACGAGCCGCCGTCGCCGTACGACAGGAGCACCTTCTGCAACAGCGGGTACGCGTCCTGCTGGTTGCTCTTGACGTAGACCGGCTCGACGTAGAGCATCCCGTCGCCGAACGGCAGCGACAGCAGGTTGCCGTACTGCACCTGGGCCTGGTTGGAGGAGAGCAGGTTCAGCTCGGTCCGGATGGTGGCGTTGTTGGTCATCTGCTGGTGCACCTGCACCGGCCCGGAGATCCGGGTCTGGTCCGGCAGCTCCAGCACCTCCAGCTTCGGCCGTCCGTCGACGTACGACCCGGAGATCAGCGCGGCGAGGTTCTGCCGCCCGTTCGGGGTGACCGCCGAGGTGAGCTGGAAGCGCGGCGCGTCCTGGCCGGGGAACTGGGTGAACAGGTAGTACGGCGGCTGCTTCTGCCCGCTGTCCGGCGCGTCCGGCACGTTCGGGACCTGCCAGAAGTCCTGACCGGAGTAGAAGTCGCCCGGGTTGGTCACGTGGAACTTGGTGAGCAGGTTGCGCTGCACCTTGAACATGTCGGCCGGGTAGCGGAAGTGCGCGGCCAGGTCCGCCGGGATGGCGGTCTTCGGCAGCACCAGGTCACCGCCGAACGCCTTGTTCCACGCCTTGAGCACCGGGTCGCCGTCGTCGAACTCGTAGAGCCGGACCGTGCCGTCGTACGCGTCGACGGTGGCCTTCACCGAGTTGCGCATGTAGTTGACGTTCTCCCGGGCGAGCTGGAAGGTGCCCCGGTTGGTCAGCTCGTCGGTGGTCTCCTGCTGGAGGTTGATCCGCTCGGCGTACGGGTAGGTCGCCGACGTGGTGTAGCCGTCGATGATCCACTGGACCCGGCCGCCCACCACCGCCGGGTACGGGTCGCCGTCCAGGGTGAGGAACGGGGCGACCTTCTCCACCCGGTCCCGGGGGTTGCGCACGTACAGCAGCTTGGAGTTGTCGTTGACCGCCTCGGAGAGCAGGAAGTTCGACTCCTGCTCCTTGATCGAGTAGAGCAGCCGTCGGGTGAACGAGCCGATCTCGACGCCGCCCGCACCGGTGTAGGTGTAGTACTGCTCGCCACCGGTGGTCGGGGTGGGCCGGTCGAACTCGGCGTTCTTGCCCTCCTCGGCCTGCCCGACGATGGCGTAGTCGTCGGCCTGCATCCGCTCGCCGTAGTAGATCCGCGGCTGGCTGGCCGGGATCTGCTCGGCCTGCGAGGAGCACGCCTCCTGCGCCTTCTCGCCGAGGAAGCCGGAGACGAAGTACGGCTGCCCGCCGCAGACCACCTGGTTGGCCGGGGCCGCGACCAGGCCGTAACCGTGAGTGTAGACGGTGTGCCGGTTGATCCAGTTGTTCTGCTGGTCGGTCAGCTCGCCGTAGTTGATCTCACGGACGCCGACCACGTAGTCGGAGGTCTTGTTCTCCACCGAGTACCGGTCGATGTCCAGCTTGGGGCCGAAGTCGTAGAAACCCCGGACCTGCTGGAGCTGGGTGTACGTCTCGGAGACCAGTTGCGGGTCGAGCAGCCGGACGTTCGGCACCACCGCGGTGTCGGTGGCCAGGCTGGCCGGTGGCACCAGGTTGCTCGCCGCGTACGCCTCGGTCTGCACCGTGGTGAGGCCGAACGCGGCGCGGGTCGCGTCGATGCTGCGCTGGATGTACGGGGCCTCCTTGTCCCGGGCGCTCGGCTTGACCTCGAAGGTCTGCACCGCCCACGGGTAGATGCCGCCGATCGCGACGGCGGAGACACCGAGCAGGGCCAGCGAGATGCCCGGCCAGACCAGGTTCCGCATCACCGCGTTGGAGAAGACGATGATGGCGATGGCCACCACCACCGAGATGTACGCCAGGATCTCCTTGGCCGGCAGCAACGCGTTGACGTCGGCGTAGCCGGCGCCGTACAGCTTGGCGCCCTCGTTGTACTCCAGCAGCATGGCCCGCCGGTCCAGCACGTACGCGACCGCCTTGAGCAGCACGAAGACCGCGACCAGGGTGCTGAGGTGGGCCCGCGCGGCGTTGGTCATCCGATCGCCGACGCCCTGCAACCGCACCCCGCCGAAGATGTAGTGCACGGCCAGGGCGCCGAGCAGGGCGAGCACCACGGCGGTGAAGCCCACCCCGAGCAGGTAGCGCCAGAACGGGAGCTGGAAGACGTAGAACCCGACGTCCACCCCGAACTCCGGGTCCTTGACGCCGAAGTCGCCGCCGTTGCGGAAGAGCAGCCACTGGCTCCACCGGCCCTGCGCGGAGAGCCCGGCGAAGAGGCCGAGCACGGCGGCGGTCAGGCTGATCCAGGTGCCGATCCGGGGGCTGAGCAGCATCCGGTACCGCTCCAGGGTGGCCTGCTCCAGCGAGTGCGGGCGCAGCTTCGGCCGCAGCCGGTGCGCCAGCCAGAGGTTCCCGCCGACGAACGCGGCCAGGCCGAGCCCGACGGCGAGGAAGAGCACCAGCCGGGTGACCAGCACGCCCGAGAAGACCTGGGTGTACCGCACCTCGTCGAACCAGAGCCAGTCGGTCCACGCCTGGACGCCCCAGCCGAGCAGGGTGAAGAGCACGAACACCCCGACCAGGACCCCGATGGTGACGCGTCCGCGCCGGCTCATCCTCGGCAGGGGGCTGCTACGCATGACCACTGTTTGGCTCCGCACGCTCGATGTGATCGGCTCCGGACAGGCACCCAGAGTACGGGGTGTTCCTGAACGTGTCGGGTCAGGTCACGCCGGGCTGCCCGGCGCTGCCGCCGCGGACCCGGCCTCAGCAGCGGGTCGGCTGTCCCCCGGCGCGCAGCGTGTCCAACGCGGTCAATGCCTCGTCGAGCGAGCCGACCTTGAGCATGGGCAGGCCGGGCTGCGGGTTGCGGACCGCCTCGGCACAGTTGTCGGCGGGGACCAGGAACACCTTCGCGCCGGCCTTCTTGGCACCGACCAGCTTTTGCGCGATGCCGCCGATCGGGCCGACCCGGCCCTCGTCGTCGATGGTGCCGGTACCGGCGATGACCTTCCCGCCGGTGAGGTCCTCCGGCTTGAGCTTGTCGATGATGCCGAGGGCGAACATCAGCCCGGCGCTCGGGCCGCCGATGTCGGTCAGGTCGATCTTCAGGGTGAACGGGTGCGGCTGCCGCTGGTCGGGCACCAACCCGATGCGCGGCCGGCCGTCCTGCTCCCGGCTGGTCACGGTGGCAGTGCCGGGGGCGCCGTCCCGGACGTACCCGATCGCCAGCGCGGTGCCGGCGGGCTTGCCCCGGACCAGCTCGACCAGCCTGGTCGCGGAGGTCACCCTGGCCCCGTCGACCGTGGTGATCACGTCGCCGGCCTTCAGCGCGCCGGCCGCCGGCCCGTCTGCGGCCACCTCCTTGGCCACCACCTCGACCGGGTAGCCGAGCTTGGTCAGCGCGGCGGTCTCGGCGCTGCTCTGCGAGTTCTGGAAGTCCTCGGCGTTGCGCTTCTCCACCTCCTCCTGGCTCTCCCCCGGCGGGTAGACCAGCTCGCGCGGCACCACCGCCTCGTCCTTCGACAGCCAGCCGACGATCGCCGCGCGCAGCTTCACCGTCGGCTGCACGCCGACCGTCGTCATCCGGAGCTGGCCGGCGGAGGTGGACGTCGCCCGGCCGGTGACCTGGATGACCTCCCTGCCGTCCGAGGTGCCGAGGGTGTTCACCGTCGGCCCGGGGCCGAGCACCACGTACGGGATGGGCGCGCCGAGCACGCCGATGCTGAGCAGGGTGGTCAGCAGAGCACCGAGGAGGACGGTCACGCCACGACGTCTCATGCGGCAGAGCGTACCGACCGCCGGGGCCGGCTCCGGCGGGCTGCGGCGGACTTCGCCCTCAGCGCAACGCCAGCGGCGGCTACCTGGGGCGCGGCGCGCGTACCGTAGACGTCGTGCCTGATATTCCGTTCGGTTTCGCGCTCCCGGGTGGGCAACCACCAGACCCCAACGATCCCGCGCAGATGCAGCAGTTCATGTCGCAGTTGCAGCACCTGCTCTCCGCGCCGGGCAGCGGGCCGGTCAACTGGGACCTGGCCCGGCAGGTGGCCGCCAGTCAGCTCGCGGCCACGGGTGACCCCATGGCGTCCCCGTACGAGCGGCACGCCGTGGAGGAGGCGCTGCGGCTGGCCGACCTCTGGCTGGAGCCGGTGTCGGCCTGGCCGACCGGTATCCGCACCTCGGTGGCCTGGAACCGGAACGAGTGGATCTACAAGACGCTGGACGTCTGGCGCAAGCTCTGCGACCCGGTGGCCAGCCGGATGGTCGGCGCGATGGGCGACCTGGTGCCGCCGGAGGCGCGCGCCCAGCTCGGCCCGATGCAGTCGATGGTCGCCACGCTGGGCGGGGCGCTCTTCGGCGGCCAGCTCGGCCAGGCCCTCGGTCAGCTCGCCGCCGAGGTGCTCTCCGCCGGTGACATCGGCCTGCCGCTCGGCCCGGCCGGCACCGCCGCGCTGATCCCGGCCAACATCCGGGTGTACGGCGAGGGCCTGGAGCTGCCCGAGGACGAGGTACGCCTCTACGTCGCCCTGCGCGAGGCGGCCCACCAGCGGCTCTTCGAGCACGTCCCGTGGCTGCGCGGCCACGTGCTGACTGCGGTGGAGAACTACGCGTCCGGCATCCGGGTCAACCGGGAGGCGATCGAGGAGGCGATGGGCCGGGTCGACCCGACCGACCCGGAGTCGATGCAGGCGATCGCCCTGGAGGGGATCTTCACGCCGGAGGACACGCCGGCGCAGAAGGCGTCCCTGGCCCGGCTGGAGACCGTGCTCGCGCTGGTCGAGGGCTGGGTCTGCCACGTGGTGGACAACGCCGCCGCCGACCGGCTGCCCAACGTGGTCCGCCTCGGCGAGGCGTTCCGCCGCCGCCGGGCCGCCGGCGGGCCCGCCGAGCAGACGTTCGCCGCCCTGGTCGGGCTGGAGCTGCGCCCGCGTCGGCTGCGCGAGGCGTCGGCGCTCTGGGCGGCGCTGACCGAGCACCGGGGCATCGCCGGCCGGGACGCGGTCTGGGGCCACCCCGACCTGCTCCCCTCGGACGAGGACTTCGCCGACCCGGTGGCGTTCGCGACCACCTCGGCGGATCTCGACGACGAGTTGGCGAACTTCGACTTCACCGCGCCCGGCGGCCCCGAGGAGCAGGCCCCGGGCAGCGGGCCCCGCCCCGACGACACCGACGGGGACACCGGCCGGTCCTGACCGTCGCCACGCCCGGTCGGGCACCTTGGCGACGCCCGGTCGGGCACCTTGGTTTTCCGGGCGGGGCACCTCGGCGACGCCGACCGGGCACCTTGGTGATCCGGCACGGCTCGGTCAGGTGGAGCGGTCAGCACCCGGCCGGGGTGGACACCGCGCCTACCGGGCCGGCGGGTGGGTGGTGGGTGGCGACCGGGTGCGGCCGATGCCCCGGCCCGGGGCGCGGGCGGCGGCGCAGCGGTCGGTGAACCGGTCAGACAGGCCGGCCGGTGAGCAGGGCTCGGGTCGCCTCCCAGCCTTCGACGGCCGGGTCGAGGGCGGCCAGATCGGCCGGGCCGCGCAGCCGGTGCCAGCCGGGCGTGACCGCCACCTCGGCCGGGGCCGGGGCCGCCCGCCGGAGATCCGCCGGCCCCGCGCTGTCCAGGTCCACCGCCGGCAACCAGTCGGGTACGGGCAACCGCGACGCCACGCCGAGCAGCCCGGGGCCGCCGCCCTCGACGGGAGCGACGGCGACGGGCCGGCTGGTCAGCGGCCGGAGCAGCTTGCCGAGGGTGAGCCCGGGCAGGTCCGGGGCGTCGGCGGCGACCACGGCCGCCTGGTCGTACCCGTCGAGGGCGGCCAGTACCGCCGTAATGGTGGGTTCGGCCACCTGGTGCACGACGGTGCCCGGCCAGACCACCGCGTCGGCGAGCCAGCGGTCCGCCGGGGTCACCGCGACCGCCGTCTCCACCTCGGCGAGGGTGGCGAGCAGGTCCACCAGGTCCTCGGCCAGCGCGGTGCGCCAGTCCTTCAGGTCGATCCCGGGTGGCGACCAGGCCACCGGACCGAGCAACGCCACCACCACACGTCGGGCCATCCCCCGACCCTAGTGCGCGCCCCACCCCACCCGCCCAGCCCCGGCCCTTCAGCCGCCAAGCCCCGGTCGCCGAGCCCCGGTCGCCAAGCCCCGGTCGCCAAGCCCCGGTCGCCGAGCCCCGGTCGCCGAGCCCCGGTCGCCGAGTTCTGGTCGCCGAGTTCTGGTCGCCGAGCCCTGGGCCCGAGCTCGGGCGACAGGGCCGGGCTAGGGACTACGGGCGACGGCAATGGGGCCGGGCGACGGGCGACGGGCACGGGCAACGGGCGACGGGCGACGGGCGACGGGCGACGGGCGGTGATCGACTCCGCTTCGGCGATGTGGCGGTGTCCAGGGCCCGTCGACACCGCCACATCCGTGAAACGGAGTCGATCACAAGCATTGGCCCACGCCCGGTGGCGTGCTGTTCGCGAACTGCACCGGTCTGCCGGTCACCCGCTTTGCGGCGGAGTCAGCCGGGGACGGGACGGCAGGGTCAGCCGGGACAGGGACAGCGGAGGCGGCCAGGGACACAGACGACGGAGTCAGCCGGGGACGGCGGACTCAGCCGCAGGCGGGGACGGCGGGGTCAGCCGGGGACGGGGACGGCGGAGGCGGAGGCGACGCCCTCCAGGTAGCCGCGAGCCCGTTCGGTCTTGGCGTACCGGCCGACGAGGGCCCAGAAGCGGGCGTTGTGGCTCGGCACGATGAGGTGCGCCAACTCGTGCAGCAGCACGTAGTCGAGCACCCAGTCGGGCATGTCCTGGAGCCGGTGCGAGATGCGGATGGTCCGGTCGGCGGGGGTGCAGGAACCCCACCGGCCGTTCTGGTTGGTGACCCAACGGACGCTGGCCGGCATGGCGTCGCCGCCCTGGTCGGCCAGGTACAGGTTGATCAGGCGGAGTGCCCGGTCGAGCAGTTCGGTGTCGTTGCGGGCCAGCCGACCCTCGCGGGCGGCGAGCCGGGCGAGCATCCGGTCGACCCACTCGCTCTCCTCGGCCCGGGAGAACTGGTCCGGGATGAGCACCACGACCCGTTCACCGTCGCGGTAGGCGGACACCGTACGTCGCCGGCGCTGGCTGCGCCGTACCTCGACGACCGGCTTCCGCGCCCCTGCCATCAGTGGGCCGCGCAGCCGTGGTTTCCTGCCACGAAGGAAAGCTAATGCGTACTGACCAGGGGTCCGCAAGGGTCAACACCCCGACACGCGCCCGGAAAATGGTGGTTGGTCGCGAGGAGTCCCGAAAAAAACTGCGGGTGACCATGACGGCCGACCCTCGTCACCCTTCGTGGCCGCCCGGACGGCCGTACCCCACCATCGCCTCCACGGTAGGTGATCGCCCCGGGCTGCGTCGCCGCACCCCCGTCCGGGGGACCCTCTGCGGGGCTTTGCCCGGCGTGTCCCCGGCAAACTCACTTATCCCGCCTATTTCGGCATGCACACTCTCGACGTCGACTTGCTCACAGTGTCGATGCACAGCTGACATGGAACCGCCCAGAGCTGGGTAGGGTCCGCCAACCAGTGGTCACGTGGGTGACCACGGAGAAAGACCCAGCGCCGGCGCCCCGCGTGGCCCGCCGCCGGGAGACCCGCCGGGCCGGCGTGCCCGGCGGACGAGACGAGGAGGGCTACCGTGGCCGACCAGGCCCAGACCTACAACGGTTACTGCGTGAAGTGCAAGGAGAAGCGGGACTTCGAGGGGCACGTCGAGGTCTCGAAGACCGGGATGAACATGGCCAAGGGCAAGTGTCCGGTGTGCGGCACAACAGTGAACCGCATCCTGGGCAAGGCCAAGGTCTGACCCGTTCGGGTGCCGCGGGGGAGGGGTGGCCGACTGGCCGCCCCTCCCCCGCCCCGTTCCGGCCCGCCCCCGGCCACCCCGCCCCGTACCACCCCGCCCCGTACCACCCCGCCCCGTACCGGCCCGCCCCGTACCGGCCGCCCTGTACCGGCCGCCCCGTACCGGCCGCTCCGTACCGTTCCGAACGTTCCGTTCCGAACGTCCCTGTTCCGGCCGCCCTCCCGCCCCGGCCTGGACGCCAGGCGACGAGGTCGACCGGCCTGCCACCGGGTGCCCGGCATCCGGGTGCCCCGGATGCCGGGGGCCGGATGCCGGGGGCCGGGGGCCGGATGCCGGGGGCCGGGGGCCGGGCGCCGGGGGCCGGGGGCCGGGCGCCGGGCGCCGGGGGCCGGGGGCCATCCATCCCGGCCGACTGTCGGGTGCCTGACAGGGTTACCGCCGAGTTGTGGATATCCCACCAAAGCCTGTGGACAACGCTGGACGCAGCGCTGCGCACCTGTGGACAACGATCGACGGACAGCACGGACTCGGTCACGATTCGTCGTCATGAGCCTGTCCCAACACCCAGGGCCCCACCCCACCCGGTGCCGCCCAGCGCCACCCCATGCCACCCCGCCCCGCACAACCCCGCCCCATGCCACCCCGCCCCGCACAACCCCGTCCCACGCAGCGCCGCCCCGCACAATCCCGTCCCACGCAGCGCCGCCGACCCCACCCGCGCCACCCCACTCAACGCCACCCCAACCCGCGCCGTACCGCTCAGCCCCAGCCCACGCCGCACCACCCCAACCCGCGCCACCCCAACCCGCGCCGTACCGCTCAGCGCCAGCCCACGCCGCACCACCCCAACCCGCGCCGTCCCGCGCGGCGCTGTCCCGGCCCACCCTGCTGCCCGGTCTGACCCGACTCTGGCGCGACCGGCACACCCTGCAACTCGGCCTGACCCCGGGCCGGGCCGTCCTGCTGGAGGTGGCCAACCCGCGCGCCATCCGGCTGCTCGACCTGCTCGACGGCAGCCGTAGCGAACGTCTCGTCCTCGCCGACGCGGCGGAGGCGCAGCTCGACCCGGGCGAGGCCCGCGGGCTGATGGACGCGCTGCGCGCCGCCGGGCTGGTCGTACCCGCGCACACCCTGCTGCCCCGCGAGCTGACCGGCCCGGAGCGGGCCCGGCTCGCCGCGGAGGCCGGGGCGTTGTCCCTGGCCGCGCCGGTGCTGCCCGGCACCCCGGCCCAGGTGCTCCGTCGGCGGCGCGCGGCGCGGGTGGTGGTCACCGGGTCGGGCCGGCTCGGCGCACCGGTCGCCGTCGCGCTGGCCCAGGCCGGGGTCGGTCACGTGGCCGCCGACCTGCCCGGCCCGGTGCAGCCGGCCGACCTGGTCGGCACCGGACTGGCCGCGACCGACGTCGGGAGTCCGCTGGCCGACGCGGTCCGGGCCGTGATCGAGCGCGCCGCTCCGGGTACCCGCGGCCGTTCCGGCGGGCGGAGCCGGGTGGAACTGGTGGTGCACCTGGGCGCGGACCGGCCGGCGGCGCTGCTCGCCGCCGGCTACGCCCGCCGTCGCCAGCCGCACCTGCTGCTCGCCGTCCGGGAGGGGGTGCCGGTGGTCGGCCCCCTGGTCCGGCCGCCGGTCGGCCCCTGCCTGCACTGTCTCGACCTGCACCGCACCGACCGCGACCCGGGCTGGCCCGGGCTGGCCGCCCAGCTCGCCGCCGGTCCGGTCGACCAGTCCTGCGGTACCGCGACCCTGCTCGCCGCCGCCGGGTACGCGGTGGCGGAGGCGCTGACCCACCTCGACGGCGGCACCCCGGAGACGCTCGGCTGCGCGGTGGAGATCGACGCGGCCGGCCGGTTCCGGCGTCGGGTCTGGGCCCCGCATCCGTCCTGCGCCTGCTCCGGCCGGTGACGGTGACCGGTCCCCGGACAGGGCGGTCATGCGGCGCGGAAGAGGGGTAGCGGGCACCGAGCCCGGCTTCGGAGCAACAGTGGGCCCTCGGAGTCGGTAACAATGACCGGGTGACCGACATCCCGCGCCGGGCCGTGTCCCGGACCGCCAAGCTCGCCGCTCTGCCGCTCGGCTTCGCCGGCCGGACCGTCCTCGGCATGGGAAAGCGCGTCACCGGCCTCGCCTCCGAGGTCATCTCCGCCGAGATCCAGCAACGCACCGCCGAGCAGCTCTTCAGCGTCCTCGGGCAGCTCAAGGGCGGGGCGATGAAGTTCGGCCAGGCGCTGTCGGTCTTCGAGGCGGCGCTGCCGGAGGAGATCGCCGCGCCCTACCGGCAGGCGTTGACGAAGCTTCAGGAGGCGGCCCCGCCGTTGCCCGTGGCGAGCGTGCACCGGGTCCTCGCCGAGCAGCTCGGCCCGGACTGGCGGGACCGGTTCGTCTCCTTCGACGACACCCCGGCCGCGGCGGCGAGCATCGGCCAGGTGCACCGGGCGGTGTGGCGCGACCCGGAGACCGGCGTGTCCCGGGACGCCGCCGTCAAGATCCAGTATCCGGGTGCCGGGGACGCGCTGCTGGCGGACCTGAAGCAGCTCTCCCGGCTCGGCGGGATGTTCCGCGCCATCCAGCCCGGCCTGGACGTCAAGCCGCTCCTGGTCGAGCTGCGCGAACGGATCACCGAGGAACTCGACTACGAGTTGGAGGCCGAGTCCCAGCGCGCCTTCGCCGCCGCGTACGCCGGTGACCCGGAGATCTTCATCCCGGCGGTGCTCTCCGCGTCGCCCCGGGTGCTGGTGACCGAGTGGATCGAGGGGACACCGCTGGCGGAGATCATCCGGGAGGGCACCGAGGAGCAGCGGGACGCCGCCGGCCGGCTGATGGCGATCCTGCATCTGTCCGCCCCGCCCCGGGCCGGGCTGCTGCACGCCGACCCGCACCCGGGCAACTTCCGGCTGCTGCCCGACGGCCGGCTCGGCGTGATCGACTTCGGCGCGGTCGCCCGGATGCCGGAGGGCACGCCCGAGCCGATCGGCCGGCTCGCCGGGCTGGCCCTGCGCGGCGACGCCGACGCGGTGGTCGCCGGGCTGCGCGAGGAGGGGTTCGTCAGCCCCACCGAGCCGATCGACGCACCGGCGCTGCTGGACTACATCCGGCCGATGCTGGCCCCGGTCGCCGAGGAGGAGTTCCGGTTCACCCGGGCCTGGCTGCGGTCCGAGGCGACCCGACTGGCCAGCCCGAAGTCGCCGGCCTTCCAGCTCAGCCGGCAGCTCAACCTGCCGCCGTCGTACCTGCTCGTCCACCGGGTGACGCTGGGTTCGATCGGCGTGTTGTGCCAACTGGAGGCGAAGGCGCCGTACCGCGACATTCTGGAACGCTGGCTGCCCGGCTTCGCGCCGGTGGCCTGACGACGACGGCGGCGGGGGCGGTGACCGGATTCCGGTCACCGCCCCCGCGTATCGTTGGTGATCTAGAGAACGCCCAGGTCGCGGGCCGACTGGCTCCGGCTCTTCATCGCGACGGTACGGGCGGAACGGTGCGCCTCAGTGCTCGTGGTGGTACGACCGGCCTGAGGCCGGGGCATTCGAGCCCGGGACAACGCTTCGTGGAGTAGTTGCATCTCGGTTCCGTTCGGCAGGTGCAGCATCGGTGTCAGCTTTCTCGTGGCCGGTGGTCACCGGCGGTGGATGGAACGGATCGGGTGGGTGTCAGGCCGCCAGCCGGACCGCGTTGCGCGAGGTGGCCACACCACTGGCCGCCAGTCGCGCCTCGGCCTCGACCCGGAGCGCCGCGTCGCGGGCGAGGTCCTCCTTGCGCGGACGGCCACGGGGCCGCTTGCGCGGGACGACCGCGCCACGCTCGAAGATCTCGCCGCCCCAGACGCCCCACGGCTCGGCCCGCTCGACCGCGCCGGCCAGGCACTCGACGCGCAGCGGGCAGTCCCCGCAGAGCGACTTGGCCACTTCCAGCTCGGTGGGCGAGTCCGAGAACCACAGGTCGGGGTCGAACTTCCGGCAGGGCAGGTTCGCCTCCAGCTCGACGCTCACGTCGAGGGGGGCCAACGCCAGACTCATCTCCCGGTCACCTCTCTCTCACTTCGATCTCGTGGATCGCATTACCGACGTACTTCGGCAGGGCAAAAAACTGAGGCCGCGGATCCCGGTTATCGGGTTCCGCGGCCTCGAGGTGAGCCGGTGGTCTGGTGGTCAGACCGGTCTACCTCGAGGTGGAACGCCGCGGACATCCATGCGCTTCTTGGCGACATCGATGCCCAGACCCGTGAAGCCACTGGTCCCCTCGACTCCGGTGGTCGGTGCGACGGTCAGGTTCAGCTCGGCCTGAACCGGGACCTGGTGCACCTGCGGAATCGACGGTCGCGTGGCGGCAAGGGCCACCCGGACAGCCGACAGCGGAGCGTGGGTGGCTGGCATCGCCGCCGGACGCTCATAAGTGAAGATCCTCATTGGTGCCACCTCCCTCACGTTCCTCGTATCGGCTCGGACTCAACCCCCGTGAGCAGCCGGAATGGCGCCGCTCGCGAGGTGTGTCCTGAGGCTATTCCTCGCCCCGGGGCGAGGGCAAACGAATTTACGACGAGATTTCGAAAGTTTTCTCCGGGGCGATGTCGTCCACCGCCGCGCCGTCCACCAACGCCAGGACCGCCTCGCCGTACAGGCCGAGTTTGCGGGGGCCGATGCCGGCGATTGCGATCAACTCCTCGACCCGTCCGGGCCGCCGCTCGGCCAGCGCGGTCAGGGTGGCGTCGGTGAAGACCACGTACGCGGGGACCCTCTGCGCCCCGGCCACCCGGGCCCGCCAGTCGCACAGCCGCGCGTACAGGCCCTCGTCGAGGTCGGACGGGCAGGTGGGGCAGCGGCCCAGCTTGCGGTCCGGACCGGCGAGCAGGGTCGCGCCGCAGATCCGGCAGGAGATCACCTGGGTCCGCCGCCGTTCCACCGGCCGCCTGGTCCCGCCGGTCCCGGCCCGTTCGCCGCCGCCGGAGCGGTCGAGCTGGGGCAGGAAGCGGGACGGCCGCCGGGCCCGACCACCGGGCGAGCGGGCCGAGGCGTACGACAGCCAGAGCCACTCCCGCGCCCGGGTGATCCCGACGTACAGCAGCCGGCGCTCCTCCTCGACCTGCTCCGGGGTGCGGGCGTACGAGGTGGGCAGGGTGCCCTCGGAGAGGCCGACCAGGAAGACGGCGTCCCACTCCAGCCCCTTGGCCGAGTGCAGCGAGGCCAGGGTCACCCCGTCCACGGTCGGCACGTGCTGCTGGGCGGCCCGGCGGGCCAGTTCGTCGTTGAAGTCCGCCAGGGTGGCCGGGCGCTCCACCGCCGCCGCCTCGCCGATCGGCAGCACCTCGGGGGTGGCCGCGTACTCCTCGGCGAGTTGGACCAGCGCGGCGAGCGCCTCCCAGCGTTCCCGGGCGGCACCGCCGGGCGGGGCCGCGTCGGGCGCCCAGCCGACGGCGGCCAGCGCCTCCCGCACGGCGACGGGCAATGGGGTCTCGCCGGGGATGGACCGGGTGGCGGCGCGCAGCGCGATCATCGCCTGGCGTACCTCGGCCCGCTCGAAGAACCGCTCGGCGCCCTGCACCACGTAGGGCACGCCGGCCTCGGTCAACGCCTTCTCGTACGCCTCGGACTGGGCGTTGGTGCGGAACAGCACGGCGATCTCCTTCGCCGGGGTGCCCCCGTCGACCAGGGTCCGGCAGCGGGCCGCCACGGCGGTCGCCTCGGCCGGCTCGTCGGTGAAGATCCGCAGCTCCGGTTCGGGGCCGGGCGGGCGCTGCCCGTGCAGCTCCAGCCGGAGCCGGGCCTCGGTGCCCCGGGCCTGACTGATCACCGCGTTGGCCAGCCCGACCACCTGCGGGGTGGAGCGGTAGTCGCGGACCAGCCGGACCACGGTGGCGCCCCGGTGCCGGCGCGGGAAGTCGACCAGGTACGACGAGGTGGCCCCGGTGAACGAGTAGATGGTCTGGCTGGCGTCGCCGACCACGGTGAGGTCGTCCCGGCCGCCCAGCCAGGCGTCCAGCAGCCGCTGCTGGAGCGGGTTGACGTCCTGGTACTCGTCGACGACGAAGTGCCGGTACTGGCCGCGCACCTGCTCGGCGACGTCCCGGTGCTCCTCGATGCCCCACACGGCGGCGCGCAGCATGTCCTCGAAGTCGATCACCCCGGCGGAGCGTTTGAGCCGTTCGTACGCGGCGAAGACGTCGGCCACCTTCGTCGGCTCGTACGGCGTCTCGCGCAGCGCCTTGGCCGCGGCGACGACGTACTCCCCCGGCTCGACCAGCGACGACTTGGCCCATTCGATCTCGCCGGAGAGGTCGCGGGCGGCGGCCCGGTCGGCCCGCAGGCCGACCTTGGCGGCGGCCAGGGTGACCACCCGGACCTTGCTGTCCAGCAGCTCGGGCATGGCCCGGCCGTCGAGCAGCCGGGGGGCGAAGTAGCGCACCTGGCGCAGCGCGGCGGCGTGGAACGTCCGCGCCTGCACGCCCGGCACTCCGATCAGGGCGATGCGGTGGCGCATCTCGGCGGCGGCCCGGGCGGTGAAGGTGACCGCGAGCACGTGCCGGGGGGAGATCTCGCCGGCCAGCGCACGATGGGCGATCCGGGAGGTCACCGCGCGGGTCTTGCCGGTGCCGGCGCCGGCCAGGATGCAGACCGGGCCGGCCGGGGCGGTCACCGCCGACCGCTGTTCCGGATCCAGTCCGGCGAGCACGAGTTCCGCCGTCGAGTGAACCACCACAGCGAGGAATCATCTCAGCTCCGGCTGATGTTGCACCGGTTAGCCTGGCCTGACCGGACCGGGCGCGGCGACCCTTGGAGGATCCGACCATGTTGACGATGTATTCCACCCCGTGGTGCGGCTACTGCCACCGGCTGAAGTCGCAGCTCGACCGGGAGGGCATCGGGTACGAGGTGGTCGACATCGAGCAGGACCCGAAGGCGGCGGACTTCGTGATGAGCGTCAACGGGGGCAACCAGACCGTCCCGACGCTGCGCTTCGCCGACGGCAGCGCCCTCACCAACCCGTCGATCACGCAGGTCAAGCAACACCTGGCCAGCCTCCCCGGCTGACCCCGCACGACGGCCAGGAGCGGCCGGCCCGGATGGGCCGGCCGCTCCTGGTGGGCTCCGCCCCGGCCCCCGTTGATCATGAAGCTATCGCCCCCGGAACCGGCGGGCCGCGGTGACGACCCGATGGTCGACCGGGCGGGTCGGCTCGGCGAACGGCCGGCGGGGCGTCGGGATGCGGGCGGCCGGGGTCGGCAGGACCGGGACGGGGGGCACCGCGACGGGCGGCGGGGAGAGTTCACGACCCCGCCAGAGCCACAGGCCGGCGGCGGTGGTGACCACGCCGACCAGGACGAAGAGCAGCCGGTAGTCCAGCACGCCGACGAGCAGCGCCCCGGCCCCGATGGAGACCGCCTGCGGTCCGCTGACCAGCGCCTCGGACGCCGCGGTGACCCGACCGAGCAGCCCCGCCGGGGTCCGCCGCTGGACCAGCGTGTTGAGCCCGACCGTGGTCAGCGGCAGGGACACCCCGGCGAGCAGCAGGGCCAGCACCCCGAGCCGCAGGTCCGGCCAGGCCAGCGCCAGCGCGGCCGGTCCGAAGAAGGTCACCCCGGCGGCGAGCGCCCCCAGTTCGCCGAACCGGCGGACCACGGCCGGCGAGAGCAGGCCGCCCACCAGGCCGCCGACCCCTTGCACGGTGACCAGCACACCGACGAAGGCGGCGTCGCGGCGCAACCCCTGGTCGACGTACGCGAAGATCAACGACTCGCTGAACCCCATCACCAGCGAGCCCAGCCCGTAGCCGAGCAGCGCCCGGCGCAGCGCCGCCTCGCCGGCCAGGTGGCGCAGCCCCGCGCCCAGCTCCGCCGGCCAGCGCAGGGTGCCCGTCGCGGGCGCCTGCTCGGTCACCCGGAGCAGCCCCACCACGGCGGCGGCGACGACGAAGCCGGCCATCGCCAGGGTGGTGAGCAGCCAGCCGCCGACGGCCGCGTAGAGGGCCGCCCCGGCCAGCGGGCCGCCGAGGCGTAGGCCCTGCCGTACGGTCTGCAACGCCCCGTTCGCGTCGGCCAGCAACTCGCTCGGCACGAGCTGGCGGATCAGGCCGCTCAGGGTCGCGGTCAGCGTCAGGTACGACAGCCCGTAGAGCGCCGCCACCACGTAGATGATCCACACGTCGGCCCGGTCGCGGACCGCGAAGAGCGGGGTGAGCAGCAGCGCCGTGCCGAGGTTGGCGACGACGAAGAAGGGCCGACGGGGGTACCGGTCGACGACCCAGCCGACCAGCGGGGCGAGGGTCATCGGCGCGATGATCGCGAAGATGGTCGCGCCGGCCAGGCCGTCGGAGCCGGTGAGGTCCTTGACCCAGATGGCCAGGGCGAGCAGCAGGATCGACTCGGCCGCCATGCTGGCCAGCAGCGCGGCGAAGAGCAGTCGGAAGTCGGGGCGGCGCAGCACGGTGCGCATGGGTTCCCTCCGGCGGGGGTGGCGCCCGGGTGGGCGCGTACGGGGGAGGCGCCGCCGGCCGGGGACGGGGTCGTCCGGGGTCGGTGGCACGTTCCACAGTCCTCTTTTTGTCGCAAGACACGCCCTTGCCGGAACCTCCGACGCCGGTCGCGCCGTCCATACTGACCGTGGGGGGCGAATTTCATACAGTTACCGTCGCGTCTGCGGCGGTCGACGGAAATGAGGACACCGTGCCTCCTGCCGTACCGAGTCCGATCCTGCGCCGGCGCAGGCTCGGCAATGATCTGCGCCGCCTGCGCGAACTGGCGGGGCTGACCGGCGACCAGGTGATCGAGCGGATCGGCTGGGCGTCGGCATCCAAGCTGTCCCGGCTGGAGAACGGCCGCAGCCGGCCGGACCCGGACGACGTCCGGCTCCTGCTGGACCTCTACGGGGCCGACGAGGAATGCCGCGAGGAGTTGCTCGGCATCACCGAGGAGGCCGGCGACATGCGCGGCTGGCGGAAGTCGTACCCGGTGATGACCCAGCAGCAGCTTGGGTGGGCGGAGCTGGAGGCGGGCTGCGCCGAGATCCGGGAGTACAACCCGGTCCTGGTGCCGGGCCTGCTCCAGACCGAGGGGTACGCCCGGCTGCGGATCGTCTCGGCCGACGCCGCCACCACCGAGGTCGGTGACCCGTCCGCCGGGGAGGACCCGGAGACCGAGGTCAAGGCCCGGCTGGCCCGGCAGTCCCTGCTGGACCGGGCGGACGGCCCGCGCTACACGGCGGTGCTGGAGGAGGCGGCGCTGGGACGCCGGGCCTGCCCGCCGGACGTGCTCCGCGAACAGCTCGCCCACCTGTGCGAGCTGGCCATGCTCTCGAACGTGACGCTGCACCTGCTGCCGAGGGACACCCGGATCGGCGAGTTCTACCTGCCACCGACGGCCTTCTCGCTGTACCGGTTCGCCGATCCGCAGGATCCGGAGACGTTGGCGATCGAAGGAGGCTTCATCGACGTCATGTCGACCGAGGCATCCACCGTAAATCGCTATAAAGTGGCTTTTGAGTGGCTATGCTCGGCGGCGCTCTCCGCAACGGACACCCTTACCTGGCTCTTCAAAGCGACGGGACGGCTGTCCGACACGGCAGCTCCGTCCACGGTGGCCCCGGGTCCGGCATCGGCGCCGGCCCAGCGCCGCCGGCACTCCGGGCGCCTGACGGAACGGTGATCCACACCGTCGGGGCCGGGCGGCCGTCACTCGTCCCCGTCGGAACAGTTCCAGGACCAGGAGCAGAACCATGAACGAGATCCGCGAGACCGTCCCCGCCGACGCCCGCTGGCACAAGAGCACCCGCAGCCAGACCTCCAATTGCGTGGAGGTGGCGGCGATGGGCGCCGGGACGACCGGGGTGGCGCTGCGGGACAGCAAGGACCCGGGTGGCCCGGTGCTGCTGTTCAACCGGGCCGGCTGGCTCGGGTTCATCGAGGGCGCGAAGAACGGACAGTTCGATCTGAACTGATCCGGTGAGTACGGCGGGGCCGTCGGCGCGATGCCGGCGGCCCCGCGTCGTCTCCGCCGCGACCGCCCGCCTGACCAGGCATGGGCCGATCGGACAGGACCGGATCGATGGCGGCGTTTCACTTGCTGGGAACGCCGACGGGCGTAACATGACGTTCCAGTGACGTGGAAGTTCCACAACGTACCCGTCCACTGCGGTCCGACCGGAGACACCCATGCGGTTCCTGATCGTTCGTACCGACATCCGTACCGCCGCCGACATCGACCTCGCCGCCGCCTGGGCCGGCGGTGGCCCGCTGCGGGACGAACCGACCGCCCCGGAGTCCCGCCGCCAGACCGTGCACGCCGAGGACCGGGACGCGGCCCTGCTGCTGGCCCGGGCCCTGGCCACGGTGGGCGCGGTCCGCTCCGGCCGGCAACGGGTCAAGGTGCTCCCGCTCGACGAGCCCGGCCACCGGCAGCGGTGGACCGACCCACCGGGCTGACCGGCACACCCACGTCCGCCGTGGTCGGACCGGCTCCCCGCCGAGTTCGTTCCCCGCCCGTCCACGACGGCCCGTGTCACGGCCCGTGACCGTCGCGGCAACGACGCTCACGGGCCGTGACCGTGATGACGGTCGCCTGTCGCCCCGGGACCCGGTGCGGGTGTCAGTAGTGGCCGTCGAGCCAGCGGTAGATCAGGAAGAGGGCGATCGACGAGGGGGGCGGCAGGACCACCCGGTCGCCGTCCCCGGCGTCCACCGGGCGGCCGGCCAGCACCGCGCCGATCTCGCGCCGGGTGAACCAGCGGGCGTACGCGATCTCCGTCGGGTCGACCCGCACCGGCTCACCCGGGTCCGCCTCGGCCAGGAAACCCAGCATCAGCGAGCCGGGGAACGGCCATGCCTGGCTGCCCGCGTACGCGATCCGCTCGACCCCGACGCCGACCTCCTCGCGGACCTCGCGCAGCACGGCCGCCTCGGCCGACTCCCCCGGCTCGACGTAACCGGCGAGGCAGGAGAAGCGGCGCTCGCCGGGGATCCGCGGCCAGCCGGCGTTGTTGCCCAGCAGGCAGCGCCCCTCCTGCCCGTCCATCCCGTCGTGCACCAGGACGATCATCGCCGGGTCGGTACGCGGCCAGACCCGGTGGCCGTCCGCCGCCACCCTCGACCAGCCGCCCTCGTCGACCTCCGTCCGGTGCCCGCTGCGGGGCGCCCAGCCGTGCCCCAGATGCCAGTTGACCAGGGCCAACGCGGTGGTGAAGATCCCGGCGTCCCGATCGCAGAGCAGGTGGCCGACCTCGCGCAGGTTGGCCTCCCGGGTGCCCGGCAACTGCGGCAGCGGGGCGTCCACCGCGAAGACCGGCACGCCGTCCGGCTCCACCCCGAGGAAGAGCGGGTACGACTCCCCCGGCGACCCCAGCTCGACGGCGTCCCGCAGCACCAACGCCGGCGGTGTGACGTCGGTGCGGACCAACGCCCGGCCCTCCCGGGTCGAGTCCAACACCAGCACCCGGGCCCGCCGCCAGGCCTGCGCCAGCCACTGCGGGTCGGTCCGCCGGTGCGCCGCCCGGTCCAGCGTGGAGCGGGCCAGCGGCGGGTCGGTCTCACCGCTCACGCCGACTCCGTCCGAACCGGGGTGAGGGCGGCCAGCGGCCCGGCGATCCGCTCGGCGTCCCCGAGCACCACGGTGACCGCCCGGGCCGGGGCCAGGTACCGGGCACCGGCCTCGGCGACATCCTCGACGGTCGCCCTGGCCAGCCGGGCGGCATGCTCGGCGAGGAAGTCCAGGCGCAGCCCGCTGCCGGCGTACGCGCTGGTCAGCGAGGCCAGCCCGGCCTGGGTGGAGATGCCGAGCTGGAGTGTGCCCAGGGCGTACTGGCGGGCCTGCTCCAGCTCCTCCGGCCCGGGCGGCAGCGAGGCCAGCCGGCCCAGCTCGTACAGGGTCTCCAGCAGGGCCGGGCCGGTCACCTCGGTGGCCACCTCGGCGGCGGCGACCAGCACCGAACCGGCGACCGAGTGCTCCACCACCGAGTGCGGGCCGTAGGTGTAGCCCTTGTCCTCGCGGATGTTCTCCGTCCAGCGGGACGAGAAGTAGCCACCGAAGATCAGGTTGGCCAGTTGCAGCGCGGCGTGGTCCGGGTGGGTGCGGGGCACCGCCGGCAGCGCGACCCGCAGCGACGACTGCACCGACCCGGGCCGGTCCACCAGCAGCAGCGGGCCGGGTTCCAGCGGCGGGGCGGGCGGCAGGCCGACGCCCCGGCTGTCACCGGTCCAGCCCGCCAGGGCCTTCTCGGCGGCGTCCAGCGCGCGCTCCGGTTGCACGTCGCCGACCAGCACCAGCACCGCCTCGGCCGGGTGTACCCGGTCGGCGTGCAGCCGGCGCAGCGCCGCCGGGCGGACCGCGCGGACCTGCTCGGGCTCCGGGGTCTGCACCGCGTACGGGTGCCGGCCGTAGATCCGCCGGAGCAGCGCGGTGCGGGCCAGGTGGGCGGGTTGGCTCTGCGCCACCTGGATCCGGTCGACCAGCCGGTCCCGCTCGGTGTTCACCCAGTCGACCGGGTAGCTGGCCCCGGTCAGCACGTCGGCCAGCAGCTCCAGCATCCGGTCCAGCCCGGTGACCAGGCCCGCCCCGGAGAGCATCAGCCGGTCCGGGTCGACCCCGGCGGAGAGCCCGCCGCCGACCTTCTGCAACTCGGCGGCGATCTCGGTGGCGGTGCGGGTCCGGGTGCCGGCGAGGATGGTCTGCGCGAGCATCGCGCCCCGGGACAGGTCGGTGCGGCCGAACGGCATCCACAGCCGCAGCTCGACCAGCGGGACGGCGGACCGGCGGACCGCGATCACGGTGAGCCCGTTGCCGAGCCGCCGCTCGGCCTGCTTCGGTGGTGTGAGCCGGCGGGTGGGGCCGAGCGGCGGAAGGGCCCGCAGACCCGGCTCACTCCTCGCGCTCACCTGGCACCTCCGGGGACGACCTCGATGGACGCGCGGCGCTCCGGCCGCAGGGTGGCGGCGGCGGCGCGGACCTGCTCCTCGGTGACCTCGCCGACCAGCCGGGGCAGCTCGTTGAGCAGACCCGGCTCGCCGCGCTGCTGCTCCAGGACCGCCATCCGCAGCGCCCGGCCGAGCGCCGCGTCGGTGTCCCGCAGCAGGTGGGTGGCCATCCGCGCCTGGGTGCGGGCCAGTTCGCCGTCGGTCAGCCCGTCGGTGGCCAGCCGGTCCAGCTCCTCGTCGACGGTGCGCAGCACCTTGTCCACGTCGCCGCCGGGTGGCAGGTGTGCCTCGAACAGCAGCGCGGTGGGGTCGCGGACGTCGAACGGGTCGCCCATGAAGCCGAGGTAGCCGCCGACGCCGGTGACGCTGCGGTCCCGCTGGACCAGCCGCTCGACCAGCCGGGACGCGTCGCCGTCGGTCAGCACCTCGGCGAGGACCACGTACGGCAGGTAGCCGGCGAAGTCGCCGAGCGGGTCGGGCACCCGCCAGGCCGAGGCCACCGCCGGCAGCGGCGCCAGCCGGTCGGTGTACGAGGTGCGCCGCTCGGCGGTCAGGTCCGGCTCGGTGAAGTCGGGGCGTACGGGGGCCGGCCGGGCCGGCACGTCGCCGAAGTGCCGCTGGATCAGCTCGGTCGCCCCGGCCACGTCGATGTCGCCGCTGACCGCCAGGACGGCGTTGCCGCTGGCGTAGTAGCGGCGGAAGAAGTCGGCGGCATCGGCGACGGTGGCGGACTCCAGGTCACCGAAGGACCCGTAGCCGTCGTGCGCGTTGGGGAAGGTGTCGAACATGACCGGCGGCAGGGTCAACCAGGGGAAACCGCCGTACGGCCGGTTGAGCACGTTGACCCGGATCTCCTCCTTGACCACGTCGACCTGGTTGCGCAGGTTCTCCTCGGTCAGCCGGGGGCCGCGCATCCGGTCGGCCTCCAGGAAGAGCGCCCGTTCCAGGGCGTTGCTGGGCAGCGTCTCGAAGTAGTCGGTGTAGTCCAGGTGGGTGGAGCCGTTGAAGGTCCCGCCGGCGCCCTGGATGTGCCGGAAGTGGGCCAGCTTCTCCAGGTTCTCCGAGCCCTGGAACATCAGGTGCTCGAAGAGGTGGGCGAAGCCGGTGCGCCCCTCCGGCTCGGAGCGGATGCCGACGTCGTAGACGACCGCGACCCCGATCACCGGAGCACTGCGGTCCGGGGTGAGGACCACCCGTAGGCCGTTGTCGAGGGTGAACCGCTCGACCGGGTATTTCGTCGCTGGAATTCTCGCTCTCCGCGTCGGCACGTGATCGACCCTAGCGTGTCGGCACCCGCCGCACGGGTGACCTCGGGCGCGACTCAGCCGGGCACACCGGCGGGGGCGGGGAACGCGGTGACCCGGGGCAGCACCTCGGCGCCGACCCGTTCCGCCTCCTCCCGGTGCGGCCAGCCGGAGAGGATGAACTCGTCGACGCCGCGGGCGGCGTACTCGTCGATCCGGGCGGCGACCTCGTCGTAGCTGCCGACCAGCGCGGTGCCCGCGCCCTCGCGGACCAGGCCGATTCCGGCCCAGAGGTTCGGCGCGACGGTGAGGCCGTCGGCGCTGCCGCCGTGCAGGGCGGCCATCCTGGCCTGGCCGACGGAGTCCATCCGGCCGAACCGGGCCTGGGCGGCGGCGATCCGCTCCGGGCTCATCCCGGCCAGCAGCCGGTCCGCCTCGGCCCACGCCTGGGTGGCGGTGGGCCGGGCGATGACGTGCAGCCGCAACCCGGTACGCAGGGTACGGCCCTGCGCGGCGGCGAGCGCCCGGACCCGGGCCACCCGGGCGGCGATCGCGGCGGGCGGCTCCCCCCACATCAGGTACGCGTCGGCCTGTCGGGCGGCGACCTGCTCGGCGGCCGGGGACGCGCCGCCGAGGTAGACCGGCGGCGGGTCGGCCAGCGGGGTGGCCAGCCCGCCGCCGTCGACCCGGTAGTGCGCGCCGGCGAAGTCGAACGGGCCGCCCCGCCAGGCCCGGCGGAGCACCTCGATGAACTCGCCGGTGCGGGCGTACCGGGCGTCGTGGTCGAGGAAGTCGCCGTACGCCCGCTGCTCGGCGGGATCGCCGCCGGTGACGACGTTGAGCGCGAGCCGCCCGCCGGAGACCGCCTGGAACGCCTCGGCCTGCTGGGCGATCAGGGTGGGCAGCGCGAAGCCGGCCCGGACGGCGACCAGCAGGCCGATCCGGTCGGTGTGCTGGGTGACCGCCGCGCAGACGATCCACGGGTCGGGGCAGCCGGACCCGACCGGGGTGAGCAGGGCGGTGAACCCGCCCGCCTCGGCGGACCGGGCCACCTCGGTCAGGTATCCGACGGTGGCGGCCCGGTCGTGCCGGGCCGCGCCGGCGGTGACGGTGGCCGCACCGACCTGGTCGCCGTCGCCGGAGGTGGGGAGGAACCAGTGGAAGGTCATGCCGGCCGCCCTCTCGCCGCGTCCCGCCAGGCGCTCGCCGCCGGGGTGCAGAAACCTATCAAGAAGGTAGGAAAACCGGGAATATCTGAGACTGCTCATCCCGCGATGTGGACGGGTCTTGACGCCGGCCAGGCCCTGGCCCACTCTTCCTACCAACTAAGTAGGAATACTGCGGATTGGATGGACGATGAGACGGCTCCCCTTCCGTCGGTTGGTCTCCCTCGCCACCCTCGCCGTCATCGGCGCGGCGACGATGGGGACCACCGCGGCGTGCGGTGACGACGACAGCGCGGCCGGCGGGTCCGGCCCGGTCACCCTCCGGCTGGGCTACTTCCCCAACATCACCCACGCCCCGGCCGTGGTCGGCGTCGAGAAGGGCATCTTCACCGGAAAGCTCGGCGGCGACGTCAAGCTGGAGACCAAGACGTTCAACGCCGGCCCGGCCGCCATCGAGGCGATCTTCTCCGGTGCGCTCGACGCGACGTACATCGGTCCGAACCCGACGGTGAACGCCTTCTCGAAGTCCAACGGCGAGGCCGTCCGGGTCATCTCCGGCGCCGCCTCCGGCGGGGTCGCGCTGGTGGTCAAGCCGGAGATCACCTCGGTCGAGCAGCTACGCGGCAAGAAGATCGCCACCCCGCAGCTCGGCAACACCCAGGACGTGGCCATCCGGTACTGGCTCAAGGAGAAGGGCCTCAAGACCACCAAGGAGGGCGGCGGCGACGTCAAGATCGTCCCGCAGGAGAACGCGCAGACGGTGGAGACCTTCACCAGCGGCGCGATCGACGGCGCGTGGGTGCCCGAGCCGTTCGTCTCCCGGCTGGTCAACGCCGGCGGCAAGGTCCTCGTCGACGAGCGGGACCTCTGGCCGGACAAGAAGTTCGTCATCACCAACCTGATCGTCTCCACCAAGTTCCTCAAGGCCCACCCCGACGTGGTGAAGAAGCTGGTCGAGGGGCAGGTCGCGGCGAACGAGTTCGTCAACACCAAGCCGGACGAGGCCCAGCAGGCCATCTCCGACCACATCGGCAAGATCACCGGCAAGCCGCTGGACCTCAAGCTGATCAAGCAGGCGTGGCCGACCCTGCTGTTCACCAACGACCCGATCGCGTCCTCGCTGAAGACCGGGCTCGACCACGCCGTCGCGGTGGAGCTCACCCAGCCGGTCAGCCTCGACGGGCTGTACGACCTCACGTACCTCAACGAGGTGCTCAAGGCACAGGGCCAGGCCGAGGTCACCCAGCCATGACGTCGACCACGACGGCGCCGGGGAGCGCGACCACCGCGGTCGCGCTCTCCGGCGTGACCAAGGTGTACGGGCGGGGGACGAACGCCGTCCTCGCCCTGGACGGGGTGAGCCTGGACGTCCGGCCGGGCGAGTTCGTCTGCCTCGTCGGCGCGTCCGGCTGCGGCAAGAGCACCCTGCTCAACCTGGTCGCCGGGCTGGACCGCGCGCAGGGCGGGACGATCTCGGTGGCCGACGACGCCCGCCCCGGCCTGATGTTCCAGGAACCGGCGCTCTTCCCGTGGCTGACCGTCGAGGCCAACGTCGAGGTGCCGCTGAAGCTGCGCGGGCTGCCCCGGGCGGACCGCCGGGAGCGGGTGGCGGAGCTGCTGCGCACCGTCCACCTGTCCGACTTCGGGCGCAAGCGCCCGCACGAACTCTCCGGCGGGATGCGGCAGCGGGTCGCGCTGGCCCGCACCCTGGCCCTGGACACCCCGGTACTGCTGATGGACGAGCCGTTCGGCGCGCTCGACGCGATGACCCGGGACATCCTGCACGACGAGCTGGAACGGATCTGGGCGGAGCGGAAGCTCACCGTGCTCTTCGTGACCCACAACGTCCGCGAGGCGGCCCGGCTCGCCGACCGGATCATCCTGCTCAGCAGCCGGCCCGGCCGGATCATCTGGTCCACGGAGGTGGCCGTGCCCCGCCCCCGACGCATCGACTCCCCCGAGGTCGCCGCGATCGCCTCCGAGGTCACCGACCGGCTCCGTACGGAGGTGGGCCGCCATGGCAAATGACACCCTCACCGACACGGCACGTACCGACGCGGAGATCTCCGGGCTGGACGCGCTGGAGATCGCCGGCCGGGAGAAGGAGGTGTCCCGGGGCACCCGGATCTGGGCGTCGACCTGGCCCAAGATCGCCGCGCTCGCCATCGCCATCGGGCTCTGGCAGGTGGTGGTCTGGAGCGGCTGGAAGCCGCCGTACTCGCTGCCCGGGCCGGTCACCGTCGCCGAGGAGCTGGCCCGGCAGGCCGGCGGCCGGCAACTCTGGGACGGGTTGGCCACCACGCTGCAACGCGCTGCGCTGGGATACGTCTTCTCCGTCGCGGTCGGCCTGCTGGTCGGCCTGGCGGTGGCGAGGTTCCGGGTGCTCCGCGCCGCGATCGGCTCGATGATCACCGCGTTGCAGACCATGCCGTCGATCGCCTGGTTCCCGCTGGCCATCCTGCTGTTCGAGCTGAGCGAGAAGGCGATCTTCTTCGTGGTGGTCCTCGGCGCCGCGCCGTCCATCGCCAACGGGGTGATCAGCGGCGTCGACTACGTGCCGCCGCTGCTGGTCCGGGCCGGTCGCAACCTCGGCGCCCGGGGGCTGAACCTCTACCGGTACGTCATCGCGCCCGCCGCGCTGCCCGCCATCGTCGCCGGGCTCAAGCAGGGCTGGGCCTTCTCCTGGCGCAGCCTGATGGCCGGTGAGCTGCTGGTGGTCGGCATC
This sequence comes from Micromonospora sp. NPDC092111, assembly GCF_044755745.1. NCBI lineage: Bacteria > Bacillati > Actinomycetota > Actinomycetes > Micromonosporales > Micromonosporaceae > Micromonospora > Micromonospora sp. NPDC092111. The sequence continues at coordinate 131,476 of NZ_JBIVRQ010000010.1, forward strand.
TCGCAGACCTCGCTGGGCGCCCAGCTCACCTACTCGCGGGAACTCTCCGACGCACCCTGGCTGCTCTCCACGATGATCGTCATCCTGGTGGTCGGGCTGCTGGTCGACGCGGCCTTCGGGGCGGCCGACAAGGCGATCCGCCGCCGCTGGGGCGTGCTGGACCAGGCCGGTCAGTGACGTGTACATCTCCGCGCGCAACGACTACGCGCTCCGGGCCATGCTCGCCGTCGCCGCCTCCGCCGACGCCTCAACCTCCACCGCATCCACCGACGACGGCGGCGGGTCAGCTCGACCCGACGGCGGGACCGGCGGGGAGCTGGTCAAGGCGGCGAGCCTGGCGGAGGCCCAGGGCATCCCGTTGAGCTTCCTCCAGGGCATCCTGCTCGACCTGCGCCGGGCCGGGCTGCTGCACAGCCACCGGGGCACCGAGGGGGGCTACGCGCTGACCCGGCCCGCCTCGGAGATCAGCGTCGGGGACGTGTTGCGCGCCGTCGGTGGATCGCTCACCACCGTGCGTGGCCTGCCCGCCGAGGACGCCGGCTACCACGGGGTGGCCGCCGGCCTGCGCGACGTGTGGCTCGCCGTGGACGGCGCGATCGCGGTGGTGGTCGACCGGACCACGTTGACCGACCTGCTGGTACGACGGGAGCAGTCACCGGCCCGGTGACGAGAGGCGGGCCGGTCGGTCATCCCCCCGGAGACCGACCGGCCCGCCATCCGGGGCAGCTCAACCGGCGGTCAGTTCGACCGCGGGCGGGTGCTCCTCGTCGGGGCTGTGCAGTTCGACCAGACCGGCCGGGGCGACCCGTCCCGGCCTCGGGTGCCACGGCGCGAACGCCGCCACCATGGCGAGCAAAAGCCCGGCGCCCGCCACCGCGAGTACCACCAGGAGCTCGCGCCCCGCCCCCGACTCGGCGTCGCCCCCCACGGTCACCCCTCCCGTGCCCCGACCGTGCCGGTCGGTTCTTCCCCCGACAGCAAGCTTCGACCAGTCAGGGCCGGCAGAACAGTCACCGATCGGACTCAATCGAGCCGGCAAGCCGACTGGTCGGCGACCATGATCACCGAGGGTCCGCAACCGAACCCGAAGCGTCCCCGCGTCGCACGGATCGACAAGATCGACTCCTTTGCGGCGGAGTGGCGGTGTCATCGTCGCTCCGATACCGCCCTTTCGCGGAATCGGAGTCGATCACCCCCACGCCCCTCGCCGCAGCAGCCGAACCTCAGACGGTACGGGGACGACGCGGACGGCGGGACCGACCCGACGCCCGGTGGGACCGGCCACCCTCGGCACCGGCACCGGCGGCGGCGGCGACGCGCGGCCGGGCGGCCGGGGCGGGCGGCGGGACGACGATGGTCACCGGCACCCCGGACGGCGCACGGGCACCGGTCACCCGGGCCAGCGCCTCGTCCTCGGGGCGTACCTGGACGGTCTGCGGCCGGATGCCGGCCGCGCTCATCAGCCGGGAGACGTCCCGGCGCTGCTCCGGCAGGACCAGGGTGACCACCGTGCCGGACTCCCCGGCCCGGGCGGTCCGGCCGCCCCGGTGCAGGTAGTCCTTCGCCTCGGTCGGCGGGTCGGCGTTGACCACCAGGTCCAGCCCGTCGACGTGGATGCCCCGGGCGGCCACGTCGGTGGCGACCAGCGCGGTCACCTGGCCGTTGCGGAACTGCTCCAGGATCCGGGTCCGCTGCGGCTGCGACTTGCCCCCGTGCAGCGCGGCGGCCCGTACCCCCTTGGCCAGGAGTTGGCGGGCGACCCGGTCGGCCCGGTGCTTGGTCGCCATGAACAGGATGGTGCGCCCCTCGCGGGCGGCGATCCGGGCCAGCGCGTCCGGCTTGTCCGCCGCGTCCAGGTGCAGCACGTGGTGGGTCATCGCGGTCACCGTCGCGGTGCCCGGGTCGACCGAGTGCGAGACCGGGTTGCTGAGGAACCGGCGGACCAGCTTGTCCACGCCGCCGTCCAGGGTGGCGGAGAAGAGCATCCGCTGGCCGTTCGGGGCGACCTGCTCCAGCAGCTTGGTCACCTGCGGCAGGAAGCCCATGTCGGCCATCTGGTCGGCCTCGTCCAGCACGGTGATGGCGACCTGGTCGAGTCGGGCGTCGCCCCGGTTGATCAGGTCGTGCAGCCGACCGGGGGTGGCCACCAGCACCTCGGCGCCGGCGCGCAGCGCGTCCGCCTGTCGCTGGAGGGAGAGGCCGCCGACCACGGTGGCGCAGCGCAGCCCGAGCACCCGGGCGTACGGGGTGAGCGCGGCGGTGACCTGCGCCGCCAACTCGCGGGTGGGCACCAGCACCAGGGCGAGCGGCCGGCCCGGGCGGGCCCGGCGGCCGGTGGTGCGGTGCAGCAGCGGCAGCCCGAAGGCGAGCGTCTTGCCGGAACCGGTGCGGCCCCGGCCGAGCACGTCGCGGCCGGCCAGCGAGTCCGGCAGGGTGGCCGACTGGATCGGGAACGGCTCGGTGATGCCCTGCGCCGACAGCTCGGTGAGCAGCTCCGGCGCCAGGCCGGTCGCGGCGAAGGTGGGAACGGTCATGGTCATGCGGAATGCCTTCCTCGACGCGGCACGTGTCGAGGGAGGGCGCCGGGAAATCGGCGCGGTCACCGACGGAGCACTCCGTCAGGACTCACAAGCACGAACCGATGGGGTACGGGCCGGTCCGCCGCAGCACGCCGCGTCCCGCCGAGGCGGGGGGCGGCGCGGCGGACCGGTCCGTCACCTGGTCCGGAGGACCAGGTGGGTGTTACCGGACGATCCGAAGATCAGAGCGGACGGATGTTCTCCGCCTGCGGGCCCTTCTGGCCCTGGGTCACCTCGAACTCGACCCGCTGGTTCTCGTCCAGGCTCCGGTAGCCGGAGGACTGGATCGCCGAGAAGTGGGCGAAGACGTCGGCGCCGCCGCCGTCCGGGGTGATGAAGCCGAAGCCCTTGTCAGCGTTGAACCACTTGACGGTGCCAATAGCCATGTGTTTCGTCTCCTTGACGGAACGTCGAACCCGCACCTGTTGCGGACTCGAAGAGGAGCGCTCCGCGCGGGGTGCGCGAATCGCCTGTCGCTTCTGGTCGCCCCGCCCGGAGAACTCCGGACACAACAAAGAGCGCCTGGGGCCACAATCCGCCAGGCGCACACAGAGTCTCTGGAAACCAAAACTGCAACAGGAACAACCTACCACGGATACGCCGACGCGCCACCCCCCGCCGGAGTTTCCGGCAGGCCGGTGATGAGCGCGGTCAGCCCCTCGGCGTCGAGCAGGTCGGCCGGGCGGACCGTGGCCCCCTCCCGGACGTAGTGGAAGGCGGCCCCCACCCGGTCGACCGGCACCCCGGCCAGCTCCGCCCAGGCCAGCCGGTAGACGGCCAACTGCACCGCGACCACCTCGGCCTCCCCGCCGGCCGGCTGCCGACCGGTCTTCCAGTCGACCACGTCGTACCGGCCGCCGGGGCGGGCGAAGACGGCGTCCATCCGCCCCCGGACCACCACGCCGGCGAGAACTGTGGCGAACGGCACCTCCACCTCCACCGGCACCCGGTCGGCCCACTCGCTGGCCAGGAAGCGCTCCTGGAGTTCGGCCAGCGCCTCGTCGGGTGCGGCGTCCGCGTCGGCCGCGCCGGGCAACTCGTCCACGTCCAGCAGCCGATCGGCCCCGAACCGCTGCTCCAGCCAGGCGTGGAAGGCGGTGCCACGGCGGGCGTACGGGTTGGGCGCGGCCGGCATCGGCCGGCGCAGCGTACGGGCCAGCGCCGCCGGATCGCGGCGCAGCGCCACGAGCTGGGTCACCGACAGGTGCCCGGGCAGACCCACCTCCACCGCCTCGGCCTGCCGCAGCAGCTCGGCCCGCTCGGTGAGGAGCAGATCCGCCTCCCGCCGCCAGCGCGCCACCTCCGGATCGCCGGCCGCCGGATCGGCCACCGCCTCTCGGGCCGGGTCGGGGTCGGTGAGGAAGCGGCGGACCAGCGCCGCCGCCTCGGCCAGCGCCGGCCGGCGGGGGCCGAGCGGGTCGGCCGGCCACTCCGCCCGCAGCACCAGCTCGGTGGTGGGGTTGACCGCGTCGCCGGCCGGCTCCGGCGCCCACTCGTCGACCAGCAGCCCGTCCCCGCCGTCGAGGCAGGCGTCGTGCACCTCGCGGAGCAGCACCGACGGGCCCCGGAACCGCTTGGTCCCCTCGCCCCACCAGTAGCCGGAGCAGAGCAGCAGCCGCCGGGGCCGGGTCACCGCCACGTACGCCAGCCGGCGCTCCTCGCGCTCGTCGTGGGCCCGCCAGGCGTCGGTGAAGTCGGCCACCGCCCGGGCCACCCCGCGCTGGTCGGCCACCTCGGCCAGGTCGAGTACGGGCAGCCCGTCGGCGTCACCGCGCAGCGGGAACGGCAGCACGCCGAGCCCGCCCAGCCAGTGGTCGGAGTTGCGCACCTGGCCGGGCCAGCCACCCCGGATCAGTCCGGCGACCGCGACCACGTCCCACTCCAGGCCCTTCGCGGCGTGCGCGGTGAGCACCTGCACCGCGCCCTCCACCACCTCCACCTCGCCGGGGGACAGCCCGCGCTCCTCGTCCTCGGCGGCGGCCAGGAACGCCAGGAAGCCGGCCAGGGTCGCCGACGGGGTCTCGCCGCTGAACCGGGCGGCGACGTCACCGAGGGCGTCCAGGTGGCCCCGGGCCAGCCCGGCGTCGCCGGTGCCGTCCCGGCCGGCCCGCACGGCCACCTCGACATCCAGGCCGATGGTGCGTTCGACGTCCGCGATCAGCTCCGGCAGGGTCTGGTCCAGCCGGTAGCGCAGCAGCGCCAACTCCATCCCGTACGACCGCAGCCGCGCGTACCCCTCGGCCGAGTACGTCTGCGCCGGCCCCAGGTCGGCCAGCGCCTCCACCAGGGTCGCCTCGTCCAGGACGTCCACGGTGATCTCCGGCCCGTCGTCGCCGGTCAGCTCCCGGCGGGCCCGCGCGATGGCCCGGGCCCGGCGGTGCAGGGCCACCAGGTCGCGCGGGCCGATCCGCCAGCGGGCCCCGGTGAGCAGGCGCAGCAGCGCCGCGCCGTCGGTCGGGTCGGCCAGCACCCGCAGGGTGCAGACCACGTCCCGCACCTCGGGGGTGTCCAGCAGGCCGCCCAGGCCGACCACCTCGACGGGCAGCCCCCGGGCGCGCAGCGCCGCCTCGATCGCCGGGATCTGGCTGCGCAGCCGGACCAGCACGGCGGTGGTCGGGCGGTGCGGCACCGGGATGTGCTCGGGCAGCGCGCCGGGCATCCGGGCCGCCCCCCGCCAGGCGGCGAGCACGCTGTCGGCGATCCAGTCCGCCTCGTCGGCGTACGTGTGCAGCAGCGCGCAGTGCACGGTGCCGGCGGCCCGGCCGCGCGGGCTGCGGTGCGGGATCGGGTCGCGGACGCTCAGCGCGGCGTGCAGTTCGGGCACCCGGGCCCCGGCGGCGCGCAGCGGCACCGACAGCGCGTTGGCCACGCCGAGGATCTCCGGCCGGTTGCGCCAGCTCGTGGTGAGGCTCAGCACCTCGGCGGGGGTGCCGTCGGCGCGGGCGAAGTCGGTGGGGAACCGGTCCAGCGTGCCGGCGCTGGCCCCCCGCCAGCCGTAGATCGACTGGCAGGGGTCGCCGACCGCGGTGACCGGGTGGCCGCCGCCGAACAGCGCGTTGAGCAGCACCACCTGGGCGTGGCTGGTGTCCTGGTACTCGTCGAGCAGCACCACCCGGTAGCGGTCCCGCTCGACCGCGCCGACCGCCGGATGGTCCCGGGCCACCCGGGCGGCCCGGGCGAGCTGGTCGGCGAAGTCCATCGCCTCGAAGTCGTCCTTGCGCCGGCCGTACGCCCGCACCAGCGGCAGCAGCTTCAGCCGGGTCTGCTGGAGCTGGAGCGCCTTCCGGACGTCGGCGTACACCCGCCCGGGGCGGGTCTGCACGGTGGCGAAGAACCGGCCGGTCCAGGCGGCCAGGTCGTCCGGGTCGACCAGGTGCTCGTCCAGCTCACCGGCGAGTGCCAGCACCGCGTCGGTGATGGTGCTGGGCATCCGGTCGACCTCGGACATGTCGCCGTCGTAGTTGCGTACCAGCAGGTCGACGAGCTGCCACCGGGACGCCTCGGTGAGCAGCCGGGTGGTCGGTTCGTAGCCGGCACGCAGCCCGTGCTCGGTGACGATCCGGCCGGCGTACGAGTGGTAGGTGGAGACCATCGGCTCCCCGGCGAGCGGATCGTCCAGCGGGTTGCGGGCCCGCCGCCCCAGCCGCCGGACCAACTGGTCGAGCCGGGTACGCACCCGGTGCGCCAGCTCGCCGGCCGCCTTGCGGGTGAAGGTCAGGCCGAGGATCTGCTCGGGTCGGACGTACGAGTTGGCGACCAGCCAGACCACCCGGGCGGCCATCGTCTCGGTCTTGCCCGAGCCGGCGCCCGCCACCACCAGCAACGGCGTGACGGGAGCCGAGATGATCGCGGCCTGTTCCGCCGTCGGGGCCGGCAGCCGGAGCAGCCGGGCCAGTTCCACCGGGGTGTAGCGCGGCCCGGCGTCGGCGGCGCGCGGCACCGGGGCGACGGCGTTGAACAGCGTCGGCTGGGTCATCGCGCCATCCCCGTTCGCGGCTGTGGGGCTCGCCCGCTCACTCCTCGCCCTCCCGGTGCCGCCCGGTCCACGGCTGCGGGGCCGGCCCGCTCACCGCTGCTCGCCCTCGACCGGACCCCGGACGGCTGGCGGCTCGACGACCTGGCGGCCCTGCCCGGAGACCGGGCAGCTCGTGCGTACCGGGCAGACCCGGCACTTCGAGTTGGCGACGGCGGCGAAGGTGGCAGCGGCCATCGTATCGGCGGTACGCCGGACCAGGGCGGTGGCCCAGCCGGCTTCGGGGCCCTGCCCGGCGGCGGCCTGGGTCTGCTCCTTGGCGTCCTTCGCGCCGGTGCCGAGCTGCACCAGCGCCGCTCCCCCGGTTTCGTCGCCGTACTCGGCGAACCCGCCCGCCTCGACCGCCGCCTGGTACGCCCCGAGCTGCGGGTGCTCGGCCACCTCCCGCTCGGTGACCGCCGTCGACTTGCCGGTCTTCAGGTCGATCACCACCAGCCGGCCGTCGGCGTCGACCTCCAGCCGGTCCACCCGGCCGGTCAGCTCCACCGGCCGTCGCGGGTCGTCGAGGCGGACCGCGAACTCGTGTTCGATGGCGAGCAGCCGGCGCGGGTTGCCGGCGAGCCAGCGCAGCAGCTTGTCCACCATGGCCTCGGCGCGGTCCCGTTCCGGGCCGACCATCCAGCGGGCGGCCAACTCGATCGCGTCGAACCGGGCGGCCACGTACTCCAGCAGCGCGGTCCGGTCGGCGCTGGCGTCCTCGGCGAGCATGGCGGCGGCGTGCACCAGGTTGCCGACGCCCTGCGCGGCGCTGGGCGGGCCGCTGCCGCCGTGCCGTTCGAGCAGCCAACGCAGGCTGCACCGCAGCGCGCTCTCCATCGCCGACGGGGTGACCCGGACCGGTTCGCCCTCGTCGACCAGCGGCCGGTCGTCGGAGAGGCCGCGCAGCCCCCACCAGTCGTCCGGGTGCGCGCCGGGGATGCCGGCGGCGGCCAGCCGGGCCAGCTCGGCCGCCGCCGCGCGCCGCCGGGCCACCGACGTCGCCGGGTCGGTGACGGCGGTACGCAGCTCCGCCACCAGCGCGGACAGGGTGAGCGCCCGAGGCACCCGCCCCACCGGCAACTCCCGGCCCTCCCCGCCGGCCTCGTCCTCCCCACCCGCCCCAGCCACCTCCGGCGGGGTGGGGTCGGCGGCGGGTGGTCCCGGGGTGCGGGCGTCTCCCGCCGGGCCGGTGGCGCCCAGCTCGTGCAGGAAGCGGCTGGGCTGCTCCTCGTGGTCGTCGCCGCCGACTGCCGCCGAGGCGACCGCGGTGACCAGCAGCCGGCGTCGGGCCCGGGTCACCGCGACGTGGAACAGCCGCCGCTCCTCGTCGAGCAGGGCGGAGGTCTGCCCGACCAGGCTGGCCCGGGTGCCGGCGCCGTCGGCCCGGCCGGCCAGCACGTCGACCAGCCGTTCGGAACCGAGCAGGCTGCCCCGCAGCCGCAGGTCCGGCCAGACGCCCTCCTGCACGCCGGCCACCGCGACCAGGTCCCACTCCAGGCCCTTCGCGGCGTGCGCGGTGAGCAGTCGGACCGCCGCGCCCCGGTCGGCGCTGGCCGCCAGGGTGTCGGCCGGCAGGTCCTGGCCGAGAACATGGTCGAGGAAGACCTCGGTCCGGGCGCCGGGCAGCCGGTCGACGAAGCGGGCCGCCGCGTCGAAGAGCACCATCACCGCGTCGAGATCCCGGTCGGCTGCCTCGGCCCGCCAGCGCTGGGCGGTCTCGTGCTCGCCGGTGGCAGCCCGGCCCCGGTTGATCGCCCCGGCCCAGCGTTCGGCGAGCCCGCTGCCGCTCCACACCGCCCAGAGGACGTCCTCGGCGGTCGCCCCGGGGGTGGCCGCGGCGGCCCGCGCGGTGGCCAGCAGCTCCGCCACCGCGCAGGCCGGCTCGACCCAGCGCCGTTCGATCCCGGCCAGCTCCGCCGGGTCGCCCAGCACCTCGACGATCAACTCGCCGGACGGCCGCCGGTCGGCACGGGCCAGCGCGAGCGCACGCAGCCCCTGGCGCAGCCGCCGCTCGGCGAGCGGGTCGGCCCCGCCCAGCGGCGAGTGCAGCAGGGCGACCGCCGCCTCCTCGTCCAGGCTGGCCGGCTCCAGCGCGCAGCGCAGCAGGAGCAGCAGCGGGGCCACCGCCGGTTGCAGGTGCAGCGGCAGGTCCTCGCCGTGCACCACGGTCGGCACCCCGGCGGTGTGCAGCGCCCGCCGCAGTGCGGGCAGGTGCAGGTGGGTCGAGCGGACCAGCACCGCCATCGCCGACCAGGGCACCCCGTCGAGCAGGTGGGCGGAGCGCAGCGCGTGGGCGAGCCAGGCCGCCTCGCTGGTGGCGGATCGGAAGGTGCGCACCTCGACCGTGCCGGGGGGCGCGTCGGGCAGCGGTCGCAGCCGCCGGTGCGCGGCCGGGCCACGCAGCCTCCGGGCCAGCCGGCCGGTGGCCCCGAGCAGCTCCGCGCCGGCCCGGTACGAGTCGGTGAGGGTGACCTGCGCTGCCGGTGCGCCGGAGGCCGTCCGGAACCGGTGCGGGAAGGCGGCCACCACGGCCGGATCGGCGCCCCGGAAGGCGTACGTGGAGGAGTCCGGGTCGGCGAAGGCGACCAGCGACTTGCCGCCCCCGGCCAGGACGGCGAGCAGGTCCTGCTGGGCCGGGTCGGTGTCGGCCAGTTCGTCGACGTAGACGTGGGCCAGCCGACGCCGTTCGCCCTCCAGCAGCTCCGGGTCGTCGAGGAGCATCCCGGTGGCGGCGCGGACCAGCTCGGCCGGGTCGTACGCGACGGAGCCCCGGTTGCCGACGTCGCGCAGCGCGAGGACGGCGACGTACTCCCGGAGGAACCGGGCGGCGGCCGGCCAGTCGGCGCGGCCCAGCCGTTCCCCCAGCCGGGCCAGCTCGGCCGGGCCGACGCCGCGTTCGGCGGCGCGCATGAGCAGGTCGCGGAGCTGGGCGGCGAAGGCCCGGGTACGCAGCGCCGGACGCAGGTCGTCCGGCCAGCCGACCGGGTCGTCCTCGGGTTCCTCGCCGACGACGTCCAGCAGCTCCCGGATGATCAGATCCTGCTCGGGGCCGGTGAGCAGCCGGGGGGACGGCTCGCCACGCTCGGCGGCGGCCCGCCGGAGCAGCCCGAAGGCGAACGCCGGGAAGGTGCGTACCAGCGGCTCGCGCAGCACCCGGTGGCCGTCGGCGGCGATCCGCGCCTCGATCCGCTGGCGCAGCTCGGTGGCCTGCCGGCGGCCGAAGGTGAGCACCAGTACCCGCTCCGGGTCGACGCCCTCGGCGACCCGGGCGGCGACCGCCTCGACCAGGGTGCGGGTCTTGCCGGTGCCCGGCCCGCCGACCACCAGCATCGGCCCGTCGGTGTGCGCCACGATCTCGGCCTGGCGCGGGTCGCTCCGCCGGCCGTCGGGGTACGCGGCATCGCCCGCCGACCCCCCGGGCCGCGGCTCCCCCTCGACACCCGGCCCGCCCCGGCCCGGCCCCTCGGTCGACCCGCCGCGCCGACCGTCCCCCCGAACGCTCGCGGCGGACCGCCCGTCATCCGGGCCCGGTCCGGCAGGCCGGCGCACCAGCCGGTACCCCTGCACCCCCACATCCCACCACGCCGGTACGACACCACCCACCCACCACCCCGCCCGCTCTGCCCGACCCGGAGCCGCTGGTGGGCAGGAAGCCGACGGCGCACCGGATCCCGTCCGGCACCGCCGACCCGACGACCCCGGCGCGGAACCGGGGCGGGATGGACCGGGGTGGACTGGGTGGGACTGGGGGAACCGGGATGGATGTCAGGTGAGGCGGGATTCGAGGGCGTCGAGGGCGTCGCGGACGGTGGGGGCGACGGTCAGTAGGCGCAGGCCGGCGGGCTTGAGGAAGCGCTGGTCGGCGAGGGAGTCCAGCCAGTCCAGCAGCGGGCGGTAGAAGCCGTCGGTGTCGATCAGCACCATCGGCTTGGCGTGCATCGCCAGCGTGGCGGTGGTCCAGACCTCGAACAGCTCGTCCAGGGTGCCCAGCCCACCGGGCAGGGTGAGGAAGGCGTCCGACTTTTCGATCATGAGGGTCTTGCGGCTGGCCATGGTGTCGGTGACCAGCAGCTCGTCCGAGGCCAGGTCGGCGACCTCCAGGTCGACCAGGGCCTGCGGGATCACCCCGACGGTACGCCCGCCGGCGGCCCGGGCCCCGGCGGCCACGGCACCCATCATGCCCACGCAGCCGCCACCGCTGACCAGCGTGTGCCCGCGCCGGGCCAACTCCGCGCCGGTCTCGGCCGCCAGGTCCAGCCAGCGCTGGTCGAGGGTACGGGAGGAAGCGCAGAAGACGCAGATCGCCGCCACCGACTCAGCCCTCCCGACCGTCGGCGTCGCCGCGACCCGTCCCGCCGGGGGACCCGAAGGCGTCGTCGGCCGGCCGACCGGAGGGCCCGGCGGCGTCGGCTGCCTGGCGGGCGGCCTGCTGGTCGGCGGCGACCCGGGCGACCGCCTCCTCGCGGACCGCCTCGTGCTCGGCGGAGAGCGCCGCCTCGGCCTCGACGATGTGCCGCACCGCCGCATTGACGTCGTCGGTGAGGCAGATCAGCTCCAGGTCCACCGGGCCGATCTTGCCTTCGGCGGCCATGCTGTCCCGCAGCCAGTCGAGCAGCCCCCGCCAGTAGGCGGTGCCCATCAGCACCACCGGGAAACGGGTCACCTTGCCGGTCTGCACCAGGGTGAGCGCCTCGAACAGCTCGTCCATGGTGCCGAAACCACCGGGTAGCACCACGAACGCCTGGGCGTACTTGACGAACATGGTCTTCCGGGCGAAGAAGTAGCGGAAGTCGATGGCCAGGTCGACCCAGTCGTTGAGGCCCTGCTCGAAGGGAAGCTCGATGCCCAACCCGACGGAGAGGCCGCCCGCCTCACTGGCGCCCCGGTTGGCCGCCTCCATCACCCCGGGGCCACCGCCGGTGATGACGGCGTAGCCGGCCCGGGCCAGGGCGGCGCCCAGGTCCTCGGCCAGCCGGCACTCCGGGCTCTCCGGGGTGCTGCGGGCGGAGCCGAAGACGCTGACCGCCGGCGGCAGGTCAGCCAGAGTGTCGAAGCCCTCGACGAACTCGGAGAGGATCCGCAGCGCCCGCCAGGCGTCCCTGGTCTTCCAGTCGCCGCGCCCCCGGGAGTCCAGCAGTCGCTGGTCGGCGGTGCTGTTCGGGATCGCGCCCCGGCGCAGCGTGACGGCCCCCCGGTGCCGCTCCGGATCGCGGCCCCGCTGCCGCCCGTTGCTCTGGCTCATGGGAGCCACCGTAGTGGAGGCGCACGCCACGGGTGCGGCAGCCGGCGAGCCGGAGAAATAGTTCGCGATCTTGGGCAACTAATTCTGTCGCCCGTACGTCTTACTATTCACATACCGGGTATGGCCCGGGCGCGCGCCTTCGGGGGAGGAGCAAGCGTGATCAGCAACAACGAACGGATGCGGATCCGCCGGCAGATGCAGCGGCGCATCAGTGACGTGGTGGCCGAGCGCCGCCGCGCCCGACAGTTGGAGGCCCCGGCGGAGCCCGCCGCCGAGCCCGCAGAGCCCACCGACAGTCCCCGACTCACCACCGTCTGACCACCGCCTGGCGCCGCCTGGCGGCGTCTGGCTCCACCTGGCGCCGTCTGGTGCCACCTGGCGGCGTCTGGCTCCACCTGGTGCCGTCTGGTGCCGTCTGGTGCCGTCTGGTGCCGTCTGGTGCCGTCTGGCTCCACCTGGCTCCGCCTGACTGCCCGAGCCCCGCCGAACCGTCACCGAACCAGAGGGCCCCGGCCACCCCACTCCCCTGGACCTCACACCACCCCCGACCCACCCCACGCCCGGCCCCGACCTGGCCGGGGATCCCTCAGGTGGTGACGACGCACCCCGGACTTGGTACACCGCCCAGGCCCCAGCCCCCTCTGATGGGCGGCAATGCAAGCCGGCTTGGTACACCGCCCCAGGCCCCCACCCCATCCGTCCGGCTTGTTGATCAAGAGAAATAAGCACTGACAAGCGCCTCCGATGACGCAAACCTCTTGATCACCGGGGCGGGCACGGCGGGTGGGGACGGGGGGGCGGGGGGCGGGGGGTTAGGCGGGGGTTAGCCAGCGGTGGAGGGTGGCGGCGCCGTCGCGGATCTTGGTCAGCTCCACGTGCTCGTCCTTGTGGTGGGCCAGGTTGGGGTCGCCCGGGCCGAAGTTCAGCGCCGGGATGCCCATCGCGGCGAACCGGGCCACGTCCGTCCAGCCCAGCTTGCCGATCGGGGTCGCGCCCACCGCCGCCAGGAACTCCTGCGCCGCCGGCGCGTCGAGCCCGGGTGCCGCGCCGGCCGCCGCGTCGGTGATCGCCAGGTCGAACCCGGCGAAGACCTCCCGCAGGTGCGCCTCGGCCGCCGCCGGGTCGCGGTCCGGGGCAAAGCGGTAGTTGACCTCGATTTCGCAGCGGTCGGGGACGACGTTGCCGGCCACCCCACCGTTGATCCGTACCGCGTTCAGGCCCTCGCGGTAGTCGCAGCCGTCGATGGTGACCCGGCGCGCCTCGTACGTCGTCAGCCGGCGCAGCAGCTCGCCCGCGCGGTGGATGGCGTTCACCCCGTGCCAGGACCGGGCGGCGTGGGCGCGCTCACCGTGGGTGGTGACGATCGCCCGCATGGTGCCCTGACAGCCGGCCTCGACGATGCCGTACGTCGGCTCCAGCAGCACCGCGAAGTCGGCCTGGAGCCATTCCGGGTGCGCCTGGGCGACCAGGGTGAGCCCGTTGTACTCCGACTCGATCTCCTCGGCCTCGTAGAAGAGGTACGTCACGTCGTACCGGGGGTCGGGCAGGGTCACCGCCAGGTGCAGCGCGAAGGCCACCCCGGACTTCATGTCGGAGGTGCCGCAGCCGTACATCAGGTCGCCGCGCATGGTCGACGGGAAGTTGTCGTTCAGCGGCACCGTGTCCAGGTGTCCCGCGAGCACCACCCGTTGCGCCCTGCCGAGGTCGGTCCGCGCCATCACCGTGTTGCCGTACCGGAAGGTGGTCAGGTGCGGCACCCGGCGCAGCACCTCCTCGACGCAGTCGGCGATAGCCTTCTCGTCGAGGGAGACGGACTCTATGTCGACCAGGGCGCGGGTCAGCGCCACCGGATCGGCCAGGACCTCGGGGGTCAGCGGGTTCTCCATGGTTCGCACGGTACCGTCCTGAACGGTGGGCATGCGGGGTGAGCCCGCCGGTTCCGCAGCCGCGAACGAGAGGTAGAACAGTGACGTCCCAATCCGCCTGGGGTATCGGCCTGGCCACCGTCGCCGGTGACGAGCAGGTGCTCGACACCTGGTACCCGACCGGCAAGCTGGGACTCGGGGAGCTGCCACTGGTCGCCGGGGAGGACCAGGCCGACGTGCTCGACCTGCCGCCCGGCGCGGTCGGCGAGCAGGCCCTGCCGGGTCTGCGTACGGTGCAGGTGGTGACCGTGATCGGCGCGCTGGACGAGCCGATCAAGGACGCCGCCGACGCGTACCTGCGGTTGCACCTGCTCTCCCACCGCCTGGTGCGGCCCAACGAGCTGAACCTCGACGGCATCTTCGGCAAGCTGGCGAACGTGGCCTGGACCTCGGCCGGGCCGTGCCCGCCGGAGCGGGTGGACGAGCTGCGGGTCATCGAGCGGGCCGCCGGCCGCCACCTGGCCGTGTACGGGGTGGACAAGTTCCCCCGGATGACCGACTACGTGGTCCCGGCCGGGGTGCGGATCGCCGACGCGGACCGGGTCCGGCTCGGCGCGCACCTGGCTCCCGGCACCACCGTGATGCACGAGGGTTTCGTCAACTTCAACGCCGGCACGCTCGGCACCTCGATGGTGGAGGGGCGGATCGTGCAGGGGGTGCTGGTCGGCGACGGCTCGGACATCGGCGGCGGCGCGTCGATCATGGGCACCCTCTCCGGCGGCGGCACCGAGAAGGTCAGCATCGGCGAGCGGAGCCTGATCGGCGCGAACGCCGGCGTCGGCATCTCGCTCGGCGACGACTGCGTCGTGGAGGCGGGCTGCTACATCACCGCCGCCTCGAAGATCGCCCTGCCGGACGGCCGGGTGGTCAAGGCCCGCGAGCTGTCCGGCGTCGACGGCCTGCTGTTCTGGCGCAACTCGGTCACCGGGGCGCTGGAGGCGAAGCCGCGCACCGGCCGGGGCATCGCGCTGAACGCCGCCCTGCACGCGAACGACTGAGCGGGCGTCCGGGCCCGTGGCGTCCCCGCCCCGGGCCCGGACGTCACCTCACCTCAGGCGGTACGCCTGGATGATCCGGGTGCTCGCGGTGTTGCCGTCGGTGTCCCGGGCGGTGGCCCGCAGGGACGCGTACCCGGTGCCGGCCGGGTGCTTGACCAGCGCCACCAGGCCCTGGCCGGGCACCTTCACCACGGTCGCCCGCCGCCAGGTCCGGCCACCGTCGTACGAGACGTCGACGCTCAGCTTCGCCACCTTGGCGGTGCCGGCGCCGGGCTGCCGGCGCACCTGGACCGGGATGGCGAAGACCCGCCCGGCTCCGGCGCTGTTGTCGGCGGCCAGCCTCGGGGTGAAGCGGATCTCCGAGAGCGGCAGCCGGACCGGCTGGTCGCCCGCCGCGTGCCCCGACCGGAAGGTCCAGCTCGCCTCCACCTCGGTGCTCAGGTCGGTGAGGCTGCGGGTCGCCGCGACGGTCAGCCGGTAGTCGGCCGCCGCCGCCGGCACGGTGAACTGCCCGTAGCCCGGGGCGCCGGTCTCCTCCACCAGCTTGCCGTTGCGCCACAGGGCGGTGCGACCGCTGTCGTTGAGAGACCCGCCGGGGTGCCCGGCGGCGTCGCTGTGCAGCGGCACGCTCACCAGGATGTCGTCCCCGATCCGGCTGACGCTCTGCTCCGGCCAGCGCGGGGCGGGGAAGGACGGCCCGAGCGGCGCGCCACCCCAGGTCTCGGTGACCTTCCGGCCCGCCCGGTAGGCGGTGGGCGGGTTCTCCAGCACCGCCTCGATCTCCAACCAGCCTTCGGGGTCGCGCACCCCGAACTCCAGCGCCGACTCCCAGCGGGCGCCCTTGGTGTTGTAGTGCTCGACCCGCTGGCCGGGCAGGTCGGTGTTGAGCACGGCCGCCCAGCCCCCGATGTTGTAGCCGAGATCCGGGAAGACCATCCGCTCGGCCTCCATGCCCGGATAGGGGTTGTGGAAGGTGTGCACGACGGTGGCCAGGTCGGCGGGGCGGTAGTCGCGGACGAAGCCGCTGGGCAACCGACCCGGGACCGCCTCGCCCAGCGCGTACAGGTAGGGGCTGGGCCGCGGGCCGGGCTCGGCCCACTGGCTGGTGAAGGTGGCGACGAACTTCTCCGCCGACACCGGGGTGCCGAGCTGTCCGGTGGACAGGCCGTCGAAGGTGTCGAAGGAGATCAGTCCGAAGCCGTGGCTGCCGCCGTCGTCGGTGAGGAAGGTGACGCCGACGTCGGCCAGGAAGAGCTTCGCGTCGGCCTGCGGGACCGTCATCCGCACCGGCGCGGTCCGGCGCAGGTCGACGGTGAGCGCCACGTCCCGGTCGACCACCAGTTCCGGCTGGGCGAGCTGGGCCAGCCCACCCGGTCCGCCGTCCGGGGTCTCCTCGAAGAAGACGCTGCTCAGGCCGTACCGGCCCTTGGGCACCCGGGCCTGGACCACGCCGTCCGGGTCGAAGACCTCCCAGGTGCCGGCGCCGGCGAGGCTGATCAGGGTGGTCGAGTAGTCACCGCCGGGAGCGCCGTCGCGGCCCAGGTGGGTCAGCGTGACGGTGTAGCCCTCCACCTCCCGGTGCACGGCCAGCGGGGTCACCGCGACGGTGGCGCCGGACCGGGCGACGACCCGGCCGGTCCAGTAGCCGTCGACGTCGCCGAGCCGGGTGTTCGCGGTGACGGTGGTCTCGGCCCGGCCGCCCGCCGGGACGGTGACCCGGTTGACGCCGAGGGTGAACATGCCGGCCGGCGCGGCCGTCCCGCCCGGCCCCTTCGCCTCGACGGTCAGGTCGAGGGTGACCGGGGTGGCTCCGGCGTTGTGCCAGGAGACCGTCCGGGTGACCGGGGCGTCGTCACCGTGCGGCCAGAGGGTACGGCCGAAGGAGACGCTGGCCGGGTCGGTGCTGACCTGCTCGGTGATCGCCCGGGTCAGGTCCACCCGGCCGGCGCCCTGCTGGTAGGCGGTCTGCGCCGGATGCGGCTTTGCCGCGGCCATCAGGGTCGCCTTCAACTGCCCGGCCTTCCAGCCGGGGTGCTGCTGGGCGAGCAGCGCCACCGACCCGGCCACGTGCGGGGTGGCCATCGAGGTGCCGGAGAGCGTGACGTACCGCTCCTCCACCGGGTCGCCGATCTGGCCGTCGGCGGACCGGGCGGCCACGATGTCGACGCCGGGGGCGGTGATGTCGGGCTTGAGCGCGTCGTCGCCCACCCGGGGGCCCCGGCTGGAGAACTCGGCCAGCTCGTCGTCGCGGTCGACCGCGCCGACGGCGAGCGCGACGTCGGCGGTGGCCGGTGAGCCGACCGTGCCGTCCATGCCGTCGTTGCCGGCGGCGATGACGAACAGGGCGCCGGTCTCGGCGGTCAACGTCTGGACCGCCTCCTCCAGCGGGTCGACCTCCGGGGTGTCCCAGCCGCTGAGGCTCATGTTGACCACGGCGGCCCGCTTGTCGACCGTGGCCCACTGCATGCCGGCCAGGATGGCCGATTCGGCGCAGCCGAACTCCTCGCAGACCTTGCCGTCGAGCAGCTTCGCGTCCGGCGCGACGCCCTTGT
Source organism: Micromonospora sp. NPDC092111 (assembly GCF_044755745.1). NCBI lineage: Bacteria > Bacillati > Actinomycetota > Actinomycetes > Micromonosporales > Micromonosporaceae > Micromonospora > Micromonospora sp. NPDC092111. The sequence goes on from NZ_JBIVRQ010000010.1 coordinate 148,784, forward strand.
AGCGCCCACCGGAGGCGGCGCCGCTGCCGGCGATGGTGGAGGCGACGTGGGTGCCGTGCCCGACGGTGTCCCGCTGGTCCGGCATGTCGCTGAAGTTGCGCGCCTCGGCCACCTTGCCGGCCAGGTCCGGGTGGGTGGCGTCGATCCCGGTGTCCAGCACCGCGACGGTCACCCCCTTGCCGGTGAAGCCGGCCGACCAGGCGGTGGGCGCGCCGATCTGGGGCACGCTGTGGTCGAGGGTGACCGCGCGGCGGCCGTCCAACCAGATCCGCTCGACGCCCCCCGCCGCGCCGAGCCGGGCCCCGGCGGGGCCGCTGGTCAACGTCGACCAGACCGAGCCGGCCGTGGACTTGCCGGCGGTCAGGGCCGCGCCGTTGATCGCCGGCAGGTCGCGGGCCACCCGGGTGCCGGGCAGCGCGGCCAGGCCCCGCCGGGCCTGCCCCGAGCGGTACGACACCAGCAGCGGCAGGTCGTCGCGGTGGGCGTCGTCGTAGCGGGCGTCGATCAGGGCGGTGACGTCGAACAGCCGCCGGTCGACCTGACCGGACCGGAGCAGCGGGACCGCGTCGCGGGGCACCACCGAGAGGTGACCGCGCTCGCGGCGTACCAGGAACTGCTGGTCGGCGCGGCCGGGGCCGGGGCGGACGGCGGCGGAGCCGGATCTGGTGACGGTGACCCGGTCGCCGGTCACCAGGGTGACCGTGGTCGAGCCCGCCGCCGGGGCGGCGGCGCGGGGAGTCTTCGGGGCGCTCTGGGCGGCGGGTGCGGCGCCCGCGCCGGTCGCCGGCAGGCCCAGCGTCAGGGCGAGCACCAGCCCGCCGGCCGCAATTCTTCGTGGTACGTGCAACGGATCCTCCTTCTGTGGCGTCTTCATGTCGAGTCACATCGACGACCCAGAATTACATACCGGGTATGCAAAATGAAGTCCCGAAGATGACCGTCCGGCCACATTGCAGAGACGGGACCCGCCACCCAAAGTGGTCGCCGTGGGCAACCCGACACCGGGGCCCGCACCCTCGACTAGCCGCCTGAACTGCTAAAACATTCGTTCGACCGCTGGGCGAATCGCCAACTTGCGTGCACTCTGGGTAGTGGATACGTCACCAGGGGGCACGGGATGGTCGAACGAGTGCTCGAACTGCGGGTGCACGGGGTGTCCAACACCCCGCCCCACCAACTCCTCGGCCTGGGCAGCGAACCGAACGGCGAGGACCCGCAGCCCTGGCTGGTCGCGGGCGGCGACGTCACCGGCTTCTACCGCTCCAGCACGGCCGGCGCGGACGACCCGATCACCGTCGAGGCGTACAGCTGGGGGCAGTTGACGTCCGGGGCCCGGACCGCGCGGGACATCGAACGCGCCCTGTGGACGCTGCTGCTCCCGTTCACCCTGGCCAACGTCGCCCTGTACGCCCGACCCGGCATCCCACCGGACCCGGACACCGAACGCTGGGGCAGCCGCTCCGGCATCGCCGCCTGGCTGATCCGGCTCTTCTGCCTCAGCCTCACCGGCACGCTGGTCATCACCACCACCGGGATCGGCGTCGACCTGATCGCCTGGCAGTGCGTCGACCGGGACTGCCTGCGCCACCTGCCCGGCCCGTGGGAGTTCCTCGACCACGGCTGGTGGCGCGAGGACGCCCACGCGCTCGCGATCGGCCTGCTGCTGCCGCTGGCCATGCTCCTGGTGCTCGGCGTGGTCGCCTGGCGCACCTACCAGTACGAGGCGCAGATGCCCGCCGAGCCCCGCCCCCGCCCGCCGAACCCCGACGGCGACACCGACCCGGAACGCTCCACCGAGGAACCACCGGCCCTGGACAACCCGCTCCAGGATCCCACCTTCTGGTGCGGGGAGGGCCAACTACGCCGGGCCGCCGTGCTGCACCTGTGCACCGGCGCGGTGCTCGCCGCGGCGGTGCCCGTCGGCGCGGTGCTCGCCATGGACCCGCCCCGGGGCGTCCGGGCCCTGGTCGCCTGGCCGACCGTCGCCGTCCTGGTCACGGTGGTGGCGATCGCGGTGGTGGCGGTCGGTCGCCCCTGGCTGACCCGCCGGGCCGGGGCCACCCCGCTCGGCCGGTGGAGCGCCGCCGTCGGAGTGCTCACCGGCGTCGGGCTGGCCGGCGCCTTCCTGCTCCTGCTGCTCCCGGACGGTCCCGCCGGCCGGCCCCTGGACCAGCTCCGCCCACCCGGCGGCTGCACCCGGGACCCGGGCATCGCCGGCTGCCTCACCGACCGGTCCCTACCCGGGTACGACAGCACGATCTCCTGGCTGGCCACGTACCAGGTGCTGCTGCTGATCGGCATCGGCGCGGTCGCCCGGTCCGGACGGCGGGCCCTGCTCGGCCCGGTCGCCGGCAGCGTGCTGCTGCCGCTCTCGGTGGCCTGGCTCGACGGCCGGCTGCCCGGCGTGCCGGCCGCCCCCGACGGGCTGCGGATCTGGATGCTCGCCGTCCCGGCCCTCGCGATCGCCGCCACCGGACTGCTGCTGCCCCGCACCCCGCCGGACGCGGAACAGCAACCGCTCGGCGCGTTCACCGACGTGGCCTGGGGCGGCCGGGGCGCCGCGCTGATCGCCGGCTCCGGCTGGGTGATGGCCACCGCCTACTGCGCCGGCCTGCTCTACTGGGTCACCGACCGGCTCGACAGCGGCGCCTCACCCAGCGGGTACTCGGTGATCGTCCCACCGTTGCCGGTGATCTGGGCCGGGCTGGCCTGCACCGTCGCGGTGGCCGCCCTGGTCGTCACCCTGGTCCGCGCCGGGGTGCTCTTCCACCGGCTGCGCCGCCGCGAGTACGCCCTGCTCACCACCGACGGGCACGCCATGTCCGCGCACGACCTGCGCCGCTGCCGGGAGGTGAGCACCTTCCGCGCGCTGCACCGACTGGTCGGCGAGCACGCGGTACGACTCATCGGCAACTACGCCACCGTCGCGGCGGTGCTGGTGTCCCTCGCCTGCGCGGCGGCGCTCTGCTGGGCCCGGCCCGCGCCGAAGGCCGCGTCCGGCTGGCCGGGCCTGGTGCACACCGCCGCGGACCTCGGCGACACGATGCTGGGCTGGCTGCCCGTGGTGGTCGCCGGCATCGGGCTGATGGTCTACCGCAACGACACCGTCCGCCGCACCGTCGGGGTGGTCTGGGACGTCGGCACCTTCTGGCCCCGCGCCGCGCACCCGCTCGCCCCGCCCAGCTACGCGGAGCGGGCGGTCCCCGAACTACAGACCCGGGTCGCCGGCATGCTGGCGCTGACCGGGCACGACCCGCGCCGGATGGACGGGGTGATCCTCTCCGGGCACAGCCAGGGCACCGTGATCTGCGCGGCGATGCTGCTCCAGCTACCCGCCCGGTGGCGACGGCGGATCTGGTTCTTCTCGTACGGCTGCCAGCTCACCCGGCTCTACGGCCGGGTCTTCCCCGCCTACTTCGGACCGGACCGCCTCCGGGTGCTCGCCAGCACCCTGACCTGGCCCGCCGGGAACGTGGCGTGGACCAACTTCTGGCGCGCCACCGACCCGCTCGGCTGGCGGGTCAGCGCCGGGGAGCGGGACGTGCCGGTGGTCGACCCGGAGGCGCTGCACCCCAGCGGTGGCGAGGTCGCCGACCCGCCGATCCGCAACCACAGCGGCTATCCGGAGGCGCTGGAGTTCCTCCGGGAACGGGCCCTGGTGGCCCGGCTGCTGCGCCGGGTCGTCCCGTCACCCCGGGTCGGCTAGCCGGACCACCAGGTCGGCGTGGTCGGCGGTGCCCGCCACGACGGCGGTGTTCGCCTCGTCGCTGCCGTACGCCCAGGCCGCCGCCGCGTCCGGGGACCGCCCGTACGCCATGTGCCGCTCCACCAGCCGGCGGAGCCGCAGCTCCGCGTCCAGGTCGACGAACCACGCCTCGTGCAGCAGTTGCCGTACCTCGTCCCAGGGCGGTTCGGTGAGCAGCAGGTAGTTGCCCTCGGTCACCACCAGCCGGACCGAGGGCGGCACCTCCACCGCCCCGGCCACCGGCTCCTCCAGGTCCCGGCGGAACAGCGGCGCGTACACCGCGGTCGGCTCCAACCGGCGCAGCCGGCGCAGCAGCGAGACGTACCCGTTGGCGTCGAAGGTGTCCACCGCGCCCTTACGGTTGGCCCGGCCCAGCCGCTCCAGCTCCGCCTGGGCCAGGTGGAAGCCGTCCATCGGCACCAACCGGGCGGTCGGGCCGACCGCCGCGACGATCCGCTCGGCCAGGGTGGACTTGCCCGCCCCGGGTGCCCCGGCGATGCCGAGCAACTGCCGGGGGCCGGCCTCGGCCAGGGCCCGGGCCCGGGCCACCAGTTCGCCGACGGACAGCGGGCGCGCCTCCGGCATCAGCTCAGGACCGGCTCGCTGATGGTGAACCGGGCCCGGACCACCGCGTACGCGGTCTGCGGCCGGGGGTCCAGCTCCAGCTCGGGCGGGCCGCCCGACTCGGCCCGGCGGGCGAACATCGCCCCGGACCGCGCGCCCCCGAACCCCTCGTCGGCGTCGGCCAACTCCAGCAGGGCGGTCACCCGGGCACCGAGCGCCTCGGCGTACTCCCGGGCCCGGCGCAGCGCGTCGGCGATCGCCGCGTGCCGGGCCTCCCGGTGGGCCGGGCTGTCCGGGCGCAGCGACCACCAGGGGCCGGCCACCTCCACCTGGTCCAGCTCGGCCAGGCGCAGCATCAGGTCGGCGAGGGTGCTGAAGTCGGTGACGACGACCGTGGTGGAGACGCTGCCCAGGTACGCGACCACCCGATCGCCGGACCGGTTGGTCTCGGGCCGGACCCGCAGCTCCCCGGTCTCCCGGCGGTCCACCGCCGGCTCGTGCTCGTCGAGCAGCACCCGGACGGCGGCGGCCCGCTCGGCGAGCCGGGTGACGGTGGCCTCGCGCTCCCGTTCCCGGGCCGTCGCGGTCACCTCGAACCGGGCCAGCTCGGGAGCCACCTCCCGGTATGCCTCACCGCGCACCACCACGACTGGTCCGTCCGCCACGTCCCCACCCTAACGGCGGGCCGACCGCGCCGCCGGGCCGAGCGCGGCTTTCCTTCGGTCAGGCCGGGTTTCCCGGATCGCCGGGGCGCAGACCGGTGTAGGTCACCGTCTCCCCCGCCACCTCGCACCCGGTGAGGTAGCCTCCGGACTCGCCGACCGCCAGCAGGAACGCCACCTCGTCGGCGGGCTCCCCGCCGGTCCCCACCTGCCGGCGGAACGGACGCAGCGCCCGGTCGGGCACGGCCAGCCGCAGCGCCCCGGCCCGCTCGTACCGGGCCACCAGCGCGGGCAGGTCGCCGTCGCGGAGCGCCGAGGCGAGCCCGTCGAGGGCGCTCCGCACCTCGTCCAACTGCCGGAGCACCTGTTCCCGGTTGTGCAGGAGCATGTCGGCGGTCCGCCGGGCGGGGGTCGCCGCCACCCGGGTGCCGTCCCGGAAGCTGCCCGCCGCGAGCCCGAGCACGGCGTCCCGGACCACCGAGTCGGCGGCGGCTCCGGCCAGGCTGCCGGCGAGCAGGTGCGGCACGTGCGAGGAGAGGGCCACCACGGAGTCGTGCACGGTCGGCGACATCGGCACGACGTGCGCGTGGAAGACCTCGACGAGGAGCCCGGCCAGCGACCGGAACGGCACCAACCCGTCGGCGCTCGGGCAGAGCACCCAGGCCGCGTCGGCGAAGAGGCCGGGCAGCGCCGAGGTGAGACCGGCCCGCTCGGTGCCGGCCATCGGGTGGCCGGGCACGAACCGATCGGTCAGGCCGTGCTCGGCGGCAAACCCGGCGACGGACATCTTTGTGCTGCCCACGTCCGTGACGACACAGCGGTCGCCGGTCTGCCCGGCCACGGCGAGCAGGGTTTCCGGCAGGCTGGGCAGCGGACCGCAGAGGAAGACGACGTCCCGGTCGCGGACCGCGTCGGACAGTTCCTCCGGGAAGGCCAGGCCACGGCGCCGGCCCTCGGCCCGGGTCTCACCGTCCGGGTCCCAGCCGGTCACCTGCGCACCGGCCTCGTGCAGCCGCAACAGGATCGAGCCGCCGATCAGGCCGGTGCCCACCACGGCGACCCGGGGCGCGCCGGTCGGCCCGCCGCCACGCGCCGCGCCGTCCTGGTGCGACTGGTCGACCTGGTGGCTCAACTCGACCCGACCCCTCTCGTACGTCACGCCCTCCGGGTCGACCGGCGGACGCCGTCCGAACCATCGCCCCGCGACCGACCGGTGGGCGAGGGCCGACCGGCCGGGCCGGCTACGGCTGGGCGAGGCGGCGCGCGACCGCCGCCACGTGCGCGTCGGACCCGGTCAGCGCCGCCCGGACGTGCCGCTGCCCGGCGGGCCCGTAGAAGGCCCCGGCGGCGACCAGGATGCCTCGCCGGGCCAGCCACTCGACGGTGTCCCAGCAGTCCTCGTCGCGGGTCATCCACAGGTAGAGGCCCGCCTCGGAGTGCTCCACCGTGAAGCCCGCCCCGGTGAACGCGGCGAGCAGCGTCTCCCGCCGGGCCCGGTAGCGTTCCCGCTGCCCGTCGGCGTGCGCCTGGTCGCCGAGCGCGGCCACCATCGCGGCCTGCACCGGCGCCGGGACGATCATGCCGGCGTGTTTGCGGATCCTCAGCAGCTCGGCCACCAGCGCCGGGTCACCGGCCACGAACCCGGCCCGGTAGCCGGCCAGGTTGGAACGCTTGGAGAGCGAGTGCACCGCCAGCACCGAGTCGTACGACCCGCCGCAGACCTCCGGCGCGAGCACCGAGACCGGCTCGGCGTCGGCGGTCCAGCCCAGCGGCAGGTAGCACTCGTCGCTGGCGACCACGGCACCGCGCTCACGGGCCCAGTCGACCACCTTGCGCAGGTGGGCGGCGGGCAGCACCCGACCGGTCGGATTGCCGGGCGAGTTGACCCAGACCAGCCGTACCCGGGGGGTGGGGCCGACCGCGGTCAGCGAGTCGGCGCGCACCGTGGTGGCACCGGCCAGCCGAACCCCGTCCTCGTAGGTGGGGTAGGCGATCGACGGCACCACGACCACGTCGCCGGGGCCGATCCCGAGCAGGGTGGGCAGCCAGGCGACCAACTCCTTGGAGCCGATCGTCGGCAGCACCCCGAGCCCGTCGACGCCGGCCCGGCAGGCACGCGCCACCCAGCCGGCGATCGCGTCACGCAGCGCCGGGGTGCCCGCGGTCAGCGGGTAGCCCGGCGCGTCGGACGCGTCCGCCAGCGCCTGCCGGATCACCGGGGGCACCGGGTCGACCGGGGTGCCCATGGAGAGGTTGATCAGACCGTCCGGGTGCGCCGCGGCCAGGGTGGCCGCGGCGTCCAGGGTGTCCCAGGTGAACTCGGGCAGCCGTGCCGAGACCGGCGCGGGCCGGTTCAGTGGCCCTCGCCGCGCGGCGGCTGGCCGGCGACGAACGTCGCGTCCTTCTCCACCTTGCCGATCTTCGACGCGCCGCCCGGCGAGCCCAGGTCCTCGAAGAACTCGTAGTTCGCCCCGGTGTAGTCCTTCCACTGCTCCGGGACGTCGTCCTCGTAGAAGATGGCCTCCACCGGGCAGACCGGCTCACAGGCACCACAGTCGACGCACTCGTCGGGGTGGATGTAGAGCATCCGGTTGCCCTCGTAAATGCAGTCGACCGGGCACTCCTCGATGCATGCCTTGTCGAGCACATCCACGCACGGCTCGGCGATGATGTAGGTCACCGGTCTTCTCCTCCGCAAGACTCGTCGCGATCACCCGCGACGGTAAGAGCCTAGTATCTCGCCGGGGAGGAGGTCGATCGTGCTCCGACAGCAGGATGTGGGACACCGGATCGTGGTCCGCCGAATGGTGGGGATTCGGGAGGGCCGGCCGCTCTTCTCGGACGCCCTCGGTGAGCTGGTCGAGCTGAGCGAGACGCATCTCACCATCGCCACCGCGCAGGGACGGTTACGGGTGCCGGTGACCGAGGTGCACCGGGCCAAGCGGGTACCGCCCACCCGGCGGCCGACCGCCGCCGCCGTGGTGGAGGTGGAGCTGGCGGCGGACGAGGCGTGGCCCGCGCCGGTCCGGGGCCGGCTCGGGGACTGGCTGCTGCGGTCCGCCGACGGGTGGACCGGACGGGCCAACTCGGCGCTGCCGGTCGGCGACCCGGACCGTCCGCTGCCGGCGGCGGTGGACGCGATCGAACGGTGGTACGCCGACCGAGGTCGGCCCGCCCTGGTCAACACGCCGCTACCGCTGGCCGTGCCGGTCGGCGCCGAACTGGACGCCCGGGGCTGGGGGTCCCGGCCGCTCACGCTGGTGCAGACCGTCGCGCTCGCCGCGCTGCCGCCGGCGGCGGAACCGGCCGGCGCGCCGCCGGTCACCCTGACCGCCGCGCCGTCCGAGGACTGGCTCGCGGTCGCCGCCGGCCGCAAGGGCGGCCTGCCGGATGCCGCGCGGCACGTGCTCACCGCCGTGGACCGGGTCCGCTTCGCCCAGGTGTACGCCGACGGCGCGCTGGTGGCGACGGGTCGGGGCACGGTCACCGGGCAGGGCCGCTGGCTGGGGCTCAGCCTGATCGAGGTGGCACCGCAGGTACGCCGGCAGGGGCTGGCGGGCCGGGTGGTCCGGGCCCTCGCCGACTGGGCCGTCGCCGAGGGCGCGAGTCACGCCCTCCTCCAGGTGGAGCAGCGCAACACGGCGGCCGTCTCCCTCTACCGGAGGCTCGGCTTCACCACCCACCACACGTACCTCACCCGGGTCGCCCCACCGGCCTGACCCGACCCGGGCCACCCCGGTCGGCCGGCACCACCGAACCCGGCCCCAGCTCGCCGATGTGACGCCCATCACGACGGGCGGGCCGGCCGTGTGCGGGGTCAGCGGCGGACGACCCGGCGGGGCTTCGCCGCCTTCAGCTCGGCGTACCGCTTGAGCTGCTGGGACCGGTGGTCGCGGCCCAGCGCGATGAGCACCAGGTAGCCGATCGCCACGCCGGCCAGCGCGGCGGCGAGGTAGAGCCAGATCTGGGCGAAGAACAGCCCGGCACCTCCGCCGAACGGGTTGTTGCCCACCAGCAGCGGGCCGACCAGGACGGTCAGCAGCAGTGCCACGGCGACCGCGGCGGCCACGTCGGCACCCCAACGGGCGGCCGGGACGACCCGGCCCCGGACCGACACCACGCCGGCCAGGACCAGCCCGACCACGACGAACATGCCCAGCGAGACCCGGTCGGCGGCGGTGTCGTTCCCGTCGAAGCCGAGTTTGATGATCACCCGGGCCAACACGTTGACCGCGAACAGCGCCGCCGCCAGCACCCCGACCGCACGCCACCGATCCCTCATCGCACGCCTCCCGGCCTACTGCCCGCCCCACCGGCGGGCCTCCTGGCAGGAATATCTACCACCGCGGGCTGGGTGCCGTCACCAGCCTGCGGGACACCAACGCGGACGGCCGGCGCGACGCGCGGGACCAGCGCGGGTCATCGGCCGGCGGGCCGCCGACCGTCAGCCGTCGTGACGCCGCGGCGAGGGCCCGAGGATCTGCCGGAACGCCATCACCGCGAAGGTCATCGCCCCGGTGGTGATCATCGCCAGTCCGACCCAGTTGTCCCCGGCGACCAGCAGGTCACCCTCGGCGGTGCGGACCGCCGCCAACGCCATCAGCACGAACCAGGGCAGCGCGGGCAGCGCCACGGCCCACTTCCGGCCGACCGTGGCGTACGCGAACCAGCTCGCCGCGATCGCCCCCACGATGGTGACCGCCACCGACACCCCGATCAGGTGCCCGCCGACCCGGACGGTGGACAGCAGCAGGCCGAGCAGGGCGGTGAGCACCCCGCCGACCACGGCGACCAGCCCACCCACCAGCCGCAGCCCGAGGTCGAGCAGCCACCCCGTCCGGCCGGGTGGCGGCGGTGGTGGTGGCGGACCCGTCTCCTCCTCGACGACCGGCATCGGCGTGGCGGGCAGGGTCACCGAAGCCCGGCCGTCACAGCCGGGGCCCGGTACGACCCGTCGGCGGCCAGCCCGGCGAAGAGGTCGTCCTCCCAGCCGTACGGGCCGCTGCCGGGGCCCTTCTCCCCCACCGCCAGGGTGAAGTACTCCACGCCCATGAACTCGGCGCCGAAGTTGCCGGCGATCGAGTAGAGCCAGGAGCCGGCCGGGATCTGGGTGCCGTGCGCCCGCATCGCCGCCTCCTTGGCGGCGTGCTGCTCGGTGGCGTCGATCCGGGCCGCGATCTCCGGGTCCGGGGTGCCGAAGGGCAGGTCGTCGATGCTCTCGATGCCGTCGAAGGGGTTGTCCGACGACTCGGTGAAGTGGTTCATGCCGGCCTCCAGGACGCTGCGCGGCATCGCCGTCCAGTAGACCTTGGTCGGCGCGATGCCCTCGGCGTCGGCCAGCTCGTACGCCCGCATCGCGACCCGGTGCGCCTGGATGTGGTCCGGGTGCCCGTAGAAGCCGTTCGGGTCGTACGTGACGAGGACCTGCGGGCGGAGCTCCCGGATGACCTCCACCAGGTGACCGGCGGCCTCGTCGAGGTCGGCCTGCCAGAACGCCCGGGGGTGCTCGTTGGTGGCGAGCCCCATCATGCCGGAGTCGCGGTAGTGGCCCGCCCCGCCGAGGAAGCGGTGATCGGTGACGCCGAGCGCGGCGCAGGCGGCGGCCAGCTCGCCGATCCGGAACCCGCCGAGCTGGTCGGCCTCGGCGGCGGCGAGCTGCGCCAGCTCCGGCAGGTGGATCTCGCCCTCCTCGCCGAGGGTGCAGGTCACCAGCGTGACGTGGGCGCCGGCGGCGGCGTAGTGCGCCATCGTCGACCCGGTGCCGATGGCCTCGTCGTCGGGATGCGCGTGGACCAGGAGAAGGCGTCGGTCGGGCAGCGTCGTCACGACCGTCACTCTAACCGGCGGTCCCGCGCCCCCGAGCCGTACGCGTCCACGCAGGTCGGCCACATCACGCCCGGCGCCGCTCTACGATCCGGGTTGTGGACTTTCCCGAGCTGGCCGCCCGTACCCGTCGGTTCAGCCACGGGGCGCCGCGCGCCGTTTCCGTGGCCGACGACGGTTCCCGGGTGGTCTTCCTCCGCTCGGGCGGGCCGGAGGACCCGGCCGATGCGCTCTGGTCGCTGGAGACCGCCACCGGCGAGGAACGGCTGATCGCCGACCCCGCCGTGCTGCTGGGCGCGGACGCCGCCCCGACGGCGCTCGCCCCGGGCGAGCGGGCGCTGCGCGAACGACGCCGGCTCAGCGCCGCCGGCATCGGTTCGTACGTCCTGGACGGCGCGGGCAGGGTGGCCGTCTTCACGCTGGCCGGGCGGGTGTTCCGGGCCGACCTGGTGCACGGCGACGTGGTCGAGGTGGCCACCGTCGGGCCGGTGGTCGACCCGCGTCCGGACCCGACCGGGCAGCGGCTGGCGTACGTCACCGACGCCGCCGACGGGGTGCGCCGGGGCGAGCTGCGGGTGGTGGACGCCGACGGCACCGACACCATGCTCGCCGGCGAGGACGGCGGGGTCACCTGGGGGCTCGCCGAGCACGTCGCGGCGGAGGAGTTCCACCGGTTCCGCGGCTACTGGTGGGCCCCGGACGGCGGGGCGGTGCTCGCCGCCCGGGTGGACGAGTCCCGGTTGCCCCGCTGGCACCTGCACGACCCGACCGACCCGGCGAGCCCGCCGACGACCGTCGCGTACCCCCGGGCCGGTGGCCCGAACGCCGAGGTCAGCCTGCACCTGCTCGACCTGGGCGACGGCTGGGTCGACGTGCACTGGGACCGGGAGACCTACCCGTACCTGGCCTCGGTCGACTGGACCGACGGCAGTCCGCTGATCACGGTGCTGCGCCGCTCCCAGCAGCACGGCCTGGTACTGGCCGTGGACCCGCGCACCGGGGAGACCCAGGTGCACGCCGAGCTGGCCGACCCGCGCTGGGTGGAGCCGATCCCGGGCACCCCGGCGCACCTGCCGGACGGCCGGGTGCTGGTCGGCGGCGAGCTGGCCCACGACGGGTACGACGCCCGCTGCCTGTTCGCCGACGGCACCCTGCTCACCCCGCCGTCGCTGTACGTCCGCCGGGTGGTCGGCCGGCTGCCCACCGGCGCCGGTTCGGCCGACCTGCTGGTGGAGGCGAGCGAGGGCGAGCCGAGCCAGCGGCACCTCTACCGGGTCCGGACGGTGATCGGCGGTGGGGTGGACGCCCGTCGGATGAGCAGCACGCCGGGCTGGCACACGGCCGCCGTCGGCGGGGACGTGCTGGTGGTCGGCACCGCCTCGCTGGACGACGCGGGGACCCGCTGGTCGGTGTGGCGCGGCGACCGGGAGGTGGCCCAGCTCCGCTCGCTGGCGGCCACCCCGTCGTACGCGCCCCGGCCGATGCTGGTCCGGGTGACCGACCGGCGGCTGCCGACGGCGGTGCTCTACCCGGCGGAGCACGTCAAGGGCACCCGCCTGCCGGTGCTGCTGGACGTCTACGGCGGCCCGGGGCACCAGGAGGTGATCGCCGCCCGCTCGGCCTGGCTGGAGCGGCAGTGGTGGGCCGACAGCGGGTTCGCCGTGGTCACCATCGACAACCGGGGTACGCCCGGGGTGGCACCCTCGTTCGAGAAGGCGATCCACCGGCGGGTGGCCGACGTGATCCTGGCCGACCAGGTGGACGCGCTCACCGCGCTCGCCGGCAAGCATCCGGACCTCGACCTGGACCGGGTGGCGATCCGGGGCTGGTCGTTCGGGGGCTGGCTGGCCGGGCTGGCGGTGCTGCGGCATCCGGAGCTGTTCCGGTGCGGCATCGCCGGTGCACCGGTCACCGACTGGGCCCTGTACGACACCGCCTACACCGAGCGTTACCTGGGCCTGCCCGACGACGGCGTCGACGTGTACGGGCACCACTCGCTGGTGGAGTTGGCGGCGGAGCCGGTCCGCGACCCGGCGGAGGCCCGTCCGCTGCTGCTGGTGCACGGGCTGGTCGACGACAACGTGGTGCCGGCGCACACCATGCGGCTCTCGGCGGCGCTGCTGTCCACCGGCCGGCCACACGCGGTGCTGCCGCTGACCGGGGCCAGCCACATGGCGGCCGGCGGGCTGTCAGAGCGGCTGCTCCGGCTGGAACTCGACTTCCTCCGCACCCACCTGAGGTGACCTGTCGCCGGCCGACCGGCAACCGCAACCCGGCAATCCGGCAACCGCAACCCAAGATCGTGCTCGATCCTGGATCGAGTGGTATCCCAGCGCCAGAATGACCACTCGATCCAGGATCGAGCACGATCTTGCGGTGGGGCGAACGAGCGGGCCACCTGTCCCGGTCGAGGGCGGGCCGGCACGGTCGCGACCGCCGGGCGGTGAGAGTCAGTCGGGTGCGGATCCATGCCGGGACAGGAACGGCGCCGTCATGTTCAGAGCACCCCGAGGTTGATGGCGAGTTGGGTGATCGTCGCGGGGGCGTCCGGGTCGCGGGCAACCTGGCCGACCACCTCGCGTACGGCTGGCCGGTGTCGGACCTCGGCGGGTGCGATGCTGTCGGCCCGCATCAGCACCCGGGCCGCGCTGACGGGATCGTCGGTCTGGAGGTAGGCGCGAGCCGCGTCGGTCAAATGCGCGGCGCGGTGTTCGACCGGCAGCCACCGCCATCCGTCCCACCCGATCGCCTCCTCGTGCCGGGCGACCGCCCAGGGCCGTCGCCCAATTCCACGGCAGCGGTGACCCGCGCCAACTCGACGGCCGTCGGCCCGAACGCGGTCCGATGATGGTCGTGTCCGTCGCCCACCCGGGCGGCCATCTCGGCAGCATGGCAGGGCGCGGCGGCAAGCTCAGCCATCGCGTGTCATCCACGATGACGCCGGGATGTCGCCCAGCGCGACGGCCCAAGACACGACAAGACGGCCACATCGGAGGCGACATTAAGACGACATACCGCTATCGTGACGGGCATGACCGCCCCGAACACCGCCCTACGCGCCGTCCGTACCGGGATGCGCATGAGCCAGGACGACTTCGCGCGTGCGCTCCAGGCCGCGGGCCACCGCGTCGGCGAGCCCAACGACGCCAACAAGAGACTCGTCCAACGCTGGGAGTCCGGGGTGATTGCCGCCCCGCGACCCGGCTACGCCCGCGCGTTGGAGGTCGTCACCGGTCTGCCCATCTCACTGCTCGGCTTCGCCGCGACACCCCACGACGATGCCGTCGATGACCAGCACGGCGGCCACGACCTGACCTCGCCCGTGTCCAACCTGGCCACACCGACGCCCAGACCGGCCACGGTGCACGGGTCGTACGAGGGGGTATGGCTCAGCCGATACCAGTACCACTCCAGCGGCCGGGGAGAGTCGTTCGCGGGGCAGCACTTCGTGGTCGTACTCCAGCACGGTGACCGGCTGACCGCGCGCAGCCTGCCCGGCTCGGCGGCATCGTCGCTGTCGCTGGACCTGACCGTGGACGGTGCCGTCGTCACCGGCACCTGGGTGGAGCAGACCGACCCGGCCGGCTACTACCGGGGAGCCCGGTACCACGGCGCGATCCAACTGATGGTCGAGCCCACCGGGCGACGGATGGCCGGGAAGTGGGTCGGGTTCGGCAAGGACATGGACGTCAACACCGGCCCGTGGGAACTGACCTTCCAGGTCGCGTCGACGTCCAAGGCGACCCTCGACCAGTACAACACGCCGCCCGCGTAGCGGGAGGACGACCAGGCCGTGCACCGGACCAAGGCGGAGGCCGCGAAGCAGCCGGGACCGCTCCGGGGTGAACGAGAGGGTCCCCTCCCGACGGCGTTGTCGAGAGGGGACCCTTGCCGCCCGCAGCGCGGGTGGTCAGTGCGAGGTCACTGCTTGACGTGGGCGTTGACGAAGGACGGGTAGCCGAAGACGCTGGAGATGAAGACCCCGGCGGCCTTGGAGCCGTGCACGGTGTAGGCCACGTCGACGAAGAGCGGCACCACCGGGGCCTGCTCCTTCATGATCCGCTGGTCGAGCTTGCCCCACTCGGGACCCTGGTCGGCCGGGGGCAGGGCCAGGATCCGGTCGAACTCGGCGTTGATCGCGGGGTCGTTGAAGTACGCCTGGTTGCTGTTGCCCTCGGCCTTGATGGTCCGGCCGTCGTAGAGCACCGGCAGGATCGACGCGCCGCTGGGCCAGTCGGCCGCCCAGTTGCCGATGTACAGGTCCCACGGGTTGTTCTTCTTCTTGATCTCGTCGAGCTTCGCGTCGTCCGGGATGTTCCGCACGGTGATCTTGAAGCCGGCCCGCTCCAGGTTGCCCTTGAGCTGGGTGCCCATCTGCTGTTCGGTGCTGCTGTCGGCGACGCCGAGGACCAGTTCCGGGGTCTTCCCGCCGAGCAGTTCCTTGGCCTTGTCGACGTCGCCGTTGGCCCCGGCCGGATAGGCGTCGTACGCCTGGAAGCCGATGGTGGCCGGCGGCATCAGCGTGGTCAGCGGCTGGGCCACGGTCTGCCCACCGAGCGCCTTGACCAGGCCGTCCCGGTCGATGGCGTAGTTGAGGGCCTGCCGGATCTTCAGGTCGGTGACCCGCTGGTTGTTGATGACGAGCTGGTTGGCGCTCGGCGTCGGGGAGAGGATGGTCCGCTCCTTGAGCGCCGCGTCCTGGGCGACCCGGGCGACCAGCGAGGCGGGCACGTAGTTCCAGGAGATCGCGCTCTGGTCGGTGCCGTTGTCGGCGATCACCCGGTTGGTGGCGGCGTCGGCGGTCGGACCGAAGGTCCAGACGAACTGGTCCGGATACTGGTGCCGGACCGGGTCGGTGGCGGCGTCCCAGTGCGGGTTGCGGTCCAGCGTGAGCTGCACGCCGGCCTGGTTCTTGGCGACCTTGTACGGCCCGGACGAGAAGGGCTTCTGGTCCAGGTTGACACCGGTGTCCTGGTCGGGCCGCAGCGGCGCGGTGGTCGGCAGCGAGACCGCGAACGGCAGGTCACAGCGGGGCTTGGCGAACTCGAACCGCAGCGTCTTCGGGTCCGGGGTGGTCAACCCCGGCGGCAGCCCGGTCTTGTTCTTCTTGAAGTCCCACCGGGTGTCGAACTGCGGGCTGTCGGCGAGCCACTCCTGGAGGTAGGTGGGGCCGCCGGTCAGGTCGGGGTCGAAGGAGCGGGCGATGCCGTAGGCGATCTCCGTCGAGGTGATCGGGCTGCCGTCCTCGAACTTCACCCCGTCCTTGACCTTGAATTCCCAGACCTTGCAGTCGTTGTTGACGTTGCTGCCGGGCGTCTCGGCGAGGTCGCCGACCAGGACCAGGCCGCCCTTGCCGTCGTCCTTCCAGGTGGTCAGGTAGCGCGCGAAGAGCGGGTTGGCCATCAGGCCGGCGAACGAGTACGTCCGCTGCGGGTCCAGGTGGGAGATCGGGGTCTCCCGGATGATGGTGAAGGTGCCGCCCTTGCGTGCGCCGGTCACCTCGGCGGCGGGACCCTGGGAGTCCTTCGGGTCGGTGGCGATCACCCCGGTCTGCTGCCGGTCGGTGTCCACCGTGGTGCCCTCACCGGTGTTTTCCGAGCACGCCCCCAACGCCACCACCAGGGCGATCGCGCCGCCTGCGGCGGCTGCTGCGCGTGGTCGCATCTCCTACCTCCTCCACCCCGGTTGCCGTCGGACGGGAACGCCGACGTCCCGAGGATCGTAAAGAAGAAAACCTTCGGACGGTGTAACAGTTGTCGATAAATTTCGTCACCGGGGACGATCCCCGGCCCCGGTCAGCGCAGCCGCACCCGGGGATCGATCGCCGCGTAGAGCAGATCCACCAACACGTTCGCCAGCACCACGAAGACCGCGGCGATCAGCACGGTCGCCATGATGGTGGGCAGGTCGCCGGAGCGGACCGCGTCGACCGCCGTCCGCCCCATGCCGTTGAGGCCGAAGGTGGTCTCGGTGATCACCGTCCCGCCCAGCGCCCCGCCCACGTCCAGCCCGGCGATGGTCACCACCGGGGTGATCGCCGCGCGCAGCGCGTGCCGGCCGTACACGGTGGGTTTCGCCAGGCCCTTGGCCCGCGCGGTCCGGACGAAGTCCTCCGACAGCGTCTCCAGCATCTGCGCCCGGGACAGCCGGGCGTAGATCGCCGAGAACAGGAACGCCAGCGCCAACCAGGCCAGCACCAGCCCACTGGCCCACCGCACCGGATTGTCGAGCAGCGGCGTGTAGCTCGGCACCGGCAGCCAGCGCAGCGTGTAGACGAAGACCAGCAGCAGCACCGCACCGACGAAGTAGAGCTGCAACGAGGCACCGGCCAGCGAGAAGCCGATCGCCGCCCGGTCCAGCCAGGTGCCCCGGCGCAGTGCCGAGACCATGCCCAGGCCGACCCCGAGCAGCAGCCAGAGCACCGCCGCCGGGATGACGATGCTCAGGGTCACCGGCAGCACCCGGGCGATGGTGTCGGAGACCGCCTCGTTGGCCACGTACGACCAGCCCAGGCAGGGCGCGTCGCACCGGCCGCCCTGGGCGCTGCCCAGGTCCCGGCCGGTGACGATGCCCTTCATGTAGCCGGCGTACTGGCTGATCAGCGGGTCACGCAGGCCCAACTCCTGGCGAACCCGTTCCAGCCGTTCCGGGTTGCAGTTCTTCGGGCACATGCCGGTGACCGGGTCCCGGGGCAGGGCGAAGAACATCAGGAAGCTGAGCACGCTGACCGCGAAGAGCGTGAGCGTGGCGGAGAAGAGCCGCTTGACCAGGAACCGGGCCATGGGTGCCCTCCTACCGGGACGACTTCGGGTCGAGCGCGTCGCGCAGCGCGTCGCCGAAGAGGTTGAAGGCGAACACGAGCAGGAAGATCGTGACGCCGGGGAAGAAGACGTACGCCGGGTCGGTCTGGAGGTAGTCCAGGCTGCGGTAGATCATCCGGCCGAAGCTCGGGGTGGCGTCGGTCAACCCGACCCCGATGAACGACAGCGCCGCCTCGCTGGTGATGTACGCGGGCACCGCCAGCGAGAACGAGACCAGGACGGGCGCCGAGATGTTCGGCAGCAACTGCCGGAAGAGCATGTGCCCCAGGCCGGCGCCGCTGGCCCGGGCCGCCTCCACGAACTCCCGCTCACGCAGCGCGATGACCTGGCCGCGTACCAGCCGGGCGGTGCTCGTCCAGCCGAAGATCGCGAAGATCGCGATGAGCACCCCGATCTGGAAGGCCGGCGGCACCGCCGCCCGCTGCCCGTAGAAGCGCAGCGCGATGGTCGGGGTCAGCGCCAGCGCGATGATCAGGAACGGCATGGCCAGGGTGAGGTCGGTGATCCAGTTGATCACGGCGTCCAGCCAGCCGCCCAGGTAACCGGCGACGGTGCCCAGCACGATGCCGATGGCGGCGGTGATCACCGCCGCCGCGGAGGCGATCAGCAGCGAGCTACGCAGCCCGTAGACCATCCGGATGAAGATGTCCCGGCCGAGCCCCGGTTCCAGGCCGAACCAGTGCTCACCGGTCACCCCACCGGCGTACCCGAGCGGCATGCCGAAGCCGTCCAACCGGCCCTGGAACTGCTCGCGCGGCCCGATCCCGTACGCCAGCTCGATCAGCGGGGCGGCGAGCGCGACCAGCACGAAGAGCGCCAGCATGGCCCCGCTGACCACGGCGGTGCGGTCCCGCCGCAGCCGGGCCCAGGCGAGCTGGCCGGGCGAACGCCCGACGATCCCCCCGCCCGCCTCGGGCCGGTCGCCAATGGTCTCGGCCTCGGCCAGCGCCGCCGGCTCCACCGGGGACAGACTCATGTCGCCACCTCCTCGGCGCTCGCGTCCCGCCGACCCGCTCCGCCGCCCGACGACGCCGGGCCCGCCGGGCCGCTCGGCGCGTCCGCGCTGCCCGGCCCTCCGGCGACCGGCGGGTCGCTCGCCGCCGCGCCGGATCGCCCGCGACGGTGGGTCGGCGGCGGTGGAGTGGCCGCCGTTCCGGGCCCGGCCACCGACCCGTCCTCCGGGAAGTGACAGGCGGTGGCCTGCCGGCCGCCGTCGCGGGCCACCAGCGCCGGTTCCTCGGTGGCGCAGACGTCCCGGGCCTTCCAGCAGCGGGTCCGGAACCGGCAGCCCGACGGCGGATCCAGCGGGGTGGGGACGTCCCCGGTGAGCCGGATCCGCCCGGCCGCGCCGAGCGCGGTCACGTCCGGGATCGCCGACAGCAGGGCCCGGGTGTACGGGTGCTGAGGCCGCTCGTAGATGTCGGCGCGGTCGCCGATCTCCACGATCCGGCCCAGGTACATGACCGCGACCCGCTGGCAGAAGTGCCGCACCACGGCCAGGTCGTGGGCGATGAACACGAACGCCAGGCCGAGGTCGCGTTGCAGGTCCCGCAGCAGGTTGACCACCTGCGCCTGGATCGAGACGTCCAGCGCGGAGACCGGTTCGTCGGCCACGATCAGCTTCGGCCGCAACGCCAGGGCGCGGGCGATCCCGATCCGCTGCCGCTGCCCGCCGGAGAACTCGTGCGGGTAACGGTTGTAGTGCTCCGGGTTGAGCCCGACCAGCTCCAGCAGCTCGCGCACCCGGGTACGCACCCCGCCGGGCGGGTCGATCCCGTTGACCTGCAACGGCATCGCCACGATCCGCCCGACGGTGTGCCGGGGGTTCAGCGACGCGTACGGGTCCTGGAAGATGATCTGGAGGTCCTGCCGCAACGGCCGCAGCTCCCGACGCCGGGCGTGGGTGATGTCCCGGCCGGCGAACTCGATGGTCCCGGCGGTCGGCTCCAGCAGCCGCACCAGCATCCGGCCGGTGGTGGTCTTGCCGCAGCCCGACTCCCCCACCAGCCCTAGGGTCTCGCCGGGCCGCACGTCGAAGTCGAGACCGTCGACCGCCCGGACCAGCCCCTTCGACCGGAAGCCGGTACGCACCGGGAAGTGCTTGGCCAGCCCGCGTACCCGCAGCAGCGGCTCGGTCGACTCCGGCCCGGGACTCCGCTGCGCTGCGTTCCTCGCGCTCACCGGGCCAACCTCTTCGCTCGCGACTGCGGGACTCCGCTGCGCTGCGTTCCTCGCGCTCACCGGGCCACCCCCACGTGGGCCACGTCCGCCCGGTAGAGCCGGGTCCGGTCGTCGGCCGCCAGGTGACAGGCGACCAGGTGTCCGGCCTCCCCGGCCGGGCCCAGCTCCGGCACTTGGGTGCGGGAGCGGTCCCCGGTGCGGTCGGCGTACCGGCAGCGGGGGTGGAACGCGCACCCCGGCGGCAGGTTGATCAGCGACGGCGGGTTGCCCGGGATCGGCACCAGGTCCGCGTCCGCGTCGCCGTGCAGCGACGGCACGCTGGAGAGCAGCCCCCAGGTGTACGGGTGCTGCGGCCGACGCAGCACCTGCGCGACGCTGCCGTGCTCGACCGCCCGGCCGCCGTACATGACCAGCACCTCGTCGGCGACCTGGGAGACCACGCCCAGGTCGTGGGTGATCAGGATGATCGCGGTGTGGAACTCGGCCTGGAGGTCGGCCAGCAGGTCCAGGATCTGCGCCTGCACGGTCACGTCCAGCGCGGTGGTGGGCTCGTCGGCGATGACCAGGGCCGGGTCGTTGACCAGCGCCATCGCGATCATCGCCCGCTGCCGCATACCGCCGGAGAACTCGTGCGGGTACTGGTCGAACCGGCGGGCCGGCTGCGGGATGCCGACCCGGTCCAGCATCTCCACCGCCCGGGTACGGGCCGCCCGCCGCCCCGCCCGGGGATGGTGCACCCGGTACGCCTCGACGATCTGCCGACCGACCGGGTAGTAGGGATGCAGCGCGGAGAGCGGGTCCTGGAAGATCATCGCCATGTCCCGGCCGCGCAGCCGGCGTACCTGTTCCTCGGGCTGGCCCACCAACTGCCGGCCGCCGACGGATATCCCGCCGGTGACGGTGCTCCGCCGGGGGTCGTGCAGGCCGAGGACGGCCAGCGAGGTGACGCTCTTGCCGGAGCCGGACTCGCCGACGATGCCGAGCGTCCGGCCACGGTCCACCGCGAAGGACACCCCGTCGACCGCGCGGACCACGCCGTCGGTGGTGTCGAACGAGACCCGCAGGTCGTCCACCCGCAGGTACGGGTCCGCCCCGGTGCGCTGCTCCGGCACGGCCGGGCCGCCGTCGACGTGCCGCTCCGGCACGGCCGGCTGGTCGTCCGGCTGCCCGGACGGCGCTGCTTCCGGACTGTCCACGACCGCCTCCCCTCAGGTTGTAGAGAACCTACAACAAAGACCCGAGGGTGAAAATAAGCTACAGGCCGGGAGCTGTCAGCAGGCCACAGCGTAACGACTGGACCACCGCACCGCAGTCCTCGACGGGTTCACCGTCCCGGCCGGCGTCCTCACACCCGGCGAGCGCGGGAGCCGGAGACCGGTGCGCGGCGGCTCTTCCGACCTCGTCCCCTGACGGATGTCGGTCGACTCGCCTAGGGTCGGGCCATGACCGAGTTCGACGTGGCGTCCGCCGCCGTACAGGCCGCCCTCGACGCGGGTGCCCGGTATGCCGACGCCCGGGTGATGCACCGCCGCTACGAGTCGATGTCCGCGCGCAACGGCGACGTCGAGGAGCTGGCCCAGGACGAGAGCCTCGGGCTGGGCGTCCGGGCGCTGGTCGGGTCGGGTTGGGGCTTCCACGCCGTACCCGAGTTGTCGGCGACCGCGGCCCGCGCCGCCGGACGGCGGGCCGCGGCGGTCGCCACCGCCAGCGCCCGGGTGCCCGGCCCGCCGATCGACCTGGTACCGGTCGAGCCGGCGGTGGCGAGCTGGGCCTCCGCCTGCGAGATCGACCCGCTCGGGGTGCCGCTGTCCGACAAGGGCGACCTGCTGGTCCGGGCCACCGCGGCGATGCGTGAGCACGGCGCCGACCTGGCCGAGGGGCTCTACCAGGTCTGGGACACCACGAAGTGGTTCGTCTCCAGCGAGGGGCACCGCATCGACCAGCGCATCCGCGAGTGCGGCGGGGGCATCTCGGCCACCTCGATCGGCGACGGCGAGACCCAGCGCCGGTCCTGGCCCAGCTACCGGGGCCAGTACGGCACCACCGGCTGGGAGCTGGTCGAGTCGCTGGAGCTGGCCGCCCACGCGGCGCGGATCGCCGAGGAGTCCCGGGCGTTGCTCACCGCGCCCGAGTGCCCGGCCGGCGACACCGACCTGATCCTCGGCGGCGAGCAGCTCGCCCTCCAGATCCACGAGTCGGTCGGGCACGCCATCGAGCTGGACCGCATCCTCGGCTGGGAGGCGGCCTTCGCCGGCACGTCCTGGCTGGACCTGGCCCAGCTCGGCTCGCTGCGCTACGGCTCCGAGCTGATGAACGTCACCATCGACCCGACCATCCCGGGCGCGCTGGGCAGCTTCGGCTACGACGACGAGGGTTCCCCCGCCGTCGCCCGGGACGCGGTCCGGGAGGGGCGCTGGGTGGGGGTGCTCGCCGGGCGGGACTCGGCCGCGGTCGCCGGCCTCGGGTACGGCGGCAGCGTCCGCGCCGACGGTTGGGCCCGGCTGCCGATGGTGCGGATGACCAACGTCGGCCTGGAGCCCGGCCCACACACGCTGGACGAGATCGTCGCGGCCACCGACGACGGGGTGCTGATGGACGTCAACCGTTCCTGGTCGATCGACGACAAGCGGCTGAACTTCCAGTTCGGCTGCGAGATCGGCTGGGAGGTGAAGCGGGGCCGGCGGGGCCGGATGCTGCGCAACCCCACCTACACCGGCATCGGCCCGCTCTTCTGGCGGTCGATGGACATGCTCTCCTCGGAGATCGTCTCCTGGGGGACGCCGAACTGCGGCAAGGGCCAGCCCGGCCAGGTCGGCCACACCGGCCATCCGGCCGCGCCGGCCCGGTTCCGGGGCGTCCGGGTGGGGGTACGGGCATGACCGACCTACGCGGAGCCGGGACGACCGAGTTGGACGTCGCCGCCCGGGTGGTGGACCTGGTCCGGCGGTTCGCCGGCCCGACCGCCGAGGCCGAGGTGATGGTGACCCGGCACGACCTGGCGCTGACCCGGTTCGCCAACTCCTTCATCCACCAGAACGTCGCCGAGTCGGGCGTCACCGTCCGGCTGCGGGTGCACGTCGACGGGCGGACCGCCGCCGGGGGCGGCAGCCTGGTCGACCCGGCGGGGCTGCGCGCCCTGGTCGAGCGGACCCTCACCGCGGCCCGGCTCTGCCCACCCGACCCGGCCTGGCCGGGGCTGACCCCACCCTCCTCGGTCCGGTCCAGCGGCCTGCTCGACGAGGCCACCGCCTCCGCCGAGCCGGCCGCCCGGGCCGACCGGGTACGCGCCTTCGTGGACGCGGTGGGCGGCCTGGAGGCGGCCGGCTACTGCCGCACCTCGTACCGGTCGGCGGCGTTCGCCAACTCGGCCGGCCACTCCGCCCAGGGACGCACCACCGAGGCGGCGATGGACGGCATCGCGCGCACCGGCGGGTCGGACGGGGTGGCCCGGCTCTGCGCCGACCGCCTCGCCGACGTCGACGGCGCGGCGCTGGGCGCGCGGGCCGCGGCGAAGGCACGGGCCGCCGCCGACCCGGTCGAACTGCCCCCGGGCCGGTACGAGGTGGTCCTCGAACCGGCCGCCGTGGCCGACCTGCTACAGAACCTCGCCTGGTACGGCTTCAACGGCAAGCGGCACGCCGAGCGGCAGTCCTTCGCCGAGTCGGGCACCGCCCAGTTCGACCCGGCGGTGACCCTGATCGACGACCCGATGCACGGCTCCGCCCTGCCGTTCGATCTGGAGGGCAGTCCACGTCGGGCGCTCACCCTGGTCGAGGCGGGCACGACCCGCGCGGTGGCGCACGACCGGCGCAGTGGTGCCGGGGCGGGCGTCGGGTCGACCGGCCACGGCGCGGCCGGCGGGTCCACCTTCGGCCCGATCCCGCACCACGTACGCCTGCTCGGCGCGGCCGACGACACCGCTGCCGGCGGCCCGGGTGAGACCCGTGACGTGGCTGCCGGTGGCCCGGGTGGCAGCGGTGTCCCGGCGGGTGGGAACGGCGGCCCGGGTGGGAGCGGTGGCGCGACGACGGGGGGCGGCGTGGCGGGGGCGGTGGCCGACGCGGACACCGCCGCCCTGGTCGCCCCGATGGCCCGGGGCCTGCTGGTCAGCGACTTCTGGTACACCCGGGTGCTCGACCCGAAGAGCCTGGTGATCACCGGATTGACCCGCAATGGGGTGTGGCTCATCGAGGACGGCGTGCCGACCCGGGCGGTCCGCGACTTCCGCTTCACCGAGGCGTATCCCCGGGCCCTGGGGCCGGGCGCGGTACTGGGCCTCGGCCGGTACCCGGTCCGCCAGCCGGACCGGGTCGACGGGACCTGGTGGGAGGCGCCGCCACTGCGGCTGGCGTCGTGGCACTTCACCGGCGGCGCGTCGGGCTGACCGCGACCGCACGGTCCGCAGGGTCACCGCCGCCCGCTCCCGACGAAGGGCCTCGCCCAGCGAGCGGCACCCGCCCGCCAACGGCACCCCGCCAACGGACCCGGCGGACGGCACCCGGCGGACGGATGCCCTCCCTGGCGGACGATTCGGCACCACCGACCGGATATTGATCATGCTTCGGGTCTTTCCAACGTGCGGGACACACGGGACACTGCGTTGCGCGGCCGGGCCGTGAAGATCGGCGTAACGTGTGTCACCTAGCTGCGCCGACCAACGGGCGCGGTCGTTGGTGTGCGCAAAGACGTGGCAGTGGACGCGGTCTGGCCGGTCCGCTGACCGGTACGGAATGTGATCCGCCGCCCGTGAGGGCCCCGTCAGGGAGACGACTCGAATGACAGCACAGTCGGCTACGACGCCGACCCTCAGGCCGCGGGGAGCGCGGGCGCGCGCCGCCATCGCGGCGAAGACGTTGCGCACCGACCGTTGGTGGCTCGCCCCACTGGTCACCTTCGTCGGGCTCACCGCCTGGGTGGCGTACGCGACGGTCCGGGTCTTCATGCACAAGTGGTACTGGGTGGACGCGTACCACTACCTGACGCCGTTCTACTCCCCCTGCGTGACCGACCGGTGTGTCGAGGGTTCCTCGCACTTCGGCAGCTTCCTGCCCGGCTGGTGGATCATTCCGGACGCCGCGCTGACCCTGCCGTTCCTGCTGCTGTTCCGGTTGACCTGCTACTACTACCGCAAGGCGTACTACCGGTCGTTCTGGCTGTCGCCGCCGGCCTGCGCGGTGCCGGACGGGCACAAGTCCTACTCGGGGGAGACCCGGTTCCCGCTGCTCGGGCAGAACCTGCACCGCTACTTCTTCTACGCCGCCGCGCTGATCTCGCTGGTCAACACGTACGACGCGATCCTGGCCTTCCACTCGCCCAAGGGCTTCGGCTTCGGGCTGGGCAATCTCATCCTGCTCGGCAACGTGGTGATGCTGTGGGCGTACACGATCTCCTGCCACTCCTGCCGGCACATCATCGGCGGCCGGCTGAAGCACTTCTCCGCGCACCCGGTGCGGTACCAGGCGTGGACGTTCGTGTCCAAGCTGAACACCCGGCACATGCAGCTCGCCTGGATCACCCTCGGCACCCTGGCGCTGACCGACTTCTACGTGATGGCGGTCGCGGCCGAGTGGATCCCCGACCTGCGGTTCATCAACTAGAGGGCGCGCCGACATGACCACTACCACTCGCATCGAACGACACCACTACGACGTCGTCGTGATCGGGGCCGGCGGCGCCGGCCTGCGCGCGGCGATCGAGGCCCGGCTGGCCGGCAAGAAGACCGCGATCATCTCCAAGTCGCTCTTCGGCAAGGCGCACACCGTGATGGCCGAGGGCGGCGCCGCCGCCGCGATGGGGAACGTGAACAGCCGGGACAACTGGCAGGTGCACTTCCGCGACACCATGCGCGGCGGCAAGTTCCTCAACAACTTCCGGATGGCCGAGCTGCACGCGAAGGAGTCGCCGCAGCGGATCTGGGAGCTGGAGACGTACGGGGCGCTCTTCGACCGTACGAAGGACGGGAAGATCTCCCAGCGCAACTTCGGCGGCCACGAGTACCCGCGCCTGGCGCACGTCGGCGACCGGACCGGCCTGGAACTGATCCGCACCCTCCAGCAGAAGATCGTCTCCCTCCAGCAGGAGGACAAGCGCGACCTGGGCGACTACGAGGCCCGGATCAAGGTCTTCGCCGAGACCACCGTCACCGAGCTGCTGCTCGACGGCGACCGGGTGGCCGGCGCGTTCGGCTACTACCGGGAGTCCGGGGAGTTCATCCTCTTCGAGGCCCCGGCGGTCGTCCTCGCCACCGGCGGGGTCGGCCGGTCGTACAAGGTGACCTCGAACTCCTGGGAGTACACCGGGGACGGCCACGCGCTGGCGCTGCGCGCCGGGGCCACCCTGATCAACATGGAGTTCCTCCAGTTCCACCCGACCGGCATGGTCTGGCCGCCCTCGGTGAAGGGCATCCTGGTCACCGAGTCGGTGCGCGGCGACGGCGGCGTGCTGAAAAACTCCGACGGCAAGCGGTTCATGTTCGACTACGTCCCCGACGTCTTCCGTAAGCAGTACGCGGAGACCGAGGAGGAGGCGGACCGCTGGTACACCGACCCGGACAACAACCGGCGTCCGCCGGAGCTGCTGCCCCGCGACGAGGTCGCCCGCGCGATCAACAGCGAGGTCAAGGCCGGTCGGGGTACGCCGGCCGGCGGCGTCTTCCTGGACATCGCCTCCCGGCGCTCGGCGGAGGAGATCCGTCGCCGACTGCCGTCGATGTACCACCAGTTCAAGGAGCTGGCCGACGTCGACATCACGGCCGAGCCAATGGAGGTCGGCCCGACCTGCCACTACGTGATGGGTGGCGTCGAGGTGGACCCGGACTCCGGGGCGGCCCACGGCACCGTGCGCGGGCTCTTCGCCGCCGGTGAGGTCTCCGGCGGTATGCACGGCTCCAACCGGCTCGGCGGCAACTCCCTGTCCGACCTGCTGGTCTTCGGCAAGCGGGCCGGCGGGCACGCGGCGTCGTACACCGATCAGTTGACCTCGCGCCCGAAGGTGCCGGTCGGCGCGGTGGAGACCGCGGTGGAGGCGGCGCTGGCGCCGTTGCAGCGGGACACCGGGGAGAACCCGTACACCCTCCAGCAGGACCTCCAGGTGGTGATGGGAGATTTAGTAGGAATCATCCGCCGTCACGGCGAGCTTGAGGACGCGCTCAGCAGGCTGGCGGAGCTGCGCGAGCGGGTGGCCAAGGTCAGCGCGGCCGGCGGCCGGCGCTACAACCCGGGCTGGCACCTGGCGCTGGACCTGCGCAACATGCTGGTGGTCTCGGAGTGCACCGCGAAGGCCGCCCTGGAACGGCAGGAGTCGCGCGGCGGGCACACCCGGGAGGACTTCCCGGCGATGGACCCGACGTGGCGCCGGGTCAACCTGGTCTGCTCGCTGGACGGCGACACCGTACGCCTGGAGCACAAGCCGCTGCCGAAGATGCGGGCCGAGCTGATCGGCCTCTTCGACCGCACCGAGCTGGCCAAGTACCTGACCGACGAGGAGTTGGCCGACTTCGACGCCCTCACCGAGGAGGCGAGCAACTGATGGGGACCAAGCGACAGTTCCGCATCTGGCGGGGCGACGACACCGGCGGTGACCTCCAGGACTACACGGTGGAGGTGAACGAGGGCGAGGTCGTCCTCGACGTCATCCACCGGCTCCAGGCCACCGACGCGCCGGACCTGGCCTGCCGGTGGAACTGCAAGGCCGGCAAGTGCGGCTCCTGCTCGATGGAGATCAACGGCAAGCCGCGGCTGAGCTGCATGACCCGGATGTCGACCTTCGAGGAGGCCGAGACGGTCACGGTCACCCCGCTGCGCACCTTCCCGGTCATCCGGGACCTGGTCACCGACGTCTCGTTCAACTACGAGAAGGCCCGGGAGACCCCGGCCTTCGCCCCACCGGAGGGCGTGGCCCCGGGCGAGTACCGGATGCAGCAGGTCGACGTGGAGCGCTCGCAGGAGTTCCGCAAGTGCATCGAGTGCTTCCTGTGCCAGAACGTCTGCCACGTGATCCGGGACCACGAGGAGAACAAGCCGGCCTTCTCCGGCCCCCGGTTCTTCATCCGGGCCGCCGAGCTGGACATGCACCCGCTGGACGCGAAGACCGACCGCAAGGAGTACGCGCACGCGGAGCAGGGGCTCGGCTTCTGCAACATCACCAAGTGCTGCACGGAGGTCTGCCCCGAGCACATCAAGATCACTGACAACGGGATCATCCCCATGAAGGAGCGGGTCGTCGACCGCAGGTACGATCCCCTGGTGTGGCTTGGTAGCAAGATCTTCCGTCGGGGTGACACGCCCCAGAGCACCGCGAGCAGCGCGGGGAAGGAGTCCGTGGTGCACAGCGGCGCTCGTCAGGCTGGGTTCCACTCACACGCGGGCGGGTCGCACGACCCCGCTGCCGAGGCCCAGGCGCAGAAGGGCGTGAACTGGCACCGCGAGGTCCCGCACCCGACCGCCCCGGCGGTCGACGACCGCGGCCGGCTGCCGCTGACGGAGCTGACCTTCGACCGGGCGGCGGCCCCGTCGCCGTTCGGTGACGACGTCACCTTCCCGCTGCCGCCGGAGCACCTCAACTTCGCCCACCCGTCGCAGGACGAGAAGCACTGAGCAGCACGACGACGTTGACGGGGGCCGCGGCGAAAGCCGCCGGCCCCCGTCCCGTTTCCGCCCCCGTGTCCGCCTCCCGCCGGCCGCGTCCGGCACCGACGCTGTTTCCACCGCCGTCGGTCTGTCGTGACGACAGCTTCACCATCGGCGTCCAGGGTGCCCGGTGGGCCGCTCGGGGCGGGACAGCGGGCATGGGTGGTCAGTCGGTGGCGGGGCGCAGCAGGGGACGGAGGGCGGCGACGATGGGGGCGTCGGCGGGCAGCCAGGTGACGGTGTCCAACTCGGTGGCGGCGAGCCAGCGCATCGCGGAGTGCTCCAGCGCGCGGGGCTGGTCGCCGTGCAGCAGGCGGGCCGCGTACACCTTGAGCACCGAACGGCCGTGGGCCATCCGGACGTCCCGGCCGATCCGGTCGCCGATCTCCACGCGTACGGCCAACTCCTCGGCGCACTCGCGGACCAGCGCGGCCGTCTCGCTCTCCCCCGGCTCCACCTTGCCGCCGGGGAACTCGAACATCCCGGCGACCTCGGGGGGCGCGGTACGCGCGCAGGCGAGCACCCGCCCGCCGGAGATTATCGCCGCGCCCACGACGACCTTCGGCTCGCGCCGCTCGGCCTGTCCGTTCCCGCTAACCCGTTCGGTCCGCACGGGCGTCCAGCGTGCCAGATCAATCGTCGGTTTGGGTACCGTGGCCGGCCGGTAGGTCAGTAAGAGACGGAAGTGTGGGCGTGGACACACCGCCATCGGGTCGACAGACTGGATAGCACCACGAGGACACGGGACGGCGACGATTTGGCCACAAGCCGGCAACGGCGCCTGGGAGGTGCGGTGATGCGCGCGCTGTTCACCAGCCGAACCAAGCACGACTACCTCAGCGACGCCCTCACGCTCCTGCGCGGGTGGACGCGGGAGGGTGAGCAGATCCGTCGCACGCTGGTCATGGACGACACGCAGCACGCGGCGTTGACCGAGCGGGTCAAGGTCGTCGCGGACGCGCTGCGGCTGCGTCCGGAGATCAGCCGGCGGGAGTCCGAGACCCAGATCCGGGTCGGGCACGGTGACGACGAGCCACTCACCGAGGGTGAGGTGCTGCTCGCCGCCCGCATCGAGGACGCGTACCGCGCCGTGACGGAGCACTGAGCCCGCACAGCCGGCCCCGCCATCGTCGGCCCCCGTCCCCCGCCGGCACCACGCCGTCGTCGACCTCAGCCTAGGACCGGACGGCCCCCCACGCGGTCGCCGGAACGTCCGCCCCCGACCCGCCAAGTGGCCATAACGTGACCGTGGGTGATCCACCCCGCCGGCTCAGCGCCGAGGTTCGCCCTGCGCGGTGGGCAGACCCAGGGCCTGGCGTACGGCCAGCTCGGTGGCCGGATCCGGATGCCGCCCGGCCTGCGCGACGACCTGGAGCAGCTTCGTCCGGTCGGCCGCGCCGTCCGCGTCCCGCCAGGACGGCTCGGCCTGTTCCATCTCGGTGAGCAGTCGCTCGATGGCCGGCCGGACCGGTGCCGGCCAGTTCTCCCGGCGCAGCCGGAACCACATGTCGGTGTGCGTGCTCTCGGCCCGCCGCACCGCGTCGCGCAGGGCCTCGGGAGTGGCGGTCGGGGCGGTCGCGACCAGCGCGGCCCGCACCTCCGCCCAGTCCCGGCTGGCCAGCAGGTAGGCGAGCTGCCCGGGGTCGAGGACCGCGCTGTCCATCCGCAGCGGCCGGTTCAGCCGGTCCGGAGCGGTCAGGTAGCAGGTGATCGTCGGGTCGGTGGACCAGTCCACCCGGGTCGGCAGGTACCAGCTCAGCCGCACCTGCGCGGGAAGCCCGAGCGGGTCGACGACGTAGCTGCGCTGCCGCTGCCGGCAGAGCGTCTCCGCCCGCTGGGAGAGCACCGCCGCACCCGGGTAGCGCTCGTCGGCGGACCGCTCGTACGCCGGGAAGTCGTCGACGTACTCCGCGTCGTGCGGCTCGGCGCAGGGCACCCGGGTGACCCGGGTGGGTGCGGTCCGGATGGCGGTGGCACCGTCGGGGACCCGGAAGCAGTCGCCCACCCGCAGGCCCCGGAGCCCGGGATCGCGGTCGGGGCCGACCAGGGCGACCCCGAGGAACACCGCCCCGGCCAGCACCCAGGCGCCGAAGCAGACCAGACCGGCCGCCACCAGGCCCCGCCCCCGACCCCCGTCGCGGCGGAGCTGCCGGAGCGCGAACAACCCGGCCACCGGGGCGAGAACCCCGCCGAGCAGGCCGAGCACGAACGCCACGACGGCCAGCCGGTTCGTCCGGCCCGCGCCGGCCGACCGGTCGGCCCAGGGCTCCCACTCACCGCCGTCCGTGGCCGGACCCGACACAGGCGGCCGACCCGACGCGGACGGACCCGACGCGGACGGACCCGACGCGGACGGACCCGACGCGGGCTGGCGCGGCGTCGGCTGGTCCGGCTGGTCCGGTGTCGTTTGGCCGGGTGGTGCCGGCGGCTGCTCCCGTCCGGCCGCTTCGCTGGGCCGTGGTTCGGGCCGGTCCGTCCTCATGCCGTTTTCCTCCCCCGTTGCCCGTCTCCCGGTGGCATGGCGAGACTAGTCGACCTGGCCGGCACCTACCGACGCTGGCGCACCCTTCCTACGGTGGAACGCATGGCAGATGCGACGTACGACCGCAAGGAGCAGTTCCAGCAGATCCAGAGTGGACTGCTCGACGGGGAACGGATCATCGCCGTCTACGACGCCGTCGGCACCGGCACCGGCTTCATCGGCCTGACCGACCGTCGGGTGATCATCCAGGACCGTTCGTTCATCGGTAAGCGCTACGCCATCACGAGCATCCCGTACGCGAAGATCACCAGCGTGAGCGTGGTCAGCAACAAGTCGTGGGGCGGTTCGTTCTTCTCCACCGGCTCGATCGCCGTCCACGTCGGGACGCAGACCTACGAGGTGGAGTTCCGGGGCGCGCAGAAGAGCCACCACGTGCACAACGTCATCCTGCACTACATCTCCTGACGACCGCCCGGCCCGCCGGTGGCGATGGGCCCTGCCCCGGCCCGCACGTGGAGCAGGTGCGCAGCCCGCTGGTGGAGGGCGGGTCGGCCAGGTCGCCGACCGCCCACACGAGCGGCGGTGGCTTCGTTAGGCTGCCCGACATGCGAAGCGCGGCGTCGGCCCTCGCGGGCCACCCGACGGTGGCCGGCAACGCGGCGATCCGGCCCGCCGACGACCCGGCTGACCGGTGACCGGGGCGTCCACGCGCCCCGGCGGCCCGTTCCTGCGTGACGTGGTGGCGTCCGACGTCGACGCGTACCTCCGGATGCGCTGCGACCCGGTGATGATGGCCGAGCTCGGC
This sequence comes from Micromonospora sp. NPDC092111, assembly GCF_044755745.1. NCBI lineage: Bacteria > Bacillati > Actinomycetota > Actinomycetes > Micromonosporales > Micromonosporaceae > Micromonospora > Micromonospora sp. NPDC092111. The sequence continues at coordinate 180,494 of NZ_JBIVRQ010000010.1, forward strand.
GGGCCGCTACCGTCTCCTCCGGACCCACCACTGGACGCCCGACCCGACCGGTCGTCGCGGAAGACCGCCCACCGGCGGACACCCGCCCCGGACTACAGGCGCTTGGCCATCCGCAGGGTGGTCACCTCGAACCCCATCTGCTCGTAGAGCGCTCGGGCACCGAGGTTGAACCCGAAGACGCTCAGCCCGATGGAGACCACGCCCCACTCCCGACACATCTGCTCGGCGGCCTGGATGATCGCCCGGCCGTGGCCCCGGCGGCGCAGCTCCTCGCGTACCTCGAAGTCGTAGCCGAAGGCGTGCGGGCCGTCCGACTTCTGTTCCAGGTGGAGCCAGAGCATCCCCACCTCGTCGGCACCGTCGTAGGCCGTCCACAGCCGGTGGCCCTCGGTGTCCAGTCCGTCGGGCAGCAGCCCCTGGTAGTCCCGGCGGGCCTTCTCCTGCGCCTCCGGCGGCGGCATCGCCCCGGAGGCGGCGATGTTCTCCGCGTACCTCGTCTCCGCTCGCTCCCGGTACCGGAGATACTGCTCGTCGGTCATCGGTTCCAGCCTCAGCGCGACCACGCCCGTACGGTATGGCACCCCGGCCCCGGCCCGCAGCCCCGTCTGCGGTGGACACCAGGTCCGGGGCGGGCGCGCGCCCGCCCAGGGGTCGAGGACGGGCGGGCCCACCGGCCGTCAGCAGCAGTTCGTCGGGGCACCGCCCGGGGCGGGTGCCCGCTCGACGCCCGGGGCGGGTTCCCGCTCGACGGCCGGGGCACGGCGACCGTCGGTGGCCTTCGCCAGCCGGGGAGAGTCGGCCTTGACGGTGTAGACCTCCCACGGCTCGTCGCCGGGGCCGCGTACCCAGACCTTGTCCTGGAGGGCGTAGCAGCACTCGGTGCTGTTCTCCGCCAGGGTGACCAGGCCGGCGTCGGTGAGCCGCCTGGTGGCGGCGTCGACCTCGTCGGTGCCGGACACCTCGACGCCCAGGTGGTCCAGGACGGTGGGCTGGCCGGGCTCGCCTTCGAGCAGGACGAGCTTCAGGGGCGGGTTCTCGATCGCGAAGTTGGCGTAGCCGGGGCGGCGCTTGGCCGGCTCGGTGTCGAACAGCTTGGCGTAGAAGGCGACGGAGCCTTCGAGGTCGGACACGCGCAGGGCGAGCTGGACGCGGGGCATGGTTCTCCTCCGGGCAGGTAGGTGGATCTGGTGCGGGACGCACCCTTGCCTAGACACTTTTCGAAGCAGCCCCACCGTCGCATCCTGTTTCGAGGTCTGTCAAGGTAGAGGAATGTCGAAACAAGCGTCTCCGGAAACCATCGCCTTCCACGGGGCGGGCCGATCCAGCGGGCGGGCTGGGCTGGGCCGGGCCGGGCCGGGCCGGGCCGGGCCGGGCCGAGTTTGGGTCGGCGGCCCGGCAACAGCGGTCCGACGTTTAAGCGGAACCTAGACGGGCGGTTGCGTCACCTGCGGCAGCATGGCCGGCGCGCAGGTGACGCCTCACCTCGACTCACATTGCTCGCCGCTTCCTGCCGACGTTTCACGCTGCCTTGTGCCCGCGTGCGCCCCGGACAGGTGGTTCGTCACAGCGCTGAGAACGCGTTCGATACGACCTTGCCGCCGCATCCAGCGGATCGCCAAGGCGATAACGAGCGACAAGATCAGGCCCGCCCACTTGGGCGCACCCGCCTTCCAGGCAAGCCCACCGATGAGCAGGGCGACCAGCAGCAGGAACCACTCTGCCCCGCCTGGAGTCACCCGCCGGACCAAACCTGCGCGAACCACCCGCATATCGAAGCACCACTTCGTTGCTGCCCGCGCCCGTCGTCACCCAGTCGGTCACCCAGCACGAGGGTCAGACGTTGAAGCGGAACTCCACCACGTCGCCGTCCTGCATGACGTACTCCTTGCCCTCGATCCGGACCTTGCCGGCCGCCTTCGCCGCCGCCATCGATCCGGCCTCGACCAGGTCGGCGTAGGAAACCACCTCGGCCTTGATGAAACCGCGCTGGAAGTCGCTGTGGATGACGCCCGCGGCCTCCGGCGCGGTCGCGCCCACCGGCACGGTCCAGGCCCGCGCCTCCTTCGGCCCCGCCGTCAGGTACGTCTGGAGCCCGAGCGTACGGAAGCCGACCCGGACGAGCTGGTCCAGGCCCGGCTCGTGCTGCCCGATGGACTCCAGCAGCTCGCGGGCCTCCTCCTCGGGCAGGTCCACCAGCTCAGACTCGATCTTGGCGTCCATGAAGACGGCCTCGGCGGGGGCGACCAACGCGCGCAGCTCGTCGAGGAAGCCGGCGTTGGCCAACTCGGCCTCGTCGACGTTGAAGACGTAGAGGAACGGCTTGGTGGTGAGCAGGTGCAGCTCGCGCAGGTGCTCCAGCTCGATCTTCGCGGCGGCGGCCCCGGCGTACAGGGTGGTGCCGCCGTCGAGCACCTCGACGGCCAGCTTCGCGGCGGCGACGGCGGCGGCCCGGTCCTTGCGGAGCTTGGCCTCCTTCTCCAGCCGGGGCAGCGCCTTCTCCAGGGTCTGGAGGTCGGCCAGGATCAACTCGGTGTTGATCGTCTCGATGTCGTCGGCCGGGGAGACCTTGCCGTCGACATGGACCACGTTCGGGTCGGAGAAGGCCCGTACCACCTGGCAGATCGCCGAGGCGTCGCGGATGTTCGCCAGGAACGCGTTGCCCCGGCCCTGCCCCTTGGAAGCGCCCCGGACCAGGCCGGCGATGTCAACGAACGACACCGGCGCGGGCAGCACCTTCTGCGAGGAGAAGATCTCGGCCAGCTTGCCCAGCCGCTCGTCCGGCAGCCCCACGACACCGACGTTGGGCTCGATGGTGGCGAACGGGTAGTTCGCCGCGAGCACGTCGTTCTTGGTCAGCGCGTTGAACAGGGTGCTCTTGCCGACGTTGGGCAGGCCGACGATGCCGATGGTGAGACTCACGACGGGCCAGCTTACGCCGTCCGGGCCCCGGGCCGGGCAGGCAGCCCCGGCCCGGCCCGGAAAGGGACGTCAGTTGGTGATCAGGCGGGGCTCGATCCGGGTCTCCCGGACGCCGCCGGCACCGTCCGGGACGACCTCGTACGCGGCCACGCCCTCCTGGTCCGCGACGGCCTCGGCCAGTCGGGTGCCCCGGTAGACGAGCCCGACCCCGTCGTCGGTGCAGTGGCTGGCCGGCAGGGTGCCGTCGCCGACCAGCCGGTGCAGCAGCGGGCGGCGCTCCGCCTCGCTGTCGTAGTGCACCCCGTTGCCGTAGGGCAGCCAGCCCAGACCGTCGGTGAAGGCGCGCAGCTTGCGGCCGAAGCTGTCGGTGGTGCCGCCGACGTGCCAGCAGATCGAGCCGGCGGAGACCCCGCCGAGCACCACGCCGGCCTCCCAGCACTCGCGGAGGATCTCCGGCAGATTGTGCGTCCGCCAGACCGCGCAGAGGTTGGCCACGCTGCCCCCACCGACCCAGATGATGTCCTGGGCGAGCAGGTGGGCACGGATGTCCTCGACGTTGGGCAGCGGGAACAGCGCCAGGTGCGACGGGCGGTACCGGGTGCCGGCGAACGCGCCGTAGAAGACGGTGTACGCGGTGGGCTGGTCGCCGACGGCCTGGTTGAGGTAGCAGATCCTCGGCTCGTCGGCCTGCGCCAGCTCGGCCATCAGGTCGAAGACCGGGCCGGGGTCGGCGTCCCACGGGCCGCGGTGGCGGCTGGTGAAGCCCATGCTGGTGGCGACGATGGTGGGTTCGCTGGCGGGCACGTCGGTCCTTCCGTCGGGCGGGTGGCACCCCATCCTGCGTCATGCCGCCGGACGCACGGGCCCCGGCGGTCGGCGTCGGCATCGGCGAGGTCGGGCTCGGCGTCGGGCTCGGCGTCGGCGTCGGCGTCGGGCAGGGTGTCGGCGGGCAGTTCGCCGGCCGCCGCGAGCGGCAGGGTGAACCGGTGCGCCGCCGCCGAGCCGGCCCGCTCGGACTCGCCGAGCATCCAGCACACCTCGTCGGCCGTCCAGCCCAGCCCGGGACGGCCGGCGACCTCCCGTACCAGCCGGAGGCCGACCCGGGTGTCGTCGTCGTAGAAGCGCATGCACCAGTGGTGCGCCCACATGCCCAGTGCCCGGAGACCGGCCGCGTCGAGGGACGCCACCAACCGGCCGCAGGCAGTGTCGGCGAACGGCCGCGCCGGGTCGTCGGCCCGGTCCCGCTCGATCGCGCCGAAGGCGGCCGGCGCGACCACCCGCATCCGGTCGTAGAGACCCTGCGCCACGGCCTCGTCCAGCCGCGCCCGCCCCGACCGAGGGGCTCCCCGCCCGGCCACGCTCGCCATCGCCGCACCCTTCTGGAGTTGGTGGCGGGACGCTATCGACCACTACCGACACTTTGCCGGCCGGCGATCTCTTCCCGAGCCGGGGATAGCCGCGATGAGCTGGGGCGTCCGCAGCCGGCCACCCCCCGCCCCAGCCCGTCCCCGCGCTGACCGGCGCGGGCCCGGCACCCCGCTCCCGGGGCTGTCGGGCCCGCGCACACTCAGGTCCGATTCCCGCGAGCCACCGGCCCTGAGCTGCGGGCATCATCGGTGTCGTGGAGTTGGACTTCGAACGGTGCTACCGGGCCGTGGACAGCCGTGACCAGCGGTTCGACGGCTGGTTCTACACCGGCGTCACGTCGACCGGGATCTACTGCCGGCCGTCCTGTCCGGCGGTGACGCCGAAGCGGCAGAACGTCCGGTTCTTCCCGTCGGCAGCCGCCGCGCAGGGCGCCGGGCTGCGGGCCTGCCGGCGGTGCCGCCCGGACGCCGCGCCCGGCTCACCGCAGTGGGACGTCCGGGCCGACGTGGTCGGTCGGGCCATGCGGCTGATCGCCGACGGGGTGGTGGACCGGGACGGCGTGCCCGGGCTGGCCGGCCGGCTCGGCTACACCGAGCGGCACCTGCACCGGATGCTCCGGGCGGAGCTGGGCGCCGGCCCGTTGGCGCTGGCCCGGGCGCAGCGCGCGCAGACCGCCCGGACGCTGATCGAGACCACCGGGCTGGGCCTGGCGGAGGTGGCGTTCGCGGCCGGCTTCGGCAGCGTCCGGCAGTTCAACGACACGGTCCGCGAGGTCTACGGCGCGACCCCGTCGGAGCTGCGTACCGCGCGCGCGGGCCGGCAGGTGGCCGGCGGGGCGGGCACGATCACGCTCCGGCTGGCGTACCGGCCGCCGCTGCACGCCGCCGCGCTGCTGGAGTTCCTGGCCGTCCGGGCGCTGCCCGGGGTGGAGCAGGTACGCGACGGGACGTACCGCCGGGGGTTGCGGCTGCCGCACGGTCCGGCGGAGGTCGCGTTGACGCCGGTGGACGGGCACGTCGCGGCGACGCTGCGGCTGGCCGACATGCGCGACCTGGCCCCGGCGGTGGCCCGCTGCCGCCGGCTGTTCGACCTGGACGCCGACCCGGAGGCGGTCGACCAGACGCTGGCCGCCGACCCGGCCCTCGCCGGGCTGGTCGCCACCGAACCGGGCGTCCGCCTGCCCCGCACCGTGGACGGCTTCGAGACCGCCCTCCGCGCCATCATCGGCCAACAGGTCTCCGTCCGCTCCGCCACCACCACCCTCACCCGCCTGCTCCGGTCCGCCTCCCCTACCGGCGGCGGTGATCAAGAGGTTTCGGTCGCCGAGCACGCATCCGGACGACGCAAACCTCTTGATCACCGGGGCGAACCCGATCAGGGGGGTGGGGAGGGTGGGGGTGGGGGTGGGGTGGGGGGGTTTTTTACGGCGGAGGAGGTTCTGGGGTTGCCGGACTCGGCGTTCGGGATGCCGGCGGGGCGGCGGGAGACGATCCGGGGGCTGGCGCGGGCGGTCGCCGCCGGGGAGGTCGACCTGGCGCCGGGCGGGGACCGGGTGGAGACCGTACGACGGTTGACGGCGCTGCCCGGGATCGGGCCCTGGACAGCCGGCTACCTGGCCATGCGCGCGCTCGGCGACCCGGACGTCCTGCTCCCCACCGACCTCGCGGTACGTCGGGGCGCCACCGCCCTCGGCCTGCCCGACGACCCCAAGACCCTCGACGCGTACGCCGACCGCTGGCGCCCCTGGCGGTCGTACGCCGTGATCAGACTCTGGAGAGCCGCATGACCATCGACACCACCACCGTCGACACCCCGGCCGGACCGCTGAGCGTGCTGGCCGGCCCGGACGGCGCGGTCCGCGCCGCCGGCTTCACCGACACGCCGGCGAGCCTGCTGCCGCTGGTGCACCCGAGCCTGCGCAGCCCGCTGCGGCAGCACGCCGACCTCGGCCCGGTGACCACCGCCGTCCGCGACTACCTGGACGGTGACCTGACCGCGATCGACGCGGTGCCGGTCGAGCAGCACAGCGGCGGGGCGTTCCTCAGCCACGCCTGGACCGTGCTGCGCGACGTGCGGCCGGGCGAGCCGGTGACGTACACCGGGTTCGCCGCGCTGGCCGGGCGGCCCGCCGCGGTCCGGGCCGCCGCCGGCGCCTGCGCCCGCAACGCCGCCGCCCTCTTCGTCCCCTGTCACCGGGTGCTGCGCACCGACGGCAGCCTCGGCGGCTACCGGTACGGGCTGGACGTGAAGAAGTGGCTTCTCGGTCATGAGCGCAGGTTGACCGCAAGCTGACAGCGGCCCCGGCACCGTTCGACGCTACCTTCGGGTAGTGCCCGCGCAGTGCGACGGCGACCCGCCCCCGGGGGCGGGCGGCCCGGCGCGCCCGCTGCTCAACCTCTGGCGGCTGCGCCGCTACCTGCGCCCGCACGCCGTCGAGTTCGGTTGGCTGCTGCTCGCCGCGCTGGCGGCCACCGCCGCCGGTCTCGCCGTGCCGCTGGTGGTGCAGCGGGTGGTCGACGGGCCGATCGCCCGGCAGGACCCGGCCGGCCTGCTCCGGCTCGGCGGGCTGGCCCTGCTGCTCGGGCTCGTCGAGGCGGTGCTGATCTTCATCCGGCGGTGGACCCAGTCGTCCTCCTCGGTCGGCATGGAGGCGGCCATCCGCGCCGACCTCTACGCCCACCTGCAACGCCTGTCGCCCGGCTTCCACGACCACTGGCAGTCCGGGCAGTTGCTCTCCCGGGCCACCAGCGACCTGTCGGTGCTGCGCCGGTTCCTCTCCTTCGGGCTGCTCTTCCTGGTGCTCAACCTGGTCACCTACTTCGCCGTGGTGGTGCTCCTGGTCCGGCTGCACGGGCCGCTGGGCCTGCTGGTGGCGGCCAGCGCGGCACCGCTGTTCCTGATCAGCCGCCGGTTCGCCCGTAGCTACCACGCGGCGTCCCGCCGGATGCAGGACCAGCAGGGCGACGTCGCCACCCTGGTCGAGGAGACCGCGCAGGGGCTGCGCACCATGCGGGCGTACGGGCGGGGGCCGGAGCTGGCCGACCGGTTCGCCGGGCGGGCCCGGACGCTGCACGACACCGGGGTCGCCAAGGGCGCGCTGTTGGCCCGCACCTCGGCCCTGTTCGACCTGGTGCCCAACCTGACCCTGGGCGCGGTGCTGGTCGGCGGCGCGACGCTGGTCGCCCGGGGCGCGCTCACCGTCGGCGAACTGGTCGCCTTCGTCAGCCTCCAGCTCATGCTGATCTGGCCGGTGCAGTCGCTCGGCTGGATCATCGCCAACGGGCAGGAGGCGGCCACGGCGGCGGACCGGATCCAGGAGGTGCTGGACACCCCGCCGTCGATCGTGGACGCCCCGGAGGCCGTGCCGCTGGCCCGCGACGCCGTCCACGGCCGGCTCCGCTTCGAGGGCGTCTCGTTCGGCTACCCCGGCTCCCCCGAGCCGGTGCTGCGGGAGATCGAGCTGACCGTCGAGCCGGGCGAGACACTGGCCCTGGTCGGGGCGACCGGCTCCGGCAAGAGCACCCTGCTCTCGCTGGTCCCCCGGCTGCACGACGTCACCGGCGGCCGGATCACCCTGGACGGGCACGACCTGCGCGCGCTGCGGCTGGCCTCGCTGCGGCGGCTGGTCGGGGTGGCCTTCGAGGAGCCGGCCCTGTTCTCCATGTCGGTGTGGGAGAACCTCACCCTGGGCCGGCCGGACGCCGACGCCGACGAGGTCCGGGCCGCGTTGACGCTGGCCCAGGCCGACTTCGCGTACGAGCTGCCGTGGGGGTTGGCCACCCGAGTGGGTGAGCAGGGCCTGTCGCTCTCCGGCGGGCAGCGGCAGCGGTTGGCGCTGGCCCGGGCGGTGCTCGGCCGACCCGCGCTGCTGGTCCTGGACGACCCGCTCTCCGCGCTGGACGTGCAGACCGAAACCCGGGTCGAGGCGGCGTTAAAGAGGGTGCTGCGGCAGACCACCGCGCTGCTGGTGGTGCACCGGCCGTCGACCGTCGCGCTGGCCGACCGGGTGGCGCTGCTCGACGGGGGGCGGATCACCGCCGTCGGCCGCCACTCCGAACTGCTGGCCACCGTGCCGGCGTACCGGGCGGTGCTCTCCGCCGAACCCGCCGCCGTGCCCGGTCTGGTGCGCTCGTGACACGCCGGCCGCCCCGGCAGCGCGCCTCGGGCAGCCGGGACGACGGCGGGGACGGGCAGCCCCCACCCGAGCTGTCCCGCTGGCGCGGGCTGGCCACCGACCCGGACGCCGACCGCAGCCACGCCGAGCAGGACTCGCCGGAGGCGGTGGCCCGGCTGCGCGGCCGGAGCCGGATACTGCTGCGGGACCTGCTCCGCCCGCACCGGCGGCAGCTCGGGCTGGCGGTGGCCCTGCTGCTCGCCCAGAACACCGCCGCGATGGCCGGGCCGTACCTGGTGATGCTCGGCATCGACCGGGCCGTGCCGCCGCTGCGGGCCGGCGACCCGGGGCCGCTGGCCGCCGTCGCCGGCGCCTTCGCCGGCGCGGCGGTCACCGAGTACGTCACCCGGCGCGGCTACCTCACCCGTTCCGCCCGGATCGGCCAGGCCGTCCTGCTCCAGCTACGCCAGCGGGTCTACGGCCACCTGCTGACCCTCTCCGTCAGCTTCCACGAGCGCTACACCTCGGGGCGGGTGGTGTCCCGGCTCACCAGCGACGTGGACTCCATCGCCGAACTGGTCGACGGCGGGATCGACAGCCTGGTGGCCGCCGCGCTGTCGGTGCTGTCGGTCGCCGCGATCCTGCTCTGGCTGGACCTGCCGCTGGCGGCGGTGACCCTGCTCGCGTTCCCCTTCCTGTTCCAGCTCTCCCGCTGGTTCGCCCGGGCCTCGGCGGACGCCTACCGGCGCAGCCGGGAGGCGGTGGCGCTGGTCATCGTCCACTTCGTCGAGTCGCTGCGCGGCATCCGGGCGGTGCAGGCGTTCCGGCGCGAGCCGCGCAACCAGCAGATCTTCGTGACGGTGAACGACGAGTACCGGCGGGCCAGCCTGCGCGGATTCCGGTTGATCGCCACCTACTCGCCGGGGATCAAGGTGATCGGCAACGTCACGGTGGCGGTGGTGCTGGCCTACGGCGGGTGGCGGGTGCTGGGCGGCCGTACCGAGCTGGGCGTGCTCGCCGCGTTCCTGCTCTACCTGCGCCGGTTCTTCGAACCGATGCAGGAGCTGAGTCAGTTCTACAACTCCCTCCAGTCCGCGACGGCCGCGCTGGAGAAGCTCGCCGGGGTGCTGGACGAGCGGCCCGGGGTGCCCGAGCCGGCGCGTCCGGTGCCGCTGCCGGCCGGGCCCGGCCGGGGGGCGGTGACGTTCCGGTCGGTGACCTTCGGCTACCGGCCCGGGACGCCGGTGCTGACCGGGTTGGACCTGGTCGTGCCGGCCGGCCAGACGGTCGCGTTGATCGGGCCGACCGGTGCCGGCAAGTCGACCGTGGCGAAGCTGCTGGCCCGCTTCCACGACCCGGACGACGGCACGGTGGAGCTGGACGGAGTCGACCTGCGGGACCTGTCGGACCCCGAACTGCGCCGGGCGGTGGTGCTGGTGACCCAGGAGAACCACCTGTTCAGCGGCACGGTGGCGGAGAACGTCCGGTTCGGCCGGCCGACCGCCCCGGACGCCGCGGTGGAGGCGGCGGCGCGGGCGATCGGCGCGCACGACTTCATCGCCGCCCTGCCCGACGGGTACGGCACCGAGGTGCACCGCCGTGGTGGCCGGCTCTCCGCCGGCCAGCGGCAGCTCGTCGCGTTCGCCCGGGCGTTCCTGGCCGACCCCCGGGTGCTGATCCTGGACGAGGCGACGTCGTCGCTGGACGTACCGACCGAGCGGCTGGTGCAGCGGGCCCTCGCCACCGTGCTGCGGGACCGCACCGCGCTGGTGATCGCCCACCGGCTCTCCACCGTGGAGACCGCCGACCGGGTGCTGGTCGTCGACGCCGGACGGATCGTCGAGGACGGGGCCCCGGCCCGGCTCGCCAGCACCGGCGGCCGGTACGCCGCACTGCACCGGCAGTGGCGGGACTCGCTGGTCTGACCGGCCATGGTGGTGGCGGTCCGGTCGGGTGGCGGACCCGCCGTCCGGGGTGGCCGGACACCAGCCGGCGGGCGGGCGAGGGGCATCCGGTGAGCCCCGCGACGGATAGACTCACCGTTCGCCGATGGGCCTCGCCCCGCCGCCGGTCCCGACCGGCCGCGGCAGGCCGGTCGGGCGTCGCCGGGCAAACGGGGAGGTTGCGGCGTGCGGATCCGTGGGCGAATGGTGGTCGCGGCGGCGTTGGTGGTCGGCACGGTCGGCGCGACCGGGGTCGCGCTGGCCCGGGAGCGGGCCGCCGATCCGGTCCCGGCGACCCCGGCGGCCGGCGCGTGGTCGGCCGGCGCGGGCCCGGTCACCGCCGACGTCCGGTCGGCGACGCGCAGCGGCGTCGGTGGCCGGGGTTCACTCCCGTCCACCGGGGCACCGGTGACGGTGACACCGGCCGGTCGCCCGGCCACCGAGTTGGCGCAGGCCGCGCCCGCCTCGGTGGGCTACCTGAGCGACCGCTACCGGGTGCCGCGCGACGAGGCCGCCCGCCGGCTCGCCCTCCAGGACCTGTCCGCGCCGCTGGCCGCCACGCTGGCCGCCCGGTTCCCCGCCGAGTACGCCGGCATGTGGCTGGACCAGGCCGGCGGCGGCGTGCTCACCATCGCGGCGACCGACCCGGCCCCGGTGGCGAGGGCGGTCGCCGGCATGCCGGACGCCGCGCACGTCACGGTCGTCCCGGTCCGCCACTCCCGGCGTGCCCTCGACGCGGCGGCGGCCCGGCTGGCCGGCGCGCTGGGCGTCACCGCCGGCAGCGACGTGCTCGTCGACGAGCGGGCCAACGAGCTGGTGGTGCTCACCGGCGACACGGTGGCGGCGGACGACGCCCGGCTGGCCGGGGCGCGGGACGACGCCGGGGTGCCGGTCCGGACGCAGACCCGGCGGGGCGCGTCCGCCATCGCGAAGGCGTGCGACCCGCGCTACTGCACGACCGCGCCGATGCGCGGCGGCATCCGGCTGGACGTGCCCCGCGACGACGGCACCGTCGGCGGCTGCACCTCCGGCTTCAACCTGCGGGCGGCGTCCGGGCGTTACTACGTGCTGACCGCCGGGCACTGCGTGGTCGGCGGCAGACACCAGCAGGTGGACCGGGCCTGGCACCAGTTCCTGGGACCGAAGGTGCCGGTGGGCGTCGAGTCGACCAACCCGGTGCTGGCCGAGAACAACTTCCCGTACGACTACGCGGTGCTGCCGTACGCCGACGGCGCGTCGACCCGGTGGGCGTACCCGCGGCGGACCGCCGGCGACCTGCCCAGCCTGGTCAACTACTGGTGCGTGGCGGACAATCCGGCGTGCGCCACGAAGGGCAGTCACGACGTCCGGGTCACCGGCCTCACGCCGTACGGCGCGGTGCAGGCCGGCTGGGTGGTCTGCGCCACCGGCTCGGCGTACACGCCGACGGCCGGCGAGCAGTACGTCGACTCGGGCGCGGGGGCCGGCTACCTGCCGGGCACCCGCTGCGGCGAGGTCACCGGCAAGGCCAGCGGCGGCATCGACGTACGGGTCTGCGCCCGGCCGGGCGACAGCGGCGGGCCCCTGTTCACCGAGTCCGACGGCCGGGCGCTCGGCGTGCTCAGCTTCGGCACCTACGGCCGGGGTCCGTGCACCAACCCGGACGAGGTGAACAGCTACTCGCCGGTCTCCACCATCCTGGACCGGGTGAACTCCCGCACCGGCCTCGGCTTCCAGCTCGCCACCCGGGGCCCGTTGCTCCCCGCCCCGGTCGGGTCCTCGACCCGCTAGGGCGGTGACCCACACCGACACCCACCCCCACCACCCACCCCCACCACACGCCTCCACCGCACCCGGGCAAAGCCGGTGGGCGCGGCCTCGCCGGCTGCCTACCATCGACGGATGACTGATACGGCGAGGACGGCCCGCGCCGACGTTCCCGAGCGTCCCACCCTGGACGGTATCGAGGAACGCTGGGCGCACCGCTGGCAGGAGGAGGGCACGTACGCGTTCGACCGGGCGAAGGCGACCGGAGCGGGTCGCGGCGGGGCGGCGGACGCGCCGCACCGGCACGGTCGCGGCGACGACGTGTACTCCATCGACACCCCGCCGCCGACCGTATCCGGCGAGCTGCACATGGGGCACGTCTTCTCGTACACCCACACCGACACGGTGGCCCGCTTCCAGCGGATGCGCGGCCGGAACGTTTTCTACCCGATGGGCTGGGACGACAACGGCCTGCCCACCGAACGCCGGGTGCAGAACGTCTACGGGGTGCGCTGCGACCCGGCCCTGCCGTACGACCCGGCCTGGCAGCCGCCCGACACCCCGGTCACCGAGGCCCGGCGCAGGGACCCGACGCCGGTCTCCCGGCGCACCTTCGTCGAGCTGTGCGAACGGCTCACCGCCGACGACGAGCGGGTCTTCGAGACGCTGTGGCGGCGGCTCGGGCTGTCGGTGGACTGGTCGCTGACGTACACCACGATCGGGCGGGCGGCCCGGGCGACCAGCCAGCGGGCGTTCCTGCGCAACCTGGCCCGGGGCGAGGCGTACCAGGCGGAGGCGCCCACGCTCTGGGACGTCGGCTTCGCCACCGCCGTGGCCCAGGCCGAGCTGGAGGACCGCGAGCGCCCGGGGGCGTACCACCGGCTGCGGTTCACCGGGCCGGACGGGCGCGAGGTGCTGATCGACACCACCCGGCCGGAGCTGCTGCCGGCCTGCGTGGCGCTGGTCTGCCACCCCGACGACGAGCGGTACGCCGACCTGGTGGGCGCTTCGGTGCGTACCCCCGTCTTCGGGGTCGAGGTGCCGGTGCGCGCGCACCCGCTGGCGGACCCGGCCAAGGGCACCGGCATCGCGATGGTCTGCACCTTCGGTGACCTGACCGACGTGACCTGGTGGCGGGACCTGGCCCTGGAGACCCGGGTGGTGGTCGGCCGGGACGGGCGGCTGCTGCCCGAGCCGCCGCCCGGCGTGCCGGCGACGGCCTACGCGGCGCTGGCCGGGCAGCCCGTCAACGCCGCCCGACGGACCCTGGTGGAGCTGCTGCACGCCGCCGGTGACCTGGTCGGCGAGCCGCGCGAGATCACCCATCCGGTGAAGTTCTACGAGCGCGGCGACCGGCCACTGGAGATCGTCTCGACCCGGCAGTGGTACCTGCGCAACGGCGGCCGGGACGCCGACCTGCGGGCGGCGCTGCTGGCCCGGGGCGGCGAGCTGCGCTGGGTGCCGGAGCACATGAGGCACCGCTACGACCACTGGGTGGGTGGGCTGACCGGTGACTGGCTGGTCAGTCGACAGCGCTTCTTCGGGGTGCCGGTGCCGGTGTGGTACCGGCTCGACGCCGTTGGCGAGCCGGACCACACCCACCCTCTCACACCGGACGAGGCGTTGCTGCCGATCGATCCGTCGAGTGAACCGCCGCCCGGGTTCGACGAGTCGCAGCGCGGCGTGCCCGGCGGTTTCGTCGGCGACCCGGACGTGCTGGACACCTGGGCCACCTCGTCGCTGACCCCGCAGATCGTCGGCGGCTGGGAGACCGACCCGGAGTTGTTCCGCCGGGTCTTCCCGATGGACCTGCGCCCGCAGGGGCAGGAGATCATCCGCACCTGGCTCTTCGCCACCGTGGTCCGCGCCCACCTGGAGCACGGGGTGCTGCCCTGGCGGGACACGGTGCTCTCCGGCTGGATCCTCGACCCGGACCGGAAGAAGATGTCCAAGTCCAGGGGGAACGTGGTCACCCCGATGGGCCTGCTGGAGCAGCACGGCTCGGACGCGGTCCGCTACTGGGCGGCCAACGGCCGGCCCGGGATGGACCTCGCCTTCGACCCGGCGCAGATCAAGGTGGGCCGGCGGCTCGCCACCAAGCTGCTCAACGCCTCGAAGTTCGCCCTCGGGCTGGGCGCCGCCGACGCGCTGCGCGCCCCGGCGACCGCGCCGCTGGACACCGCCCTGCTCGCCGAACTCTCCGGCGTCGTCGGCACCGCGACCGCCGCCTTCGACGGGTACGACCACACGGCGGCGTTGCAGGCCACCGAGGCGTTCTTCTGGCGGTTCTGCGACGACTACATCGAACTGGTGAAGGAGCGCGCCTACGGCTCCGGTCCGGGTGCCGACTCGGCCCGGGCGGCGCTCGCCACCGCGCTGTCGGTGCAGTTGCGGCTCTTCGCCCCGGTGCTGCCGTACGTCACCGAGGAGGTCTGGTCGTGGTGGCGGTACGGCTCGGTGCACCGCGCCACCTGGCCCACCACCTACGAGGTGGACCGGGCGATCACCGGCACCGGTGACCCGGCGCTGCTGCGGCTGGCCGCCGACGCGTTGGGCCAGGTGCGGCGGGCCAAGTCGGAGCGGAAGCTGTCGATGCGGGCGGAGGTGCCGCTGGCCGAGGCGCTCGGCCCGGCCGCCCTGCTGGACCAGCTCACCCTCGTCGCGGACGACGTCCGCGCGGCGGGCCGGGTCGGCAAGCTCGACCTGCTGCCGGACCGTACCCCCGAGCTGGTGATCGCCTGCGCCTTCTGACCGTCGCCACTCCCCCAACGGGTTCGCCGGGTCGCCGAGACAGCGGTGTCGCAACGGGTGGACACCGCTGTCTCGGCGATCCTGAGTCGATCACGGTGCGGCAGGGGCGCGGCGGAACGCGCGGGCGTCAGCTCGTCTCGCCGGCCATGCTGAACGAGCGGAGGCGGTCGATCGCCAACCCGGTGAAACCGACGCTGACCAGGATCGTCAGCACCACCGCGACGGGCACCGAGACGGTGGTCGACAGCAGCTCGGTCGGGGCCATCCGGTCGGCCAGGGCGATCACCCACTGCTGGATCGACAGCACCTTGGTGCCGCTGACGAAGTTGCCCAGCAGCCCCTCCCAGATCAGCACGTACACCAGGCCGAGCAGCACCGGCCGCCGGGTGACCAGGCTGAGCGCCAGGAACAGCGCCGAGTAGGCCAGCGCGCCGATCGCCGAGGCGGCGGCCAGCGCCAGGCCGAGGCGTACCGAGTCGGCGAGCACGCCCGCGACGTAGAGCGGCACCGCGACGGTGGCCGCGCTGACCCCGGCGGCCACCCCGAGCTTCGGCAGCACGATCTGCCAGCGCGGCAGCGGCTTGGTCAGGATGTGCACCACCGTGCCGTCGTCGATCTCCGCCCCCAGCACGCCGGTGCCGACGATGAGCGCCACCACCGGCAGCACCACGGCCAGGCCGAGGGCGACCAGCACCGGCGGCGCCCACTGGCCCGGGTCCACCCCAAGCGACCGGCAGAGTACGGCGAGCAGCACCAGCACCGCCGGCAACGGCAGCAGCATGAGGAACCGGCGGCGGCCGAAGAGCCCGCGCGCGGTGATCCAGGAAACGGTCGACATCAGGCCTCCACCAGGTAGGAGAAGACGCTCTCCAGGGACTCGTCCTCGGGGGTCAACTGCCGGACCCGGATGCGGTGGGCGAGCGCGATCTTCGGTAGCGCCCGGGTGAAGGCGCCGTAGTCGCCGGCCCGCACGGTCAGGCCGGCCTT
This sequence comes from Micromonospora sp. NPDC092111, assembly GCF_044755745.1. Lineage (NCBI taxonomy): Bacteria > Bacillati > Actinomycetota > Actinomycetes > Micromonosporales > Micromonosporaceae > Micromonospora > Micromonospora sp. NPDC092111. The sequence continues at coordinate 196,322 of NZ_JBIVRQ010000010.1, forward strand.
GTCCAGCTCGACGCCGGTGACCGACGGGTCGGCCATCAGCGCCACCGCCAGCGCCCGGTCGTCGGTGGAGCGGACCGCGAAGACGTGCGGCCGGTTGGTCATCAGCCGGCGGATGGTCCGGAAGTCGCCGGAGGCGGCCAGTCGACCGGCCACCATCACCTGCACCGTCCCGGAGACCTGCTCGACCTCCTCCAGGATGTGCGAGCTGAACAGGATGGTCCGCCCGGCGTCGCCGAGGGAGTGCAGCAGCCCCATCATGTGCAGCCGCTGGCGCGGGTCCATCCCGTTGAACGGTTCGTCGAGCAGCAGCACCTGCGGGTCGTGCACCAGCGCGGCGGCGACCCGGGTGCGTTGCCGCATGCCCTTGGAGTACGTCCCGATCCGGCGGTCCTGCGCGTCGGTCATCTCGACCAGCTCGATCGCCCGGCGGGCCGCGGCCTCGGGGTCGGGCAGCCGGTGCAGCTTCGCGCTGGCCAGCACGAACTCGCGGGCGGTGAGGAAGGAGTGCACCGCCTCCCGCTCGCTGACCAGCCCGAGCCGGCGGTAGACGTCCGGGTTGCGCCAGGTCGATGCGCCGTCCAGGGTCAGCGTGCCCCGGGACGGGGCGAGGAAACCGGCCATCATGTGCAGCAGGGTGGTCTTGCCGGCGCCGTTCGGGCCGAGCAGGCCGGTCACCCCGGGGCCGAGCCGCATGGTGACGTCGTTGACCGCCACCACGTTGCCGTACCAGCGGGAGACCCCGGCGAGGTCCAGGGTGCTGGTGGTGACGGCCGGCGGGGCGCCGGTGTCGAGTGTGGTCATCGGGCGGCCACCTTCCGGTATCGCAGCAGCAGCAGGGCGGTGCAGGCGGTGACCAGCAGCACGGCGGCGATCGCGTAGACCGGGCCGAAGTCGCCGATCTGGGGAACGCCCTGCCCCTTCGGGTGCAGCCAGTCCCGCAGCGCCCAGGTGCCGACCCCACCGACCAGGGTGGAGGGCGAGGCGAGCAGCGCCAGTTCGTTGACCGCCCGGGACGGCAGGATCGACAGGACGCCGACGATCGGGGTGGTCATCAGGAAGACCGCCACGATCCCGCCGGCGGCGAAGGCGCGCTTGCCGGTGAGCGAGGCGACCAGCAGCCCGATCGCGGCGAAGACCACCGCCCACAGCCCGGCGTAGAGCAGCCCGGGCAGCAGGTCCAGCAGCTCGTTCCAGGCCCCGCGCAGGCCGTCGGAGGTGGTGAACGCCGCGCCCAGGAACATCACCAGCTGCGGCCCGCCGAGCAACAGCCAGAGCGCGCTCACCAGGGACAGCAGCTTGGCCAGCGCGTAGTCGTCGCGCGGCAGCGGCCGGGAGAAGTACAGCGGGAGCACGCCACTGCGCAGGTCCCGGGAGACCAGCTCGGGGGCGGCCACCGCGACGAAGAAGATGACCAGCCAGCTCATCGCGTCGGCGAACTGGGCGTACGTCATCACCACCTCGCCGATCTGGCTGCGTACCGCGGTGAGGCCGGCGGCCACCACGGTCACGATGCCGACCACCAGCCAGGGGAAGATCTTCGCCTTGGCGCTGCGCCCCAGCCCGAAGACCGTCCGCAGGCCGTGCAGGTAGAGCGCGCCGAAGACGTGCCGGCGGCCCAGCCGGGGGCCGGTGTACCGCTGGTAGCCGATGTCGTGGATGACGCCGGTCGGCTCAGGCATGGCTGGGCTCCCTCGGGGCGAAGAGTTCGGCCACCCGGTGGCGGCGCTGGTCCAGCCGGTGCAGCGGCAGGTCCAGCTCGGCGACCGCGCCGAGGATCAGGTCGTAGGTGCGTTCGTCGGCGAGCGGAACGAGCAGCATCCGGCCGTCCCGGGTCACCGGCAGGTCGAGCGCGGCGAGCCGGCCGGCCAGTTCGTCGGTGCCCTCGCTGACCTCGACGGCGAGCACGTCGGTGGCGGAGGTCATCGCGTCGATCCGGTCGGCGCGCAGCAGCCGGCCGCCGTCGATGGCGACCAGCGTGTCGCAGATCCGCTCCACCTCGCCGAGCAGGTGCGAGCAGACCAGTACGGAGATGCCGAACTCGGTGCCGATCCGGTGGACCAGGGCGAGCATGGCGTCCCGGCCGGCCGGGTCGAGGCCGTTGGTGGGCTCGTCGAGCAGCAGCAGGTCCGGGTCGTGGACCAGGGCCTGGGCGAGCTTGACCCGCTGCTTCATGCCGGTGGAGTAGCCGCCGACCGGGCGGTAGCGCTCCTCGTAGAGGCCGACGTGGCGCAGCGTCTCGGAGGCGCGCTCGCGGGCCACCGTCCGGGGCAGGCCGCTGATCCGGCCCAGGTGGGTGACCAGTTCGGCGGCGGACAGGTCGGGCGGGAGCGCGTCGTGCTCCGGCATGTAGCCGACCCGGGCACGCACCGCCGCCGGGTCGGTGGTCGGGTCGAGGCCGAGCACGGAGACCCGCCCGCTGGTCGGCGGAAGCAGGCCCAGCAGGATCTTGATCAGCGTGGACTTGCCGGCGCCGTTGGCGCCGACCAGGCCGATGATCCCCGGCTCGACCGCGACGGTCAGGTCGGCCAGGGCGGTTACCCGGCCTCCGTACGTCTTCGTCAGCGACTCGGTCGCGATCAGTGTCACGACCGACAGCGTAGGCAGCCGCCACCCTGGCGGGTATCCGGAATCGCCCGGGGGTGCCCCTGATCTCCGCCCCGGGCGGCGGGACCGGGTGGACCGCGTCGCCGTCCCGGGCGGCGTCGCGCCACCGGCCCCGCCCGGCCGATCGTCACCCGCCGGTCGGTCCGTCCGCCCCGACGATGATCCACTTCCGGACCGGTAGTGGAGTGGCGCTCTCGACCGATCGCCTGCCGGCTGAGAAACTGTGGACCGGCCAGCGAGTGAGGGGTACGGATGAGCAACGGGTGGGTGCTGCCCGACGAGGTGCTGCGGGACGCTCCGGCGTACACCCCGCGCCCGGGCGAGCTGGCCGATCTGGAGTTGTTGCTGACCGGGGCGTACGCCCCGTTGGCCGGCTTCATGACCCGCGCCGACCTGACCTCGTTGCAGCGTCGTGGCCGGCTGGACGACGGCACCTCGTGGCCGGTCCCGGTGACCCTCCAGGTCCCGGCGCCGCTCGCCGACGGGCTCGACCCGACCGACCCGGCGCGCCGGACCCTGGTGCTCACCGACGGCGAGGGCGCGCCGGTGGCCGCGCTGGAGGTCACCGACGTCTGGCCGGCCCGGGAGGGCGTGGCCGGGGTGGGCGGTCCGGTCCGCCGGCTCGGCGACGGCGGGCACGGCCCGTTCCAGCGGCTACGCCGTGGCCCGGACGAGGTGCGTCCGTTGCTGCCCCCGGGCCGGGTGCTCGGGGTGATCGCCGACCGGCCGCTGCACCGGCCGCAGCTCGCGCAGATCGCGCACGCCGCCCGGACCCTCGGCGCCCACCTGCTGGTGATGATCCCGGTCAGTGAGGACGGGCCGGGCGGGCTGCCCGCGGAGGCCCTGGTCCGCAGCGTCTTCGCCGCCCGGGACCGGATGCCCCCGGCGACCCTGGTCGCGGTGCCGCTGCCCCGCCGCCGGGACGAGATCAGCGACGCCCTGCTGCGGGCCCGGATCTCCGCCGCCTACGGGGTGACCCACCTGCTCACCACCGGCGACATGCTCTCCGGCGCCGGGCTGCGGGTGCTGGTCCCCCGCGAGCTGGCCTACGACAACCGGGACGGGCAGTGGCGCTGGCGGGAGGACATCCCACCACGCAACCGGCGGCTGGCGCTGAGCGAGGCGGAGATCGACGACCTGCTGGACCGGGGCTTTCCGCTGCCCGAGTGGCACACCCCGCCGGCGGTGGCCAAGGAGCTGAGCCGGGCCCGCCCGCCGCGCCGGCACCGGGGGCTGGTGGTCTTCCTGACCGGGCTCTCCGGTTCCGGCAAGTCGACCATCGCCCGGGGCCTGGCCGACCTGCTCCGCGAGCAGGGCGAGCGCACGGTGACCCTGCTGGACGGCGACGTGGTGCGCCGGGAACTCTCCGCCGGGCTGAGCTTCAGCAAGGCCGACCGGGACGCCAACGTGCGCCGGATCGGCTGGGTGGCCGCCGAGATCGCCCGGCACCGGGGGGTGGGCATCTGCTGCCCGATCGCCCCGTACGCGCAGGCCCGGGCCGCCGTCCGGGAGATGGCCCGGGTCGCCGGCGCGGGCTTCCTGCTGGTGCACGTGGCGACCCCGCTGGAGGTCTGCGAGCAGCGTGACCGCAAGGGCCTGTACGCCCGCGCCCGGGCCGGCCTGCTCACCGGGATGACCGGGATCGACGACCCGTACGAGGCGCCGACCGACGCCGATCTGGTGGTCGACACCACCGACCAGAGCGTCGAGGAGGCGGTCCAGGCGGTGCTGAGCCACCTGACCGAGACCGGTTGGGTGGAGACCCGACTGCCCTCCACCTGATCGTCGGGGTTCCACTTTCGTCGCTGCCGCCTGCGCGCTAGTGTTCGTTCCTGTTGGAACACGTTCGACCGCGTGAGAGCGCGGAGGGCCGGGAGGTGCGGCGGATGCTGGCGCGGCAGCGGCAGGCGGCCATCCTCGACCGGGTCCGGGCCGCCGGCGGCGTCCGGGTCACCGAGCTGGCCGCCGAGTTCGGCGTCTCCGACATGACCATCCGGCGGGACCTGGACACGCTGCACGACCAGGGCCTGCTGGCCAAGGTGCACGGCGGGGCCACCACCGCCGGCTCGACCGACGAGCCGGGCTTCCACGCCAAGTCGGTCCGGCAGTCCGCCGAGAAGACCGCCATCGCCGCCCGGGCCGCCGAACTGGTCCGACCGGGCGCCGCGATCGCCCTCTCCGCCGGCACCACCACCGCCGAGTTGGCCCGACGGCTGGTCGACGTGCCCGGGCTGACCGTGGTGACCAACTCGCTGCGGGTGGCCGAGATCCTGCACACCGGCGGCCGGACCGACCAGACCGTGGTGCTGACCGGCGGGGTCCGCACCCCGTCCGACGCGCTGGTCGGGCCGCTGGCCGTGGACGCCGTCCGCTCGCTGCACCTGGACCTGCTCTTCCTCGGCGTGCACGGGATCACCGAGCGGGCCGGCTTCACCACCCCGAACCTGATGGAGGCGGAGACCGACCGGGCCCTGGTGGCCGCCGCCGACCGGCTGGTCGTCCTCGCCGACCACACCAAGTGGGGCACCGTCGGCATCTCCTCGATCGTCGGCCTGGGCGCGGCCGACGTGCTGGTCAGCGACGACCGGTTGACCCCCGAGGCGCGCCGGGTACTCGACGAGAAGGTGGGCGAGCTGGTGATCGTGACGGGCCCGGGCCGGGCGACGGCGCGGGAGGCGGCGCGGTGAAGCGTACGGCGATCGAACTGGCCGACGGCCGCGAGCTGATCTACTTCGACGAGCGGGACGACGCCGTCCGGGACCAGCCGGACCGCCGGGAGCTGCCACCGCCGCCGCCCGCCTCCCAACTCCGGTACGACCCGCTCACCGACGAGTGGGTGACGGTGGCCGTGCACCGGCAGACCCGGACCTTCCTCCCGCCGGCCGACCAGTGCCCGCTGTGCCCGTCCCGGGGGGACCGGCACAGCGAGATCCCCGCCCCCGGCTACGACGTGGCCGTCTTCGAGAACCGGTTCCCCTCGCTGAGCCAGCGGATCGTCGACGAGCCCGCCGAGATCACCCCGTTCACCCCGGTCCGGCCCGGCCAGGGCCGCTGCGAGGTGGTCTGCTTCACCGACGACCACCACGCCTCCTTCGCCGGCCTGTCCCCCCGCCGGGTCCGGCTGGTGCTGGACGTGCTCGCCGACCGGACCACGGCGATGGGCGCGCTGCCCGGCGTGGAGCAGGTGTTCTGCTTCGAGAACCGGGGCGTGGAAATCGGGGTCACCCTGCACCACCCGCACGGGCAGGTCTACGGGTACCCGTTCGTGACGCCGCGCACCCGGTCGCTGCTGGCCGCCGCCCGCCGGCACGCGGAGCGCACCGGGGGCCGGAACCTCTACGCCGACGTGCTCGCCGCCGAGCGGGCCACCGGTGACCGGGTGGTCGCCGCCAACGAGCACTGGACCGCGTACGTCCCGGCGGCGGCCCGCTGGCCGTTCGAGGTGCACCTCGCGCCGCACCGGCCGGTGCCGGACATCCCGGCGCTCGGTGACGCCGAGCGGGCCGCGTTCGGCCCGCTCTACCTGGACGTGCTGCGCCGGCTCGACGGGCTGTTCGACCTGCCCATGCCGTACATCTCGGCCTGGCACCAGGCGCCGGTGCGGACCGACCGGGAGCTGGGCCACCTGCACCTGCAGGTGTTCAGCGTCCGGCGGGCGACCGACAAGCTGAAGTACCTGGCCGGGTCCGAGTCGGGGATGGGCGTGTTCATCAACGACATCGCCCCCGAACGCGCCGCCGAACTCCTCCGCGCCGCCTGACCGGCACCGCGCGGGCCAACGCCGACCGGCACCACGCGGGCGAACGCCGACCCGGCACCGCGCGCAGAACAGGGCGCGGGGGGCCCGGGACAGGGCCCCCCGCAGGGAAGGGACGGCTGGCTGTGCTCGACAGCCGGGAAGGCTGGCTGCTCGGCACTGGTGCCGCGAGGCGACCGAAGTCAACCTTCCTGGACGCTACTGGCACCACGTCCACCCAGCTCAACGACCTGTTTCCCGACCGGTGACGCCGCCGTCACCCGGACGGGGCACACCCCATCCGGTCCGCCGGGTACGACGGAGCCCGCCGGAAGTCGCCGGCGGGCTCCGTCGTCGGTGCGGGCGAGGATCAGGCGGCGAGCTTGCGCGCCAGGTTCTCGTCGAGCGCGTTCATGAACTCGTCGGTGGTCAGCCACGGGGCGTCCCGCGAGATGAGCAGCGCGAGGTCCTTGGTCATCTGGCCACCCTCGACGGTGTCGACGATGACCTGCTCCAGGGTGTTGGCGAACTCGGTGACCGCCGGGGTGCCGTCCAGCTTGCCCCGGTGGGCCAGGCCCCGGGTCCAGGCGTAGATCGAGGCGATCGGGTTGGTCGAGGTCTTCTCGCCCTTCTGGTACTGCCGGTAGTGCCGGGTGACGGTGCCGTGCGCGGCCTCCGCCTCGACGGTACGGCCGTCCGGGGAGAGCAGGACCGAGGTCATCAGGCCGAGCGAGCCGAAGCCCTGCGCGACGGTGTCGGACTGCACGTCACCGTCGTAGTTCTTGCAGGCCCAGACGTAGCCGCCCTCCCACTTGAGCGCGGCGGCGACCATGTCGTCGATCAGCCGGTGCTCGTAGGTGATGCCGGCGGCGGCGAACTCGGACTTGAACTCGTTCTCGAACACCTCGGCGAAGATGTCCTTGAACCGACCGTCGTACGCCTTCAGGATGGTGTTCTTGGTGGACAGGTAGACCGGGTAGTTGCGGTCCAGCCCGTACCGGAACGAGGCCCGGGCGAAGTCCCGGATCGACTCGTCGAAGTTGTACATGCCCATGGCGATGCCGCCGCCGGGGAAGTTGGCGACCTCCATCTCCACCGGGGCGCCGCCGTCGGTCGGGGTGTAGGTGATGGTCACCGTGCCCGGACCGGGGACCACGAAGTCGGTGGCCTTGTACTGGTCACCGTGGGCGTGCCGGCCGATGATGATCGGCTTGGTCCAGCCGGGGACCAGCCGCGGCACGTTGGACATGATGATCGGCTCGCGGAAGACGACACCGCCGAGGATGTTGCGGATGGTGCCGTTCGGCGACCGCCACATCTTCTTCAGGCCGAACTCCTCGACCCGGGCCTCGTCCGGGGTGATGGTGGCGCACTTGACGCCGACGCCGTGCTCCTTGATGGCGTTGGCGGCATCGATGGTCACCTGGTCGTCGGTCTCGTCGCGGTGCTGGATCGACAGGTCGTAGTAGTGCAGGTCGACGTCGAGATAGGGCAGGATCAACTGCTCCCGGATCTGCTTCCAGATGATCCGGGTCATCTCGTCGCCGTCGAGCTCCACGACCGGGTTGTTTACCTTGATCTTCGCCATCGGCCGGCGCTCCTCTCGGGGGACACGTGCTCAAGCAGTACGAGCGTACTGGAAACGGCCCGACACCCCCCAGCCGGCCTCGACAGCCGGCCTCGACGGGCGGTCTCGGCAGGGCGGTCTCGGCAGGGCGGCCTCGGTAGGCGGTCTCGGTAGGCGGTCTCGGCAGGGCGGCAGAGCCGGGAGATCATCAGGCACCGAGCCGACACCAGTGAGCCCACACCCACGGGTCTACCACGCCACCACCCCCACCGCCGCCAAGCCCCCATTCACCCCACCCCACCTACCCCCTTCAGGCACCCCGGCGCTCCAACACCCCGGCACCCCGACACCCCCAGCGCCCCGGCACCCCCGGCACCCCGGCAACCCGGGCAACCCGGGCACCCCGGGCCCCCGACGCTCCAGCCGGTGATCCCCGGGGTGATCAAGAGGTTTGCGTCAGGAATCCGCGCCGACGGTGACGTAAACCTCTTGATCAACAGGGCGGAGGGAGAGGAGGGGTGGGCCGAGGGCGGTGGGCCGAGGGCGGTGGGCCGAGGGCGGTGGGCCGAGGGCGGTGGGCCGAGGGCGGTGGGCCGAGGGCGGTGGGCCGAGGGCGGGTGGGTGGAGGGACGGCGAAGGGGCACGGCGGCGGGTGCCGGCGTGCCCCTTGGTGGGCCGGATCAGGTCACATGTTGGCGACGTCGGCCTGCTTGGCGCGGACGGCCTCGGCAGCCGCCTTGAGGCTGGCCAGCTCGTCGGCGTCCAGGTCGGTCTCGACGACCCGCCTGATGCCCTCGGCGCCGATCTCGGCCTCGACGCCCAGGTAGACGCCGGAGATGCCGTACTCGCCGTCGACCCAGGCGCAGACCGGCATGACGTCGCCGGAGTCCTCCGCGACGGCCTTCGCCATCCGGGCGGCGGCGGCCGACGGGGCGTAGTACGCCGAGCCGGTCTTGAGCAGCGCGACGACCTCGGCGCCACCGTTGCGGGTCTTGACGACCAGCTCCTCGATCTGCTCGGCCGGCATCGCCTCACGCAGCGGCTTGCCGTTGACGGTGCTCTTGGACGGCACCGGGACCATCGTGTCGCCGTGCGAGCCGAGGGTCAGCGTCTTCACCGACTTCACCGGTACCTCAAGGGCTTCGGCGACGAAGTTGGTGAACCGGGCGGTGTCCAGCATGCCGGCCTGGCCGAGCACCCGGTTCTTGGGGAACTGGGTGGCGAGCTGGGCCAGCGCGGTCATCTCGTCGAGCGGGTTCGACACCACGATGACGACGGCGTTCGGGGCGTACTTGGCGACGTTCTCGGAGACCTGCCGAACGATCTTGGCGTTGGTCTCCAGCAGGTCCATCCGGCTCATGCCCGGCTTGCGGGGCAGCCCGGCGGTGATCACCACGACGTCCGAGCCCTCGATGGCCTCGTAGCCCTCGCCGTTGGGGCCGGTGGTGGCGCCGACGACCTTGGTCTCGAAGCCCTCGACCGCGCGCGACTGGTTGAGGTCCAGCGCGAGCCCCGCCGGCTTGCCCTCCACGATGTCGGTGATCACGACGGTGTCGAAGACGTCGTACTCGGCCAGGCGCTGTGCGGTGGTGGAGCCGTAGAAGCCGGCCCCGACGACAGTGACCTTCTTACCCATGGTCGTCCCACTCCCTGATACCAGTCGGTTTTCCGGACCGTATCAGTCATCCTGGCACTGATCGGGCCAGGGGCGGCGGCCATCGCCGGGATGGGGCGAACGTCACCGCCGCCCGGATCGCCGCCGGGTTCAGGCCCGCTCGGCGCGCTCGACGACGTTGGTCAGCAGCATCGCCCGGGTCATCGGCCCGACGCCGCCCGGCATCGGCACCAACCGGCCGGCGACCTCCGCCACCTCCGGGTCGACGTCACCGGTGTAGCGCCCCTTGCCGTCGGTCCCGATCACCCGGGTGATGCCGACGTCCACCACGGTCGCGCCCGGGGTGACCATGTCGGCGGTGAGCAGGCCGGGCACCCCGGCGGCGACGATCACGACGTCGGCGGCGCGGGTGTGCGCGGCTAGGTCGAGGGTGCCGGTGTGGCAGAGGGTGACGGTGGCGTTCTCGCTGCGCCGGGTGAGCAGCAGCCCGAGCGGACGCCCGACGGTGTTTCCCCGGCCGACGAGGGCGACGTTGGCGCCGCGCAGCGGCACGTCGTACCGGCGGAGCAGCTCGACGATGCCGCGCGGGGTGCACGGCAGCGGGCCGTCGTAGCCGAGCACGAGCCGGCCGAGGTTGACCGGGTGCAGCCCGTCGGCGTCCTTGTCGGGGTCGATCAGCTCCAGCGCCCGCTGGGTGTCCAGGTGTGCCGGGAGCGGTAGCTGGACGATGTAGCCGTGGCAGGCCGGGTCGGCGTTCAGCTCGGCGAGCACGTCGTCGAGCTGCTGCTGGGTGGCGTCGGCGGGCAGCTCCCGACGGATCGAGGCGACACCCACCTCGGCGCAGTCGCGGTGCTTGCCGTTGACGTACGCCTGGGAGCCGGGGTCCGCGCCGACCAGGACGGTGCCCAGCCCGGGGGTGACGCCCCGCTCGGCCAGGGCCTTGACCCGCACCCGCAGCTCGTCCTTGATCTCGGCCGCGGTCGCCTTGCCGTCCAGGATGGTCGCCGTCACGCCCAGATCGTCTCACGTCGGACGACCGCTGGGCCGAGGACGGGCAGTCGTGACGATAAGTAACGTGTGGTTAGTCACCCAGAGTCACTGATTGTGGATCGCGCCACATGCTGGGACGGACAGTCGATCATGAAGCGCGACAGACCGGACAACGGACAGTCGACCACCCAGGCCCCGCCGCAGCCGGCGGCAGACCCGGCAACAGGCCCGGAAGTACGGCTCTGACCAGGCAATCCGCCTCAGCCCTGATAGCACACGCGCCCGCCGCCGACAAGGCCGGGGCGGGTCATCCGTTACCCGTTCGCAACCCCGTCGTTGCCGAACGGCGGCTCACGACCTACCGTTGCCGATCGTTGCGCAGTGTTACCCAACGCCGGGCCTGACTGCGCTGCGTGAGGAGATGAGGAGACCCCCATGCGTGTTCGCAGGCTCGCTGCCTGGACCGCTCTCCCGCTCGCGGTGACCCTGGGCCTGGTGGCCTGCGGCTCGGGCGGCGACGGCGGATCCGGTCAGTCCGACCCCAACGCGGCCGTGCGGATCGAGATCGCCGAGCCGCAGCACCTGGTGCCGACCAACACCAACGAGACGAGCGGCTCGCAGGTGCTCGCCGCCCTGTTCAGCCCGCTGGTCGACTACGACGAGGCCAACAAGCCGTACGAGGTGGCGGCCGAGTCCGTCACGTCGTCGGACAACAAGGTCTGGACGATCAAGCTCAAGGACGGTTACACCTTCCACAACGGCGAGAAGGTCACCGCCGACAGCTACCTCGACGCCTGGAACTACGGCGCGTACGCCCCCAACGGGCAGAACTCCAGCTACTTCTTCGAGAAGATCGCCGGCTACGACGCCCTCCAGGGTGAGCAGCCGGCCGCGAAGACGCTCTCCGGGCTGAAGAAGGTCGACGACCTGACCTTCACGGTCACCCTGACCGAGCCGTACAGCGAGTTCAAGTCGATGCTCGGCTACACCGCCTTCTACCCGCTGCCGAAGGCCGCCTTCTCCGCCCCGGGCGTGCTCGCCGAGGGCTACGAGCAGGCGCCGATCGGTCAGGGCCCGTTCAAGATGAAGGGCTCCTGGCAGCACGACGCCAAGGTCGAGGTGGAGAAGTACGACGCCTTCCCCGGCCAGCAGCCGAAGGTGGCCGGCGTCGAGTTCCGGATCTACCAGCAGCTCACCGCCGCCTACGCGGACGTGCTGTCGGACAACCTCGACGTGATCAAGACGATCCCGACCGAGAACCTGTCGACCGCCGGCACCGACCTCGGTGACCGGTTCCAGCAGAGCCCCGCGTCGTCGCTCCAGGTGCTGGCCTTCCCGACCTTCCAGAAGGAGTTCAGCAACCCCGAGGTCCGCAAGGCCATCTCGATGGCGATCGACCGCGACGAGATCACCAAGTCGATCTTCAAGGACTCGCAGCAGCCGGCCCGCTCGTTCGTCTCGCCGGTGGTCGCGGGCTACCGGGAGAACACCATCGGCTCCGCCGGTGAGTTCGACCCGACCAAGGCCAAGGTGCTGTACCAGGCCGGGGGCGGCCCGAAGAAGATCGAGCTGTCGTACAACGGCGACGGCGGCCACAAGGACTGGGTCGACGCGACCTGCAACCAGCTCAAGGCCAACCTGGGCGTGGAGTGCGTCGGCACCGCCGAGCCCAAGTTCGCGGACCTGCTGACCAAGGTCAAGGCGAAGCAGCCGGTGGGCCTGTTCCGGATGGGCTGGGTCATGGACTACCCGTCCATGGAGAACTACCTGGGCCCGCTGTACAGCACGAACGGTTCCTCGAACTACTACGGCTACAGCAACCCCGAGTTCGACAAGCTGCTGGCCGAGGGCGCCAAGGCGCCGAACGAGGAAGCGGCGGTCAAGAAGTACCAGGCGGCGGAGGACCTCCTGGCCGAGGACATGCCGGTGATCCCGCTCCGCTTCGGTCAGAACAACTTCGGGCACTCGACCAAGGTCAAGAACGTGGCGATGGATCTCTTCGACCGGATCGACCTGCTGAAGATCGAGGCGGTCAGGTAACACCCGGCACGACGGGTCGGGTCATCGGTGGACGGTGGCCCGACCCGCCTCCCCCTTCGCCCCTTTTCAGAGAGACTGCACAGTATGTTCCGCTTCATTCTGCGGCGTCTGCTCCAGATGGTCCTCGCCTTCTTCGGGACCACGCTGATCGTCTACGCCCTGATGTTCGCCGGTCAGGGTGACCCGATCCAGGCGCTCGCCGGAGAACGTCCGGTGACCCCGGCCCAGCGGGCATACCTGACCGAGAAGTTCCACCTCGACCAGACCGGGGTGGGCGGCTTCTTCTACCGCTACTTCGACTACCTGAAGAACCTGCTCCGGGGCGACCTCGGCCAGTCGCTGACCGGCCGGTCGATCGGGGACATCCTCGCCGCCGCCTGGCCGGTCACCGTGAAGCTCGCGCTGATCGCGATGGCCGTGACGATCCTGTTCGGGGTCACCGCCGGGGTGCTCGCCGGCATCCGCCGGGCCAGCATCTTCGACAACTCGACCCTGGTGCTGACCCTGCTGGTGCTGGGCATCCCCACCATCGTGCTGGCCCCGCTCGCCCAGTACTTCCTCGGCGTCAGGTGGCCGCTCTTCCCGCCCACCGCCGGCGCCGCCCCCGACCTGTACGCCCTGCTGCTGCCCGGCATCGTCCTCGGCTCGCTCTCGCTGGCCACCGCGCTGCGGCTGACCCGCACCTCGGTGGCGGAGAACCTGCGCGCCGACTACGTCCGGACCGCCCGCTCGAAGGGCCTGGTCCGGCGGCGGATCGTCAGCGTGCACGTGCTGCGCAACTCGCTCATCCCGGTGATCACCTTCCTCGGCGTCGAGCTGGGCAACCTGATGAGCGGCGCGATCATCACCGAGGGCGTGTTCAACATCCCTGGGGTGGGCTTCAACCTGTTCCGCGGCATCCGCACCGAGGACGGCCCGCTGGTGGTGGGCATCGTCAGCGTGCTCGTCGTGGTCTACCTCATCTCCAACCTGGTGGTGGACGTCCTGTACGCCGTACTCGATCCGAGGATCCGCTATGAGTGAGCGCAGCGAGGTGCGGGCATGAGTGACTTCGAGACGGTCGCGGCCACCGAGAACCAGGCCGCGCGGCGGGGCGTCTCCGGCGAGCCCGGGGCACCCAACCAGGTCGGCGTACCGCAGAAGCCGCGCAGCCTGGCCGGTGACGCCTGGCGCGACCTGCGCCGCAACCCGGTGTTCTGGGTCAGCCTGATCCTGGTCGTGCTGGTCGCCGCGATGGCCGCCGTCCCGTCCCTGTTCACCGCCAACGACCCGCGCGCCTGCGTGCTCTCCCGGCAGCACGCCGGGGCGTCCGGCGGGGCCATCTTCGGGTACGACTTCCAGGGCTGCGACACCTACGCCCGGGCGGTCTACGGGGCACGCGCCTCGCTGCTGGTCGGCGCGCTCTCCGCGCTGTTCACCGGCGTCATCGCGCTGGTCGTCGGGATGGTCGCCGGCTACTTCGGCCGCTGGGTCGACGCGGTGCTCTCCCGGGTGATCGACATCGTGCTCGGCATCCCGCTGCTGCTCGCCGCGATCGTGCTGCTCAAGCGGGTGGGCACCAGCAGCGACAACGTCCGGCTGTTCGCGGTGATCTTCGTGCTGGCGGTGCTCGGGTGGACCACGGCCGCCCGGGTGGTCCGCTCCTCGGTGATCACCGCCAAGGAACAGGACTACGTGGCCGCGGCCCGGATGCTCGGCGCCGGCAACGGCCGGATCATGTGGCGGCACATCCTGCCGAACGCGCTCGCCCCGGCGATCGTGGTGCTGACCATCGCGCTCGGCTCGTTCATCGCGGCCGAGGCGACGCTGAGCTTCCTCGGCATCGGCCTCAAGGCCCCGACCATCTCCTGGGGCATCGACATCGACGCCGGGCGGGTGCACATGCGTGAGTCGGCGACCCCGCTGGTGGTCCCGTCGGCCTTCCTCGCGCTGACCGTGCTCGCCTTCATCATGCTGGGCGACGCGATCCGCGACGCCTTCGACCCGAAGCTGCGGTGAGGTTCCCCGTGCGAGCGCGAGGAGTGAGCGCAGCGAGCCCCGCAGTCGCGAGCGAAAAGCCAGCACCGCGAGCGCGAGGAGTGAGCGCAGCGAGCCCCGCAGTCGCGAGCGAAAAGCCGGCACCGCGAGCGCGAGGAGTGAGCGCAGCGAGCCCCGCAGACGCTACCGAAAGGCAGATCCGGTGACCGAGTCCGCCGTCCGGCCCACGCCGGCCTCCCCGACCCCGCCCGGCGGTCACCTGCTGGAGGTACGGGACCTGCACGTCGAGTTCCGCACCGGCGAGGGCGTCGCCAAGGTGATCAACGGGGTCTCGTACCACCTGGATCCGGGCGAGACCCTGGCCGTGCTCGGCGAGTCCGGTTCCGGCAAGTCGGTCACCGCCCAGGCGATCATGGGGATCCTGGACACTCCCCCGGCGGTGATCCGTTCCGGTCAGATCCGCTACCAGGGCCGGGACCTGCTGAGGCTGCCCGAGGAGCAGCGTCGTCAGGTACGCGGCAAGGAGATCGCGATGATCTTCCAGGACGCGCTGTCGGCGTTGAACCCGGTCTTCCCGGTCGGCTGGCAGATCGGCGAGACGCTGCGCCAGCGGGAACGGATGTCCCGCGCCGACGCCCGCCGGCGGACCGTCGAGCTGATGGACCTGGTGAGGATCCCCGGCGCGGCGAACCGGCTCGGTGACTACCCGCACCAGTTCTCCGGCGGCATGCGGCAGCGCGTGATGATCGCGATGGCGCTGGCCCTGAACCCGAAGGTGCTGATCGCCGACGAGCCGACCACCGCGCTCGACGTCACCGTGCAGGCCCAGATCATGGACCTGCTGGCCGACCTGCGCCGGGACCTCGACATGGCGATGATCCTGATCACCCACGACCTGGGCGTGGTGGCCGGCGTCGCGGACCGGATCGCGGTCATGTACGCCGGCCGGATCGTCGAGCACGCCGACGTCCGCTCGCTGTACCGGGCACCGGCCCACCCGTACACCAAGGGGTTGCTGGAGTCGATCCCGCGGCTGGACGTCCGGGGCCGGGAGCTGTCGACGATCAAGGGGCTGCCGCCGAACCTGATGCGGATCCCCGCCGGCTGCCCATTCCACCCCCGGTGCCCGTACGTGCAGCAGGTGTGCATGGACGCGGTGCCGCACGACCTGGTCCTCGCCGACGGCCGGACCAGCGCGTGCCACTTCGCGCAGGAGGTCCGTGATGACAGCGCCCGCTAGCCCGGCCAAGGTGCGCGGCGAGACGATCCTCGCCGTCGACAACCTGGTCAAGCACTTTCCGATCAGCCAGGGCGTGGTCTTCCAGCGGCAGACCGGCGCGGTCCGGGCCGTCGACGGAGTGAGCTTCGAGCTGCGCCGGGGCGAGACGCTCGGCATCGTCGGTGAGTCCGGCTGCGGCAAGTCGACGCTGGCCCGGCTGCTGATGCGGCTGGAGAAGCCCACCTCCGGCCGGGCCACCCTGGAGGGGAAGGACCTCTTCTCCGCCTCCGGTGCGGAGCTACGCCGGCTGCGCCGCAACATGCAGATGGTCATGCAGGACCCGTACACCTCGTTGAACCCGCGGATGACGGTCGGCGACATCATCGGCGAGCCGTTCGACATCCACCCGGACGCCGCGCCCAAGGGCAGCAAGCGCGGCCGGGTGCAGGAGCTGCTGGACGTGGTGGGCCTCAACCCGGAGCACGTCAACCGGTACCCGCACCAGTTCTCCGGCGGCCAGCGGCAGCGCATCGGCATCGCCCGGGCGCTCGCCCTGCGTCCCGAGGTCATCGTCTGCGACGAGCCGGTCTCCGCGCTGGACGTCTCCATCCAGGCCCAGGTGATCAACCTGCTGGAACAGCTCCAGGACGAGTTCGGGCTGTCGTACATCTTCATCGCGCACGACCTGTCGGTGGTCCGGCACATCTCCGACCGGGTCGCGGTGATGTACCTGGGCCGGATCGTGGAGATCGGCACCGAGGACGAGATCTACGAACGGGCCACCCACCCGTACACCCAGGCGCTGCTCTCCGCGGTGCCGGTGCCCGACCCGGACGCCCGCGACGACCGCACCATCATCCGGCTCACCGGCGACGTGCCGAGTCCGGCCGACCCGCCGTCGGGCTGCCATTTCCGGACCCGCTGCTGGAAGGCCCAGGAGGTCTGCGCCCGCGAGGACCCGCCCACCGTCCCGCGCGCCGCCGACCCGCACCCCTGCGCCTGCCACTTCGCCGCGCTCCGGACTCCATGATCGACTCAATGTCGCTGATCCAGCGGTATCCGCCCGCTGGCGATACCGCTGGATCAGCGACATGGCGAACCCCACCCGGCTCGTCGACCGGCCGGGGGTTGGGTCAGTGGAAGAAGTGGCGGGTGCCGGTGAGGTACATCGTCACGCCGGATTCCTTGCAGGCCGCGATGGTCTCCTCGTCGCGGATGGAGCCGCCGGGCTGGACGATCGCCCGCACCCCGGCCGCGATGAGGATCTGCGGGCCGTCGGCGAACGGGAAGAACGCGTCCGACGCGGCGACCGCACCACGGGCCCGCTCGGCGCCGGCCCGGCTGACCGCGAGCTGCGCGGAGTCGACCCGGTTGACCTGGCCCATGCCCACGCCGACGGAGGCGCCGTCCTTGGCCAGCAGGATCGCGTTGCTCTTCACGGCCCGGACCGCCCGCCAGGCGAGGACGAGGTCGCGCAGGGTGGCCTCGTCGGCCGCCTCGCCGGTGGCGAGCCGCCAGTTGGCCGGGTCGTCGCCCTCGGCGTCGATCCGGTCGCGGAGCTGCACCAGGACACCGCCGGTGACCTGACGCCACTCCGCCGGCAGCGGCCGGAAGGCCGGGGCGCGCAGCAGCCGGATGTTCTTCCGGCCCTGGAGGACCTCGACGGCCCCGGGCTCGAACTCCGGTGCCACCAGCACCTCGGTGAAGATCTCGGCGACCTGCCGGGCCAACTCCACGGAGACCGCCCGGTTGACGGCGATGACCCCGCCGAAGGCGGAGACCGGGTCACAGGCGTGCGCCCTGCGGTGCGCCTCGGCCACGTCCGCGCCGACCGCGATGCCGCACGGGTTGGCGTGCTTGATGATCGCCACGGCCGGCTGGTCGGGGAAGTCGTTCGCGGCCCGCCAGGCGGCATCCGCGTCGACGTAGTTGTTGTAGGACATCTCCTTGCCGTGCAACTGCTCGGCCTGGGCCAGCCCGGGCGGGCTGCTCGGGTCGGCGTACACGGCGGCGTCCTGGTGCGGGTTCTCGCCGTAGCGCAGCACCGCCTGGCGGCGCAGGGCCAGCCCGGCGAACTGCGGCCAGCCGTCGGCGGCCGGCGCGACGGAAGCGGCGAACCACTCGGCGACGGCCACGTCGTACTCGGCGATGTCGGCGAACGCGCGGGCGGCCAGCACCCGGCGCTGGGCGAGCGTGAAGCCACCCTCGCCGAGGGCGGCGACCAGCGCCGGGTACCCGGCCGGGTCGGTCACCACGGCGACCGAGGCGTGGTTCTTGGCGGCGGCCCGGACCATCGCCGGCCCGCCGATGTCGATCTGCTCGACGCACTCGTCCTGGCTGGCGCCAGAGGCGACCGTGGCCTGGAACGGGTAGAGGTTGGCGACCAGCAGGTCGATCCCGGCGATGCCGTGCTCGTCGAGCTGGGCGGCGTGGGAGTCCTTGCGCAGGTCGGCGAGGAGCCCACCGTGGATCTTCGGGTGCAGGGTCTTCACCCGGCCGTCGAGGATCTCCGGGAAGCCGGTCACCTGCTCGACCGGGGTCACCGGCACGCCCGCGTCGGAGATCGTCGACGCGGTGGAACCGGTCGAGACGATCTCCACCCCGGCGTCGTGCAGCGTCCGGGCCAGCTCGACCAGGCCGCTCTTGTCGTAGACGCTGACCAGCGCCCGCCTGATCGGGCGTCGCTCGTCCTGAGTGGAACTCACGGGACCGTGACCTTCCTTCCGGTGATCGTCCAACCTTCACGGACCAGGCGACCGA
This sequence comes from Micromonospora sp. NPDC092111, assembly GCF_044755745.1. Lineage (NCBI taxonomy): Bacteria > Bacillati > Actinomycetota > Actinomycetes > Micromonosporales > Micromonosporaceae > Micromonospora > Micromonospora sp. NPDC092111. Next base: position 214,830 of record NZ_JBIVRQ010000010.1, read on the forward strand.
CCTGCTCGACGAGCTGGCGGCGCTCGGCCTCCTTGATGCGCTCGGTGAGCGTCGACTCGTCGTCGCCGGCCAGGACCGGCACGGCGACCTGCGCGACGATCGGGCCGGTGTCCATTCCGGCGTCGACGAAGAAGAGGGTGGCCCCGGTGACCTTCACGCCGTAGGCGAGCGCGTCGCGGGGACCGTGGATGCCGGGGAACGCCGGCAGCAGGGTGTTGTGCGTGTTCAGGTAGCGGTCGCCGAAGGCACCCAGGAAGTGCGGCCCGACCAGCTTGAGGAACCCGGCGGAGATGACCAGGTCCGGCTGGTGCTCCGCGACGTGCGCGGTCAGCGTCCTGTCCCAGTCCTCGCGGGTCGGGTGGTCCTGCACCCGGTCGACGAAGGTCGGCACCCCGGCGGCGGCGGCCCGGTCCAGGCCGGCGATGCCGTCCCGGTCGGCGCCGACGGCCACCACCCGGGCGCCGTATCCGGGGTCGGCGGCGGCGTCCAGCAGGGCCTGGAGGTTGCTGCCGGATCCGGAGACGAGGACGACGAGGCGGGCGACGGACGCGGGCTCGGTCACCGGCCAACCCTATCGGGCAGGTCGGGCCGCCCATCCTCCGGGCAGCGACGTTTCGGGTGATCACGCGTGTCGCACGAACGCGATACGCTGCCGGTCGCTCGGTGGCCGGCGTACGCCCGCCGCCGCACCCTTCAAAACTGATCAGGTACGGACACCGTGCCGATGCCAACGAGGAGCACCCCGATGCAGCCCGGCTACCCTAACCCCCAGCAGCCGCAGCCGATCAACAACAACATGACCCCGTCGATCGTGGCCATCTTCTTCTTCTGGCCGCTCGCGATCCCCGCCATCATCAACGCCTCGAAGGTCAACCCGCTGCTCCAGCAGGGCGACTACGCGGGCGCCCAGGCCGCCGCCGCCGAGTCGAAGAAGTGGTCGAAGCTGGCCTTCATCATCGGCGCCGTCTGGCTCGTCATCGTCCTGCTCTGCTGCATCTTCGGCGGCGTGATGGGCGCGATCGGCGGCAGCACCAGCAGCACCAGCAGCTACTGACGACCCGACCTGAGGAGTGCCCGAGATGCAGCCCGGAAACCCCGGCCAGGATCCGTACGGCCAGCAGCCGCACGACCCGTACGGCCAGCAGCCCGTGTCGGGCCAGCCGCAGGACCCGTACGCCGCGCCGCAGGCGCCGTACGGGCAGCAGCCGGCAGCGCCGTACGGGCAGCAGCCGGCAGCGCCGTACGGGCAGCAGCCGCACGACCCGTACGGCCAGCAGCCCACCTCGGGCCAGCCGTACGGGCAGCAGCCCTCCTACCAGGACCCGTACGCGCAGCAGCAGCCCTACGGCGCGGCGGCCTCCTACCCGGGGGCCGGCTACCCGGCGCCGCAGGGGCAGCAGAACACCCTCGGCCTGGTGTCGATGATCCTCGGCATCGCGTCGATCCCGTTGCTCTGCTGCTTCTACCTGGGCGTCCCGCTCGGTATCGCCGCGGTGGTCACCGGTTGGCTGGGCCGGCAGAAGGCGGCCCAGGGGCTGGCCGGCAACGACGGTCAGGCCAAGGCCGGCCTGATCTGCGGCGCGATCGCCATCGGGCTCGCCATTCTGCTCTTCATCCTCAGCATCTTCGCCAACGTCGCGCTGCCCACGTCGCCCTGACGCGAGGCGGCACGTCGCCCTGACGCGAGGCGGCACGAGGGGCGTCCCGGCACCGTCCGGGGCGCCCCTCGCCGGCTCCGAGCCGGCCGGGTCGGCCCTGAATGGACTGCGCGGATCGGCCTGACCTTCGCGGATCGACCCTGAACCCGGCGGGCAGCCCTGAACCGGGCGGGGTCAGCCCTGAACCGGGCGGGTCGCTCCTGAACCGGGCGGGTCGGGCGGGCGTCGGGTGGGGGCGGGCGCGCGCCGGGTCGGACGCTCGCGTGCCGGGCGGGGGCGGTCGAGGACCTTGGCGGCGGCGGCCCCGAGCAGCGCGCCGACCGTCACCACCGCGGTCGCCACCGCCGCCACCTGCCAGGGCACCGGACCGATCTCGGCCAGCCGCCCACCGCCGAGCGCGCCGCCGGAGGCCGCCGCGGCGAGCCCGACGACCAGACCGACCACCGGGCCGGCGAGCGCCGCCGGCCCGAGCAGCGCCGGCCAGCCCGATCCCGCCCGGTCCTCGGCGTCCGCCCGGAGCAGCCGGCGGCCGAGCAGCCAGCCCGCGGTCATCCCGGCCAGCACCGGCACCGCCAGCAGCGCGGCCCCGAGCCCGTCGACCGGGCCGCTGGGCAGGCCGGCGACCAGCGGTACGGCCGGCAGCGAGCCGACGGAGACCTCGCTGGTGCGTACCGCAGTACCGGTGCCGACCGCGAACCCCGGCCCGAGCAGGTAGGCGGTGGACCAGACCGTGGCGTTCGGTGCGTAGGCCAGGCTGACCAGGGTGATGCCGGCCTGCCCGGCCACCCCGGTCCGGTACGCCCCGATCATGTCGGCGGCGTCTCCCCCGCCGGTCGCCACCGCCAGCCCGGCCGCCCCGGACCCCGCCCCGAGCAGCAGCAGGCCGGCGACCAGCCCGGTGCGTACGCCGTCCCGGAGCACCGGCGCCGCCCGGTCGGCGAGCAGGCCGGCCACCCCGGTGGTACGCAGCGCCCCGGCCAGGGCCGCCACCGTGCCGAAGAGCAGCAGGGTCACCCCGGCCCGGACCGGGGAGACCCGCAGCCCGGCGCTGCCGACCAGCACCGCGGCCAGGACGCCGAGCAGGGCGTACCCGATGCCGACGGCGACCGAGGCGGTGAGCGCCTGCCGGGGTGACCGGCCGCTGCGGGCGCCGATGGCCCGGCTGGTGTGTACGCCGGCCCGGCTCAGCCGCCAGAACGCGAACGCGGAGAGCGCCAGCGGGACGAGGCCGAGCGGACCGGCGGTGGTCTGCAACGGCACCCCGTGGCCGAGCAGCCAACCGGCCAGCCCGGCGCGCAGCGCGCCGGGCAGCGAGCCGGCGTCCTCGCTGAGCTGGGCCATCCCCAGCACCAGCGCCACCGGCAGACAGGAGGTGAGGGCGGCCCCGCCGGCGGCGACCGCAGCGGCGACCGGGAGCGGTGCCCGGCCGCGCGAGGACCGCTCCGGCCGGCGGGGCGCCGGCACCCGGGCACCGCCGGCGGCACGGCCGGACGGCCGGGCGTCGGCGCGGACACCGGCGGGACGGCGGGGCTGATCAGGGGTGATCGAGGACATCGGGTCTACTCTGGCACGCCGCGCGGGCGGCGGCTGCCCGCCGGGGCCGCCGGGCCCCGGCGAGTTCCGTGATCCACCGGTTTCCGGCCCCCGATCCGGATTAGCCTCGGCGCAGGACGCGACTGAAGTCGCGGCACCGACCGCCGGAGGAAGCCGTGAACGCTCCGTACCCACCGCCCCCGCCGTCGCCCGCGGCCGGCCGGGACCGCACCACGCTCTGGGGGGTGCTCGGCATCGTCCTCGGTCTGATCTGCTGCGGCGTCCTGGGCATCGTCTTCGGCTACCTGTCGATCCGGGACGCCAAGCGGTACGGCCAGTCGCCCGTCCTCGGTTACCTGGCCATCGCCTTCGGCGTGATCAACATCATCGGCAGCGCGATCCTGCGGGCGAGCGGCAGGTACCCGTTCTGGAACAACAACTGAGGGGGCCGACCGTCCCCGGTCGACCCCCTCGGTGGATCCGTCGTCCGCTCAGCGGCCGGACATGATCTCCCGCATCAGCTTGGCGGTCTCGGTCGGGGTCTTGCCGACCTTGACGCCGACCGCCTCCAGCGCCTTCTGCTTCGCCTCGGCGGTGCCCGCCGAGCCGGAGATGATCGCGCCGGCGTGCCCCATGGTCTTGCCGGGGGGCGCGGTGAAGCCGGCGATGTAGCCGACCACCGGCTTGGTGACGTTGGCCTTGATGAAGTCGGCGGCCCGCTCCTCGGCGTCGCCGCCGATCTCGCCGATCATCACGATGGCGTCGGTCTCCGGGTCGGCCTCGAACGCGGCGAGGGCGTCGATGTGGGTGGTCCCGATGATCGGGTCACCGCCGATGCCGACGCAGGTCGAGAAGCCGATGTCGCGCAGCTCGTACATCATCTGGTAGGTCAGCGTGCCGCTCTTGCTGACCAGGCCGATCCGGCCGGTGCCGGTGATGTCGGCCGGGATGATGCCGGCGTTGGAGGCGCCCGGCGAGGCGATGCCGGGGCAGTTCGGGCCGATGATCCGGGTCCGCTCGCCCTTCGACAGGTTGTACGCCCAGAAGGCGGCGGTGTCGTGCACCGGGACGCCCTCCGTGATCACCACGGCCAGCGGGATCTCGGCGTCGATCGCCTCGACCACCGCGCCCTTGGTGAACTGCGGCGGTACGAAGATCACCGTGACGTCCGCCCCGGTGGACTTCATCGCGTCCGCGACGGAGGCGAAGACCGGCAGCTCGGTGCCGTCGAAGTCGACGGTGGTGCCGGCCTTGCGCGGGTTGACGCCGCCGACGACGTTGGTGCCCGCGGCGAGCATCCGCCGGGTGTGCTTGGAACCCTCGGACCCGGTCATCCCCTGGACGATGACCTTGGACTCCTTGGTCAGCCAGATAGCCATTGTCAGACCCCCGCAGCCGCCAGCTCGGCGGCCCGCTCGGCCGCGCCGTCCATGGTGTCGACCCGCTGTACGAGCGGGTTGTTGGCGCCGTCGAGGATCGCCCGACCGGCCTCCGCGTTGTTGCCGTCGAGCCGGACGACGAGCGGCTTGGTGACCTTCTCGCCGCGCTGCTCCAACAGGGCCAGCGCCTGGATGATGCCGTTGGCGACCTCGTCGCAGGCGGTGATGCCGCCGAAGACGTTGACGAAGACGCTGCGCACCGACGGGTCGGAGAGCACGATCTCCAGGCCGTTGGCCATCACCGCGGCGCTCGCGCCACCACCGATGTCGAGGAAGTTGGCCGGCTTGACGTTGCCGTGCCGCTCCCCCGCGTAGGCGACCACGTCGAGGGTGGACATGACCAGCCCCGCGCCGTTGCCGATGATGCCGACCTCACCGTCGAGCTTGACGTAGTTGAGGTCCTTCTCCTTGGCGGCCTGCTCCAGCGGGTCCACTGCGGCCTGGTCGACCAGGGCCTCGTGGTCCGGGTGCCGGAAGCCGGCGTTCTCGTCCAGGGTGATCTTGGCGTCGAGCAGCAGCAGCTTGCCGTCGCCCGTCTTGGCCAGCGGGTTCACCTCGACCAGCGTGGCGTCCTCGGCGACGAATGCCTTCCACAGCCCCACCGCGACGTCGACCACCTGGTCGGCGACGTCGGCCGGGAAGCCGGCCGCGTCGACGATCTCGCGGGCCTTCGCCTCGTCCACGCCCTTGACCGCGTCGATCGGGGCCTTGACCACCTTCTCGGGGGTCTCGGCGGCGACCTGCTCGATGTCCATGCCGCCGGCGACGCTGGCGATGCAGAGGAAGGTGCGGTTCGCCCGGTCGAGCAGGTACGAGAAGTAGTACTCCTCGGCCACGTCCGCGGTCACCGTGATCATGACCTTGTGGACGGTGTGACCCTTGATGTCCATGCCGAGGATGTCGGTGGCCCTGGCCACCGTCTCGTCGGCGCCCTCGGCCAGCTTGACGCCGCCGGCCTTGCCTCGGCCACCGACCTTCACCTGCGCCTTGACGACCACCCGACCGCCGAGGCGTTCGGCGATCGCGCGGGCCTCCTCCGGGGTAGTGGCGACGCCGCCGGCGAGCACGGGCAAGCCGTGCCGCTCGAACAGGTCCCGCCCCTGGTACTCGTACAGGTCCACGATTGCGCGTCCCGTCCCGTCTCCGCGGCGCGCCGTCGCGCCGCCACCAGCGTTGTGGAAACTTCGTTGACGCCTGTCATCAGTTGAAACAGGCCATTGGCCGCAGCCTAGCGAGGTGGACACCGGCGGCAACCGAGCGGGTGCGCGGTGTGCGGTAATGCACAGCGCGCCGCCTACGACTCGCCGGTGCCACGGGGCGGCCCACAGGTTGTCGCGGAAGGTGCGTAACCCCACCGTTGGGGCATCGTTGAGTCTGATGTCGGAGCGCTGGTCAGCGCGATGACGGGAGCGGCCGATGCCCTGTCGGTCGAGGGGTGGCGGCGGGGCATCGTGCATAGAGGGGCCGGGCGTGTGAGGGGTGCGTCCGGCCCTTCCCCCCTGTCCAGGATCGGGTGACCTGCCTGCTCTCCGGCCCCGAGCTACGCGAGATGGCGGTGACCCGGGCCCGGGACACCGCCACTGCCGTACAACGGGGTGGATCATGCCCCGGACGGACCGGGACGGTGCGGTCAGGCGACCGGCTGGGCGACGTTGGCCCGGACCCACTCCACGATCGACTGGGTGGTCGCGCCCGGCGTGAAGATCTTGGCGACGCCGAGCTGCTCCAGCTCGGGGAGGTCGGCGTCCGGGATGATGCCGCCGCCGAACACGACGATGTCCCGGGCCTCCCGCTCGGCGAGCAGCTCCAGCACCCGGCGGAAGAGCGTCATGTGCGCCCCGGAGAGCACGGAGAGACCGACCGCGTCGGCGTCCTCCTGGATCGCGGTCTCCACGATCTGCTCGGGGGTCTGGTGCAGGCCGGTGTAGATGACCTCCATACCGGCGTCGCGGAGGGCGCGCGCCACCACCTTGGCGCCCCGGTCGTGGCCGTCCAGGCCCGGCTTCGCGACGACGACCCGGATACGAGAGCTCATCAGCGCACACCTTTCACGGGCTCCGCGGCTACTAGCTGAACGAACGGTAACCCGACCGACCAGGTGCGGAGAACCCGGGCCGGACCCCTACCGTCCCGCCGGCCCGACGGGAAGCCGGACGCCTCCGCCGAACGGTCACTCTACGCGACGAACGGGCAGTTCAGGGGACGGCCGACCGGCGTTCGGAGCTATGACAATGATGGACGGAAAGGGACAGAAGGAATCGCCGGTTCGGCGCTTCCGCTTGTGACCGACGCGGCGGAGGGCTAACGTGTCCACGGTTGTCATCAGGTCCACCGACGGGTGACGACGCGACCAACGGACGTTCGAACGAGCATCACCGAACGGCCCGAAGTCGCATCGGATCCCCGACAACGGAGGGTGTGCGTGCGCCAGCGCCTGTCGTCTGAGCCCGATAGATATCGCGGTCGCCGCCGCGTACCCACCCCGCCGCGGAGCCGCTACGCCGCGGTCGTCACCACCGCTTTCGTGGGCGCCGGAATCGTCGCGCTCGGCGCGGGCGCGATGCCGGACGCCAAGAGCGTCAGCCCGTCGGTCCTCGACGAGCTCAAGCAAGCCTCGATCACCAGCCAGGACGCGGCCGCGCGTGCCGACGCCGCCGACCGCGCGTCCCGTGACAACACCCGGGACGCCGGCGCCACCGCCACCGAGCAGGACCCGTGGCTGCTGCCGCTGCAGGGCTACGACTTCAACTCCCCCTACGGCATGCGCTGGGGCAAGCTGCACACCGGCATCGACCTGGTCGCGCCGGAGGGCACCCCGTACGTGGCCATCCACTCGGGCACGGTCACCAAGGCCGGCTGGTTCGGCGGCTACGGCTACGCGGTCATCGTCCAGCACGCGGACGGCAGCGAGGCCATCTACGGCCACTCCTCGGCGGTCAGCGTCCACGAGGGGCAGCAGGTCAAGGCGGGCGACCAGCTCGGGCTGGTCGGCAACACCGGCCACTCGTACGGCTCCCACCTGCACCTGGAGGTCCATGTCAAGGGCGAGCCGCTGGACCCGGTGCCGTGGCTCCAGGAGCGCGGAGTGGACATCAAGCTGCAAGTCGAGGCATATTACAACGAGGCAGCCGCTTCCTGACGCTGCGTAACGCCTGTTGACCGCCCGGATCTGCCGATCCGGGCGGTTTTTCGTGGCGGCAAGTCTACTGGGTCACACCCGGTGATGTGACCGAGGACACGGTGCTTCGTGAGGGCACATCAGGACAGACGCCACTACGCCGGGACACCGCCGGACAGCCGTCCGGGGCGGATCTCGCTACCCGTCGGTACCCGTACCCGCCCCGGGTCACTTCGACGCCCAGGATGGTCCGGGTCCGAGCCCCCTGAGTGTGTGAAGGTCCGCCGTGCTGGAAGACAACCCCACCCGGGACGACACCGTCACCCGGAACGAGAAGATCCCGGCCGCCCCGGCCCGGCACCGAATGCGGCGGCGACGCGGCGCACGTGCCCTCGTCGTCGGCGCGGTCGCGCTGGTCGGCCTCGGCCTCGCCGGGGTCGCCACGATCACCCTCGACCGCGCCGACACCCCCGAGCCGACCGCCGTCGCGCTCGACGCCCAGGCCCGTGCCGAGGCCGCCGACCGCGCCGACCGCTCCACCCGGGAGTCGGCCACCCCGGCCGGCCCCACCGCCGTGCCGAGCCCCACCACGGCCAGCCCCACCACGGCCAGCCCGACCCCGTCGGCCACCCCGACCCGAAGGGCCACCCCGACGGCGAAGCCCACCCCGAAGAAGACGGTCACGCCGAAGCCGAAGCCGTCCTGGGTGGTGCCGATGGCCGGCGCCGAGATCACCTCCTGCTACGGGCAGCGGTCGGGCACCCTGCACGCGGGCATCGACTTCGCCATGCCGGCCGGCACCCCGATCCACGCCGCCGCCGCGGGCACCGTGGTCAAGGCCGGTGACGTCGGCGACGGCTACGGCAACTCGGTCTTCGTCGACCACGGCAACGGCTACCTGACCCACTACGCCCACCAGAGCAGCCTCAAGGTCACCGTCGGCGACCACGTGACGGCCGGCGAGGTGATCGGCTACGAGGGCTCCACCGGCGACTCCACCGGCCCGCACCTGCACTTCGAGGTGCACCAGGGGCAGATGTGGAACCAGATCGACCCGGCGCCGTTCCTGCGCGCCCGGGGCATCGACGTGGCCTGCTGACCCCGCCGACACGGAGGGGCCCGGCCCGGCGGCGTGCCGGAGCCGGGCCCCGCGTCGTCGCTCAGAGCCGGTCGATCGGGGCGTGTCGCAGCACCAGCCACATGGTCTGGTCGCCGAAGTCGATCTGCGCCCGGGCACCCGGGCCGTGCCCCTCCACCGCCAGCACCCGACCCAGCCCGTAGCGCTGGTGGTTGACCCGGTCACCGGCCGACACCTTCGGCCCCTGCGGCAGCTCACTGGCGGTGGCCAGCCGACTGGCGTCCACCCCGAGCCGCTTCGCGAGCTGCGTCGCCTTCGGCGTACCGCCGGTGAAGCCTGCACGCCCGCCGGCCACCCGGTCCGCGCGGCCGCCGACGCCGCCGCCCCCGCCGGCCCACGAGGTGTACGACCCCTCGGTGCGCTCCCAGCGGACCAGTTCCGGCGGCAACTCCTCCAGGAACCGCGACGGCGGGTTGTAGGCCGGCTGCCCCCAGGCCGAACGGGTGACCGCCCGGGACAGGTAGAGCCGCTGCCGGGCGCGGGTGATGCCCACGTACGCCAGCCGGCGCTCCTCCTCCAACTCCCGGGTGTCGCCCAGCGAGCGCAGGTGCGGGAAGACGCCGTCCTCCAGGCCGGTCAGGAACACCACCGGGAACTCCAGGCCCTTGGCGGTGTGCAGGGTCATCAGGGTGACCACACCCTGATGGTCCGGGTCGTCGGAGGGGATCTGGTCGGCGTCGGCGACCAGGGCGACCTGCTCCAGGAAGCCGGCCAGGGTGGCCCGTTCCCCGTCGGCGCCCAGCGCCTCGACCCGCTCGGTGTACTCCCGGGCGACGCTGACCAGCTCCTGGAGGTTGTCGACCCGGCCGGCGTCCTGCGGGTCCAGGCTCTCCTCCAGCTCGGTGAGGTAGCCCGAGCGGGTGAGCAGCGCCTCCAGCACCTCCTCCGGGGTGCCGGTCTCGGCCAGCTCGCGGGCGTCGTCGAGCAGCGCGACGAAGTCACCGATGGCGTTGGCGGCCCGGGTGGAGATGCCCGGGGCGTCCTTGGCCTGGCGCAACGCCGCGCCGAAGGAGATCCGGTCCCGGCTGGAGAGCGCCTCGACGCACGCCTCGGCCCGGTCGCCGATGCCCCGGCGCGGGGTGTTGAGCACCCGGCGGAGGCTGACCGTGTCGTCGTCGTTGACCACCGCGCGCAGGTAGGCCAACGCGTCGCGGACCTCCTTGCGCTCGTAGAAGCGCACCCCGCCGACCACCTTGTAGGGCAGGCCGACCCGGATGAACACCTCCTCGAAGACCCGGGACTGGGCGTTGGTGCGGTAGAAGACCGCCACGTCGCCCGGCCGGGTCTCGCCCGCGTCGACCAACCGGTCAATCTCCCGGCCCACCCAGTCCGCCTCGGCGTGCTCGGTGTCGGCGACGTAGCCGACGATCTGCTCACCGGCCCCGGCGTCGCTCCACAGCCGCTTGGGCTTACGGGAGGTGTTCCGGTCGATGACGGCGTTGGCCGCGTTGAGGATGGTCTGGGTGGAGCGGTAGTTCTGCTCCAGCAGGATCGTCCGGGCGTCGACGAAGTCCCGCTCGAACTCCAGGATGTTGCGGATCGTCGCGCCCCGGAACGCGTAGATCGACTGGTCGGCGTCACCGACCACGCAGAGCTCGGCCGGCGCGATCCCCTCGGTGCCGGCGACCAGCTCCTTGATCAGGGTGTACTGGGCGTGGTTGGTGTCCTGGTACTCGTCCACCAGGACGTGCCGGAACCGACGGCGGTAGCTCTCCGCCACGTGCGGGTGCGACTGGAGCAGGTGCACCGTCGTCATGATCAGGTCGTCGAAGTCCAGTGCGTGCGCCTCGCGCAGCCGCCGCTGGTAGAGCGTGTACGCCTCCGCCAGTGACCGCTCGTTGGGCCCCTTGGCCCGGCCGGCGAACTCCTCCGGGTCGACCAGCTCGTTCTTCAGGTTGGAGACCTGGGCGGCCAGGCCACGCGCCGGGTAGCGCTTCGGGTCGAGATCCAGCTCCCGCGCGACGAGCTGCATCAGCCGGCGCGAGTCGTCGGCGTCGTAGATGGAGAAGGTCGACTTGAGGCCGGCGTGCTCGTGCTCGGCCCGCAGGATGCGCACGCAGGCCGAGTGGAACGTCGACACCCACATCAGCCGGGCGCGCGGGCCGACGAGCTGGGTCACCCGCTCCTTCATCTCACCGGCGGCCTTGTTGGTGAAGGTGATCGCGATGATCTCGCCGGGGTGGACGTCCCGCGCGGCGAGCAGGTAGGCGACCCGGTGGGTCAGCACCCGGGTCTTGCCGGAGCCCGCGCCGGCCACGATCAACAACGGCGAGCCGGCGTGGGTCACCGCGTCCCGCTGGGGGCCGTTCAGGCCCTCCACCAGGGCCTGCGGGTCGAGGCGGACGGCGGGGCCGGGCCGGCGCGGCGGAACCGACGCGGGCTCGGGCGCGGGCGGGGACGCGGGGATGTCGAAGAGAGGATGCATCGCAGAGCGAGTCTATGCCGCCGGCCGGACACTTCCCGCCCGCGCACGCCCGGGAGGGGCCGGAGCCCACCACCCCCGCACCGCGGAGCCCCTGGCCCGCCATCGCCCGCATCCCCCGCGCTCGGCCACCTTGCCCCGGCGCCGGCACCCCGCAACCTCCGCCCGGCCCCGGCCCTGGCACCGGCCCTGGCACCGGCCCTAATCCCCGGCCGGCCCGATTCCGTGGGCGGCCCAGCGGGGCACCCGGGCACCCGGGCACCCGGGACGGCGGACGCCACGTACCAGCTCAGGACTGAGACGAAGCTGTCACGGTGCCGCCCCTGGCGTCTTCGGGCCCGAGGCGGAACGATGGCGCTGAAACCCCCGACTCCCCCGTACACGACTTGGGAGAACAACCATGAGTCAACCGCGCTCGCGCGGTCGGTCCGTGCTGCGTCACCTCGCCGCACCGGCCCTCGCGCTGGCCGTCGTGGCCAGCCTGCCCATCACCGGCCGGTCCGGTGCGCAACCGGCCGACGCCACCCCCGGGGCCGGCCTCGCCCCAGTCGCCGTCTCGTACGCCAGCGCGACCGGCAGCGAGGTCAAGGGCCAGTTCCTCAGCTACAACGACTTCCACGGCGCGATCGACCCGCCCGCCGGGAGCGGCGCCACCGTCAACGGCACCCCGGCCGGCGGCGTGGAGTACCTCGCCACCTGGCTGAAGAAGCTGCGCGCCGAGGCGAAGGCCGAAGGCCGGGTCACCACCACCGTCGGCGCCGGTGACCTGATCGGAGCCACCCCGCTGGTCAGCGCCGCGTTCCACGACGAGCCCACCATCGAGCTGATGGACCAGGTCGGCCTGGACATCAGCTCGGTCGGCAACCACGAGTTCGACGAGGGCGTCGACGAGCTGCTCCGGATCAACCGGGGCGGCTGCCACCCGGTGGACGGCTGCCAGGACGGCGACGGCTTCGCGGGCGCGAAGTTCACCTACCTCGCCGCCAACACCATCAACAAGAAGACCAAGCTGCCGATCCTGCCCCCGATCGACGTCCGGTTCGTCGGTGGCGTGCCGGTCGGCTTCGTCGGGGTCACCCTGGAGGGCACCCCCGGCATCGTCAACCCGGCCGGCATCAGCTCGGTCGAGTTCAAGGACGAGGTGGAGACCGCCAACAAGTGGGGCGGCCTGCTCAAGCTCTTCGGCGTCAAGGCGATGGTGCTGCTGGTGCACGAGGGCGGTGCCCAGTCGGCCCCGCCGACCACCCCGGGCGTCTCCGACTGCGCCAACTTCTCCGGCCCGATCGTGGACATCGTGAAGGGCCTGCGGCCGGAGTTCGGCGTGGTGGTCTCCGGGCACACCCACCGCTTCTACTCCTGCTCGCTGCCGAACTCCTCGGGCAAGCCGAGCGTGGTCACCAGCGCCGGCAGCAACGGCCAGTTGGTCACCGACATCGACTACTCGCTGGACCGCCGTACCGGCCGGTTCACCGCCATCACCGCGAAGAACGTGATCGTGGAGAACGGCGTGCGCAACGCCGACGGCAGTTGGCAGCAGACCGGCGGCGTGTTCGCCAAGAACCGGTCCCTGGTCGACAAGGGCGCCGAGGCGCTGGCCGACAAGTACCGGGCCGCCGTCGCCCCGATCGCCAACAAGGTGATCGGGAGGATCAGCGCGGACATCGTCCGGGACCCCAGGCCCAACCAGGAGAGCCCGATGGGCGACGTGATCGCCGACGCGCAGCTCGCGTACACGAAGGGCAACGGGGCGCAGCTCGCGCTGATGAACCCGGGCGGTGTCCGGGCCTCCCTGTCGTACGGGGCGTCGACCGGCGGTGAGGCACCCGGCGAGGTGACCTACGGCGAGGCGTTCACCGTGCAGCCGTTCAACAACCTGGTGGTCACCCAGACGTTCACCGGTGCGCAGCTCAAGAACGTGCTGGAGCAGCAGTTCGTCGGCTTCAACGGGCAGACCACCCAGCGGATCCTCCAGCCGTCCGCCGGCCTGACCTACTCGTACGACAGCACCGCGCCGGCCGGTTCCCGGGTCAGCGCGCTGGCGCTGAACGGCGTCCCGGTCGACCCGGCGGCCAGCTACCGGGTCACCACGAACGACTTCCTCGCCAACGGCGGGGACGGGTTCACCACGCTGGCGACCGGCACCGGCCGGACCACGGCCCCCGGCTTCGACGTGGACGCCCTGGTGGCGTACCTGGGTGCCGGCGAGCCGGTCACCCCCGGCCCGGCGGACCGGATCACCCGCCTCGGCTGACGCCGCGCCGCACGGTCCCGGCCCCGCGCCGGGGCCGTGCGGCCTCCCACCTGTCGGCCGGAATCCTTGCGCGGACCGCCCACCGATCGGCATACTCGACGGCGTGATCGGTCAGCGTTCCTACTTTTACTACGGCACCGGGAGTCCGGCAGCCGTAGGTCGCGCCTGATCGACAAGACCTGCGAAAGCCCCGGGCTCGGAGAGCCCGGGGCTTTTTCGTCCCGGGATCCGAACACCGGGCCCGAGACCCCGAGGGGTACGACGATGATGACTGACGTGGCGGAGTCCAGCGGCAGTTTGGCGCGGCGCGAGGAGACGGCCGGCACCGACCCGACGGGGGCCGCGGCCGCCCGTACCGGCACCGGTGACACGGCAGCGGCGGAACGGATCGTGGCGATCCGCGAGCGGATCGACGAGATCGACCGCACGATCATCGCGCTCTGGCAGGAACGGGCCGCGCTCTCCCAGGAGGTCGGGGCGACCCGGATGGCCTCCGGGGGTACCCGGCTGGTGCTCTCCCGGGAGCGGGAGATCCTGGAGCGCTTCCGCCGCGAGCTGGGGGCCGACGGCACCCAACTGGCGCTGCTGCTGCTGCGCGCCGGGCGCGGGCCACTGTAGCGGCGGACCGGACGGGCGGCGAACGGCGGACCGCCTGCCGCCGTCGGGCTGACGGTGACAGGCGGTCCGGGGTGTCTCACGCCTCGTGGGTGGCGACGATCTCCCGCTTCTCGGCGAACAGGCAGGCGCTCGGGTGGTCCGAGCCCGACCGGATCTCCAGCAGCGGCGACTGCTCGGCGCAGATGTCCTGCGCCTTCCAGCACCGGGTACGGAACCGGCAGCCCGAGGGCGGGCTGATCGGCGACGGGACGTCACCGGTGAGCCGGATGATCGCCTTGTTGTTCCGCAGCGTCGGGTCGGGCACCGGCACCGCGGAGAGCAGCGCCTGGGTGTACGGGTGGGTCGGCCGCTCGTAGATCTCGTCCTCGGTGCCGATCTCCACGATCTTGCCGAGGTACATCACCGCGACCCGGTCGGAGAGGTGCCGCACGACCGACAGGTCGTGCGCGATGAAGACGTACGACAGGCCGAGCTCGTTCTGGAGCTTCTCCAGCAGGTTCATCACCTGCGCCTGGATGGAGACGTCCAGGGCCGAGACCGGCTCGTCGCAGACGATGACCTCGGGACGCAGGGCGAGCGCCCGGGCGATGCCGATGCGCTGCCGCTGGCCGCCGGAGAACTGGTGCGGGTACCGGTTGATGTGCTCCGGGTTGAGGCCCACCAGGTCGAGCAGTTCCTTGACCTTGTCCCGGCGGCTGCCCTTCGGCGCCACCTCCGGGTGGATCTCGAACGGCTCGCCGATCAGGTCACCGACCGTCATCCGCGGGTTCAGCGAGGTGTACGGGTCCTGCATCACGAGCTGGATCTGCCGGCGCAGCCGCCGCAGCGCGCCACCGGAGAGCTTGGAGATGTCCTGGCCCTTGTAGTGCACGCTGCCGGCGGTCGGCTTCTCCAGGTTCATCAGCACCCGGCTCAGCGTCGACTTGCCGCAGCCCGACTCGCCGACCACACCCAGCGTCTCGCCGGCCCTCAGCTCGAACGAGACGCCATCGACGGCCTTGACGTGACCGATGGTCTTCTTGAACACGACGCCCCGGGTGACCGGGTAGTGCTTGACCAGGTCACGGACTTCGATGATGTTCTCAGTCACGGTTCACCAGCTCCTCGGCGAAGTGGCAGGCGCTGGCCCGAGCGGCGCCGATCTGCAGCAGCGGGGGGAGGCTCTCCCGGCACACCGGCTGCGCCATCGGGCAGCGCGGGTTGAACGGGCAGCCCGGCGGGATGTTCATCAGGTTCGGCGGGAGGCCCTTGATCGTCCGGAGCTGCTGCCCCTTCTCGTCCAGGCGGGGGATCGAGTTGAGCAGGCCGAGGGTGTACGGGTGCGCCGGCTTGGCGTACAGGTCGTACACGTCGGATTCCTCGACGATCCGGCCGGCGTACATGACCGCGATCCGGTCCGCGACGTCGGCGACCACGCCGAGGTCGTGGGTGATCAGGATCATGCCCATCCGCCGCTCCCGCTGGAGCTCACCGAGCAGGTCCATGATCTGGGCCTGCACGGTCACGTCCAGCGCGGTGGTCGGCTCGTCCGCGATCAGCACCTCGGGGTCGAGGGCCAGCGACATCGCGATCATCGCGCGCTGCCGCATGCCGCCGGAGAACTGGTGCGGGTAGTTGCTGAACCGGCCCTTGGCGTTCGGGATCTTGACCTGGTCGAGCATCTCGATCGCGCGCTTCTTGGCGTCCGCGCGGCTCATGCCGCGCCGGACCCGGAACTGCTCGGCGATCTGGAACCCGACGGTGAAGACCGGGTTCAGCGCGGAGAGCGAGTCCTGGAAGATCATCGCGATGCCCTCGCCACGGATGCGGCGGCGCTCCTCGGCGGACATGGCGAGCATGTCCTTGCCGTGGAAGCGGACCTGCCCGCCGGTGACGAAGCCGGGCGGCATGTCCAGGATGCCCATGATGGTCTGCGCGGTGACGCTCTTGCCGGAGCCGGACTCACCGAGCACGGCGAGGGTCTCCCCCGCGTCGACGTGGTACGTGACTCCGTTGATGACCTTGGCGACGCCGTCCCGGGTGCGGAACTCCACCCGCAGGCCGTCGACCTCGAGCAGCCGACCGGAGGGGCGGCCGGATCCGTCGGCGCCGGGCGCGGACTGCTCGGACACGAGAATGTCGGACAACTCAGTCTCCCCTATCGGAGCTTCGGGTCGAGGGCCTCGCGGACCGCCTCGCCGAGCATCACGAAGCTCAGCACGGCGGTGACGAGGAACGCGGAGGGGAAGAAGAGCAGGAAGGGCGAGACCCGGAGGTAGTTCTGCGCTTCATTGATCATGATGCCCCAGGAGACCACCGGGCTCTTCAGGCCGATCCCCAGGAAGGAGAGGGTGGCCTCCGCGCCGATGAAGGAGCCGATCATGATGGTCCCGTAGACCAGCAGCGGCGCCAGGCAGTTCGGCAACAGGTGCTTGAAGATGATCCGGCTGGTGCTGGCGCCCATCGCCCGGGCGGCCACGATGTAGTCGGCCTCCTTGGTGGCGAGCACCGAGGAACGCATCAGTCGCATGACCACCGGCCAGCTCAGCACGACCAGGGACGCGGTGACCAGCCCCATGATCTGCCACTCGCTGTTGCTCGAACCGGCACCGTTGAAGGTGGTCAGGATGACGATCGCGCCGAGCACGAACGGCAGACCGAAGAAGATGTCGGCGATCCGGGAGAGCAGTCCGTCAACCCAGCCACCCTTGTAGCCGGCGATGATCCCTATCGTCCCGCCGATCAGCAGTGTGCCGACAACGGAGAGCAGGGACACCAGGATCGACGCCTGGGCTCCGTAGATGACCCGGGCGTAGACGTCCCGGCCCTGCACGTCGAAACCGAACCACCCCTGACTGGAGGGCTCGATCCGGCTGCGGGACAGCGCACCGTTGTACGGATCACCGGAGGTGAACAGCGACGGGAAGGCGGCCATCAGCACGAAGAGCACGATGAAGGTCGCGGAGATCCAGAACAGCGGCTTGCGACGCAGGTCGAGCCAGGCGTCGCCGAGCAGGCTGCGCGGCTTCTCCTTCTTGCCGTTGCCGACGGGTCCTGCGCTCGCCGTGGCGCTTGCCTCAGTCAACTGCTCGGGACGGGGCGTGCTCACGATCGAAGCGGCACTCGGGTCGCTCATGCCTGCACCTCGCTGCGCTCGGCGCCGGCCTGGTTGCCCGCGCACACTGCAATGACGATTCGTTCGCTGCGCTCACTCATAGCGGATCCTCGGGTCCAACGCGGCGTAGAGCAGGTCCACCAGCAGGTTCATCAGCAGGTAGACGAGCACCAGGACGACCACGATGGAGACCACGGTGGAACTCTCCTTGGTCACGATCGCCCGGAGAGCCTGGCGTCCGATCCCGTTGATCTGGAAGATGCCCTCGGTGATGATCGCGCCGCCCATCAGGGCGCCGAGGTCGGTGCCGAGCAGGGTCACCACCGGGATCAGCGAGTTGCGCAGCAGGTGGACACCGACCACCCGGCGCATCGGCAGCCCCTTGGCGATCGCCGTCCGCACGTAGTCGGCGCGGCGGTTCTCCGCGATGCTGGTCCGCATCACCCGGGCGATGTACGCCATCGACGCGCTGCCCAGCACGAAGCCGGGAAGGATCAGCTCGGTGAAGCGCATCTCACTGGAGACGGTGGGGGTGACGATGTGCCACTTCACGCCGAAGAGCCACTGGAGCACGAAGCCGACCACGAAGACCGGCAGCGCGATCAGGAAGAGGGTGGAGACCAGGACCAGGTTGTCCAGGAAGCCGTTGCGACGCAGGCCGGTGAGGACGCCGGCGGTGAGGCCGACGACCGCCTCGATGATCAGGGCCACTGCGGCCAGCTTGAGGGTGTTCGGGTAGGCGGCGGCGATGATCTCGCCGACCGGCCGCCCCGACCAGGTGGAGCCGAAGTCGCCTTGCAGGAGGTTCTTCATATAGGCGAAGTACTGCATGATCCAGGGCTGATCCAGGTGGTACTTCTCGGTCATCATGGCGACGTAGTTGTCGGGGCAGCCCCGATCACCGCATTTGCCGGCGAACGGGTCACCAGGGACCGCCCAGACCAGCGCGTAGATCATTAACGTCGTTCCGATGAAGACCGGGACGAGTTGGAGCAGCCGTCTCACCAGATAACGGCCCATGGGGTGGTCCTCCTGACAAGGGGCGCGTCGGGCGGGGGTACGGCCGACGCGGATGGCGACAACGTGGCGAGGGGTGTCGTACACCCGCTCGCGGAACGGCCCCGGGTCGGGCTCACCGGTAGGCGAGCCCGACCCGGGGTCAGACCGTTCGGATCAGAGCTCGACGGAGGTGATGTCGAGCTCGCCGACGTTGGTCAGCTCCATCTTCTTGATCTTCTCGGAGTGACCGGACTGCTGGCCACCGAAGTAGATCGGCATCGACGGAACGTCCTGGTCGATCTTCTCGACCGCCTTGGCGAACAGCTCGTGCGAGGCGTCCAGGCTCGGGGCGGAGCTGGCCTGCTTGGCCAGGGCGTCCACCTCGGGGTTGCTGTACAGGCCGTCGTTCGAGGAACCGCCGGTCACGTAGAGCGGGTTGATCCAGTTCTCCACGTCCGGGTAGTCCTGCTGCCAGCCGGCCCGGTAGGCGCCGTCCATCTTGTGGGCGTTGATGTTCTGGCGGAAGACCGCGAAGGTCGGCACGCCGACGGCGACCGCGTCGATACCCAGGTTGGTCTTGACCTGCTGGGCGACGGCCTCCATCCAGTCCTTGTGGCTGGCGTCGGCGTTGTAGTACATCTTCAGCTGGCCGGTGAAGCCGCCAGCCTCGGCCAGCAGCGCCTTGGCCTGGGCAGCGTCGAAGGTGCAGGCGGTGCAGTTGCCCGGCTTGGCGCCCGGGGTCAGCGGGTTGGCCCAGCTGTCGGCCGGCTTGCGGTTACCGAAGAAGATCTTGTCGGTGATCTCCTTGCGGTCGATCGACAGCGAGATCGCCTTGCGCAGCTTCGGGTTCTGGAAGCGCTTGTCGTAGATCGGGAACGCGATGATGCCGGTGGACGGCGTGGTGGAGGCGATGGCCCGGTCGCCCAGGTCGCCCTTCCACTTGTCGCCGGCCAGCGAGGAGACCGGAACCTGCTGCTGGAAGTCCAGGTTGTTGGAGACCAGGTCGCTGTAGGCCGCCGTGTCGTCCTGGTAGATCTTGACGGTGACGTCCTTGATCTTCATCTTGTCGCGCAGGTTGTAGTCGTCGAACCGCGTCAGCTTGATCGTGACGTTGTTCTCCCACGAGACGAAGCTCACCGGGCCGTTGCCGATCGGCTTCTTGCCGAAGGCCTCAGCACCCTGGGTGAAGAAGGCGTCCGGCAGCGGCATGAAGGTGCTGTAGCCGAGCTTGGTCGGGAACACCGCGGTCGGCGCGCCGAGCGTGACCTCGAAGTTCCAGTCGTCGACGACCTTCAGGCCGGACATCTCCTTGGCCGCCGGCTCCGGGGCCTTCTTCGGGCCGTCGCCGTCCGGGTCGGAGGTGTTGACGTCCGCGAAGCCCGCGATGTCGGCGAAGAAGCTGGCGTTCTGCGCGCCGTTCGGCGAGTAGGCGCCCCAGTTCCAGGCGTCCACGAAGTTCTTGGCCTTGACGACGGTGCCGTCGTGGAACTTCGTGTTCTGCTTGATCTTGATCTTGTAGACCTTGGAGTCGGTCGTCTCGATCGACTCGGCCAGCGCGTTCTGCGGCGCGCCACCGTTGTTCGGGTACTCGACCAGGCCGGTCCACAGCCAGTCGATGACCTTGCCACCACCGGTCTCGGTGGTGTTCGCCGGAACCAGGGGGTTCTCCGGCTCGGTGCCGTCAACGACGATGGCGCCGTCAGAGCTGGTGGCGCTGCCGCCTTCGTCGTCGCTGCCGCTGGAGCAGCCGGACGCGATGAGCGCGAACGCCGCACCCACGGCGATGGCGCCGCTCGCCCGCTTCGAGACTCTCATTACGAGGGGCCTCCTCTTTCTAACCTGGTTCCGTCGTGGGTTTCACGCACGTTGGGGGGGTGACACCGCCCGGCGATCCCATGTCGCAGATCACCGGTCACCGCAGAGAAATCGGGACACCCCAGGGGTACCGATCCGCCGGGCCACCGCACTCCCGCGGTCGGCTCCCGGGCAGGCTCGACGGCCACGAACCGTGTCGGAGACAGTGGCGAACGTGGCCGGCGGGATGCACAGGGGCCTCACGCCAGGGGTGAGGTGTTGCCACTGTGACACCCACCGGCCCATTACGTGAAGGTGCCGTTATCAAGCCGTTAGTTGCCCGCCACGTAGCCGATACTTGAGAAAAGATCACCAACTGCCCCGCTCGTACCGCTCTGAGCAGGTAAGACATCAAGTCAACCCAGTGCGGCCGCGACCGTAGGCTGGGACTGTGAGCTTCCCCGCGTCCGCTCCGGCGCTCTCCGACGTCCACCGAGCGTTGGCCGTTTTTGCCCATCCGGACGATATCGACTTCGGCTGTGCGGGGACGATCGCCGGCTGGGTGGAGGAGGGTATCGAAGTCGGGTATCTGATTGTCACCCGGGGTGACTCCGGCGGGTTCGACGACACCGCCCGGGAGCGGATGCCCCGGCTGCGCGAGCAGGAGCAGCGCGCCGCGGCGGCCGAGGTCGGGGTGGGCCGGGTCGACTTCCTCGACGGCTACCGCGACGGGACGGTCAGCCCCACGCTGCGCCTGCGCCGGGACGTCGCCGCCGCGATCCGCCGGTGCCGACCCGACCGGGTGCTGACCAGCTCCCCGCTGCGGCGGTGGGAGCAGCTCACCGGCCCCAGCCACCCCGACCACCTCGCCGTCGGCGAGGCCACCACCTGCGCCGTCTACCCGGACGCCCGCAACCCGTTCGCCCACCCCGAACTGCTCGCCGAGGGCCTGGAGCCCTGGGTGGTACGGGAGGTCTGGTACGCCGGCGGCCCGGCCCCGGACCACGTCGTCGACGTCACCCGGCACGTCGCCCGCAAGGTCGCGGCGATGCGGGCGCACCGCTCGCAGACCGGCCACCTGGACGTCGAGAGCTGGGTCCGGGACCGGCTGACCACGGTCGCCGACAACGCCGGCCTGCCACCGGGCCGGCTGGCCGAGGCATTCACCGTGCTGCGTACCGAGTGACCCGGCGGACGGAACGGCCCCGGCACCACGCGGGATGCCGGGGCCGGAACATCCGTCCGTCAGGCGGTGAAGCGCACCCGGCGGCGGCGGACCAGCAGCACGGCGACCGCGCCGAAGGCGAGCAGCGCCAACCCGGCCAGCACGGCCAGGCCGGTCGGCGAGCCGGTCAGCGGCAGACTCCCGCCGTCGCCGGCCGGCGAGGTCGACGGCGCCGGGCTGGCCGGCGTCGACGGGGACTCCGCCGGGGCGGACGGCGTCGGGGTCTCCGCCGACGGCGACGGCGACGCGGACGGCGAAGCCGACGGCGACGGCGAGTTCGGGGCGGCGGCGAAGCTGGCCGTGGCGGCGGCGGTGACCGAGGTGCCGGCGCTGCCGCCGAGGATCAGCTTCTGCTTGGCGTCCCGGCCGCCGGCGAAGAGGAAGACCCGGCCGAAGGAGACCGAGTCCTGGGCGGAAACGGTCACGGTGACCGGGCCGGCCTCGGCCGCGGTCAGCCAGAACCGCCCGCCGTTGGTGGTCGTACCGACCGGCCGGCCATCGGCGTCGACGGCCTTCCCGCCGCTGACCTTCAACGCGATCTCCCCCGCCGGCCCGTGCACCGTGAACGGCCCGGCCCGGCCGCCGGTGGTCGCGCTGGCGTTGGCCGGGTCGAGGGTCAGCTCGGCCTTCGGCTCCGGCTGGTCGGTCGCGTTCCGGATCAGGTAGTCGTGGACCTTGCGGATCACCTGGTATTCGGCGGCGTCGGTCAGGCCGCGCTCCCAGTTCCCGAGGACGATGCCGTCGCTGAAGTGCCAGACGGCGGTCTGGGTGCCGAAGTAGAGCAGGGTGTCGCGGCGGGTGTCGGCCAGCCCGCCGGGCAGGGTCGCCCCGGCCGCGGCGAGCAGCTTCGCCCGGTCGGCGTTGGGGTAGCCGTGGGTGAGCACCCACTGCACCTTGCCGAGGTTCTTCACCTTCGACTCGTCCCAGGTGCCCTCGGCGTACTCGCCGTCGCGGGCCACCGGAGTGTGGAAGTCGATGCAGAAGACCGGCACGGTGCCGGCCGCCAACTCCAGGGCGAGCGCCGAGGTGGCCTGCTTGCGGCCGTCCAGCTTGAGCGTGACGCCGGTGCCCGGCACCGCCCGCGCCACGCCCTTCGTGGGCGTCGCGGCGGCCACCGGGCCGGCTGCGGCGAGCACCAGCGCGCCGCCGGTGACGACCGCCGCGGCGAGTCCCGCCCAGCGTCGTCCTTGTTTTCCGAACATCAGTTCCGTGCACCTCTCCCCAGGGGTGGACCCGCTCCCGGCGGGCCGACGTACATCGCCGTCGCGCGGGGTCGTGGCACCACCCGCACGCGCGAACGCGACGGGGCATTATGCGACATGAATTGATCTCTTGTCATCCCCTGGGGTGGATCGGGTCATGTTCCCGGATTGGGTGGTGTCAGACGAGCCGTCGGTCCGCCGCCCAGCGGGACAGCTCGTACCGGTTGGACATCTGGAGCTTGCGGAGCACGTTCGACACGTGCGTCTCGACCGTCTTGATCGAGATGAACAGCTCCTTGGCGATCTCCTTGTACGCGTACCCCCGGGCGAGCAGGCGCAGCACCTCACGCTCCCGGTTGGTGAGCTGGTCCAGCTCCGGGTCGGCGACCGGGGCGTCCGGGCGGGCCGCGAAGGCGTCCAACACGAAACCGGCCAGCCTCGGGCTGAACACGGCGTCACCGTCGGCCACCCGGCGGATCGCGTCGGTCAGCTCGTCCGGCGAGATGGTCTTGGTGACGTAACCCCGGGCACCGGCCCGGATCAGCCCGATCACGTCCTCCGCGGCGTCCGACACGCTCAACGCCAGGAACTTCACCTGCGGGTGGCTGCGCCGCATCGCGTCCAGCACCGCCCGGCCGCCGCCGTCGGGCATGTGCACGTCGAGCAGCACCACGTCGGGCCGGGACACGGCGATCCGGGAGACCGCCTCGGCCACCGTGCTCGCCTCCCCGACCACCTCGACGTGCGTGCCCAGCTCGGCCCGTACGCCGGCCCGGAACATGGCGTGGTCGTCGACGAGGAAGACCCGCAGCCGCTCCTCCCGGGCGCCCGCCCCCTGCACCGGTTCCATCGACTGTTCCGCCATGTCATCTGTCCCTTTCCGCCGTGGAGCCGGTGCCGGTGATCGGCAGGATCAACCGGACCTCGGTCCCCTCCCCGGGCTCGGAACGGATCTCCGCCCGGCCACCGTGCCGCTTCATCCGTCCGATGATCGACCCTCGGACGCCGTGCCGGTGATCCTCCACGGTAGCCGGGTCGAAGCCCTTCCCCCGGTCCCGGACGAAGACGCTCACCTGCTCCGGCTCGACCTCCGCGTAGAGCGAGACGGTCCGTACCCCGGCGTGCCGGGCCGCGTTGACCAGCGCCTCCCGGGCCGCCGCCACCAGCGCGCCGACCCGCTCGTCGGTCTCCCGGTCGCCGACCACCACCGCCTCGACGGTGATCGCGAAGGTGTCCTCCACCTCGGCGGCGGCCTGTTCCAGCGCCGCGGCGAACCGCTCGGTCGGCGAGGCGGTGGGCTTGTACAGCCAGTTGCGCAGCGACCGCTCCTGGCCCCGGGCGAGCCGCTGCACGGTCTTGACGTCGCTGGCGTTGCGCTGGATCAGGGCGAGGGTGTGCAGCACCTGGTCGTGCACCATGGCGGCCAGTTCGGCGCGCTCCTGCTCGCGGATCCGCCCCTCCCGCTCCGAACGGAGCTGGTTCCAGGTCCGCCACAGCACCGGGGCGGCCACCACACCGACGCCGGCCAGCCCGACCAGCGCGAAGATCACGCCGTTGACCACGGCGTCGAGGTTCTGCACCGGGGAGTAGACCGCCGCCACGCCGATGATGCCGACCGCGACCAGCACCGCGCCACCGGCGAAGCGGAGCACGAAGGCCCGCCGGTCGCTCTCCTCGACCACCGCGCCCAGCCAGGGCACCGGCATCGACTCGCCCCACTGCCGGCGGCGTTCGGGCGCGGACTGGTGCCAGATCACCCCGGCGCCGACCGCGATGATCGCCACCAGCCAGCCGGCGGTGCCCGCCGCGCCCACCGAGTCGAAGACCATCACCTGCACCAGCAGCACGCCGAGCCCGATCGCCACGAACGGCAGCAACTGCCCGAGGTCGCGGCGGGGCGGAACGGCGGTGTCGCCCGGCCGCAGCGGGACCACCGCCCAGAACGCCGCGTAGAGCAGCAGCCCCAGGCCGCTCAGCCCGAGCAGCACCATGAACGCGACGCGTACCCGCAGCACCGAGATGCCGAGGTGGTCGGCGATGCCGGCCGCCACGCCGGCGGCCAGCCGATGCTCGGGCGCCCGGTAGAGGCGGGGCGGCTGGGTCACGGTGCTGATCAGAGGCTCCCTGGTCACGGTGGGTGGCACGGGTAGGGCCGTGCGGTGCGGTGCCGGTCCGATCGTCACACGCGGAGGGCGGCGCCGACCACGGGGACGCCCCCGACATCCGGCCGCCGGGATCTCAGGGTGGGGTCAGGGTCGGGTCCTGAGGACGCTCGGACCAGCGACCCAGCAGGATCGAGGCATGACCGAGGACGCTGCCCCGCCGCCGTACCCCCCCGGGGCCGGACCGGCCGGGACGCCACCGCCCACATCCACCACCGCCGGACCGTCGGCGCCCACGTCGCCCACGGGGGGCGGCGACGCGCCACCACCCGGCGGGTACCCCCCGCCGCCGTCCGGAGGGGCCAGCTTCACCTCCCGGTACGGCCTGGTCCGCCCCCGGGAGGGCCGGTACCTGGCCGGCGTCTGCGCGGCGATCGGCCGGGCCACCAACACCGACCCGGTGCTGTGGCGGGTGCTGCTCGCCGTGCTCGGGTTCTTCGGCGGGGTCGGCATCCTGGTCTACGTGGCCGCCTGGCTGATCATTCCCGGCGAGGGCGACAGCGCCTCCCCGCTGGAGTCGATGCTCGGACGGGGCCGGTCGAGCATGTCGCCGATCACCGTGATCGTACTGACCATCCTGGTCGCGGTCAGCTTCGGCTACATCGTCACCGACGCCTTCCGGGCGGTGCTGCTGGGCGCCGCGATCCTCATCGGCGGCGCGCTGCTGCTCAACCGGGACAGCCGCGCCGGCGTCCCGGCCGGCCCACTGCCCGCGCCGGCCGCCCCGCCCGGACCGGTCCCCCCGGTCGGCTACCCGGCCCGTGGTCTGTTCACCCCGCCCGCCCCCGCCGCGCCGGTCCCGGCCGGGCCCACCGCGCACCTGCCGGCCTGGCCTCCGGCCGGGCCCACCGCCCAGCTACCGGCCTGGTCGCCCGCCGGCCCGCCGACCCGGTTGGCGACGGCCACCGGCGAGCCGCCGGCCGGACCGACCGTGGCTCCGGTGACCGGCGCGTCCGCCGCGCCCGCGCCGCTGCCGCCCGGCGGTGGCTACCGGCCGCCGTTCGCGCCGCACGGGCCGTACGCCGGTTCGTACCCACCGCCACCGGTACCGCCCGCCCCCCGGGTCAAACCGCCGAAGAAGCCGAAGGAGCGGTCGGCACTGGGCGCGGTGACCTTCTCGCTGATCTTCCTGGCGCTGGGCGTGGTCGCCATCCTGGACCTGCTGGGCGCCTTCCCGATCGGCGCGGCCGGCTACTTCGCGGCGGTGGTCGCCACCATCGGGCTCGGGCTGCTGGTCGGCACCTGGTTCGGCCGGGCCCGCTGGCTGATCGCCCTCGGTCTGGTCGCCGCCGCCGCCCTCGGCGTGGCCACGGTGACCGAGTCGTACGACCGGATCCGCGGCGTGGACGGCGCCGTCACCTGGGCGCCCACCAGCGCCCGGGAACTCGCCGACCGGTACGAGAACAGCTTCGGTGATGCGACCCTCGACCTGCGCGCGGTGGACTTCGCCGGCCACGACACCGACGTCACCGTCGTGGTGAACTTCGGCGCGGCCACCGTCGTGGTACCGCCGAACGTGGACGTCACCGCGGTGACCGACGTCAAGGCCGGGGAGTCCACCGTCTTCGGCACCCGTACCGCCGGACTGGAGGGACGGGCCCGGAAAATCACCGACCTCGGCCCGGATGGTGCCGGCGGCGGAAAACTGCGACTCACCATCCACGTCAACGCCGGCAACCTGGAGGTGACCCGGTGAAGGCCCACCGCACCGACCTCGTCTCGTTCGCCTTCGGGCTGCTCTTCCTCGGGCTCTCCGTCTGGTGGCTGCTGGCCCAGATCCTCGGGCTGTCCCTGCCGCCGGTGGGCTGGTTCCTGGCCGGCGCGCTGGTGCTGATCGGGCTGCTGGGCCTGGTGGGCGCGCTCCGCTCGGCCCGCACCGCCGACCGGGACGCGGCGGCCCGCACCGACGCGGCGACGTCCCCGGCCGCCGCACCTACCTCCGCCGCACCGGTCTCCGCCGCGCCGACCTCCGCCGCACCGGTCTCCGCCGGGCCGGCCGACGGCGACGCCGTGTGGTCCACCGGCGTGAAGCCCACCGACCGGTTCGGGACGGCGGAACCCGACCGATTCGGGGCGGAGCCCGGCCCGTTCGGCCGGGCGGACGATCGGACCGGCTGGCGGGACACCGCGGAACTGCACCTGGCCGGCTCGGAGACCAGTACCGCACCGGTGTGGGGATCGGACGACGCCGCAACTCGTACCCCGGACGATCCGTACCGGTCGGCGACCGGGGCGGACGAGTGGCCGACGGAGGCGGTCGGGGACCGGCCGGTGGGGGCGGTCGAGGACCGGGCCGCCGACGCGCCCGGTCGGTCGTCGGACGAGGGGGCCGACGACCGGCGACCGGCGAGTGGTCCGGCACCCGGTCAGCCGGCCGGGGAACAGCGGTCGGCCGGCTGACCGCACCGGTGCGGGCGGCGTCCGGAGGCTCGTATGCTGGCCGTGGAGATCCCGCCTCCGCCGGCCGGCCCACGTCGCCGGGCCCCGCCCGTGGCCGCGCGCCAGGTCGCACGGCACCGGTCCGGGTGCGCCCCGACCAGGTCACGGGTGGCGATCCGCCGCGACATCCGTCTCTACCCCGTCAGGAGCCCGCCCGACATGACCCAGTCCCCCGCCGTGCGCCCGTCCGGTCCGGTCCGCATCGGCGAGCGTGCCGCCCGTACCCTCGCCGCCGAGCTCGCCCGGCGCAACGACCCGAAGGCCGCCCTGCTGGTCGGCGCGGCCCCCGACTCGGCGGTCCTGGCCGCGGCGATCGACGCGCTGCTCCCCGGCGACACGCTGACGGTCGTGCCGGCACCGGCCACCGCTGCCACCGCGCTGCGTGAGCACGTGTCGGCCCAGGGCCGCTGGGTCGCCGACCGGGTACGCGTGGCCGACTCCCTCGCCGAGGCGGACCCCGCCGAGGTGGTCATCGTGGCCGAGCCGTTCACCGGCACCGCCGAGGAGACCCGCGACGCGGTCGACGGCCTCGCCAAGTACCTCACCGACGGCGCGGTGCTCAGCGTCGCCGCGCCGGTGTTCCGCACCGACGGCGCCGCCGCCGAACTGGACCGGCGGGGCGTGCTGCACGGCGTCCGCACCGACCTGGTGCTGCGCAACTCACCGCCGGTCCGGGTGCACCACCTGCGGTTCACCCCGGCCGCCCCCGCGTCGGCCGACCGGCTCGCGCCGGCGTACCGGCCGTCGAGCGTGCCGCTGACCCGGGGTATGCACATCGACTCCAACGGGGTCGCGGCGGCCGGTATCGCTCTCGGCCTGGCCGCGCTGGCCCGGGCCGCCCGGCCCAAGTCGAAGCTGTGGCTGGTCCCGGCGCTCGCCGCCGCCCCGGTGGCCGCCTTCTTCCGGGACCCGGAGCGGGACGTGCCGGAGGACCCGTCGGCGGTGGTCGCCGCCGCGGACGGCCAGGTGCTGTCGGTGCAGCGGCTGCACGACGAGCGGTTTGGCGACGGCGAGTGGCTGCGGATCGCGGTCTTCCTGTCGGTGCTGGACGTGCACGTCAACCGCTCGCCGGTGGCCGGCAAGGTGGTGGACTACTTCGTCGCCGACGGTGGCTTCGTCAACGCGATGAAGCCGGACGCCGAGCACAACGTCGCCGCGTACACGGTGCTGGACACGACGCGCGGCACGGTGGTGGTGGCGCAGCGGACCGGGCTGATCGCCCGGCGGATCGTGCAGCGGGCGCCGGTGGGGGCCCTGCTGGCCCGGGGCGAGCGGTTCGGCCTGATCCGGTTCGGCTCGCGGACCGACGTCTACCTGCCGGCCGATTCCGCCGAGCCGCTGGTCGGCCCGGGCGACCGGGTGGTCGGGGGTTCCTCGGTCATCGCCCGCTGGCGCTGAGTGGACACGGGAAAGGGGCGTCGCACGTGCGACGCCCCTTTCCCGTGCGGGTGGATCAGGCGGTACGGCGCTGGTGCAGCCAGAGCAGCGGCCCGCTGACCAGGTAGCCCATCACCACGAGGGCGAAGGTGAGCCGGATGTCGACCAGCGCGCCGACGACCGGGGCCAGCCAGAGCCACGGCGGCAGCTTCACCAGCCGGGCGAGCTTGGCGTAGGGGAAGCTGGAGACCATCGCGAAGGCGAGCAGCGCCACCCCGGCGATCTGCACGGTGGCCGGCAGCGGCAGCCCGATGGCGACCGTCAGGGCGAGCACCGCCGCCGCCATCGTGGTGGGGACGCCGCAGAAGAATCGGCCGTCCTTCGGTGAGACGTTGAACCGGGCGAGCCGGATCGCGGCGCAGCCCGCGACGAGGGCCGCCGCGACGGCCGCGGCGGCGGTGGGCGCCGACCCGGCGAGCGAGGCGTAGACCACCACCGGGGCGGCGAGGCCGAAGGAGCACATGTCGGCGAGCGAGTCCATCTGGGCGCCGAACGGGCTGGCCACGCCGAGCTTGCGGGCCAGGGCACCGTCCAGGCCGTCGAAGACGACGCAGGCGATCAGCAGGAGCGCCGCGATCCGGGTCTGGCCGGCCATGGCCACGAAGATGGCGTTGATGCCGAGCACCAGGCTGGCCAGGGTGCAGGCGTTGACCAGCGCGAACTTCATCCGGCGGGCGGGGGTGCGGGCGCCGGGGAGCAGCGGGATCGCCATCGCGGGCGACTCGTCGACCGGGGCGGCGGGGGCCAGCGCCGGGCTGACCGGCATGACCGCCGCGATCTCGGCGCGGTCGCGGGTGACCTGGCCCCGGTCGAAGCCGTACCGGCGACGCTGCCGGTCGACACGACGTTCGGGAAGGACCAGATCGGTACCGGGGAGCTGGTCGCCGTCGCGGCGACCCACCCGGACCAGCAGCACCTGGCGGGCGAACGTGCTGCTGCGGCGCAACGGGCCCGCCCAGCGACGCCCTGCGGGGCGCGGACTGTCAGTCGTACGACGCCGGCGCCATAGGGCTCTCGGCACGTTTCCTCCATCACCGGATCGGCTGACCGCCCTTACTCGGGCGGGTGTCCGGCTGTCTCGTGCCGGACCGCTCTTGGCCCGGCAGCCGTTGAAGCGGAGTACACCATTGCACAGGGGAGTGGTGGTTGGCGATAGCTGCCGGCGGCTATATCTCCCTTAAACCGCGCTAACCACTTTCTTGTTCCCATCTGGGGCCTCATCGCCCGTTTCCTCCGCCAACCTCACGCCCGACTCTACCGGAGCCCACCCGATCCGGCCCGTCGAGCGTGCGCTATCCGACCGTACGCCCGGTTACCAGGGCAGCGACGTCCGTCATCGGCAGGCCGGCGAGCTGCGCCGGGGTGAACCAGGCGGCGCGCGCCGTCGAACCGCCGGCCTGCTCGGTCACCACCGGCTCGCCGGGCCGGTCCACCCGGACCCGGTAGATCACCCGCACCCCGTGCCAGTCCAGCGGGTGCCCCTCCGGGCCGAGCGCGGCTGGATTGTGCAGGTCGTGCACCCGCAGCAGCTCGATCACCCGGCCGAGCTGACCCGACTCCTCGACCAGCTCGCGCAGCAGCCCGGTGGCCGGCTGCTCGCCGTGGTCGGTGCCACCACCGGGCAGGTGCCACTGGTCGGCACCCGGGTAGCCCGGCGCGATCATCGTCAGCAGCACCCGGTCGTCCGGGTCGGTGACCAGCCCGTACGCGGCGAACCGCTGTCGCCGGTCGGCCGGGGGCGCCGGCTCGGCGGGCAGTTCCCGGGGCAGGCCGGCGGGCAGCGGCGCGACGGGTAGGCCGAGCAACTCGGCGGTGAACGGCATCAGCGGCAGCCGCGCCGCCTCCTGCGGGGTGAGCCAGGCCACCTCGTCGGTGCCCCCGTCCACCTCCGGGCGGAGCCGGCCGCCCCGGGCCGTGACGTCGAACACCAGCCGGTCGGTGTGCACCGACACCTCGGCGTCCCCGGCGCGGAAGCCGGCCACGTCGGCGACGGCGGCGCGCACCCCAGCGACCGCGACGGCCAGCCCGGTCTCCTCGGCGAACTCGCGGACCACGGCGTCGACGGGATCCTCGGCGTGCGCCAGGCCCCCGCCCGGCAGTTGCCAGACCCCCGGGTACGGGCAGGACGCCGCCCCGCGCGCCAGCAGCACCCTGCCAGCACCCCCCGCACACACCCCGTACGCCGCGATCCGTCGCCGTTCCCGCACGTCGTACTCCCCCGCCCTGGCGCCCCGGCCACCTCGATCATGAGGTTAGCCGGACGTCCGGCGGGCCGCCGGACCGTCGACCTCCGTGGTCGACCGGGGCGACCCGGGTCAGGGTCAGGTGAGCCGGGCGGCCTGGACGGCCTCGGCGGTGACCTCGGTGAGGTGGTCGGTGGGGAGCGCGCCCAACTCCTCCCGGCCGAACCAGCGGGCCTCGCAGGTGGAGCCGCCCACGTCGGCGACCGTCGGTGGGGCGGGCTGGTCGACCATCACCCGGTAGAAGGCGCGGACGCCGTGCCAGTCGATCGGGTAGCCCTCCGGGCCGAGCGAGGCGGCGTCCCGGTGGCTGGCCACCCCGAGCAGCTCGACCAGACGACCGGCCTGGCCGGTCTCCTCGACCAACTCCCGGATCAGCGCCGCGCCCGGCTGCTCGCCGTAGTCGGTGCCGCCGCCGGGCAGGTGCCAGCAGCCCGCGCCCGGGTAGCCGTCGGAGACCCGGGTGAGCAGCACCCGCCCCTCCGGGTCGGTGGCCACCGCGTACGCGGCGAACCGCTGCGCCCGGTGCAGCCCGTCCGGGCCGGGCACCGCGTAGAAGGAGGGGAACTCGGGCGCCTCGTCCGGCACCACGTCGGCCGAGGAGGCCGGCAACCCCAGGGCGCGGGCGGTGAACGCCCGCAGCGGCAGCGCCCGGGCCTCGTCGAGGGTGTACCAGCGGGCCAGGTCGGTGGGGCGGTCGACCCGGTCGCTGAGGGTGCCGCCGCGCACCGAGACCCGGTAGATCAGGCGGTCGGTGTGGATGGTGATGCGCCGCTCGGGCAGGGCGCGCATGTCGGCCAGGACGTCCGCCAGGCCGGACACCGCGACCGAGAGGCCGGTCTCGGCGGCGGTCTCCCGGACGACGGTGTGGTTGGGGTCCTCGCCGTGGTCGACCGCCCCACCGGGCAGGGACCACACGCCCGCGGTGCCGGAGCGCTCCGATGCGCGGACCAACAACACTCGGCCGAGGGAATCAGCACAGACTGCATATGCCGCGATCCTGCGGAGCGGCTCCAGCAAGGTGGTCACGGAGCCAAATTCTCCCCGGCCCGGGTTACCGGCGCGGAAAAGAGTCGGATTCCTGACTCTCCGCTGGCCCCTCAGGGATCGATCAGGGTAGGGATCCGGGCGGTCACCGAGGTCACCGCACGGCCCGGCGCGGACCGTGGGGACATGACCTCGACGACCCCACCCCAGGCCCCGTACAAGCAGCTCCGCCGACCGACCACCGACCGGATGGTGGCCGGCGTCGCCAGTGGCCTCGGCCGCTACTTCGCCGTCGACCCGACCCTGGTGCGGGTGATCTTCGCGGTGGCGACCCTGGTCACCGGCGGCATCGCCGGGCTGGCGTACCCGATCATGTGGTTCCTGATGCCGGAGGAGCCGGCCGACGCACCCGCCTGGCCGCACCCGACGGACCCGACCGCCGGGTGAGGCCGGCTCACTCCCACTCGATGGTGCCCGGCGGCTTGCTCGTCACGTCCAGGACCACCCGGTTGACCTCGGCGACCTCGTTGGTGATCCGGGTGGAGATCCGGGCCACCACCTCGTAGGGCAGCCGGGACCAGTCGGCGGTCATCGCGTCCTCGCTGGAGACCGGGCGCAGCACCACGGGATGCCCGTAGCTGCGCCCGTCACCCTGCACCCCGACGCTGCGCACGTCGGCCAGCAGCACCACCGGGAACTGCCAGACCCCCCGGTCCAGGCCGGCGGCGGTCAACTCCTCCCGGGCGATCAGGTCGGCCTTGCGGAGCAGGTCCAGCCGCTCCCGGTCGACCGCGCCGATGATCCGGATGGCCAGGCCGGGGCCGGGGAACGGGTGCCGCCAGATCATCGCCTCGGGCAGACCCAGCTCCAGGCCCAACGCCCGGACCTCGTCCTTGAAGAGCGTACGGAGCGGCTCGACCAGGGCGAACTTCAGATCCTCGGGCAGCCCGCCGACGTTGTGGTGGCTCTTGATGTTGGCGGTGCCGGTGCCGCCACCGGACTCCACCACGTCGGGGTAGAGGGTGCCCTGCACCAGGAACTCGACGTCGCCGTGCGCGGCGACCTCCCGGGCGGCGGCCTCGAAGACCCGGATGAACTCCCGACCGATGATCTTCCGCTTCTGCTCCGGGTCGGTCACCCCGGCCAGCGCGCCGAGGAACCGCTCCTGCGCGTCGACCACCTTGAGCGTGATGCCGGTGGCCGCGACGTAGTCCTTCTCCACCTGCTCGGCCTCGCCCGCGCGCAGCAGGCCGTGGTCGACGAAGACGCAGGTGAGCTGGTCGCCGACGGCCTTGTGCACCAGCGCGGCGGCGACCGCCGAGTCGACCCCGCCGGACAGGCCGCAGATGACCTCCTTGGCACCCACCTGCGCCCGGATCCGGGCCACCTGCTCGTCGATGATGTTCTCCGGCGTCCAGGTGGGCGCGATGCCGGCGATGTCGTACAGGAAGCGCTGGAGCATCTGCTGGCCGTGCGCGGTGTGCCCCACCTCGGGGTGGAACTGCACGCCGGCCCGGCGGCCGGCCAGGTCCTCGAAGGCGGCGACCGGTGCGCCGGCCGACTCGGCGGTGACGGTGAAGCCCGCCGGGGCCTCGGTCACGCAGTCACCGTGGCTCATCCACACCGGCAGGTCCGCCGGCAGGTCGCGGAGGAGCACACCCGGGTCGAGGAGGCGGGGGCGCAGCGGGGTGCCGCCGTACTCGCGGCTGCCGGTCCGCGCGACCGTGCCGCCGAGCGCCTGGGCCATCGCCTGGAAGCCGTAGCAGATGCCGAAGACCGGCACCCCCGCGTCGAACATCCCGGCGTCGATCTGCGGGGCGTCGGGGGCGTAGACGCTGGACGGACCACCGGACAGGATGATCGCGGCCGGATCCTTCGCCAGCATCTCGGCGACCGGCATGGAGTGCGGGACGATCTCCGAGTAGACCTTCGCCTCGCGCACCCGGCGCGCGATGAGCTGGGCGTACTGGGCTCCGAAGTCCACCACGAGGACGGGGCGAGGCGTGCTCATGTGCAGAAAGCCTACCCACAGTCACATCCGCCCCGGGCGCGGGCCGGGCTGTCCGCGCGCCGCGCCCCGAACGCCGCCGGGCCGGGGGGCTACCCGCGCAGCGCGCCGGGGGCCTCCGCCGGCACCGCCGGGTGGCGCGGTGCGACCCGGGCCAGCCGGACGTACGGGCTGCCGAGCGGCGGCCGGGGATCCTCCTCGCCCCGGTTCGGCCAGAACGACATCGCCCGCTCCGCCTGCGCGGCGATCGTCAGCGACGGGTTGACGCCGAGGTTGGCGGAGACCGCCGCGCCGTCCACCACGTGCAGCCCCGGGTGGCCGTAGACCCGGTGCCACGGGTCGACCACCCCGTCGGCCGGGGTGGCGCCGATCACCGCCCCGCCGAGGAGGTGCGCGGTCATCGGGATGTCGAACGGCTCGGTCAGCGCGCCGCCCGGGGTGCCGTCGATCTCCTCGGCGAGCAGCCGGGCCGCCTCGTTGCCGGCCGGGATCCAGGTCGGGTTGGCCGCGCCGTGCCCCGGGCCGGAGACCAGCCGGCGGCCCAGCGGACCGCGCCGCCAGCGGGTGGTCAGCGAGTTGTCCGCCGATTGCATGACCAGCGCGATCACCGTCCGCTCGGACCAGCGGCGGACCGAGAGCATCCGGACGGCCAGCCCGGGCTGCCGGACGATGGCGCCCAGCCAGCGCCGCACCCGGTGCGGGCCGCCGTCCACCAGCAGCGACTGGAGCAGCCCCATCGCGTTGGAGCCCCGCCCGTAGCGGACCGGCTCGATGTGGGTCTGCGGGTCGGGATGGAACGAACTGGTGATCGCCACCCCCTCGGTGAAGTCCAGGCCGCGTTCCCGGGCCTGCCGGGGGCCGACCGACGCGCCGAGGATCGCCTCCGAGTTGGTCCGGGTCAACTCGCCGACCCGGGGCGACAGGTGGGGCAGCGCCCCGGTGGCCCGCATCCCGTGCAGCAGCCGCTGGGTGCCGAGCGCCCCGGCCGCGAAGACCACCTGCCCGGCGTGGAACACCTGGCGGTGCCGACGCAGCCAGGCCCCGGTACGGACGGTGTGCACCTCGTAGCCGCCACCGGCGGCCGGCCGGACGGCGGTGACCGTGGTCAGCGGGTGGACCCGCGCGCCGAGCCGTTCGGCCAGCCACAGGTAGTTCTTGACCAGGGTGTTCTTGGCGCCGTGCCGGCAGCCGGTCATGCACGACCCGCAGTGCGTGCAGCCGGTGCGCGCCGGCCCGGCCCCGCCGAAGTACGGATCCGGCACCTGCTGGCCGGGGCGGCCGATGTGCACGCCGACCGGGGTCGGGTGGAAGGTGTGCCCCACCCCCATCCGGTCGGCGACTGCCCGCATCGCCCGGTCCGCCCCGGTGCGCACCGGGTACGTCGTGACGCCGAGCATCCGCTTGGCCTGGTCGTAGTGGGGGGCCAGCTCGGCCCGCCAGTCGGTGACGTCCCGCCACTGCGGGTCGGCGTAGAAGGCGTCCAGCGGCTCGTAGAGGGTGTTGGCGTAGACCAGGGAGCCGCCACCCACCCCGGCCCCGGAGAGCACCAGCACCCCGCCGCCGGCCTTCCGGTCGGCCGGGCGGAGCAGATCGATCCGTTGCAGGCCGTAGCAGCCGAGTCGGGGCGCCCAGAGGAACCGCCGCAGCCGCCAGGAGGTCTGCGGGAACTCGTCGTCGGCGAACCGTCGGCCCGCCTCCAGTACGCCGACGGCGAAGCCCTTCTCGGCGAGCCGGAGCGCGCTGACGCTGCCACCGAAGCCGGACCCGATGACGAGCACGTCGTACCGCATGAACGCATCATTACCGGCGGGTAGCCATCGCGCCAGTGCCGGATTTCGCGCGATCATGCTCCACGTCGGGACGGACGGCCGCAACCCGGGGCCCCGCTCGGCGCGTTGTGCAGACGGGGGTGGCGGGAATGACGCAGGGAACCGGCGCGGGACGCCCACGATGGGTGCTGGGGCTGGCCGCCCTCGCCGTGCTCGTCCTGGTGGCCGCAGCCGCCGTGGTGGTGACCCGGCTGGTCCGCGACGACACGGCGCAGCGGCGGACCGGTGCGGTGGCCGCCACCGGCACCCCGACGCCGAGCCCCACGCCGAGCCCCGCCCCGAGCCCGACCGCGCCGCCGGGGGCTGGCATCACCGGCCCGCTCAACCTGCTCCTGGTCGGCGTCGACACCCGGGTGAGCGTCCCCGGCTGGGAGCCGCACGGCGACTCGGTGCTGGTGCTGCACGTGCCGGCCGGGCTGGACCGGGCGTACCTCTTCTCTCTCCCCCGGGACCTGCTGGTCGACATCCCGGCGTTCCCGAAGGCGGGGTACCAGGGCGGCCGGACCAAGCTCACCCACGCGATGAGCTACGGCAGCCGGGTGCCGGGCAAGCCGAAGGAGCCGAGCGCCGCCCAGGGGTACGAGCTGCTGCGCAGCACGGTCGCCGGCTACACCGGGCTGCGGTTCGACGCCGGGGCGGTGATCACCTTCAACGGCTTCGACCGGCTCGTCGACACCCTCGGCGGGGTGGACCTCTACGTCGACCAGCGGGTCGTCTCCATCCACCGCAAGCCCGACGGCAAGTACCGGGACCCGGCCCCGTCCGGCGGCTACGTCGGCCCGCAGATGGTCTACGAGAAGGGCGAACGGCACCTGAACGGCTGGCAGGCGCTGGACTACGCCCGGCAGCGCTACATCACCGGCGGCGACTACGCCCGGCAGCGCCACCAGCAGCAGTTGCTCCGGGCGCTGGCCGCCAAGATCCTCAGCGAGGACCTGGCCCGGCAGCCGGACCGGGTGGACCAGGTGGTCGCGGCGCTCGGCGACACCCTGGTGTACGCGGGCGGCCCCCACATCGTCGACCTGGCGTACGCCCTCGGCGGGCTGAGCGCCGACCGGATCACCCTGGTCGGCCTGCCCGGCGACGGGGTCGGCAAGGGCAGCGGCTACCGGGGTGAGCAGCTCACCCCGACCGGCCGGGGCTTCCTGCCCGCGCTGAAGGCCGGCGACGCCGAGAAGTACCTGGACGCCCACCCCGAACTGCGGGTGAAGAACTAGTGTCCTGAGTCGTTAATTCGTCGGCAGATAGTAGACTGTCGCGGTGGCTGGTCGTCCGCGTGGTGTGGTGGAACTGACTGATGACGAGCGT
>NZ_JBIVRQ010000011.1:0-118939 GCF_044755745.1 Micromonospora sp. NPDC092111
CCCCGCCC
The DNA here is from genome assembly GCF_044755745.1 of Micromonospora sp. NPDC092111. NCBI lineage: Bacteria > Bacillati > Actinomycetota > Actinomycetes > Micromonosporales > Micromonosporaceae > Micromonospora > Micromonospora sp. NPDC092111. The sequence goes on from NZ_JBIVRQ010000011.1 coordinate 9, forward strand.
CGCTCACCATCGCCAACGACGCCCTCGCCGCCGCCCGCTCGCTGGACCTGGCCTGATCCACCCCCCACCCCCCCCCCCCCCCCCCCCCCCCCCCGCCCGCGCCCCCCCCCCCCCCGCCGCCCACCCGCTCGGCGGCCCCCGGGCCCCCCAAACGCGCCCCTCCCCCTTTCATAAAAAAACAAACCCCCCCGCCCCCGGGGGGGGGGGGGGGGGGGCCCCCCGGGGGGGGGGCCCCCCCCCCCCCCCGCCCGCTTTCGTCCCGGCGTTCTCACCCGGATCGGGTGAGGGCGGGTCACCCCGGTCGCCGGCATCGTCGCCAGGAGCCGACCGCACGGGAGGGGACGCGATGACGACGGCAGCGGTGCGTACCGACCCGGAGATCCAGCGCGACGTCCTCGACGAGCTGGGCTGGGACCCCCAGGCGCAGCCGAACGAGATCGGCGTGGCCGTCGCCGCCGGCGTGGTCACGCTGACCGGCCGGGTGGACAGCTACGCCCGTAGGTGGGCCGCGCAGCGCTGCGCCCATCGGGTACGCGGGGTCCGGGCCGTCGCCGACGACCTGGAGGTGCGCCTGCCCGGCCTGGACGGGCGGGACGACGCGGAGTTGGGCGTCGCCGCCGTACGGGCGCTGGAGTGGGACAGTTTCGTGCCCGCCGAACGGCTGGACGTCACCGTGGCCGACGGTTGGCTGATGCTGCGCGGCGAGGTCGAGTACGGCTACCAGCGGCGTACCGCCGAGCAGGAACTGCGCCGGCTGCGGGGCGTACGCGGGGTCACCAACCTGGTCGAGGTGGCGCCACCGGCCGTGCCGAGCGGCACCCGGACCGCCGACGACCTGCGCCGGGCGCTGCGCCGCCGGACCGGCACCGAGGAGATCACCGTCGAGGTGGCCGGGGACACCGTGGTGCTCGGCGGGAAGGTGCGCTCCTGGTGGGACCGGGACGAGGCGGAACGGGTCGCCTGGTCCACCCCCGGGGTGCGCACGGTGGACGACCGGCTGGTCGTCACCGGCTGACCGTTTGACCGGCACCGCAGGGGGAAACCGCCACCGATCCCGTTAAGCGGGGCCAACGGGGGAGGATTCGTGGCCGTGACCCACCGTCCGTCGGAACGCCCGCCGCCCGAGCGGCCACTGCGGATCGCGATGCTGGTCCCGCCGTGGCTGTCGGTGCCGCCGCCGGGCTACGGGGGGCTGGAACAGGTGGTGCACGGGCTGGTGGACAGGCTGGTCGGGCACGGTCACGCGGTGACCCTGTTCGGTGCCGGACGGCAGCACGGGACCGCCGGCGACTTCTTTTCCACGGTCGGCGAGTTGCAGTACGACCGGCTCGGCGAGTCGCTGCCCGAGCTGGCCCACCTGGCCCGGGTGAAGCACGTGATCTCCGCCGCCGACTTCGACGTGATCCACGACCACACCACGATCGGGCCGCTGGTCGCCGGCCGGCGGGCGGTGCCCACCGTGGCCACGGTGCACGGCAACCCGGTCGGCGAGTACGGCGACGTGCTCAGCGACACCGACCACGGCGTCGGCCTGGTGGCGATCTCGCACGCCCAGCGCCGGGCCAACCCCGGCCTGCCCTGGGTGGGGACCGTGTACAACGCGCTGGACAGCCGGGACGTGCCGCGCAAGCGGGAACCCGGCCACGGCCCGGTGCTCTGGCTCGCCCGGTTCAGCCCGGACAAGGGCCCGGACCTGGCGATCCGGGCCTGCCGGGCGGCCGGGCTGCCGCTGACCCTGGCCGGCAAGTGCAACGAGCCCGCCGAGCGTCGCTACTTCGCCGAGGCGGTCCAGCCGATGCTGGACGAGGACGTCAACGTGGTCATGAACGCCGACCGGGAGGCCATCCTGCGGCTACTGGTCGACGCCCGCTGCCTGATCATGCCGATCCAGTGGGAGGAGCCGTTCGGGATGGTGATGGTGGAGGCCATGGCGACCGGTACGCCGGTGGTGGCGCTGCGCCGAGGTTCGGTGCCGGAGCTGGTGCTCGACGGGGTGACCGGGCTGGTCCGGGACCGCCCCGAGGAGTTGCCGGCGGCGCTGCGCGAGGTGGTCCGGCTCGACCCGGCAGCCTGCGTCGCGCACGTGGACGAGCACTTCTCCACCGAGCGGATGGCGCTGGGCTACGAGGCGGTCTACCGCAGCTTCGCGCTCGGTGCGGTCACCGTCGCCCGGGAGCCGCTTCCGCTCAGCGTGCGGTGACCGCCAGGTGCCGTCGGCGGGCGGCGGGCCACCCCACGCCATCCGCGCCCCCACCGCCGCCCCCGCCCGCACCGGCTCCGCCCGGGTGCCGCGCCGCCCGCCGACGGCCGTCAGACGCTGGTCGCGGCCAGCTCCCGGACTGCGGCTTCGAGCTGGCGACCGTACGCCGGGCTGATGCCGCCCTCGCCGACCCGTCGGCCGACCTTCTCGCGCAGCGCGGCCACCTGCTCGGGCACGTCGGTCCGGCCGTCGGCGGCGGCCCGGGTCAGGTTGGCGAGCACGTTGCGCAGGTCCACGCCGACGTCCTCACGGATCTCGCCGGTGCGGACCCCGTCGTCGATCAGCCCGCGTAGCCGTTCCGCCGCCTCGGTCAGCCCGCCGCCGCCCTGCCCGCCGTCGGGGGTCGGCTGCGGGCGGGGCGGCGGAGGCGTGCTGCTCGCCGTCGCGGTGGCCGGGCGCGGCGACCTGTCGGCCGGGGGCTGGGTGGGCGGTGGGGACGGGTCGGTCACCGGGGCCTCGGTGGTCCGGGCGGTCGGCGGGGCGTCGGTCCCCGGCATCAGGTGCGGAGCGAGCAGGGCCGCCGCCGTGGTGATCACGACCAACGCACCCACCACCAGCAGCGGACGCCGTCGGGACGGCGGCTCCGCCGCCGCGCCTGCCGTACCGCTGCCCGCCGTTCCGGTGCCTGCCGTTCCGGTGACCGCTGCTCCGGTGCCTGGCGCCGCGCGGCCCGGTGGTGCGTCGCCCGCCGCCGCAGCGCCGGGTGCGGTGGTGGCTGCCGTTGTGGTCCCGGGCGCTGCGGCGGCGTGCGGCGCGCCGGTCGGCCCGGTCCCGCCGGCCGTCGCGACTCCACCAGCGGTCGCGACTCCACCAGCGGTCGCGACTCCACCGGCCGGCGCGACCCCGACAGCGCCGGTCCGGGCCGGCGACCCGGGGTTGCCCGAGGGCAGGTCGGGGGCACCCGGACCGGCCAGGGCGGGCAGGGTCACCGTCGGGGAGAGCATGGTGGCCGCCTGCGGGTCGCCCGGCAGCAACTGGTCCCGCAGCGCCGCGGCGACCTGGTGCGCGGTGGGACGGTCCCGAGGGTCCCGGGCCAGGCACCGGAGGCAGGTGCGGACCACCACCGGGGGCAGCCCCGGCACGCCGTCCAGCGACGGCGGCTCGCCGTCGGCGAGTGCCGCGTCGAGCTGCTCCCAGGTGTCCGCCGGATACGGCGGGTGGCCGGTCAACGTCTCGTAGAGCAGTACCCCGAGGGAGTAGACGTCGGTCGACGGCTGGGCCGGCGCACCGTCCAGCCGCTCCGGAGCCACGTACGCCGGGGTGCCGAAGGTGCCGCCGTCCTCGTCCTCGTCCGGGGCGCCGACCTGGGTGGCGATACCGAAGTCGAGCACCTTCGCGCCGACCCTGGTCATCATCACGTTCGCCGGGGTGATGTCCCGGTGCACGATGCCGAGCCGGTGCGCCGCCGCCAGCGCCTCGGCCACCTGGGCGCTCACCTCGACCGCGTCCGGCCAGGGCAGCGGTCCCTCGGTCAGCCGGTGTTCCAACTCCTCGCCGTCGAGCAACTCCATCACCACGAACGAGGTGATCTCGCCGTCCGGGGCGAGCGCCTCGCCGTAGTCGTGCACCGAGGTCACGTGCGGGTGGACCAGTTGGGCGGCGGAGCGTGCCTCCTCGCGGACCATGTCCCGGAACCGGGCGTCCGCGGCCAGCGACGGGGCCAGCACCTTGACCGCCACGACCCGGTCGAGCACCTCGTCGCGGGCGCGCCAGATGACCGACATGCCGCCGGCCCCGATCTGGTCGAGGAGCCGGTACCTGCGGGCCAGCAACCGGCCGGCGTGCAGCGCTGCCATCAGTGTTCGCACCTGCCTGGGGGGTCGGGGTGGTGTCAGGTTGCGGGAATGTGTCCGCCCTGTCAACGGCCGTCCCCTTTCCCGGTGACCCTCCGCGCCGGCCGGCTCGCCCGCCGCCACCGGCCGGCCAGCCGACGGCGGTGACCAGCGGCTCGGCCGGGGACCCGGGCGGCGGCGTGCCAGGATGAACGACATGAGTGGCGGTCCGGTGGCGTTCGTGCTCGGCGGCGGGGGAGTGCTCGGCGCGGTCGAGGTGGGCATGCTCCGCGCCCTTTTCCGGGCCCGGATCCGCCCCGACGTCGTGCTCGGCACCTCGATCGGCGCGGTCAACGGCGCGCTGGTCGCCGCCGACCCGTCCGAGGCGGTCACCGACCGGCTGGTCCGGCTCTGGGCCTCGCCCGAGGCGAGCGAGGTGTACGGCGACTCGGTGGCCCGTCAGCTACGCCGGTTCGCCGCCCGTACCCACCTGCACTCGCCCCGGCCGTTGCGCAAGCTGCTGGAGGGCGAACTGGGCGCGGAGACCACCTTCGCCGACCTGAAGGTGCCGTTCCGGTGCTGCGCGGCCAACATCGAGCGCGCCGCCGAACACTGGTTCCACCAGGGCCCGCTGGTGCCGGCGGTGCTCGCCTCCGCCTCCGTACCCGGGCTGCTGCCACCGGCCCAGATCGACGGCCAGCACTACATCGACGGCGGGATCGTCAACTCGATCCCGATCGGCGAGGGGGTCGCGGTCGGCGCGAAGCGGATCTTCGTACTCCAGGTGGGCCGGATCGAACGGGAGCTGACGCCGCCCCGGCGGCCCTGGGAGATCGCGCAGGTCGCGTTCGAGATCGCCCGTCGGCACCGGTTCGCCCGGGAGATGGCCGCGCTGCCCGACGGGGTGGAGGTGCACGTGCTGCCCACCGGCGGGCTGGAACCGCGCGACGACAGCCCGTGGGCGTACCGGGACATGGCGGCGGTGGGGCGGCGGATCAGCCGCGCCTACACCGCCTCCCGGCGCTACCTGGCGACGCTGGACCGCTGATGCCGCTGCCACCGTGGTGGGTGCGTCGCCTGCTGCTGGCACCCGGGGTGGTGCTGCTGGCGGTGACGGTGGTGACCACCGTGCCGGTCTGGGCGCTGCTCGCGCTGGCCGTCTCACCGTTCGTGCCGGGCCGGCTGCGTCCACTGCGGCTGCTCTGGATCGGCTGCGTCTACCTGGTCTGGGACGCCGCCGCGCTGCTCGCCCTCTTCGTGCTCTGGCTGGCCGCCGGCTTCGGCCGGTGGAAGCGGGCACCGGCCTTCCAGCGGGCGCACTACGTGCTCGCCGGCTGGTTCCTCCGGATGCTCTTCTGGCAGGCCCGCTGGACGCTGCGGCTGAGCATCGACGTGGTCGGCACCGACCCCGACACCGCCCTGCCCGGCCGGCCGGAGCTGGTGCTCTGCCGGCACGCCGGCCCCGGTGACTCGTTCATCCTGATCCACGCCCTGGTCAACTGGTTCAAGCGGGAGCCACGGATCGTGCTCAAGGAGTCCCTCCAGTGGGATCCGGCGATTGACGTGCTGCTCAACCGGCTGCCCAACCGGTTCATCGCGCCCGGCCCGGACGGTCGTGACTCGGCGGTCCGGCAGATCGGCCACCTCGCCACCGACCTGGACGACGACGACGCCTTCGTGCTCTTCCCGGAGGGTGGCAACTTCACCCCCGGCCGGCGACTGCGGGCCATCGCCCGGCTGCGCGCGCTCGGCCTGGAACGGATGGCGCTACGCGCCGAACGGATGCAGCACGTACTCGCCCCGCAGCCCGGCGGGCTGCTGGCCGCCCTGGACGCCGCCCCGGACGCCGGAGTGATCTTCGTGGCGCACACCGGGCTGGACCGGATGGTCACCGTCGCCGACGTCTGGCGCGAGTTGCCGATGGACAAGCGGATCATCATGCGGTTCTGGTCGGTGCCCCCCGGGGACATCCCGGCCGGACGCCAGGAGCGCATCGACTGGCTCTTCGACTGGTGGCAACGGATCGACGGTTGGATCGCCGCCAACCGCGACGGCGTCAGCACCGGCTAGACGCGCGGTCGCCGGTGGGCCGGCCCGACCCGATCCCCACGTAGGGTGCGTTGGTGGACCAGATCTGCGTGGTGACGACGGTGGTGGACTCGCGGTCCGTCGCGGACGTGCTGGCGGCTGCGGCGGTGGCCGGGCGGCTCGCCGCCTGCGCCCAGGTCGGCGGCCACGTCGACAGCACCTACTGGTGGCGTGCCGGGGTGGAGACCAGCACCGAATGGTCGGTGCAGTTCAAGACCGCGCCCGACCGGGCCGCCGCGCTGGTCGGTCAGATCCGCGCCAACCACCCCTACGAGGTGCCGGAGATCCTGGTGACCCGGGTGGAGAGCGGCGACCCGGCGTACGCCGCCTGGGTGCACGAGAACACCCGCATCTAGTGCGGTGATCCCTACCGCCTGCCGGTCGCCCCTGCCCACGGCGGATCCCCGCACCGAGTTGACCTCGTCCGGGTAGACCTGATGTTGGTCGGTCTCGTCCGGGTCGGTCGGTCTCGTCCGGGTCGACCTCGTCCGGGTCGAACTATTGTCGGGACCGGTATACCGCTCGGGCATATTTATGCCTGAGTGGTATACCGGTGTCCGGGCCATCTCGACCACCTCGGCCTGTCGCCTCGGCACCTAGGTACGGGCACTCTGTTCGGCGGCCCGGTCGACCGAGAGGATGGCCGGGTGGAGAACACCGGCTATCCCTGCCCCCGCTGCGGCACACCTGCCGATCTGACCCGGGGATGCCACGGCTGCGGGTTGGCACCGTACCCACCCGCCGCCGAGGTGGTCCGCCTGGACCGGGAGATCGTCTCGCTCGGCCGGGAGGTCGACCGGGCCCGGGTCACGTACCAGGGGATCGCCTCGCGGCTGCTCGCGGCGCAACGCCGACGGGCGGAACTAGCGGCCCGGGTTCGCGGCGAGTTCCCCCGGCCGGTCCCGGTCGGTGCGGTGCCGATCGGCGTGGTCCCCGCCGTCCGCCCGCCGGCCGACCCGGCGCCGCTCACCGGTTCCGCGCCGCTCACCGGTTCCGCGCCGCTCACCGGGTGGGTGTCGCCGGCTGGGGCCGTGCCGCCGGCTGGGTCTGTGTCGCCGGCTGGGGCCGTGCCGCTGGCCGGGTCGGTGCCGCCGGGGGCGGCGGTCGGTGCGCCCGGCCGGCCCGAGACCTCGACCCGGACGGTCCAGTGGTTGCTCTTCGTCCTGGGTGGACTGCTGCTCGGCACCGCGGCGGTGGTCTTCACGGCGGTCGCCTGGGCCGCGGTCGGGGTGGCGGGCCGGGCGTTGATCCTGGCCGCGTTCACCGTGCTCGCCCTGGCCGTCCCGTTGGTGGCGAGGTGGCGTGGGCTGCGCGGGACCGCCGAGACGTTCGCCGCGGTGGGGCTGCTGCTGGTGGTCCTCGACGGCTACGCCGCCTGGTCGGTGAATCTGCTCGGCACGGCCGACTGGCCGGGCACCCGGTACGCCGCGCTGGTCGGGGGGGCCAGCGCGGCGGTCGCCGCCGGGTACGCCCTGCTCAGCCGGCTCACCGTGCCGTGGTTCGCGGCGCTGCTCACGGTCCAGCCGGTGCTGCCGCTGGCCGTGGCGGCGGCCCGGCCCGGGGCCACCGGCTGGACGCTGGTGTTCCTCGGGGTGGCGCTGCTCGACCTCGTGGTGGTGGTCGTGCTGCGCCGCCGGTCCGGGACCCCGGCGGCGGTGCCCGGCGGGGGGCCGGGCACCGGGCCGGGGGCGCGGATCGGGGACCCGGCGGCCGGTGGGGGGCCGGTCGCCGGGCCGCGCGACTCCGCCCCGGTCGCGGCCGGTCGGGTACTCGCCTGGCTGGGCTTCGCCGGCGCGGTGGCGGTCGCCGCCGGCTGCGCGCTGGTGCCGCTGGCCGTGGGACGGGCCGGCGGGTGGCCGCTGCTCGCCGGGCTACCGCTGCTCCTGGTCGGGCTGGTCCTGTACGGCGCGTCGCTGGCCGCCGGTGGCCGGGCGTTCCGCCAGGTCACCGCCGGGGTGCTGGTGCCGCTGCTGGCGGTCGCGCTGCTCCGCCCGGTGGCCGAGCTGCGGGCCGGTTTCCTGCTGTTCGCCACCGGCCTGGTGGCGGCCGGTCTGTCCGGCGCGGTCCGGCTGCTCCCGCAGCGGCACCGGACCGGCCCGCGGGTCGGCGCGCTGCTGGTCGCGGGCGGGGCGGCCCTGGTGGGCCTCTTCGCCACCGGGGCGCTCGCGGTGCTCGCGGTGGCCCGGTCGCTGCCCCCATGGCGGGGCGCCGAGGCCGGTCCGGACCTCTCCTGGGGCTGGCAGCTTCCGATCGCCGTCGTCCTCACCGTGGGCGCCGTCGCGCTGCTGCTGCCGAAGGCCGCCCGCCCGGTGACCGTACTGCTGGGGCTGGTGGTCGTCGCCGCCGCGTTGCCGGCGGTCACGGCCACCCCGTGGCTGGCCGCCCTCGCCGTCGACCTGGCCGTCGGCGCGGCGCTGCTGCCGGTCGCGGTGCTGCGGGGCCGCCGCACCGCGACCGTCCTGGTCGGCGCGTCGGGTGCCGCCGCGTTGCTCGGGCACGGGCTGCTGGTGGCGCTGGCCGCCCCGGTGGCGCTGTTGGTGGCGCTCGGCGTGGTGCTGGTCGTCGGGCTGGTGGTGGCGCTGCCTCGCGCGGCCACCGCCCTCGCGGGCCGGGTCGGCGGGGTCGCCCTGGTGGTCGCGCTGCTCACCGTGCCGGCCGGCACGGTGGTCGCGCTGTTCGCCGCCGGGACGCCGCCGTGGTGGCAGCTCCGGGCCGGGTTGGCCGCCGCCGCGCTGCTGCTCCTCCCGCTCCTCGCGCTCCGTCGCCGCCGGCCCGACCTCGACGGGTACGCCTCGACCGCGCTCGCCGCCGCCCTCGCCGCCCTCGTCACGCCCACCGTCGTCCCGGGCGGGGAGCCGGTGGCGCTCTACGCCGCGCTGGCCGTCGTCCCGCTGGTCCTGGCCGACCGGCGTCCCAAGGGCGTACCGATCGGCCGGGTGGTCGGTGCCGGGCTGGCCGGGTTGGCCCTGCTCGCCGCCCTCCCGGTGACCGTCGCCGCGCTGGCCGCCCCCTACGGCGGGCCGGTACGCCCGTGGTCGGGTGCCCCGGCGGTGGACCGGCTGCCCGGCGCACCGGCGGTCGGTGCGGCGCTGCTGGCCCTCGGCCTCGCCGCCGCGCTGACCGCCCACCGCCGCCGTCCCGGCCGGTCCGCCCCGGCCGTCGCCGCGCTGCCGTTCGGGGCCGCCGCGCTGCCGGTCCTGCTGGTGGGTGCGGCCGTGCCCTGGCCGGTGGTGCCGGCGGTGGTCCTGCTCACCGGCCTCGCCGCCGGGCTCGCCGCCGCGCTCGCCGATCCGCGCGGTGCCGAGGCGGCCGGAGTGACGCTGGTGCGCCATGGTGCGGCGCTGGTGCCGGTCGCGACGCCGGTGGGGCTGTTGTGGACCGCCGCCGGACTGGCCGGGTTGCTCGCCACCCGGGCCGGCACGCTGGCCGGGCTGGCGCTGATCGTGATCGCGGCGGCGGTGGTGGGCGCGGCCGGCCGGCGGGTCGGGGTACGGCTGCTGGGCTGCCTGAGCACGGTCGCGGCGGCCACCTGCTTCGCGCTCACCGCGTCGCTGGCGGCCGGACTGCCGACCCGGACGGCCGGCTTCGCGGTGCTCGGGGTGGCGGTGCCGGTGCTCCTCGGCGCGCCGCTGCTGGCCCGGCTCGGCCCGCTCACCGTCCGGGCGCTGGAGGCCACCGCGCAGGCGGTGGCCCTGCTGGCGCTGCTGCTCACCCTCGGGGCCGCCCGGCACGCCGCCGCGGTCTGCGTGCTCTGGGGCGCCGCCGCCGCGCTGCGCGTGCTGTACCCGGGGGAGCCCGCCGAGCGGCGGTGGCCCTTCGCGGCGGTCGCCGGGGGCAGCGAACTGCTCGGCGCCTGGCTGCTGCTGGTCAGCGGCCAGGTGGTGCTGCTGGAGGCGTACACCCTGCCGGCGGCCGGGCTGGCGCTGGTGGCCGGCCTGCTGGCCCTGCGTACCCGAGCCGGGTTGAACAGTTGGCTGGCCCTCGGGCCGGGCCTCGCCGCCGGGCTGCTGCCCAGCCTGGTGTCGGTGCTGGTGGCCCCGGAGCCACAGCCGTGGCGGCGGCTGCTGCTGGGGGCCACCGCGCTGGGCGTGGTGCTGGCCGGCGCGAGCCGGCGCTGGCAGGCGCCGGTGCTGCTCGGCGGCGGGACGCTCACCCTGCTCGCCCTGCACGAGCTGGTCCGGGGCTGGGACGTGCTGCCCCGCTGGATCTACCTGGCGATCGGCGGGCTGGCGCTGATCGGACTGGCCGCCAGCTACGAGCGGCGCCGCCGCGACATGGCCCGGCTCCGGGCGGCGGTGGGCCGGATGGGCTGAGCGCCGCTCGGCCGTCCACCGGCGCACCGGTAGGGTCGTGCCATGGCAGACCTGCTCACCGCCGAGGCGGTGCGAGAGGAGCTGGACGGGCTGATGGACTGGTCGGGCGACCCGACCGGGATCAGCCGCACCGTCGAGCTGGGCAGCTTCCCGGACGCCGTCACGGTGGTCGACCGGGTCGCGGTGGTGGCCGAGGAGCTCGACCACCACCCCGACATCGACATCCGGTGGCGGACCCTCACCTTCCGTTGCGTCACCCACTCCGCCGGTGGAGTCACCCACCGTGACGTCGCGTTGGCCCGGCGGATCGACGACATCCTCCGGAGCGCGCGATGAGATTCGAGATCAGCAAGGTGCTGGACGCCATCGAGGGGCGGGTCTGCACCGACCCGTCCCTGGCCCGGGCCGTGCTCGACCTGGCCGAGGTGATCCGCTACCAGGACCTCGACGGTGGCCGCCCGGCCAGCCTGCTGCGGCTCGGCATGGTGATCGACGCCCTCTCCCGCGAGCTGGAGGAGGACAGCGTCCCGGTCTACGCGGTGGTGCACCGGGCCATGCTCTCCGACGCCGACCTCACCTCCAACGAGCGGATGGTGGTCCGGCGCTGGGCCGACGACGGCTTGGTCGAGGTGCTCGACAACCCGGGCGACCGGATGCTGGAGGTGGCCGACCTGCTCGGGCTGCCGGTGCTCACCCGGGTCCGGTTCGACGGCCTGCGCGGCCGGTTCCCGTGGCTGGTGGAGCAGCCGGGACGGGTGCTCGCCCCGGTGCCCGGCGCCGGTGGCCCGGCCTTCGTCGCGCACGTCGGTGGCGGCCACACCCCCGTCGAGGGCGATCGTTCCTCGGTCGGCGGGCAGCTCCTGGCCCGACAGTGGCGGTGCCCGGAACCGGGCTGCGCGCTCTTCGGCTCCGGCGGTGGCGGTGGTGCCTTCGCCGACCTGGCCCGGGTGGAGCGCGCCCCGGCCGGTCAGCCGCCGCCCGCCCTGCGCCACGGCGTACCCACCTGCCCCCGGCACGGCGCGCGGCTCTCCGACGCCGGGCCGCGTCCGCGCAGCGAGGTGCTGGCGGTCCGGATCGGCGGCCTGATCCGGCGTCGGTTCGTACTCACCGAGGACCAGCCGGTGGTGGTCGGTCGGGCCCCCGAACAGTCCGGCGGCATCATGCTCGGCCAGTGGCTCAACGACGAGGCACGGCGGTGGATCAGCCGGGGTCACGTCCGGTTCGAGCTGCGGGTCGGCGAGGTGATCGCCACCGACGTCAGCACCAACGGCTCCGGCATCCGGCCGAACGGCTCGATGACCGAGTCGGAGCGGATCCCGCTGGCCCCGAACCAGTCCCGGGTGCTCGGCGGTGCCGACATGGTCGAGCTGTACCCGGGGGTGCAGGTGGGTCGGGCGGGCGAACTGCCGACCGGTGCCGCGTTCACCCCGACCTCGGTGATGGCCGAGGCCCCCACCATGGCGATGCGGCTGCCCCGGAACTGACCCGGGCCGCGACGACGGCGGGCGTCGGGACCGTGGTCCCGACGCCCGCCGTCGTCGTACGGGGTCAGCCGGCCAGTACGGCGGCGAGCTGGGCCACCGCGTGGTCGATCTCCGCTTCGGTGATCACCAGCGGCGGGGCGAGCCGGATGGTCGAGCCGTGGGTGTCCTTGGCCAGCACCCCCCGCTCCATCAGTCGCTCGCACGCCTGCCGGCCGCTCATCAGCGCCGGATCGATGTCGACGCCGGCCCAGAGGCCGCGGACCCGGACGGCGACCAGCCCCTCGCCGAGCAGCCCCGCCAGGCCGGCCCGCAGCCGTTCGCCCAACTCGGCCGAGCGGCGCTGGAACTCGCCGGTGGCCAGCAGCCGGACCACCTCGGTGGCGACCGCGCAGGCCAGCGGGTTGCCGCCGAAGGTCGAGCCGTGCTGGCCCGGCTTCAGCACGCCGAGCACGTCGGCGTTCGCGGCGACCGCCGACACCGGCACGATGCCGCCGCCGAGCGCCTTGCCCAGCAGGTACATGTCCGGCACCACGTTCTCGTGCTCGCAGGCGAAGGTGCGGCCGGTCCGGCCCAGGCCGGACTGGATCTCGTCGGCGATGAAGAGCACGTTGCGCTCGGTGCAGACCCGGCGCACGCCCGGCAGGTAGCCCGCCGGCGGCAGCACCACGCCCTGCTCGCCCTGGATCGGCTCCAGCAGCACCGCGACGGTGTTCTCGTCGATCGCGGCGGCCAGCGCGTCGAGGTCGCCGTAGGGGACGACGGTGAAGCCCGGCGTGTACGGCCCGAAGTCGGCCCGGGCGTCGGAGTCGGTGGAGAAGCTGACGATGGTGGTCGTCCGGCCGTGGAAGTTGCCCTCGGCGACCACGATGTTCGCCCGGCCCGGGGTGACACCCTTGACCTGGTAGCCCCACTTGCGGGCGACCTTGATGCCGGTCTCCACCGCCTCCGCGCCGGTGTTCATCGGCAGGACCAGGTCCTTGCCGCAGAGCGCGGCCAACTCCCGGCAGAAGTCGGCGAACTGGTCGTGGATGAACGCCCGGCTGGTGAGGGTCAGCCTGTCGAGCTGTTCGTGCGCGGCCCGGATCAGCGTCGGGTGCCGGTGACCGAAGTTCAGCGCCGAGTAGCCGGCGAGGCAGTCCAGGTAGCGGCGGCCGTCCACGTCGGTGAGCCAGGCGCCCTCGGCGGAGGAGATCACCACCGGCAGCGGGTGGTAGTTGTGCGCGGTGTACCGCTCCGCGTCCCGGACCGCGGTCGGCGTCCGCAGCATGTCCTCGATCACTTGCTTGCCTTTCCCTGACGAAGTCGCAACGTGCAGCACTTCGGTCCGCCGCCGGCCTTGCGCAGCTCGGACAGGTCGATCCCGATGGTCTGGTAGCCCCGGTCGCGCAGCTTCGCGGCCAGGTCGGTGGCCTGCGTTGGCAGCACCACGTGCCGGCCGTCGCTGACCGCGTTCAGGCCCAGCACCTCGGCGTCGGCCATGGTGGCGTGGATCGCGTCCGGGAAGAGCCGGCGCAGCACCGCCCGGCTGCCGGGCGAGAACGCCTCCGGCAGGTACGCCACGGTCCGCTCGTCGAGCACCGTCAGCGCGGTGTCCAGGTGGTAGAAGCGCGGGTCGACGAGCTGCATGGTGATCACGGGGTAGCCGAAGACCTCCTGCAACTGGGCGTGCGAGGCGTGCGCGGTGCGGAACCCGGTGCCGGCGAGCAGGTGGTCGCCGACCAGCAGGACGTCGCCCTCGCCCTCGTTGACGTGCTTCGGGTCGTACAGCTCGAAGCCGGCGGCCTCGAACCAGGCGCGGTAGGCGGGGGCCTCGTCGGCGCGCTGCGGGTCGCGGAACTGCACCGCCATCGCCCGGCCGTCGATCACCGTGCCGCCGTTGGCGGCGAAGACCATGTCCGGCAGGCCGGCGACCGGGTCGATCAGCTCGACGGTGTGGCCCAGGTCGAGGTAGGTCTGGCGCAGCCGCTCCCACTGCCGGATCGCCAGGTCGGCGTCGACCGGCGCGGTCGGGTCCATCCACGGGTTGATGGCGTAGTCGACGGCGAAGTACGTCGGCCGGCACATCAGGAAGCGCTGGCTGGTGGCGTCCATCGTCATGTCCTGCTCCTGGGGGTCGGGCGCGCCCGGCCTCCGTGGCCCACGGGCTGGCGCCGTTGGTCAACGGTATGCGGCGCGGGTGCACGACATCCACCGCCGAGACTTGCGTACCGCAGCGGAACGTTGCGTGTCAGGGTTCCGGCACGACGATCCGTTGCGTTCGCGCTCGCCGTGTCGGGCGTCAGCCGTAGGGACCGCCGGCGCCGAGGTCAGCGGCGTTCCGTCCGGGACCGCGACGTGACGCGGCGCCGAACGACGCCGGGGCCGCCACCCGTGGAGGTGACGGCCCCGGACGCGCTTCGGGGGCGGCGAACCGCCGCCCCCGAGAGGATGCGTACCCGGCTGGTGAACCACCAGGCTGGTCGGGCGTCGCCGGCGCACCGCCGGCGGGGAGAAATGTGCCCGTCAGAACCAATTCGCAAACTGTGAGTCGAGCCACTCGCGGCACCGGGCCACCCAGTCACCGTCGGTGGTCGGCCAGTCGAACTGGCCGGTGAACGCCACCACACCCAGCACCACGGCGGCCAGACCGACCAGCATGCCGATCAGCGCGTCCGTGGTGCCGGCCACGTGCCGACGCCGGGTCGCCATCAGGCCGAGCACGGAGCAGACCGCGCCGAGCGCGCCCAGCGCGATGCCGTAACCGGCCAGCGTGCCGGTGAGCACGAAGAGCGCGCCCGCGACGGAGACGATCAGGCCGAGGGTGGCCAGCAGGCTGGCCCGCGGCTTCGGCCCGGCCACCACCGGCGGCTCCGGCCGGACCTCGTCGGCGTCGGCCCCGACGCGGTCCCGGTCGCCCGGCCGGGTGGTCGTGGTCCGCTCGGGGTCGACCGGGCGGGTGGTGGTGGTCCGGTCCCGGCCGGCCGGCGCGGCGGGCGTGGTCCGGTCCGGGTCGGCCGGCTCGGCGGGCAGCGTCCGGCTGCGGCCGGCGGGCCGGTCCGTGTCCACCGGGCGCGGTGCGGTGCGGACGGGCCCGGCGTCGGAGACCCGGACCGGGTCGGTGGGCGTGCGCGGCCCGTCGTCGACGGTCGCCGGCCGGCCGGCCGCCGCGCTCCGCGTCCCGTCGACGGCGCTGCGGGCGGTCGCCGCCCGGGCCAGCGCGCCGCGCTCCGCGGCCCGGCGCTCCACGTCGGCCTCGCGCTCGCCGTCGGTGGCCGACGCCCCGCTGCGGTACGTCGTCCGGTCGGCGTCCCGGTCGGTCACCACCGGCTGTTCGTCGCGGGCGTCGACCACGCCGTCACCGTTGCTGTCCTGCACCGTTCGGCGACTGCTGTCCTGCACTGTCTGGCGGCTGCTGTCCTGCGCCGTCCGGCGACGCGAGAGCGAAGGAATGTTCACCACTACACCTCCTTGTCGATGCGTGGAGCCCTCGGAAGGGCCGGTGGCAGCCACGCGGGAACGACCCGGATGTACCCCGTGCATCGATCCACCACACTCCGGCCGCCGGGGCTGGCTCCATACCGATCGACAGCGCGCCCGGCGGGCGGCAGTGCCCGGCGGTGCGCGGTGGTGCCCGCCGCCCGGCGGTGCCCCGCTGCTCGGCCGTGCCCGGCGGTGCCCGGCGCTGCGCGGCGGTGCGCGGTGGTGCCCGCCGCGGGCGGTGTCGGTCGTGGCGGGGTCCGGTGGCCTGACTACCCTTGGTGCCCGTGCCAGAGGGACACACCATCCACCGCCTGGCGGCCCGGCACGCGGAGTTGTTCGTCGGCGACAAGGTCACCGCCGTCAGCCCGCAGGGCCGCTTCGCCGAGGGCGCTGCCCGGCTCTCCGGCACCGTCCTCGACGGCACCGAGGCGTACGGCAAGCACCTCCTGCACCACCACGCCGACGAGCTGACCCTGCACGTCCACCTCGGCCTGTACGGGAAGTTCACCGACGGCGACGGCGAGCCGCCCGTACCGGTGGGGCAGGTCCGGCTCCGGCTGGCCAGCGACCGGCACTGGCTCGACCTGCGCGGACCCACCGCCTGCGAACTGCTCACCCCGCCCGAGGTGGCGGCGCTGCGCGGCCGGCTCGGCCCGGATCCACTGCGCGCCGACGCCGACCCCGACCGCGGGTACGCCCGGATCCGGCGCAGCCCCACCCCGCTCGCCGCGCTGCTGCTGGACCAGTCCGTGGTGGCCGGCACCGGCCTGATCTTCGTCACCGAGGCCCTGTTCCGGGCCGGCCTGCCGCCGACGCTGCCCGGCCGGCGGCTCACCCCGGCCGGCTGGACCGCCCTGTGGGCCGACCTGGCGGAGCTGATGACCTTGGCGGTGGCGCGCGGCCGGATCGACA
Organism: Micromonospora sp. NPDC092111; assembly: GCF_044755745.1. Lineage (NCBI taxonomy): Bacteria > Bacillati > Actinomycetota > Actinomycetes > Micromonosporales > Micromonosporaceae > Micromonospora > Micromonospora sp. NPDC092111. Next base: position 16,297 of record NZ_JBIVRQ010000011.1, read on the forward strand.
CCGTCCGCGACGCCCACCTGCCCGAGGCGATGGGCCGCGCCGCCCGCGTCGACCGGCACGGCGGCGAGGTGTACGTCTACCGCCGCCCCGGCGCACCCTGCCACGTCTGCGGCGCCCCGGTCAGCCGGGGCGAGTTGGTCGGCCGCAACCTCTACTGGTGTCCCACCTGCCAACCCGGCTGACCGACCGTCCGCCGCGCTCGGCAATCGTGCAGGCTGCGGCTGCGGCTGCGGCTGCGGCTGCGGCTGCGGGTGCGGGTGCGGTGCGCTGCGGACCGGGCTGCGGTTCACCTCGGGCAGCAGGCAGGTCGGGATGGAGGAGATTTGAGGTGCGCAACCGCCGTCACCACCAGCGAATATGTGGCCGGCGACACCTCAGGTGCCGTCGACGAGCCAACGGACCACCTCGACCTGGTTTGTGAAGACGGTCTCGCCGGCCAGGCTCCAGGCCAGCGAGTGACCGATGGTCCAGCCGCGTACCCGTTCCCGGTCCAGGTCCAGCGCGCCGGTCACCCGGTCCAGCCGCCGCCGTAGCGCCTCGGGCGAGTGCCCCAGTTCGGGGCCGCGCACGATCGGCACGACGGCGAACTCGCGCTCGCCGGCCAGCGGTTTCGGGTCGATCACCAGCCACGGCTCGCGGGTGGCCCGCAACACGTTGCCGGCGTGCAGGTCCTGATTGACCAGCACCTGCTCACCCTGGCTGCCGACCAGCCCGCCGAGCAGGTCGAGCGCCGCGTCGACCAGCCGCCGTTCGTACGGCCGGCCGGCCCGTTCCCACTTCTCCGGCAGGTGCCTCATCCAGCCGGCGGCCTCCTCGGCGAGCGGAGTGAACGGAGCGCCGGCCGGACGCCACAGCCGGGGCAGCAGCCCGGCGACCACGTCCACCGCGGCGTCGGACGGCAGTTCGTGCAGGGGTGTGCCGGGCCGGCAGCGCTCCACCAGCAGCGCCCGCCGCTGCGGGTCGTGGGCGAGCAGCCGGACCGCCGCGTCGCCGTCCCAGCGCGCCAGGGCATCGGCCTCGTGCCGGCTGTCCGGGTCCGGGTACTGGAGTTTCAGCACCGCCGCCGTGCCGTCGGGCAGTACCGCGGGCATCGCCAGCGAGGCGAACGCGTACGGGAAGGGCTGGCCGAGCCGCAGCGACCAGCGCTGGGCGCACTCGTCGCGCCACCGGGGCAGCGCCGCCAGCCATGCCGGGCCGGTCGGCACCCGCCGTACCCAGGACAACCCTGCCGGAATCTCCACCCGCCCATCCTGGTCGCCACCCCCCGACCGGCGGAAACCGATTCCCGCGCCGACGGACGCCGATTCCCCGCGGACGGCCGGGGGACGCCGATGCCTGCGCGGTCGGCCGGGCGGATGCCGATTCCCCACGCCGACGGCTGGTGGAACCCCGCTTTCCCGCGCCGACGGCCCGGCGGATGCCGATTTCACGCCGACGATCGGCGGATGCCGATTCCCGCGCGGCTACCGCCGCTGTCCGGGCTACTGCTCTCCCCACCTCGCCGGTGGTCGGGTGCGGTGTATTCGGGTGCGTTTCTTGTCGTCCCAGTGACAAGAAACGCACCCGAAGTGGGCTCCGGCGCGGCCCTTGTCGGGTTGTCGCGGCGTGCGGGTGGGGTCGGTGCCGTCGGCGACGGGTGTCGAAGGTGTCGTGGACACGGGCGAGGAGAGGATGGCGAAGATCGCATCGGGCACGCGGGGAAGTTCGGCGGTGTTTCGCGGTGACGCTGGCGACCAGCGGTGTTGATGTTCCTGAGTTTCTCCGGTGCCCCCGGAACCGGAGATGCTCCGGCCGTCCGCTGTGGCACGCGGTCGACGGGTGTCGGGGACGGTCACGGGTGCCAGCCGGCGGCGGTGAGGGCCGCGCGTAGTTGCGCCGCCACCTCGTCGGGCCGGTGCCGTACGTCGAAGGCGGTGAACCGCAGGATCCGGTCCCCGGAGATCCAGACCCCGTTCTGCCGGCGCAGGTCTGCCGCCCAGTGCCGGACGTCCATGTGGTGCGCGCCGTCCACCTCGACGTGCAGACCCCACTGTCGCCAGTAGGCGTCCAGGTAGCGTACCCGCCCGTTGGCGTCCCGCCGCCGTTCCTGCCCCTGGGGCGGTGGCAGGCCGTGCCGGCGACAGAGCCGGATCAGGTCGATCTCCGAGAGCGCCTCGGCCCCACCCGCGATGTCCCGCAGCGTCTGCCGGATCAGTGGCCGGCGTCGGACCCGGGGCATCCGGTCCAGCACCGCGCCGATCTCGTCGGGGGTCACCCGGCGCTGCTGGCAGGCCGCCGCCAACACCTGTTGCGCCTGCTCGTCGGTGCCGACCCACTGGGCCGCGTCCAGCACCGAGCGGGCCATGCCGGTGCGGTCCGGGTGGCCCCGCTGCCGGTCCTCGGCGGGCAGCCGGTGGGTCCGGCGCACTCGGACGGCGGGCAGCCCCGGCGGGAGCCGGCGCAGCAGGTCGGCGGCGCGACGCTCGTGCGGCACCAGGACGTCGACCGTTTCGTACCTGAACTGGCCGCGTAGCCCGCCGGCCCGGGCGGCGGCCAGCCCGGCGAGCACCGAGCCCGCACCGGACGCCAGCACCGCCACCCACCACCGCTGCTCGGTGCTGAACGGCGCATGCTGGTCGCCGACACGCAGTACGCCGCGGCAGACCCGGTGCCACCGCTCGGTCGCCAGCCGGTGCCGGACCGCCGCCGGGCTCAACTCGGCGGTGGCCTGACCCCAGGTGATCACTCCCGACTGGGTGAACAGCAGCCAGTCCAACCCCGACGCGTCGTCGCCCGGCATCCGCATCGCCCCATCCCACCCGACTTTGGGTGCGGTTGTTGTCGTCCCGACGACAACAACCGCACCCAAAGTCGGGCCAGCGGGCGGCGAGGCATCGCGCGCCGGGCCAGCGGGCGGTAGGGCGCCGTGGGCGGGATGCTGGTGGCGATGGTCAGCGGGCGAGGGCGTCGACGGCCTTGCGGGCGGCGATCAGCACCGGATCCCAGACCGGGGCGTACGGCGGGGCGTAGCCGAGGTCGAGGGCGGTCATCTCGTCCACCGTCATCTCGTTCCACAGCGCCACGGCCAGCGCGTCGATCCGCTTGGCCGCCTCGGACCAGCCGACGATCTGCGCGCCGAGCAGCCGCCCGGTGGGACGCTCGGCGATCAGCTTGACCGTCATCGGCCGGGCCCCCGGGTAGTAGCCGGCCCGGTTCGTCGACTCGGCGATCACCGAGACGAACTCGAAGCCGGCTGCTGTGGCGTCCTGCTCCCGCAGGCCGGTACGGCCCACCTCCAGGTCGCAGACCTTCGTCACGGCGGTGCCGATCACGCCGGGGAAGGTGGCGTACCCGCCGCCGATGTTGATCCCGGCGACCCGGCCCTGCTTGTTGGCGTGAGTGCCGAGCGGGATGTGCACCGGCATTCCGGTGACCCGGTGCAGCGTCTCCACGCAGTCGCCGGCCGCCCAGACGTCCGGCACCCCGGGCACCCGCATCCGCCGGTCCACCCGGATCCCGCCGGTCGGGCCGAGCGGCAGGCCGGCGGCCCGGGCGAGCCCGGTGTTGGGGCGTACCCCCAGGCCCAGGACCACGACGTCGGCCGGCACCGGGCCGGCCGTGGTGACCACCGCGGACACCCGGCCCTCGCGCTGCCGCACCCCGGTCACCGCCGTCCCGGTACGGATCTCGATGCCGAGCCCCCGCATCGCCGTGACGACCAGGCCGGCCATGTCCGGGTCCACGGTGGACATCGGCTGCTCGGCCTGCTCGACCAGGGTGACCGTGAGACCCCGCTCGATCAGCGCCTCGGCCAGTTCCACCCCGACGTAGCCGCCGCCGACCACCACCGCCCGGCGGGGCGCCGGGGTGCCCTCCAGCCAGGCGCGCAGCGCCGCGCCGTCGTCCAGGGTCTGGATGCCGAAGATGCCCTCGACGTCGCCGGCCGCCCAGTCGGGCACGGTCGGCAGCGCGCCGGTGGCGTACACCAGGGTGTCGAACCGTTCGCGGACCTCGCCGCCGTCGTCGAGCCGGCGGGCGGTGACCTCCCGCCGGTCCAGGTCGATGCCGGTGACCTCGGTACGCAGCCGTACGTCGATGGCGAAGTCGGCACGGAAGGTGGCCGGGTCCCGGGCGATCAGCGCGTCCCGTTCCGGCACCATCCCGCTGATCCAGTACGGGATGCCGCACGCCGAGTACGAGGTGAAGTGCCCCCGCTCGAACGCCACGATCTCCAAGTCGTCGGCCCCCCGGCGGCGACGGGCCTGGGAGGCGGCCGCCATTCCGGCGGCGTCCCCACCGACGACGATCAGCCGTTGTGCCACGGTGCCCAGTCTTTCACGCGCAGGTCAGCCACGGGTCTGCCGCGCGGGTCAGCCACGGGTCTGCCGCGCGGGTCAGCCACGGGTCTGCCGCGCGACGTCCGCGACCACGTCCTCCAGCCGACCCGTCCGGGTGAAGACGGACCGCTGCCGGGCCGCCCCGCTGCCGTGCCGGCGCAACCCGCCGAGCAGGTCGGTGACCTCGGTCAGGTCGCCGTGCGCGACCAGCGCCGGGCGGACCCGGTCGACCAGCCGGTCCAGCAGCTCCCACGCCGGGCGCAGCTCACCGGTGGCCAGGTCGACGCCCGCGCCCTCCAGCCCGTCGTGGGCGGCCCGCCAGTGCGCCGCGACCAGCAGGTGGTGGTCGGTGTTCACCGGGGGGCGGCCCGCCGCCACGTCGTGCATCGCGGTGGCGACCAGCGCCCGGACCAGGGCGGCCACCAGCACCGCGTCGTCGACCGACGGGCAGACGTCCCCGATCCTGATCTCCACCGTCGGGTACTTCGCCGACAGCCGGGCGTACCAGTAGAGCATCCCCTCGTCGAGCATCACCCCGCTGGCGATCAACTGCCGGATCAGCCGCCCGTAGTGCTCGTGCGACTCCAGGAACGGGGTGGGGGCCACCGACGGCCAGCGCTCCCACTCGACCGACCGCCAGCTCGCGTAGCCGGTGTCGACGCCCCCGGCGAACGGGGAGTTCGCGGTCACCGCGTGCAGCACCGGCAGCCACGGCCGGACGTGGTTGAGCACCCGTACCCCGGTGTCCGGGTCGGGGACGCCCACGTGCACGTGCATGCCGTTGTTGCCGGGGCCGGGCACCAGCAGCCGGAACCGCTCGATCATCCGGTCGAAGCGGGGCTTGTCGACCACCGGCGGCACCGGGCCGGCCACCGGGCCGGTGCCGACGGCGAGCAGCCGTACGCCGGCCCGCTCGGCGGCGTCGGCCAGCGCGGCGCGCAGCACCGACAGCGAGTGCCGGATCGAACTCAGCTCCAGCCCGGGTGGGCTGCCGATCTCGATCTGGCTGGTCTGGAACTCCCGCTCCACCTGGCCGCGCAGCTCGGCCGGCACCTGCGCCATGACCAGCTCGACGGCTGGCACCGCGGCGCCGGTGTGCGGGTCGACCAGGAGGAACTCCTCCTCCACCCCGACCGTGAGCCGGTCGACACCGGCCCGTGCCGGGGCCACTTCCCGGGCCGCCACCCCGCTGGCCATCGCCACCACCGTCCGTCCCGTACCGGTCGCGGCGGGTTCGCCGCGGTGCTGACCGCCCATTACCCAGGGTGTCCGGCGGGGGAAACGCGACACGGCGTGCGGTACCGACGGATGCTTACCATTGGCCCGTCCGCCGACGGGTGCCACGGGTGCACCCCGCCGCCGACGGCCCGCCGACCGGGCCGACCGGCGGGGGCGAGCGAGGGAGGTCAGGTGACCCCGACGACCGCGTCCCGTGCCGTACCGGCGGCGGCACCCGCCCGCCCCGGCGGCCCGGCCGCCACGCCCCGCCCGGACTGGCGGCGGCAGGTGCCCCGGATCTTCGCGACGATGCTCTGGTTCATCGCCGCGATCTGCGCGCTGGCGGCGGTGAGCAGCGCGGCCAGCGCGGAGTTCCAGCCGGTCCGCACCACCATCGACACGCTGCTGGTGCCGGCCCCGGCCAACCTGGCGTACGCGGTGTTCATCGGCACGCTCGCCTCGGCGCTGCTGCGCCGCAAGCGGCTGGCGTACTGGGTGCTGGTCAGCTACTTCGCCGTCAGCCTGGTGGTCGGCGTGCTGGCCGCCCTGCTGCTGCTGACCATCGGGGCCGATCGGCTCACCGACGACGCCGGGCGGCGGATCTTCAACCTGATCGAGACGGTCGGCGTCTGGGTGGGCATCGGCTTCTCGGCCGTCGCGTTGGCCCTGCTGCTGGCGGCCCGGCGGGAGTTCTACGCCCGGGTCCGCAGCGGCAGCACCCGGCGTGCCCTCGGGTTCTTCTTCGGTCTGGCCGCAGCGGCCGTCGGGGTCGGCTACCTGCTGCTCACCGCCGTGCCGGGCAGCCTGCGTAGCTGGCTGGACCGGCTCGGGTACGCCATCGAGAAGGTGTTCGGCGGGGCGATCAGCCTGGACGTGACCCGGCACGGGCAGGCCCCCGGCTGGGTCAACCTGCTGCTCGGCGGGATGGGCGCGATCGCCTTCCTCGCCGGCCTGTTCACCCTGCTCCGCTCGCAGCGGGCCGCCGCCGTGCTGCACCCGGACGAGGAGCAGCGGATCCGCGAACTGCTGGCCCGGTACGGGGAGCGGGACTCGCTCGGCTACTTCGCCACCCGACGGGACAAGGCCGCGATCTTCTCCCCCAGCGGCAAGGCGGCGCTCACCTATCGGGTGGTCAACGGGGTGAGCCTGGCCAGCGGCGACCCGGTCGGCGACCCGGAGGCCTGGGGGCCGGCGATCACCGCCTGGCTGGAACAGACCCGCGAGTACGCCTGGACCCCGGCGGTGATGGGCGCCAGCGAGGCCGGGGCGCGGGCGTACCACCGGCACGGGCTGAAGGTGCTGCAACTGGGGGACGAGGCGATCCTGGTCGCCCGGGAGTTCGACCTGGACGGGCGGGACATGCGGCCGGTCCGGCAGGCGGTGCACCGGGTCGAGCGGGTCGGCTACACCGCCCGGGTCCGCCGGCACGCCGAGATCCCCCCGGCCGAGCTGGCCGAACTGGCCGGCCTGGCGACCCGCTGGCGGGACACCGAGCACGAGCGGGGCTTCTCGATGGCGCTGGGCCGGCTCGGCGATCCGGCCGACGGCGACTGCGTGCTGGTCGAGGCGCGGGACGGGGCGGACCGGGTGCGCGCGCTGGTGTCGCTGAGCCCGTGGGGCACCGACGGGCTGTCCCTGGACCTGATGCGCCGGGACCGCACCGCCGACAACGGCGTCACGGAGTTCATGGTCGTCGCGCTGCTCGGCGCGGCCCCCCGGCTGGGTGTCGAGCGGGTGTCGCTGAACTTCGCCGTGTTCCGGTCGGTCTTCGAGCAGGGCGCCCGGATCGGCGCCGGCCCGGTGATCCGGCTCTGGCGGCGTACCCTGCTGTTCTTCTCCCGCTGGTGGCAGTTGGAGTCGCTGTACCTGTCCAACGCCAAGTACCAGCCGCACTGGACGCCCCGCTACCTCTGCTTCGGGGAGCGGCGGGAGCTGGCCCGGGTGGGTCTGGCCGGTGCCGTCGCCGAGGGCTTCCTGGCCCTGCCCGGTGGCCGGCCGTCCCCGCTGTCCGGGGTGCCACCGACCGGCGGCAGGGTGGGTTTCGTCCCGCCGGACGCGGGCGCGGTGCACGCGGTCAGCCCCGAACCGGCCCGCGAGCAGCCGCCCGAACAGGTCCGGGTGCGCCGGGCGAAGCTGGACCGGCTCCGCGCCCAGGGCGTCGACCCGTACCCGGTGGGCTGGCCGCGTACCGACAGCGCCGCGACGGTGCGGGACCGGCACGCCGGGCTGGCGCCGGACACCGGCACCGGGGAGACGGTGTCGGTGGCCGGGCGGGTGCTCCTGGTCCGCGACCACGGCCGGGTCTGCTTCGTCACCGTCCGGGACGGCAGCGGCGACCTGCAACTGGTGCTGGAGCGGGAGCTGGACCGGTGGCGGGCCACCGTCGACATCGGCGACCACGTCGGCGCGACCGGCGAGGTGTACGCGACCCGGCGGGGTGAGGTGTCGGTGCGGGTGGCCGACTGGCGGCTCACCGCCAAGTGCCTGCGTCCGCTGCCGGACAAGCACCACGGGCTGGCCGACCCGGAGGCGAAGGTCCGCCAGCGCTACCTGGACCTGGCGACCAGCACCGAGGCGCGGGACCTGCTGCGGGCCCGCGGCGCCACCCTGGACAGCCTGCGGCGGACCCTGGTGGCCCGGGACTTCCTGGAGGTGGAGACGCCGATTCTGCAACGGGTGCACGGTGGCGCCAACGCCCGCCCGTTCGTCACCCACAGCAACGCCTACGACCTGCGGTTGACCCTGCGGATCGCCCCCGAGCTGTACCTGAAGCGGCTCGCCGTGGGCGGTGTCGAGCGGGTGTACGAGCTGGGCCGGGTGTTCCGCAACGAGGGGGTCGACTTCAGCCACAACCCGGAGTTCACCGTGCTGGAGGCGTACCAGGCGTACGCCGACTACCACGACATGCGGGAGCTGGCCCGGGAGCTGATCGTGGCGGCGGCGGTGGCGGTGCACGGCACCCCGCTGGCCCGCCACCCGGGCAGCGGTGAGCTGGTGGACATCGGCGGCGAGTGGCCGGTGCGTACGGTGCACGAGGCGGTCTCCGCCGCGCTGGGCGAGGAGGTCACCGCCGACACCGGGGTGGCCACGCTGCGCACGTTCTGCGACGCCGCCGGGGTGTCGTACGACCCGCGTTGGGAGCGCGGCGAGGTGCTGCTGGAAATGTACGAGCGGCTGGTCGAGGCGGCGACCGAGGTACCCACCTTCTACCTGGACTTTCCGATCGAGGTGTCGCCGCTGACCCGGCAGCACCGGCAGGACCCCCGGCTGGCCGAGCGGTGGGACCTGGTGGCGTTCGGGATGGAGCTGGGCACCGCGTACTCGGAGCTGGTCGACCCGACCGAGCAGCGGCGGCGGCTGACCGCCCAGTCGTTGAAGGCGGCCGGCGGTGACCCGGAGGCGATGGAGTTGGACGAGGACTTCCTCACCGCGCTGGAGTACGCCATGCCGCCGACCGGCGGGCTGGGGCTGGGCGTGGACCGGTTGGTGATGCTGCTGACCGGCCGGTCGATCCGGGAGACGCTGCCGTTCCCGATGGTCCGCGAGTCCTCGTCGTGAACCGGTCCCGGTCGGCCCGGGCGGTGCCGGCGGTGGCGCTGGCGCTGGCGGCGGTGCTCTACGCGTCCTGGCTGTTCGGTCCGGTGCTCAACCCGAGGCTGGGGCTGGTCGGCGGCTATCTCAGTGAGTTGGCTGCCCGGGACCAGCCGTACCACCTGTTCTTCCAGCTCGGGGACGTGGCGACCGGGCTGTGCGCGGCGGTCGCCGGGCTGGTGCTGGCCCGGGTGGCCCGGGACATGCCCTGGCCGGCCTGGTGGGGGGCGGTGCTGTTCGGGGTGGCGACCGCGCTGGACGGCGGGTACACCTCGATGGACTGCGCCCCGTCGGTGGACGCCCGCTGCGCCCGGCTGGAGGAGCTGGGCGACCTCTCCTGGCGGCACCAGGCGCACACCGTCACCTCGGCGGTGGCGGTGACCGGCGGGCTGTTGTCGATGGTGGCGATCCTCACGGTGCTGCGCGGTGCCGCCCGCCGTCGGCCGGGGCTGGCGGTGGCGGTGGTGCTGGCGGTGGGGACCGTCGGGACGCTGGTCGCCTCGGTGGACCCCGGGTTCGGGCTGGGGCTGTGGCAGCGGGTCCAGCTCGTCGGCCTCTCCGGCTGGCTGCTGCTCGCCGGCGCGGTCGCCCACTGGGGCCCTCGGCCCGGGGCGGCGGCCCGGTGACCGGCCCGGATCGCCGGCCGGTGGCGGCCGGGTCACCCGGCTCCGGGCCGCTGGGCCCGCCCGGCGGGGGGCCGTCGGTGCTGCTCTGCGCCGGGATGGGCGACCGGGCGGCGACCTGGGACCCGCTGGCCCCGTTGCTGGCCGCCGCCGGGTTCCGGGTGGCCCGGCTGGGGCGGGAAGGGCGGCCGGACGTCGGGCGGGTGCCCACGCTGGCCGGGGAGGTGGCCCGGATCGGCGCGTCGGTGGCGGTGCTGGGTCGGCCGGTGCTGGTGGCGCACTCGGCGGCGGCGCTGCCCGCCGAGGCGTACGCCCGGCTGCGTCCGGGGCGGCTCGCCGGCCTGGTGCTGGTGGACCCGAGCGTGGTGGAGTCGGTGGCGTGGGGCCGGCTGTCGAGGTGGGCGGGCCGACCGGTGGTGTCCGCCGGGCCGGTGCTGGCCGGGTTCCTCGACCGGTCCGGGCTGGCCGGTCGGCTCGGCCCGTGGGCCTGGACGCGGGCGGTGCGCCGGATGAGCGTCCGCCCGCCGGATCCGGCCCTGGCGGCGTGGTACGGCTCCGGGGCGGTGCTGGCCCGGGTGCTGGTGGAGTGGTCGACGTATCCGGCGATGGCGGCGGAGCTGGTGGCGGTGCGGGCGGCCACGGCCCCGCCGGTGCTGCCGGTGCGGGTGCTGACCGCGCTCGGCGACGTGGACCGGCCCGTCGCCCGGGCGGCGTGGCGGCGCGGGCACGCCCGGCTGGCCGAGGGCTTCCCGGCGGGCCGGCAGGAGGTGTTCCGGGACGCCCGGCACCTGCTGCACCGGGACCATCCGGAGGTGGTGGCCGCCACGGTCGCGGTGCTGGACCGTGACAGCGGGCTCTAGGCTGGTGCCCGTGCCGGGTCTGCTGGTGGCGGTGACGGGTCTGTGGGCGTACGCGCTCACCGAGTTGACGCTGTTCGCGGACCGGCCGGCCGAGTTGCTGGCCGGCGCGGCGGTGCTGGCCGCGCTGCTGCTCGCCGCCCTGCTGGCGGCCCGTCCCCGCGCGGCGGCCGGCCCGCCGCACGGCGGGCGCCGCGCGGTCGGGTTGCGGGAGCGGGCCCGGCGTCGCCGGGTGCCCCGCCAGGTCGATCCGGACGCGGCGGGCCGGCCCCGCCCCCGCGCGCCGGGGCGTCCCCTCCCGGTCGGGTGGCGTCCGGTCGCGGGCTGATCCCGCGCGCCGCCGCCCGGCCGATTCCGTCGTCATCCGTCCCCGTCGGGGGACATCCGGAATCGGACCGAGGGGTTCACCCATGCTCGCCTTCTCACCCGTGCACGACGCCGCCACCGTCGCGGGAGCCGCCGTCGGCTGGCTCGCCGACCTGCTCACCCCGTTGACCGGCGGGGTCGCCACCGCCGCCGCGATCGTCCTGTTCACCGTCGCCGTCCGGCTGCTGATCTCGCCGCTCACCGTCGCCCAGGTCCGCGGGGAGCGGCGTCGCGCGGCGCTCGCCCCGGAGGTCCGCCAGCTCCAGCAGCGGTACGCCGGCGACCCGGCGAAGCTCCAGGCGGAGCTGTTCGCGCTCTACCGCCAGGCCGGGGCGTCGCCGGTGGCGGGCTGCCTGCCGACCCTGCTCCAGGCCCCGTTCTTCCTGGTCATGTACCGCCTCTTCGCCACCGGTGACGGTGCTGCCGGGCTGCTCGACGAGAAGCTGGCCGGGGTGCCGCTGGGCTGGCACCTGGGGGACGGGGTGTCGCCGTCGGTGCTGCTGGTCTTCGGGGTGCTGCTGCTGGTGCTGCTCGGGCTGGCCCGGCTGCTGTCCCGGCGGGCGAAGCGGGCGGCGGCGCTGGCGGGCAGCCCGGGGGAGGGCCCGGCGGTGCTGGCCCGGCTGGTGCCGCTGCTGCCGTACGGGACGGTGCTGGTGGCGCTGATCGTGCCGTTGGCGGCGGTGTTGTACCTGGTGACCACCACCGCGTGGACGGCCGGGGAGCAGGCGGTGCTGCGTCGACCGCAGCTCGCACCGGCGCAAGCCATCGACGGACGTTGACAAGTGTCGGGGCGGGAGCGTAGAAAACCGCTCAGAGAGCGCTCTCTTGCTCCCGTCCCCGCGCAGAGAGGCATCCCGATGAATCCTGTTCCGGCGGCTCCGGCCGTCCCCGCCACCGCGCGCCGCTCACGCCGTCGGCTCGCCCTGGCCACCGTCCTGGCCGTCACCGCCGCGCTGGCCGGCGTCTCGGTCACCGCCCAGGCCGCCGTCCCGCCCCCGGCCACCGGTTGGAGCCTGGCGTGGAGCGACGACTTCACCGGTGCGGCCGGCACCCTGCCCTCCTCGGCCAACTGGATCGTCGACACCGGCACCAGCTACCCCGGCGGCCCGGCCAACTGGGGCACCGGGGAGATCCAGACGTACACCAACAGCACCGCGAACCTGGCCCAGGACGGTGCCGGCAACCTGCGGATCACCCCGCTGCGGGACTCCGCCGGCCGGTGGACCTCGGCCCGGATCGAGACCGTCCGCACCGACTTCAAGCCCTCGGCCGGAGGGGTGCTGGCGATCGAGGGGCGGATCCAGATGCCCAACGTCACCGGGGCCGAGGCGGCCGGGTACTGGCCGGCGTTCTGGTCGCTCGGCGCGCCCTACCGGGGCAACTACCAGAACTGGCCGGGCGTCGGCGAGATCGACGTGATGGAGAACGTCAACGGCCTCAACCAGGTCTGGGGCACCCTGCACTGCGGCGTCGCGCCGGGCGGCCCGTGCAACGAGTTCAACGGGCTGAGCAACACCCGCGCCTGCCCCGGCGGGAGCTGCCAGTCCACGTTCCACACCTACCGCACCGAGTGGGACACCTCGGTCAGCCCGCAACAACTGCGCTGGTACGTCGACGGGCAACTGTTCCACACCGTCAGCCAGGCCCAGGTCGGTGAGCCGTACTGGACCCAGATGACCGGCCACGGCGGCTACTTCCTGCTGCTCAACGTGGCGATGGGCGGCTCGTTCCCGAACGGGGTGGCCGGCTACACCACGCCGACCGCCTCGACCGTGTCCGGCCGGCCGATGCTGGTCGACTACGTGGCGGTCTACCGCAAGGGGGGTTCGTCCACCCCGCCGCCGACCACCACGCCGCCGCCGTCCGGTGGCATCGACGCGTACGGGACGATCCAGGCCGAGGCGTTCTCGGCGCAGAACGGCGTGCTCGTCGAGGCGTGCGCCGAGGGCGGGCAGAACATCGCCGCGCTGCGCAACGGCGACTGGGCCCGGTACGACAACGTGGACTTCGGTGCCGCCGCGCCGCGCGACTTCGTGGCCCGGGTGGCCTCCGGGGCGGCGGGCGGGGTGAGCGGCCTGGTCGAGGTGCGGCTGGACAGCCCGACCGGCACCCCGATCGGCAGCTTCGCCGTCGGCAACACGGGCGGGTGGCAGAGCTGGCGCTCGGTGCCCGGCAACGTCACGGCGGTGACCGGACGGCACGCCGTGTACCTCACCTTCAGCAGCGGCCAGGGTGCCGACTTCGTCAACGTCAACTGGTTCACCTTCCGGCGCTGAGCCGGGTCGTCCGAGGGGTCCGCGCCGCCCGGCGTGGACCCCTCGCCCTGCGTCGGTCGACTTCGCGGCGGGCTCTGGACAGAAACAGTTAACACTCTTAATAATAGGCCCTGACGTAGACGCCCATGGATTGATTCCGCCTGGAGGGCCGCATGACGCGTTCCCGAACACTGCTCCTCTCGCTGGTCACCGGCCTCGCGGTGGCCCTCGGCGCGGTCGGGGTGACGCTGCCCGCGTACGCCGCCGGGGTCAGCGCCAGCTTCGTGAAGACGTCCGACTGGGGCACCGGGTGGGAGGGGAAGTACACGATCACCAACGGCGGGCCGACCACCCTCGCCGGCTGGAGTCTCGCCTTCGACCTGCCCGCCGGAACCACCGTCGGCACCTACTGGGACGCGCTGCTCACCAGCTCCGGCCAGCGGTACACGTTCACCAACCGGACCTGGAACGGCACCGTCGCGCCGGGCGGCTCGGTCAGCTTCGGCTTCCTGGCCGGCGGCCCCGGCGTACCGACCAACTGCCTGCTCAACGGTGCGCCCTGCGGCGGCGGCGCCACCCCGACCCCCACCACGCCCCGACCGACCACCGCCCCGCCGACGACACCCCCGCCGACGACACGCCCACCCACCACGCCCCCGCCGACCACCGGCCCGCCCACCGGCAACCTGCCGAAGCACCTGCTCACCGGCTACTGGCACAACTTCGACAACCCGGCCGTCGAACTGCGGCTGCGCGACGTGCCGACCCAGTACGACCTGGTCGCGGTCGCCTTCGCCGAGGCCACCAGCACCCCCGGCGCGGTCACCTTCGGGGTCGACCCCGGCCTGGCCGCCTCCCTCGGCGGCTACCCCGACGCCGAGTTCACCGCCGACGTGCGGACCCTGCGCGGCCGGGGCCAGCGGGTGATCCTCTCCGTCGGCGGCGAGACCGGCCGGGTGGCCGTCAACGACGCCGCCTCGGCCACCGCCTTCGCCGACAGCACGTACGCCCTGATCCAGCGGTACGGCTTCGACGGCGTCGACATCGACCTGGAGAACGGGCTCAACCCGACGTACATGGCCCAGGCGCTACGCGCCCTGCGGGCGAAGGTCGGCGCCGGCCTGATCATCACGATGGCTCCGCAGACCATCGACATGCAGTCGCCCGGCTCCGGCTACTTCAAGCTCGCCCTCGACATCCGGGACATCCTCACCGTCGTCAACACCCAGTTCTACAACTCCGGGGCGATGCTCGGCTGCGACCAGAACGCCGCGTACAGCCAGGGCACGGTGAACTTCATCGTGGCGCTGGCCTGCATCCAACTGGAGAACGGGCTCCGCCCCGACCAGGTCGGTCTCGGCCTGCCTGCCGGCCCCGGCGCGGCCGGCGGCGGCATCGTCGCCCCGAGCGTGGTCAACGCCGCGCTGGACTGCCTGGCCACCGGCACCAACTGCGGCAGCTTCCGGCCACCGCGCAGCTACCCGGCCATCCGGGGCGCGATGACCTGGTCGGTCAACTGGGATGTCAGCAACGGCAACGGCTTCGCCCGCACCGTCAAGCCGCACCTGGCCACCCTGCCCTGACGCGCCGGGCGGCCCACCGCCGCCCCGCCGGCCGCCGGCTCACCCCGCCGGCAACCCGCGACGGCCCGCACCCCGGGCCCCACCCGCCACCACCGGGCCCACCCACCTGGGCCGCTCCACCCCGCCCACCCGGGCGCACCCCCACCACCGGTCCCTGGAGGCCAGCCGTGAAACTCCGCTCCCCACGCGCGGCGACGTTCGCCGTCGCGCTCGCCGCCGCCCTCGTCGCGGGCACCGTCGTGGCCGTACCGGCCGCGTCCGCCGCCACCGCCGCCTTCGTCCGCACCTCAAGCTGGAGCAGCGGGTACGAGGCGAAGTTCACCGTCACCAACGACACCTCGACCAGCATCAGCTCGTGGAACGTCCAGTTCGACCTGCCCGCCGGCAACTCCGTCGGCTCCTTCTGGGACGCCCGGCTGACCAGTTCCGGCCAGCACGTCACCGCCCTCAACCAGTCCTGGAACGGCACCCTCGCCCCGGGGGCCAGCACCTCGTTCGGCTTCGTCGTCAGCGGCACCGGCGACCCGACCAACTGCACGGTCAACGGCGGCGGCTGCACCGGCGGGGGTGGCAACCCGTCCGGCCCGGCCACCCCGGGCGGGCTGCGGGTCACCGGCACCACCGCCACCTCGGTCGCGCTTGCCTGGAACGCCGTCTCCGGCACCGTCTCCGGCTACCGGGTGTACGAGGGCACGGCCGTGAAGGCCACCGTCACTGGCACCTCGGCCACCGTCTCCGGGCTGGCCGCCTGCTCCGGGCACAGCTACACCGTGACGGCGTACAACTCGACGGGGGAGTCGGCGAAGTCGGCGCCGGTCTCCGCCACCACCACCGGGTGCACCGGCGGCAACACCGCGATGGCCGCCGCGCCGTACCTCTACCCGGGCTGGGGCGACCCGCCCGCGCCGTCGACGGTGATGGGGGCGACCGGGGTCAGGTGGTTCACCATCGCGTTCGTCCTCTCCGGCGGCGGCTGCACCCCGGCGTGGGACGGCAGCGGCCCGCTCACCGGCGGCGCGCACGCCAGCACCATCGCCGCGATCCGGGCGGCCGGCGGTGACGTCATCCCGTCCTTCGGCGGGTGGAGCGGCAACAAGCTCGGCCCTAACTGCTCCTCGGCCACCGCCCTGGCCGGGGCGTACCAGCAGGTCATCAACGCGTACGGGCTGAAGGCGATCGACATCGACATCGAGAACAGCGACGAGTTCGAGAACGAGGCGGTGCAGGACCGCATCCTCGGCGCGCTGAAGATCGTCAAGCAGAACAACCCGGGGATCAAGACGATCGTCACGTTCGGCACCTCGACCACCGGGCCGTCGTACTACGGCACCCGGCTGGTCAACCAGGCCGCCGCGCTCGGCGCGAACATCGACACCTTCACGATCATGCCGTTCGACTTCGGCGGCGGGGCGAACATGTACCAGAACACGGTCAACGCCTCCGAGGGGCTGAAGACCACCCTGAAGAACGCCTTCGGCTGGTCCGACGCCACCGCGTACGCGCACATGGGCATCAGCGGCATGAACGGCCTCTCCGACCAGCAGGAGCTGACCTCACCGGCCACCTGGACCCAGATCCGGGACTGGGCGAAGAGCCGTGGCCTGTCCCGGTTCACCTTCTGGTCGGTCAACCGGGACCGTCCGTGTGCGGGCGGGGGAGTGGTCGCCAACTGCTCCGGCATCGCCCAGAACACCTGGGAGTTCACCTCGATCACCGCGCAGTACTGAGCGGCGTACGCGGTCAGCGGCCGGCAGTCACCGACTGCCGGTCGCGCCGCGCCCGCCGCCGGCGGACCTTCTTCGTCGCCCAGACCACGACCATGACGGCGAAGATCGCGAAGATCGCGTAGTTGAACCAGTCGCTGTACCGCTCCACGTCCTGCCAGCGGGAACCCAGCGTGTAGCCGAGGCCGACGATCAGCGCGTTCCACACCCCGCTGCCCAGCGTGGTGAGCAGGACGAACTCGCCCATCGGCAGCCGGTTCGCCCCGGCCGGCACGGAGACCAGGCTGCGGACCACCGGCACCAGCCGGCCGATCAGCACCGCCCACCGGCCGTGCCGCTCGAACCAGCGGTCGGCCTTCTCCAGGTCGTCCCGGTCGACCAGGGGGAGGTGGTCCAGCCAGCGCTTGAGCCGGTCCTCACCGAGTGCCGTGCCGAGCCAGTAGAGCACCAGCGCGCCGACCAGCGAGCCGACCGTCGCGGCGAGGACGATCAGCACCAGGTTGAACCGGCCCGTGGCGGCGAGGTAGCCCGCCATCGCCAGCACGATCTCGCTGGGGATCGGCGGGATGATGCTCTCCAGCGCCACCAGGAAGGCGACGCCGACCGCACCGAGGGAGTCGATGACGTCGGCCACCCACCCGGTCAGCCCGCTGAACTGGTTCGGGTCGACGTTCTGGGCGAGAGCCATGGGCGTCCTTCCAGGGGCCGGCGGGATCGGACAGTGGTACCCACCCGACCGGGGCCCACACCTGACGGTGAGCCGGCCCACCAGCCTCAGTCCGCCGGGTGCAGCTCCCGGTCGGCCGGCCCCTGCCGCCAGCCGGTGAACCGGACGGTCAACCCGCCCCGGGTCGGTGAGCAGCAGAACGGCCCGGCCAGCGCCGCCGCGTCCGGGGCGAGCGGGGCGAGGCGGACCAGCCGCCACGGCCCGCCGTCGGCCCGGGCCCGGACGGTGAGCGCGTCGCCGTCCCGGCTGATCCGCACGGTCACCTCCCGGCCGCTCCACTCCGGCACCGGCGCCACCGACCAGTCGGAGACCTCCCGGGTCACCACCGCGCCGACCTGCGGCAGCCCGTCGCTGATCTCCACCCCGGTCTTGACCCAGTTCCGTTCGTCCACCCGGACCAGCACCCCGGCCTGGTCGAACTGGGCCGTGTAGTCCAGCACGAAACTGACCTCGACCGCGCTGCCGCCGGGCAGCGGCGCGAGCAGCGCCGACCCGTCGTCGTGCACGAAGCCGTAGCCGGTGTGCCGCCAGAGGTCGCTCTCCGCGCCCGGCTCCACCAGCAGGCCGCCGTCGTCGGCCAGCTCCGCCCGTACCGGTGGGTGCAGCCACTTGCCCTCGTCCCAGCCCACCGCGCGGGACCCGTCCGTCGCATGATCAGCCATCCCGGCACCGTACCCGGTCACCGGCCCGCCGGGCCGGCGGCGCGGTGGGCGGACGGCCGTCCGCGTTCGCCGGGACGGCCGTCCGCGTTTGCCGGGACGGCCGATCGGAGACATAAGGCCGGCATGGGTGACAGGTGGTACTCGGAGGCCGTGGTCTACTGCCTCGACGTCGACACGTACGCGGACTCCGACGGCGACGGGGTCGGTGACTTCCAGGGCCTCATCGGCCGGCTCGACTACCTGGCCCGGCTGGGGGTGACCTGCCTCTGGCTCAACCCGATCCATCCGTCGCCCAACCAGGACGACGGGTACGACGCCACCGACTTCTACAACGTCGACCCCCGGCTCGGCACCCTCGGCGACTTCGCCGAGCTGCTGCACCAGGCGCAGAACCGGGGCATCCGGGTGATCATCGACCTGGTGGTCAACCACACCTCCGACCAGCACCCGTGGTTCCAGTCCGCCCGGTCCTCGCCCGACTCGCCGTACCGGGACTGGTACGTCTGGTCCGAGCACGAGCCGGACGACCGGCACCAGGGCATGGTCTTCCCGGGCGAGCAGCACGAGACGTGGAGCTACGACCGGACCGCCAGGGCCTGGTACTACCACCGGTTCTACCGGTTCCAGCCGGACCTGAACATCGACAACCCGAAGGTCCGCGAGGAGATCAAGAAGATCACCTCGTTCTGGCTCCAGCTCGGTGTCGCCGGCTTCCGGATGGACGCGGTGCCGTTCATCATCGAGCGGACCGAGCCGGGCAACCCCGACTCGCCGAAGGACTTCGAGTTCCTCACCGACCTGCGTCAGCACGTGCAGTGGCGGCGCGGCGACGCGGTCCTGCTGGCCGAGGCGAACGTCGAGCCGGACCAGTTGCCGGTCTACTTCGGTGACGGCAGCGGCTCGGGCAACCGGATCCACATGCTCTTCGACTTCATGCTCAACGGTCGGTTGATGCTCGCCCTCACCCGGGAGGACCCGGAGGCGATCATCGACGCGCTGCGCGACACCCCGAAGCTGCCCACCGGCGGCCAGTGGGCGACCTTCCTGCGTAACCACGACGAGATCGACCTGTCCCGGCTCACCGCCGACCAGCGCAACGACGTCCTCGCCAGGTTCGGTCCGGACGAGGACATGCAGCTCTACGGCCGGGGCATCCGGCGTCGACTCGCCCCCATGCTCGGCAACGACCGCCGACACATCGAGCTGGCGTACTCCCTGCAGTTCTCGCTGCGCGGCACGCCGGTGCTGCGCTACGGCGAGGAGATCGGCATGGGCGAGGACCTGGCGCTGCCGGGGCGGAGCGCGATCCGTACCCCGATGCAGTGGTCGTACCAGGAGAACGCGGGCTTCTCCACCGCCGACCCGGAGAAGCTGGTCCGCCCGGTGATCGACAAGGGTGACTTCGGCTACCAGCAGGTCAACGTGACCGACCAGCGCAGCGACCCGAGGTCGCTGCTGGCCTGGTTCGAGCGGATGATCCGGACGCTGCGCGAGGCACCGGAGATCGGCTCCGGCACGACCAGCCACATCGACGTCCCGGTGCCGGCCGGGGTGCTCGCGCACCGCGCCGACGGCCCCACCGGCACCATGGTCTTCCTGCACCACCTCGGCACCGACGACGTCGAGGTCGACCTGGGCACCCTGGCCCCCGAGGCGGAACTGCCGATAGACGTCCTGACCGACCGGGGCTACGGCGAGGTCGGCAAGCTGGACAGTCTGAAGCTGGCCGGCCACGGCTACCGCTGGATCCGGCTTCGCCGGGGCGTCGCCGGCTGACGGACGGCGGGGTTCGGGCCGGTCGAGGCCCGGTGGGTGGGCGTACCGTTGGGTTAAGCTCCTCCGATCGAGCCACAAGTTACCGGGAGGTAATCATGTCGGAGGAGCCCCGCGTCGCCATCGTGACCGGAGCCGCGCGCGGCATCGGCGCGGCCACCGCCCGCCGGCTGGCCGCCGACGGCATGGCCGTCGCCGTGGTCGACATCGAGGAGTCGGCGACCAAGGGGACGGTGGACGCGATCGTCGCCGCCGGCGGCCGGGCCCTCGGAGTGGGCGCGGACGTCGCCGACCGGACCCGGGTGGAGGCGGCGGTCGAGCGGGTCGCCGCCGAGTTGGGCGGGCCGACCGTGCTGGTCAACAACGCCGGTGTGCTCCGGGACAACCTGCTGTTCAAGATGTCCGACGCCGACTGGGACACGGTGATGGGCGTGCACCTGCGCGGCGCGTTCCTGTTCAGCCAGGCCGCCCAGAAGCACATGGTGGAGCGGAAGTACGGCCGGATCGTCAACCTCTCCAGTACCTCCGCGCTGGGCAACCGGGGCCAGGCCAACTACGCGGCGGCCAAGGCCGGTCTCCAGGGCTTCACCAAGACCCTCGCCATCGAACTGGGCCCGTTCGGCGTGACGGTCAACGCGGTCGCCCCCGGCTTCATCGTCACCGACATGACGGCCGCCACCGCCGCCCGGATGAAGGTCGACTTCGACGACCTCCAGAAGCACGCCGCGGCCGAGATTCCGGTTCGCCGCCCGGGCCGGCCGGAGGACGTCGCGCACACCATCTCGTTCCTGGTCAGCGAGGGGGCGTCCTTCGTCTCCGGCCAGGTCATCTACGTTGCCGGCGGGCCGAAGGACTGATCGCCCCGCGTCCCGCCCGGTCCACCGGGCGGGACGCGTCAGGCGGGGGTGTCGGCGCGGGTGCGCCAGAGCCAGATCAGGCCGAGCACCGGCAGCACCAGCGGGATGTAGCCGTACCCGCTGCCGAAGCCGGACCAGACCGTCGCGTCGGGGAACAGTTCGGCGTCGACCAGGCTGAGCACCCCGACGCCGACCACCCCGACCAGCTCCACCGAACAGCAGGCCAGCGCGATCCGCCGGCCGGCGTGGCCGGCCCGGGCCAGCCCGACCGCCGCCACGATGTAGATCAGCGCGGCGAGCGCGGAGAGCAGGTACGCCACCGGCGCCTCGTCGAATCTCGTGGCGATCTGGAGCCCGGCCCGGGAGGTCGCGGCGACGGCGAACAGGATGTAGACGGCGATCAGCAGCCGCCCCGGCCCGGCGTTGGTGGCCCGCTGGGGCGCCCGGGTGTCAGCCACCGACGACCTCCCAGGTCTGCTGGAGTCGGACCACGACCACCGGGGTGACCAGGCAGATCGCACAGACGATCGCGGACCCCCAGCGGGTCGGTTCCATCCTCGCCAGCACCCAGGCCAGCGGGGGCAGGCAGACCAGCGTCACCAGGTAGCCGAAGAACGCGCCGGCCTCGCCGGGCCGTTCGCCGCCGCCGAGGGCGACCAGCGCCGCCACGGCCAGCGCGAGCAGCGCCAGTTCCAGCACGGCCAGGCCGACGAACTGGAGCCGGTCCGGCGGCCGGTGCCGCAGCGCCGCCACCAGGCTCCAGAGCGCGAGTACGAGCGACAGCACGATCGTTGCCGTCGCGAGGATCCCGTCCACCGGCGAGCCGGCCGAGGCGGCGCTGGTCATCGCGGGCATCCGGTCGGTGTCTCGGTCACCGGCACAGCCTACTAACCGGCGTAGTACTCGCGGTCGTCCCGGGGGCCGGGTCGGCCGGTGTCGGCCGCCTCGTCGGTGTCGGCCGTGCCGGTCTCGGTCGCGTCGCCTGCGTCGGCCGGGACGGGCGACTACCGTGGATCACGGTCACGGATCCCGTGGCCGACGACGACACCGGGGGTACTCGTGCTGCGGTTCGGCCTGTTCGGCACCGGTCACTGGGCGGCGGAGACGCATGGCGCCGGGCTCGACGCGCACCCACGCGCCGAGTTGGTCGGCGTCTGGGGGCGTAACCGGGAGAAGGCCGGCGCGCTGGCCGCCCGGCACGGCGTACCGGCGTTCGACGACGTCGACGCGCTGCTCGACGCCTGCGACGCGGTCGCCGTGGCCCTCCCGCCGGACGTGCAGGCCGACATCGCCGTCCGGGCCGCCACCGCCGGCCGGCACCTGCTGCTGGACAAGCCGCTGGCGCTCAGCCTCGCCGAGGCCGACCGGGTGGTCGCCGCCGCGCAGGCCGCCGGCGTGGCCTCGGTGGTCTTCTTCACCCAGCGGTTCCAGCCCAACGTCAACGGCTTCCTCGCCGCCACCGCCGCAGCCGGGGGCTGGCAGCACGCGCGGGCCACCCAGTTCGCCTCGATCTACCAGCCCGGCAACCCGTACGGCGACTCGCGCTGGCGGCGGGAACAGGGCGCGCTGTGGGACATCGGCCCCCACGCGCTCTCGATCGTCCTGCCGGTGCTCGGCCGGGTCACCCGGGTCGCCGCGATGGACGGCCCCGGTGGCCTGGTCCACCTGCTGCTCACCCACGACGGGGGCGCGACCAGCGGGCTCTCGCTCACCCTGGACGCCCCACCGACGGCGGTCACCCGGGACTTCGTCTTCTTCGGCGAGAACGGCACCGAGGCCGTTCCGCCGGGCGACGGCAGCGCGCTCACCGCCTACGGCACCGCCATCGACCAGTTGCTGGCGGAGGTCAACGCGGGCACCCGGGACCACCGGTGCGACGTCCGCTTCGGTCGCGAGGTCGTCGCCGTCCTGACCGCCGCCGACACCGCCCGTACCGAGGCCCGCACCGTCGACCTCTGACAGCGCGCCAGTCTCTGCCTGGCGTCCAGTCTCCGCCTGGCGTCCAGGCCCGACTGCCCTGTGCCCCTCGGACCATGCGGGTCTCGCCATCCGACCTGTGTGGAGTCACACCATCGCCGGCCGCGCGGGGCTACGGGGAGTGAGCGGCCGAGCCGGCGGGCGCTGGGTCGAGGGTCGAGGGTCGAAGGCCGGGGCTGGAGGCCGGGCTGGAGGCCGAATTGGAGTGCGGGGCCGGGCTGGGTCCGGGTTCGGTCCGGGTTCGGCCCGGGCTGGGTCCGGGTTCGGCCCGGGTTCGGCCCGGGCTGGGTCCGGGGCTGGGTCCGGGGCTGGGTCGGGCCGGGTCCGGGCTGGGCTGGGTCGGAGTCGGGGTCTGGGGTCGGTCCGCCGGGCGTGCGCGGGCGGGCCCGGAGCCGAAAATGCGGTCGCGGAATGCCAGGTGTGCGTTAGCCTGGCCGGCATGTTCACGCACGCCCTGATCAATGTGGCCGTCACGCCGGCCGCGCGGGGCCTCCTCCTGGTTGCCCGTCCGCGAGTCCGGCGTCCGGCCCTGGCCGGCCGGGACGCCCACCGCGCCTGACCTGACCGCCGCTATCGGTCCGATGGCCGCTCGGTCTGATCGCCGCATTCGGTCCACTCGCCGCGTCTGGCCTGACTGTCCGTGTCCGGCCTGACCGGTCTGACCGCCGTGTCTGGCCTGACCGGCCTGACGGTCGTGCCTGGCTGTTGACCGGACCCGACTGTTCACCGAACCCAGCCTGACCGTCGTCCGGCTGGCACCGGTCCGGCTGATCGCCGTACCTGCGGTGTTGTCGCGCTGCGTCCCACGCCGATTTTCCAGGGTCGTCCGAGTCCCGATTCGCTCGGACAGGCCCCGCTGTGCGCTGCCTGTCCGTACCGTCGCCGGTCGGCGACAGACAGGACGATCTTCGTGGCGCCCCGCCGAGACCGCACCACCGCACGCGACCGGTCCCGTCGCGTACTGTCCCAGAACTTCCTCGCCGACCCGGCCGCCGTCGCGCGGCTGATCCGGGCGGCCCGACCCGGCCCCGACGACCTGTTGCTGGAGGTGGGCGCCGGGCGCGGCCAGCTGACCCGACCGCTCGCCGGCCGGTGCGGGCGACTGGTCGCGTACGAGGTCGACCCCGCTGTCGTCCCGGAGTTGGCGGCGGTCTGCGCGCCGCTGCCGCACGTCACCCTCCGGCAGGCCGACTTCCTGACCGCGCCGCCGCCGGCCGAGCCGTTCGCGGTGGTCGGCAACATTCCCTGGTCGCTGACCGCAGCGGTGGTCCGCTGGTGCCTCGCCGCCCCGGCGCTGCACACGGCGACCCTGCTCACCCAGTGGGAGTACGCCCGCAAGCGGACCGGCGGCCACGGCCGCTGGAGTCGGCTGACCGTGCTGACCTGGCCGGAGCATCACTGGCGGCTCGCCGGCCGGGTGGCCCGGACCGCCTTCCGTCCGGTGCCCGCCGTCGACGGGGGCATCCTGCGGATCGAGCGTCGGCCGGAGCCGCTGGTGGCCCCGGCGGCGCTACCCGCGTACCGGAGGATGGTGGAGCTGGGCTTCGGCGGGGCCGGCGGGTCGCTCGCGGCGTCGCTGCGCGCGGCGCATCCCGGCCGGCGGGTCGACGGCGCGCTGCGGGCGGCCCGGCTCGACCCGGCCACCCCGGTCGGGCTGGTCTGGCCGGAGCAGTGGCTGGTGCTCTTCCGGCTGCTGCACGCCACCGTGCCGACGGGCCGGGACCCGGGTGCGGACCGGCACCGGCCCGGGGCGGGCGCGGCACCGAACGGCTACCGGACGACCCGGTGGAGCGGACGGAAGGCGAGACCGGACGACCCACGGCGACATCGCCGGTGACACCACCTCGCCGGCCGGTGGCGGGCCACCCCGAGAGTGGCTGGTCCAGCGGGAGGGGTCCACCTTCGACGCGTCCGACCCGGGCGGGCACCGCCTGCCCGGCCACCTACGGGTCCGGGCGGGCACCGCCTGCGGGTGCCCGCCAGCTGTCGGGGTCCCCGGTCAGGCGAGGGTGGCCAGGGCCTCGTTCAGCTCGGCCGGGTCGTCGAACTGTTCGGCCGGCAGGGCCCGCAGCATCTGCAGCAGGTCGGTGCTCGCACCGTTCTCCTGCCCCCAGCGGACCAGGTCCTCGCGGGAGACCGGGTAGTCGAGCCCGGCCAGGTACTCCTGCAACTGCATCCCGGTGACGCTCATGCCGTGCGGCTACCCGTTCCGCCCGTCGCCACACCGCCGTCCGCGCTCCGTCCCTGGCGGCGGTGTGCCGGTTTGGCCCGCCGACCCGCCGGGTAGCCCCGCGCATGCTGGTTCAGCGGCTCGGCGCGCCGAGCGACTTCGACCCGCTGCTGGAGCGCGTCCGGGACGCCCGGGTGGTCATGATCGGCGAGGCGACGCACGGCAGCTACGACTACTACCGGCTGCGGGAGCAGCTCACCCGGCGGCTCATCGCCGAACAGGGCTTCGACTTCGTGGCGGTGGAGGGGGACTGGCCCGACTGCGACCGGGTGCACCGCTCGGTCGTCGGCGCACCCGGCGGCGCGGTTGACCCGCGTACCGCTTTGGGACGTTTCGAACGGTGGCCCACCTGGATGTGGGCGAACGCCGAGGTGGACCGGTTCTGCCGGTGGCTGCGGGCGTGGAACCTGGACCGTCCGGAGGGGGACCGGGCCGGCTTCCACGGGCTGGACGTCTATAGCCTGTGGGAGTCCATGCAGGCCATCTTCGACTACCTCGGCGAGGAGGACCCGAACTCGCTGGAGGCGGCGCAGGACGCGTACCGGTGCTTCGAGCCGTACGGCAAGCGGGTCGAGGAGTACGGCGCGGCCAGCCGGTTCGTCTCCGCGCGCTGCGAGGAGGAGGTGGTGCGCCTGCTGGCGCGTACCCGGGCACACGTGTCGACGGACGGCCCGGACGCCTTCGCGGCCTGGCAGAACGCGGAGGTGGTGGCCGGCGCGGAGCGCTACTACCGGGCGATGGTGCACGGCGGCCCGGACTCGTGGAACGTCCGTGACATCCACATGGCGGACACCCTGGACCGGCTGCTGGACCGGTACGGCCCAGGATCGCGGGGGATCGTCTGGGCGCACAACACGCACGTCGGGGACGCCCGGGCCACCGACATGGCCGTCGACGGGATGGTCAACATCGGCCAGTTGGCCCGGGAACGGCTGGGCCGGGACGCGGTGGCGCTGGTCGGCCTGGGTGGCTACCGGGGGACGGTGATCGCCGCGCCCCGCTGGGGTTCGCCGGCCGAGGCGATGGTGGTGCCGCCGGCCCGGGAGGGCTCGGTGGAGCAGCGGATGCACGAGCTGATGCCGGAGCGGGCGGTGCTCGTCTTCGGTGGCCCGGACCAGCCGGAGTGGGTCACCGACACCACCGACCACCGGGCCATCGGCGTGGTCTACGACCCCACCTACGAGAGTTGGGGCAACTACGTGCCGACCCGACTGGCCGACCGCTACGACGCCTTCATCTGGTGCGACGACACCACCGCCCTGCACCCGCTGCCCGCCCTGACCACCTTCGGTGAACTGGAGACCTACCCCGCCGGGGTGTGACCGGGCCGGTCCGTTGTGGATCATGTAGTTGTGGTGCCCGGTCGGGCCGCTCTCGCAGCCTTCGCAGGCACCACAACGACAGGATCGCCAGGGGTCAGGCGTTGACCGGCTGCTTGTCGAGGTGGGCGCGCAGCCCCTCGCCCTCGATGTCGACATTGGGCAGGGCCCGGTCGAGCCAGCGGGGTAGCCACCAGGCCCTGGTGTTGAGCAGGGACATCACCGCCGGCACGATGGTCATCCGGACGACGAAGGCGTCGATGGCGACGCCGACCGCGAGCGCGAAGCCCATCGACTTGATCACCGGGTCGTCGAGGAAGACGAAGCCGCCGAACACCGAGATCATGATCAGCGCGGCGGCGGTGACCACCCGGGCGCCGTGCCCCATCCCGTTGATGGTGGCCTGCTGGGCCGTGTCGCCGTGCACGAAGTCCTCCCGCATCCGGGAGACCAGGAACACCTCGTAGTCCATGGCCAGGCCGAACAGGATGCCGATCAGCAGGATCGGCAGGAAGCTGATCAGTGGCGCCGGGGTGTCCAGGCCGACCAGGTCGGCGAGGTGGCCCTGCTGGAACACCGCCACGGTGATGCCGAAGGTGGCGGCCACCGTGAGCAGGAAGCCCAGCGCCGCCTTCACCGGCACCAGGATCGACCGGAACACCAGCATCAGCAGCAGGATCGACAGTCCGACGACGAGCAGCAGGTAGACCGGCATCGCGTCGGAGAGCTTCTCGGACACGTCGATGCCGATCGCGGTCGCCCCGGTCAGCAGCACCTCGGCGTTGCCGATCGAGCCCACCTGGTCGCGGATGTCGTGGACCAGCGTCTCGGTGGCGGCGTCGGTCGGGCCGGTCTTCGGGATCACCCCGAGCAGCGCCGTCCGCCCGGACGGGTCGAGTTGCGGCGGGGCCACGGCCAGCACGTTGTCGGTGCGCTGGATCAGCGCGGTGACCTGCGGTACGGCGGCAGAGGTGTGCTGCGGGGAGTCGGAGGTGACCACCACGGCGAGCCGGCCGGTGAAGCCGGGGCCGAAGCCCTCCCGGATCAGGTCGGCGCTGGCCCGGGCCGGGGTGCCCGCCGGGGCGGTGCCGGCGTCCGGCAGGGCCAGTCGCATGTCCTGGGCGGGCAGCGCGAGCAGCCCGAGGCCGAGCAGGCCGACCAGGATCACCGGGATCCGCAGCTTCGTCACCCAGTGCGCCCACCGGAAGCCGAAACCGGAGCGGTCCTCGGCGGCCGGCGCGGCCTCGGTGCTGCGCAGCTTGCGGGGGAGGGCCCTGCGGCCGGCGAAGCCGAGCAGCGCCGGGGCGAGGGTGATCGCGACCAGCACCGCCACGGTGACCGTGCCGGCGGCGGCCAGACCCATCACGGTGAGGAACGGGATGCCGACGACGGCGAGCCCGGCCAGCGCGATGACCACGGTCGCGCCGGCGAAGAGCACGGCGGAGCCGGCGGTGCCGACGGCGCGGCCGACCGCCTCCTCGGGGGAGAGCCCGTCGAGCAGGTTCTGCCGGTGTCGGGAGGTGATGAACAGCGAGTAGTCGATGCCGACCGCCAGGCCGAGCATCAGGGCCAGGATCGGGGCGGTACTGGTCAGCTCGACCGCGCCGCTGAGCGCGAACAGGCCGGCCATGCCGACCCCGACGCCGATCAGCGCGTTCAGCATGGTCATCCCGGCCGCCACCAGCGAGCCGAAGGTGACGATCAGGACGATCGCGGCGACCAGGACGCCCAGCGCCTCGGTGGAGCCGACCTCGGGTTCGGAGTTGAGCACCTCACCGCCCGACGCGACCTGCCAGCCCTGCGCCTCGGCCTGCGCGCCGACCTTCTCGTACGCCTCGCGCTGGGCGTCGGTGACCCCGTCCGCGCCGGTGGCGAACTGCACCTGGACCAGGGCGTACCGGCCGTTGGGGGTGATCGCCTGGGACTGGTACGGGTCGACCGCGCCGACCACTCCGGGCAGCGTCGCGGCCTCCTGGACGACCCCCTTGACCACCGCCTGGCCCTCGGGCGTCATGAGTTGGCCGTCCGCGGGCGCCTTCACCGCGATGGTGCCGGTGGCGCCGCTGGCCGCCGGGAACCGCTCGGCGAGCAGGTCCAGCGCCTGCTGCGATTCGGTGCCGGGCATGGTGAAGTTGCTGGCGGTCGGGCCTCTCAGGGTGGCCGCGGCGAAGCCGAGGCCGACGAGTACGACGAGCCAGACGGCGACGACGAGTCGCCGGCGGCGCAACGATGCCCGGCCGAGCCGGTACAGCAGGGTCGCCATCAGATCCTTGTCCTCAATCGTGGTGGGGTGGGTCGAGGGGCGGCCGTGGTGGCGGCGATGTGGCGGGTACGAGCGCACGCCGGGCGACCGACAGCAGGGCGGGTCGTAGTTCGTCGTCGGGGATGTCGGCGAACGCGCCGCAACCCTCCGCGATCCCGGCGAGCAGCACCAGCGCGGCGACCCGGGCGTCCTGCCGACCGTCGGGGCCGGTCAGCGCCTCGATCAGCCGTTCCGAGATGCGCTGCACGTGGGCGAACGCCGGCTGGGCCAGCAGCTCCGGGAACTCGCCGCGGAGCAGGGCGATCTCCTCGCGGAACCGCACCGCGAGGTCGACGAAGCCCTCCGCCGCGACGCGCTGCGCCTCGGCCCCGGTCAGCGCCGAGATCCGCCCGTCCAACTCGCGCAGCACGGCGATCGGCCCCGCCATCAGCTCGGCGAGCAGCGCCTCCTTGCCGGCGAAGTGGTAGAGCACCGCCGCCTTCGAGCAGCCCACCTCGCGGGCGATGTCCTGCAACGAGGTGCCCTTGTAGCCGGTCACCGCGAACCGCCGGGCCGCCGCGGCGAGGATCTCGCCGTGCGTACGGGGGGTCGGGCGGGTCATGCGTTCCAGCATGCCTGACCGATCGGTCAGACTCTGACCGATCGGTCAGACCACTCTGGTGGCGTTCGCCACACCGGTCGGCGGAGGCGGGTGGCCGCGTCCAGGCCCCGGCGGAAAACCGATCACGGTTGACCGCCGCGTCGGGTTGCGTCCGGCCGTCCTGGCCGGGAAGGTGGGCGGATGAGCGGGGCGGAGGAGACCCGGGCCGGGGTCGGACTGACCAACCTGGACCAACCGCTGCTCGCCGGCGGTGACGTCACCAAGCGCGACCTGGTCGACTACCTGGACGCCGTCGGAGACCGGATCCTGCCCGGCCTGCGCGACCGGCCGCTGTCGGTGGTCCGGCTGCTCCGGGGGCAGGACCCGTTCATGCAGAAGAACCTGCCGAAGTACACCCCGGACTGGGTACGCCGCACCGCGATCTGGGCGGAGGCGTCCCACCGCGAGGTGTCGTACGCGCTCTGCGACGACCGGCGCACCCTGCTCTGGTTCGCCAACCAGCGGGCGGTCGAGTACCACCCCACGCTGGTCACGGCGACCCGCCCGGCGCACCCCACCCACCTCGTGCTCGACCTCGACCCGCCCGAGGGGGACGCCTTCGGGCCGGTGGTCCGGACCGCCGGGCTGGTCCGCCGGGCGCTGGCCGACGTCGGGCTGGCCGGCGCGGTGAAGACCAGTGGCGCGAAGGGGCTGCACATCTTCGTCCCGGTGCACCCGGAGACCACCGCCGAGGAGGTGGCCGCGGCCACCCGGGCACTCGCCGTACACGCCGAGCGCCTCGACCCGGAGCTGGCCACCACCGCGTTCATCCGCGAGGACCGGGGCGGGCGGGTCTTCGTCGACCCGACCCGGGCCGGCGGCGCGACGGTGGTCGCCGCGTACAGCCCCCGGCTCCGCCCCGGGCTGCCCGTCTCCTTCCCGGTGGCCTGGGACGACCTCGACGCGGTCACCCCCGCCGACTTCACCGTGCGGACCGTCCCGGCGCTGGTCGCCGACCGGGACCCGTGGGCCGGGGCGATGCCCGGGCCGCAACCGCTGCCCGCCGACCTGGTGGCCGAGGGGCGGACCATCCCGGTGGCCCGGGTGCAGGCCATGCACGAGGGGAAACGCCGGGCGAGGGCCCGCCGGGAGGCCGGCTGAGCCGCCCCCGGTCAGGTGGCGGTGCCGGCCGGTCCGGGTTCCGGCTGGCCGGTGGCCGGGACGTGCAACGGATCCGCCAACAGCGTGTCGAAGGCGAGTTCGGCGGCCCCGATCAGGGGGCCGTCGCAGCCGAGGGTCGCCGCCCGCAACCGCACGTGCTCCCGGGACGCCGGCAGCGCGATGCTGTCCAGCCGGCGGCGGACCGGGTCCGGCTCGGCGGCGTAGATCTCCCGCAGCGAGCCGCCGAACACGACGGTGCCGGGGTTGACCACGTTGACCAGGTTCGCCACCCCGAACCCCAGCCAGTCGGCGACCTGCCGGACGGCATTCCGGGCCGTCGGCTCGCCGTCGGCCGCCGCCCGCAGGACGTCGAGGACGAGGCCGCGTCCGCCGGGTTCGCGGCCGGCGTGCCGCAGCAACGCGGCCTCGCCGACCTCGGTCTCCCAGCAGCCCCGGGAGCCGCAGCCGCAGGGCAGCCCGCCGGGGTTGACCACCATGTGGCCGACCTTGCCGCTGTGCCCCCGGTGGCCGACGACGAGTCGTCCGCCGATGATGATGCCGGCGCTGACGCCGAGGTCCCCGTGCAGGTAGATGAGGTCGTCCACGCCCGTGGCGGCGCCCCGTACGTGTTCGGCGAGGCCGGTGAAGTCGGCCAGGTCCCCGGTGACGAAGCCCGCTCCGGCCGCCACCTCGGCCCCGAGGACGGTGCCGATCGTCGCGTCGGCGCCGCCGATGCGGATCCGGCCGTCGCGGTCACGGGTGGTGTCGGTCGCCGCCACGGCACCGCCCACGAAGAGCCCGTCGGCGACCTCGCGGCGTGCCATGTCGCGGACCAGGCCGGCCAGCGGGCCGACGGCGTCGAGGGCGGACATGCCGGCCGGCCGGCTCGCCTCGCGCACGTCGAGGATGCGTCCACCGAGACCGATCCGGGCGGCCCGCAGCCGGTCCGCCTCGACGGTCAGCGCGAGCGCGTAGACCCGGTCCGAGCGGGGGGTGACCACGGGCGAGGGGCGTCCGGCCCGGCGGACGCCGACGGGTGCCTCCTCGGTGACCAGGCCGCCGGCGGCGAGGTCCGCCGCGAGCGCGCCGATGGTGCTGCGGTTCAGGCCGAGCCGGCTGGTCAGTTCGGCCCGGGAGGTCGGACCGTGCACGTGGACGTAGCGCAGCACGGCACCGAGGTTCTGCCGGCGGATCTCCTCCGGGCCCGCCACGGCCGCCGTCGGCCCGGGGAATTCCGGGTTCCGGGACCGGGCGAGGCCGGACCAGGCAGGTGTCGCCACGCCGGGCCTCCTTCCGGTCCGGTGCCACGGCAGTCGGTCACCGCGACGACGAAGGGTCCCGGAATGCTCATTCCGGGACCCTTCGGTTGTCGACGACTGTCCGCTGCTGCTTACTTGGTGAGCGGCGCGAGCTTCGGGTCGTTCGCGTACGCCTCGGCCGCGTTGGCCTTGGTGACGGCCACCGGCGGGAGCAGGTAGGTCTCCACGACCTTGCTGCCGTTGTTGTAGGACTTGGTGTCGTTCACCTCGGGGGTCCCACCGGCCTGCAGGGACTTGACCATGGCGATGGTCTGCTTGACCAGGTTCCGGGTGTCCTTGTTGATGGTCATGTACTGCTCGCCGGCCATGATCGACTTGACCGACTCGACCTCGGAGTCCTGGCCGGTGACGACCGGGATCGGCTTGTTGGCGCTCTTGATCGAGGTGATGATCGCGCGGCCGAGCGTGTCGTTCGGGGAGAGGACGCCGTCCAGCTCCTTGTTGCCGTAGGTCGAGGTCAGGAGCTGGTCCATCCGGGCCTGCGCACCCTCGGCCTTCCAGCCCTGGATGGCGGTCTGCTTGACGTCGGTCTGCTTCGAGCCGACCACGACGTTGCCCTTGTCGATCTCCGGCTTGAGGACGTCCATCGCGCCGTTGAAGAAGACACCGGCGTTGTTGTCGTCCGGCGAGCCGGAGAACAGCTCGATGGTGTACGGGCCGTTCGGCTTCTTGGCCTTCATGCCGTCCAGCAGGGCCTGGCCCTGGAGCTGGCCGACCTTGAAGTTGTCGAACGCGACGTAGTAGTCGAGGTCCGGGGTGTTGGTGATGAGCCGGTCGTACGCGATGACCTTCACACCGGCGGCGTGCGCGGCGGCGACCTGGGTCGAGAGCTGCGCGGCGTCGGTCGCGCCGATGACGATGACCTTGGCGCCCTTGGTGACCATGGCGGTGATCTGCGCCTGCTGGTCGGCGACCGTGGTCGACGCGCCCGCGTACTGCACGTCGCTCTGGAAGCCGGCCTCCTTCAGGCCGTTGGTGAACAGGTCACCGGCGAGCACCCAGTTCTCCGAGGTCTTGGCCGGCAGGGCCACGCCGATCAGGGAGTTCGCCGCGAAGCCCTTGGCGTTGCCGTCCGA
Source organism: Micromonospora sp. NPDC092111 (assembly GCF_044755745.1). NCBI lineage: Bacteria > Bacillati > Actinomycetota > Actinomycetes > Micromonosporales > Micromonosporaceae > Micromonospora > Micromonospora sp. NPDC092111. The sequence continues at coordinate 48,774 of NZ_JBIVRQ010000011.1, forward strand.
GCCGCCGCTGGTGCCCTCGTCGCGGCCGGAGCCGCACCCGGTGAGAGCCAGCGCTGCGATGGCGCTGATGGCCACCGACTTGCCGAGGATGTTGCGCATGGGGTGTGTTGCCCTTCTGGGGAGGTGATACGGGACGAGCGGACGATGGGCGTCAGCCGGGCACCTTGGTGCGGGCGGGCTCCCGGTCCGTCTCGGGTGATGCGGTGGGCGTGCCGGATCCGTCACGGCGGAACGATCTGGTGAGGCTGCCGATGACGGAGAACCGGCCCTGGCTCTTGTTGTAGACGTCGAGCGCGACGGCCAGCAGCAGGACCAGGCCCTTGATGATCTGGACGCGGTCGGTGCCGACGCCCAGCAGTTGCAGGCCGTTGTTGAGCACGGCCATGACCAGACCACCGACGATCGATCCGCTGATGGTCCCGATGCCGCCGGAGACGGCCGCGCCACCGATGAAGACCGCGGCGATCGCGTCCAGTTCCCAGCCGTTACCGTCCTGCGGCCCGGAGGCCGCCGACCGGGCCACGAAGATCATGCCGGCCAGGGCGGCCAGGACGGACATGTTCATCATGACGAAGAAGTTGATCCGCTTGAGCTTCACGCCGGACAGCTCGGCGGCCCGGGAGTTGCCGCCCACCGCGTAGATGTGCCGGCCGCCGGCGGTGTTGCGGGTGTAGAACGAGTACACCAGCACCAGCACCACCAGGATGATGCCGGACACCGGGAAGCTGGTGCCGACGCGACCGCTGGCGAAGCGCAGCGAGGCGAAGACGATCACGCCGACCATGACCGCCATCCGCAGGATCGAGATCCACAGCGGGGCGGCGTCGGCGTCCATCTCGCGGCGGGTCCGGCGCGCGGAGAGTTCCCGCCACACCACGGCCACGCACGCCGCCAGGCCGAGCAGCAGGGTCAGGTTGTTGTAGCCGGTGTTCGGCCCGACCTCGGGCAGGAACCCGGCGCCGATCACCCGGAAGCCCTCGGGCACCGAGATGGTGTTCGCGTTGCCGATGAACTGGTTGCCGCCCCGGAAGAGCAGCATGCCCGCCAGGGTGACGATGAACGCGGGCACCCCGATGTAGGCGACCCAGAAGCCCTGCCAGGCGCCGATCAGCGCGCCGATCGCCAGGCCGAACACGATGGCGGCGGGCCAGGGCAGCGACCAGTCGGCCATCGCCTTGGCCACCAGGATGCCGGCGATCGCGGCGACCGAGCCGACCGACAGGTCGATGTGCCCGGCGACGATCACCATCAGCATGCCGATGGCCAGGATCAGGATGTACGAGTTCTGCTGGAACAGCGCGATCAGGTTGTCCGATCGCAGGGTCAGGCCGTCGGTCAGGATCTGGAACAGGACGACGATCGCTACCAGCGTGAAGATCATCCCGAACTGACGGGCGTTGGAGGTGGTACCTCCGAAGAGGTTCTTCTGCAGGTCCTTGATACGGCTCATCGTGTCTGCATCTTCTTCGTCGAGGTCATCTGCTTCATGAGGGTCTCCGGGTCCGCGTCGGCCCGGGCGATCTCGCCCGTGATGGCGCCTTCGAACACCGTGTAGATGCGGTCGCAGAGCCCGATCAGCTCGGGCAGCTCCGAGGAGATGACGACGATGCCCTTCCCCTGGTCGGCGAGCCGCTGGATGATGCCGTAGATCTCGTACTTGGCGCCCACGTCGATGCCCCGGGTCGGCTCGTCGAGGATCAGCAGGTCCGGGTCGGTGAACATCCACTTCGCCAGGACGACCTTCTGCTGGTTGCCGCCGGAGAGCTTGGAGACGCTCTCGTCGACCGTGGGAGCCTTGGTCCGCAGCTCCCGGCGGTACGACTCGGCGGCCTGGTACTCCTCGACCTCGCTGAGCACGCCGTGGTGCGAGATCTTGGACAGCTTGGCGGACACCGTCGACGCCTTGATGTCGTCGAGCAGGTTGAGGCCGATCGCCTTGCGGTCCTCGCTGACGTACGCGAGCCCGTGGGCGATCGCGTCGGCCACCGACCTCAGCACGATCGGCTTGCCGTCCTTGACGATCGTGCCCGACTCGTACACCCCGTAGGAGCGGCCGAAGACGCTCATCGCCAGCTCGGTGCGGCCGGCACCCATCAGTCCGGCGAAGCCGACGATTTCGCCGCGCCGTACGACGAAGCTCTCGTTCTTGCAGACCTGGCGCTCGGCGGAGATCGGGTGCCGGACGTTCCAGTCGCGGACCTCGAAGAAGACCTCGCCGATCTTCGGGGTGTGGTCCGGGAACCGGCTGCTCAGCTCGCGCCCGACCATGCCGCGCACGATCCGATCCTCGTCGACGCCATCGGCCCGGACGTTCAGGGTCTCGACCGTCCGGCCGTCGCGCAGGATGGTGATCTGGTCGGCGATGGCCTCGATCTCGTTGAGCTTGTGCGAGATCATGATCGAGGTGATGCCGCGCGAGCGGAAGCCGCGCAGCAGGTCCAGCAGGTGCCGGGAGTCGGCCTCGTTCAGCGCCGCGGTCGGCTCGTCCAGGATGAGCAGCTTCACGTCCTTGGCGAACGCCTTGGCGATCTCCACGAGCTGCTGCTTGCCCACCCCGATGTCCTTGATCAGGGTGTCCGGGTCCTCGGTCAGGCCGACCCGGGCCATCAGGTCCAGCGCCATCCGGTTCGCGGCCTTCCAGTCGATCGCGCCCCGCCGGCGGGGCTCGTTGCCGAGGAAGATGTTCTCGGTGATCGACATGTCGGGGATGAGCGCGAGCTCCTGGTGGATGATCACGATGCCCGCGTGCTCGCTGGCCCGGATGTCGGAGAAGCGGGTCTCCGCGCCCTGGTAGCGGATCTGGCCGGTGTAGCTGCCGTGCGGGTAGACCCCGCTGAGGACCTTCATCAGCGTGGACTTGCCGGCGCCGTTCTCGCCGCAGATCGCGTGGATCTCGCCGGCGCGCACCACCAGGTTGACGTCGGAGAGGGCCTTGACTCCGGGGAACTCCTTGGTGATGGAGCGCATCTCCAAGAGGATGGGCACGTCGCTCATGGTTCGCACCACCTCGTCGCTGTCATCGATGCCTCCGGAAGGGATCCGACCTTCACCTGTTTTTGTTGTCGTCGGCAACCTATTCCGCGAAACGGCGACCTGCAAGGCCAGCGGCGGACGCAAGATGTAACAATCCGGCAATAAAGGCGACGGTCGGGGCCTGAGCTGCCCCCCGACCCGCCGCGACGTCCCGGGTCAGGCGGGAAGGGCGAGCCGCCCGATGGGAGCGACCCCGCCGCGCCGTCGAGGGAGCGTGCGGGGTCCAAGGGTCGACCGGTGCCGCCTCAGCCGGCGGTGATCCACTTCGCGATCGCCGCCGCCGGACCGTCGGTGAGCAGGATCGTGTAGTGGTTCGTGCCGCCGACCAGCTCGGTACGCAGTGCCGGCGCCTGGGCCCGCCAGTGCTGGACGAGCGGCTCGGGGAGCATGCCGGGCTCCTGACCGAACATGCCGCGTGGCGCGTAGAGCAGCACCGACGGCACGGTGAGCCCGATCAGGTCGGGCCCGAAGGACGCGGCGTTGACCAGCAGGTCGCGCCCGTCCTCGGCGACGGCGACGGCGTCGGTCCGGGACCGCACCGCGCCCTGCGGCCCGGTCGCGTCGTACCGGACGTACGCCGCCATGTGCTCGTTCCAGTCGCCGGCCAGGGCCGGATGCGCCCGGAAGAAGTCGAGGTACGCCTGCTCGGAGGCGAACGTGTCGCTCAACCGCGCGATCGCCGGGCCGAGGGTGGTGGCCAGGAGCTGGTCCGGATCGGCGTCCGGCGGCACCGGCAGGGGCAGCCCGCCGTCGACCAGGACCAGGCGGCTGAAGAGTTCCGGTCGGGTGGCCGTCGCGCGCAGCGCCGCGTACGCGCCCATCGACTGTCCGATCAGGACGACCGGTCGCCCGCCGCCGGCCTGTTCGGCGGCGGCGCAGATGTCGGCCGCGTGCCGGTCCATCCCGTACGGGCCGGGTAGCTGGTTGCTGCCGCCCCGGCCGCGCAGGTCGAGCGCGACGAGGCTCCAGTCGGTGGGCAACTGCGCCGCGACCGCGCGGAACGACATGCCGGAGGCGGTGATGCCGTGCGCGGCCAGGGCGATCCGTGGGCCGGTGCCGAACCGCAGCGCCGCCAGCGTGCCGCCCGGCACCGCGATCCGTACCTGCCCGACAGGCTCGACGTCCATCGCTCATCCTTCCTCGGCCGGTACGCCGACGAGCCGCAGCGCGAACCCCGCGAAGGCGTCGGTGACCTGTTCACGGGTGTACGGCTGGTCCGGGCCGAACCAGTTCGCCACGCGCATGCCCATGCTGCCGATCGCGATGCCGGTGAGCGTCACGTCGGCGCTGTGGAACACCCCCTGCGCCACCCCGCTGCCGAGCACCCCCAGCAGCATCTCGCGGCACTCCTCGCGCAGGGCCAGCGCGGGCGCGGCACGCTCCGGGGTGAGCGCGTGCAGTTCGTGGTTGGCGACCAGCGCCAGCAACGGGTAGTCGGTGTGGACGATCACCTGTGCCCGGACCAGTGCGGTGAGCTGCACGGCCGGTTCGGAAGCCGCGTGGGCGAGCGCCTGCCGCATCCGGCGGTGCAACTCCTCGTGGCCGATTTTGATCAACTCGGCGAGCATGTGCTCCTTGGACGGGTAGTGCGCGTAGAGGGTCGCCGAGTTGATCCCGACCTCGCGGGCGATGTCGCGGATCGAGGCGCCGAAGAAGCCGTACTCGGCGAAGAGCTTCAACGCGGCCCGGAGGACGCGTCCCCGGGTGCCGGCCGGCGTGACCCCGTCCGGGAGGTCGGCGCTGACCGCGGTGAGCCGGCGCGGTTCCCAGTTCAGGCGCGTCACGGGTCCGCCTCCTCGAAGGAGCCAAGCGATCGATTGGTTGACACCCTAGGGCATCGGGCGGATAGTGACCAGCATCACTCGATGCCAATCAATCGATTGGCAGTCCTGCCACGATGAAAGGAGGAGGGTGGGCATGTCCGATCCGTCCCCGGACCGTCCCGCTCCGACCCGGCTGTCCCGGTTCCGGCGCGGTGTCACCGCCGTGATCGCCGCCGTCGCCCTGCTGGTCGCCGGCGTGGTCGGTGCCGCACCGGCGCACGCGGCCGGCGGCACCTACTTCTCCGGCACCTACACCAACCTCGCCGGCATTCGTGACTACCACGGCTACCTGCCGTCGTCGTACCGCGCCGGCACGCCGATACCGCTGCTGGTCGCCCTGCACGGCTGCACCGAGAACGACGTCGGGTTCGACCTCCTCACCGGGCTGAGCGCGCTGGCCGAGCGACGCGGATTCATCGTCGTCTTCCCCGACCAGTCCGTCCTCGCCAACCCGGCGCAGTGCTGGAACTGGCCACTGACGACCAACCAGCGTCGCGGGTACGGCGAGCCCTCGATCATCGCGGGGATCACCACCCAGATCCGCTCGCGCTACACCGTCGACGCCCGCCGGATCTACGCCACCGGTGTCTCCGCGGGCGGGGTGCTGTCCGTGATCATGGGGGTGACCTACCCGGACATCTACGCCGCCGTGGGCAGCGTGGCCGGCTGCGAGTACGAGTGCGACGTCCTGCAACTACGCTCGCCCGACCGGGCCGGGCTCGACGCGTACCGGGAGATGGGCGGCCGGGCGCGGCCGGTACCGGTGATCGTCTTCCAGGGCACCGCCGACCTGGTGGTACGCCCCTCGACCGCCGACCGGATCGTCGGCCAGTGGGCGCAGACCGACGACCTCGCCATCGACGGCCTCGACGACAACGACGTCGACGCCGTACCGGACACCGTCGTGCGTGGCCAGGTGCCCGGCGGACGGACCTTCACCCACTCGACGTACACGTCGACGGGCGGCGCCGCCCTGATCGAGCAGTACCTGATCGACGGCGCGGGTCACGTCTACCCCGGCGGTTGCTCGTGCAGCCTCTACGGCGACCCCTCCGGCCCGGACGCGAGTGGCTTGAGCTGGGACTTCTTCCTGGCCCACCCGAGACCCTGACTCGTGGCGGCCAGCGTGGGCATCATGCTGTCCTGGCGGGTGCCGACCCGGCGTCCACGCAGGACTTCGGCGGCGGCCGGGTGGGCGCACCCGCCGGGATCGGCGGCCGGCACGGTCCAGCAGGGCCGGTGAGCGTGGGCCGTCGTGGCGGTCGCCGTGCTGCCTGCGGCGGATCGCCAGGGCGCAGCGCAGACGCGAGAATCCCCCCGGGCAGGATGCCCGGGGGGATTCTCGTCAGTTCGGATGGAGCGCGAACACTGTTGCCACGATCAGTGACTCACGATGGAATCGCGCTCTTGTGACTCTGTGTGCCCCCGGCAGGATTCGAACCTGCGCCCCCGCCTCCGGAGGGCGGTGCTCTATCCCCTGAGCTACGGGGGCTCAGCGACCTGAGAAGAGTAGCAAACCCCTTCCGCGATCGCCGAATCGGCATCGGCCGACCCGTCCGTGTCGCCGGCCCCGCCCGTCCCACCCGCGCCCGGCACGCGTCGGCGGCGAGCGGGGCCGCCGCCGGCCACCACGAACTCGCCGTGGCCCGCACGGGTCAGGCGGCGACCAGGGTGCGACCGCAGCTCGGGAGGGGGTGCAGGACGATGCGCCGGGGCAGCCGGCGGGGCCACTCGTTCTTGGGCCAGGAGCCGTCCACGATCAGGTGCACCGGGCGTTCGTCGGCCCCGCTGAGCCGCAGCACGAAGTCACGGGGCAGCGGCGGGTCCACGCTCGGTGTGGTCACCATGAACCGGACCCGGCCCCGGGACGACACCGCCGAGATCACGTCCGCGGCCGGCATGGTGCCCCGCAGGCGCACCCGGCCGATCCAGTAGACCTCCGCGTCGTGTTCCTGGGCGGCCCGGGTGATGGCCGGGTAGTCGCCGCGTACCCAGCGCTCGACCGCGCCGACGCAGAGCCCGCAGGCCCGCTCGCGCGGCTCCCGTGGCCCCAGCCCCCAGGCCCGCAGGTACGCCCCGACCGTGCCGGTCTCCATCGCCAGGTCGAACTGGCGCTCGATCAGCGCGGTGAGGCTCTGCCGCGTCCAGAGCTCCTCGTCCAGCCCGAACTCGTCGGGGTGGACCCCACGGAGCGTGTCGATGAGTTCGAGTTCCTGTTCCCGGCTGAGCGCTCCCGACTCGCCCTGCCGGTGTCCGCGACGGGCGGCTGCCACCGCTCCGTCACCGCCGATGGTGTGGCGCCGGCACCAGCTAGTGACCGACCGCCGCGCGTCTCTGAGTGCAACCCCCACGTCCTGCGCAACGAGCCCGAATCACAACTGGTCACGATATGTGGGTAGAAAAAGTCCTCATCGCCCGGAAACCGACAGAACGGCCCATAGTCGGTGAACTGCGCCGATTCTCGGCGAGTGCTGCCGGACCGCCGATGCTGCGCATCCACGGAGGCTGCCGAACCACGGAGGCCCGCGCCCGCCGGAGCGGGACGCGGGCCTCTCGGGCGGCGACGGGACGCTCAGCCACCCAGCCGCTTCAGGGCGTTCTGGAGGTTGGTCAGGTCCGTCTGCTGGGTGTTCTTCATGGTCTGCGCCACCGTGCGGACGTCGTCGTCCTGCCCGGCGTCGAGGATCCCCTGGATCATGTGGATCCCGCCCAGGTGGTGCTTGATCATCATCTGGAGGAAGAGCACGTCCAGCTCACGGCCCTGGGCGGTGCGCAGCTTCGCCATCTCCGCCGGCGTCGCCATGCCCGGCATCAGGCCGTCCTGGACCTTGCCGGCGCCGTCGGGCATCCACGCCATCCGGGGCTGCGAGCCGGTCGGGTCCAGCCCCCACAGCCGCAGCCAGGTCTGCATGGTGCCGATCTCGCCCTGCTGGCCGGTGGCGATGTCGCCGCCGACCTGCCGCACCTCGGGGTCGGTGCCCTGGCGGAAGGCGATCAGCCCCATCTCCACCGCCTGGGCGTGGTGGGTGGTCATGTCCCGGGCGAAGCCCGCCTCCGCCGAGCCGTCCCCCGGACGGGTGAACGTCGGGGTCAGCAGACCGCCGGCGTACCCGAGGAGGAGCCCGACCACGACGGCCGCGGCCAGCACGAGCACGCCGTACCGCCCCGCCGGCCGGCGGTCAGCCGAGGTGGTGGCCGGCGGCTCGGCGGGCGGCAGGTCGGTGGTCACGGGGGCGGTCATCGCCACGTCCTCACTGGGTCGGCTGCTGCTGCTGCGGGACGTTGTCGCGCGGGGCGGTGCCGGTGGCCGTGATGCCCTCGCCGCAGTTGGCGGTCGGGCCCTCGACCGAGGCGTTCACCCGCAGCGTCTTGATGAACTCGTCGATCCGGCTGTCGTCGGCGTTGTCGACCTTGAGCTGGTAGCCCCAGGCCTGGAGCGAGATCGCCTTGTCCAGCCCGTCGAACGGGCTGAGCATGGTCTTCTCCACGCCCTGCACCTTGCTCTTGAGCTTCGCGACCTGGTCGGCCGGCAGGTCGGTGCGGTAGGTGACCCAGACCGTGCCGTGCTCCAGGCTGTGCACCGCGTGCTCGTTGGCGATCGGGGCGTCGTAGACGTCGCCCATGCAGTTCTGCCAGGCCGGGTTGTGCGGGCCACCCACCGGCGGGAGGACGTCGTACTTGATCGCGCCCTGCTGGTGCTGGCCGCCCTGGACGAGCTTCTTGTCCTTCTCGCGGAAGTTGACGATGCCGTCGATGTCGGCGGCCCGCTTCTCCCACGACTTGGAGCCCTGGAAGGCCGCGTACGCGCCGTAGCCGATGATCGACGCGGCGAGCACGCCCACGGCGACGAAGAGGGCGATCGGCCCCCAGGGCCGGCCCTGGCCCACCTTCACCGGCGTGATCGGCTTGCGGGGGCCCTTGCCGCCCGAGGTCTGGCGGGGCGTGCTGCCCGCCGACTTGTCGGCCCCGGCCTTGGCGCCGGACGCGGGCCGGCCCGCCGCCGGCTTCTTGCCGGTGCTGACCACGGTCGGACGGCGCTCAGGGCCGCCCGGGGTGCTGATGCTCATCGTGCCTCGTCAGGTCGGTCGGTCAGGGGATCTGGCGGGCCGGGTGACGCTCAGGGTCGCCGCCGAGTGCCCGAGTCTACCCCCGATAACATGGTTCGGTGACTCCCGCAGAACTCGCCGAGGTCGTCCTCTCCGCAGCCCACGCCGTCTTCACCGAGCGCGGGTTCGACCCCGCCGCGCTTCCGGAGCGCACGACGGTGGAGCGACCGCGCCACCCCGACCACGGCGACTACGCCTCGACGCTGGCGCTCCAGCTCAGCAAGAAGGTGGGCGTCCCGCCCCGGGAGCTGGCCGCCGCGCTGGCCGAGCAGCTCGGCCGGGCCGCCGGGGTCAAGTCGGTGGAGATCGCCGGTCCGGGCTTCCTCAACATCCGGCTGGACGCGGCCGCCGCCGGCCAGCTCGCCCGGGCGATCGTCGAGTCCGGCACGGAGTACGGCCGCAGCGAGCGGCTCGCCGGCCTGAAGATCAACCTGGAGTTCGTCTCGGCGAACCCGACCGGCCCGGTGCACATCGGCGGGGTCCGCTGGGCCGCCGTCGGCGACGCGCTCAGCCGGCTGCTGCGGGCCACCGGCGCGGACGTCGGCACCGAGTACTACTTCAACGACGCCGGCTCGCAGATCGACCGGTTCGCCCGGTCGTTGCTGGCCGCCGCGAAGGGCGAGCCGGCCCCCGAGGACGGCTACGGCGGGGCGTACATCGCCGAGATCGCCGGGCAGGTCCGCGCGATCCGGCCGGACGTGCTCGACCTGGCCGACGCCGCTGCCCAGGAGGTGTTCCGGGTCGAGGGCGTGGCGCTGATGTTCGCCGAGATCAGGTCCTCGCTGCGCAGCTTCGGGGTGGAGTTCGACACCTACTTCAACGAGAAGGACCTGCACGACCGGGGCGAGCTGGACCTGGCGTTGAACCGGCTGCGGGAGCAGGGGCACCTGTTCGAGGCCGACGGGGCCACCTGGCTGCGCACCACCGACTTCGGCGACGACAAGGACCGGGTGCTGCGCAAGTCCAACGGCGAGTGGACGTACTTCGCCGCCGACTGCGCCTACTACCTGGACAAGCGGGAGCGCGGCTTCGAGCGGGTCGTGATCATGCTGGGCGCCGACCACCACGGCTACCTCGGCCGGATGAAGGCGATGTCCGCCTGCTTCGGCGACGACCCGGCCGTCAACCTGGAGATCCTCATCGGCCAACTGGTCAACCTGGTCCGCGACGGCGCCCCGGTGCGGATGAGCAAGCGGGCCGGCACGGTGGTCACCCTGGAGGACCTGGTCGACGCGATCGGGGTGGACGCCTCCCGGTACGCGTTGGCCCGCTACTCCAGCGACTCGCCGATCGACATCGACGTCGAGCTGTGGACCCGGGCCACCCGCGACAACCCGGTCTACTACGTGCAGTACGTGGCCGCCCGGACGGCCAGCGTCGGCCGCAACGCCGCCGAGGTCGGCCTGGACCGGGGTGACGCGGACGCCTTCCGGCCGGAGCTGCTCGACCACGAGAAGGAGAACGAACTGCTCAAGGCGCTCGCCGAGTTCCCCGCCGTGGTCGCCGCCGCCGCCGAGCTGCGCGAACCGCACCGGGTCGCCCGCTACCTGGAGGACCTGGCCGGGGCGTACCACCGGTTCTACGACAACTGCCGGATCCTGCCGCGCGGCGACGAGGAGGTCACCGACCTGCACCGGGCCCGGCTCTGGCTGAACGACGCCACCCGTACGGTGATCGCCAACGGGCTGCGCCTGCTCGGCGTCTCCGCGCCGGAGCGGATGTGAGCACGGTGCGCGAACCCACCCACCGGCCGGACGGAGGACCGCGCTGATGCGTGCCCACGAAGCCGGTGCCCTGCACGGCGACATCGGCCACCGGGGGCCGGCCTGGCTGCGTACCCCGGTGGACGTCAACGCCCTGGTGCCGCAGTTGTGGCCGCGCCAGGTGGCGCGCGCCGCGGACGGCGCGCTGACCGTCGCCGGCCTCGACGTCCGCGACCTGGTGGCCGAGTACGGCACCCCGGCGTACGTCCTCGACGAGGACGACCTGCGCTCCCGCGCCCGGGACTTCCGGGCCGCCTTCCCCGACGTGGACGTCTACTACGCCGGCAAGGCGTTCCTCTGCCGGGCGGTGGTCCGCATGATCGCCGAGGAGGGGCTGCACCTGGACGTCTGCACCGGCGGTGAGCTGGCCACCGCGCTGTCGGCCGGGATGCCGGCGGAGCGGATCGGCTTCCACGGCAACAACAAGTCGACCGCCGAGCTGACCCGGGCGCTGGACGCCGGGGTGGGGCGGATCATCCTCGACTCGTTCACCGAGATCGACCGGCTCACCGCGCTGGCCCGCGAGCGCGGGGTCCGGCCCGGGGTGCTGATCCGGGTCACCGTCGGCGTGGAGGCGCACACCCACGAGTTCATCGCCACCGCCCACGAGGACCAGAAGTTCGGCTTCTCGCTCACCGGCGGGGCCGCCGCCGCGGCGGCCGTCAAGGTCATTGACGAGGGCGTGCTGGACCTGCGCGGCCTGCACTCGCACATCGGCTCGCAGATCTTCGACGCCAGCGGCTTCGAGGTGTCCGCCCGCCGGGTGCTCGCCCTCCAGGCGCAGATCCGCGACGCCCGGGGGGTGGAGCTGCCCGAGCTGGACCTGGGCGGCGGCTTCGGCATCGCGTACACCACCCAGGACGACCCGGCCACCCCGGCGGAGCTGGCCAAGCGGCTCCGCAAGATCGTCGACTCGGAGTGCGCGGCGGAGAACCTGCTCGTGCCGCACCTGTCGATCGAGCCGGGCCGGGCCGTCGTCGGGCCCGCCGTCTTCACCCTCTACGAGGTGGGCACCGTCAAGGACGTCGACGGGATCCGGACGTACGTGAGCGTGGACGGCGGGATGAGCGACAACATCCGCACCGCCCTCTACGACGCGTCGTACTCGGCGACGTTGGCCAACCGGGCCTCGACGGCGGAGCCGCTGCTCGCCCGCGTGGTGGGAAAGCACTGTGAGTCCGGGGACATCGTGGTGAAGGATGAATTCCTGCCCGCCGACGTGCAGCCCGGAGATCTTGTCGCGGTCCCCGGCACGGGTGCGTACTGCCGGAGCATGGCCAGCAACTACAACCACGTGCCCCGGCCCCCGGTGGTCGCGGTGCGAAACGGCCGGGCCCGGCTGATCGTCCGCCGGGAGACCGAAGAAGACCTGCTCGCTTTGGATGTGGGATGACGTCACCTGTGCGCTTGGCGCTGCTCGGCTGCGGCACGGTCGGTAGTGAGGTGGTCCGGCTGCTGCACGAGCAGTCGACCGACCTCGCCGCCCGGATCGGCGCTCCGCTGGAGATCGCCGGCATCGCCGTACGCCGGGTCGGCCGGGACCGGGGCGACCTCCCCGTCGACCCGGCGGTGTTCACCACCGACCCGCTCGGCCTGATCAAACGCGACGACGTGGACGTCGTCGTCGAGGTGGTCGGCGGCATCGAGCCGGCCCGGAGCTGGCTGGTGGAGGCGCTGCGGGCCGGCAAGAGCGTGGTCACCGCCAACAAGGCGCTGCTCGCCGAGGACGGCGCGGCGCTGCACGACGCCGCCGCCGAGGGCGGTGCCGACCTCTACTTCGAGGCCAGCGTCGCCGGGGCGATCCCGCTGCTGCGTCCGCTGCGCGAGTCGTTGCACGGGGACCGGATCAACCGGGTCACCGGCATCGTCAACGGCACCACCAACTTCATCCTCTCCGCCATGGACGCCACCGGCGCCGGCTTCGCCGAAGCCCTGGAGGAGGCCACCGAGCTGGGCTACGCCGAGGCCGACCCGACCGCCGACGTGGAGGGCTTCGACGCCGCCGCGAAGGCCGCCATCCTCGCCTCGCTGGCGTTCCACACCCGGGTCACCGCCGCCGACGTGCACCGCGAGGGCATCACCGAGGTGACCGCCGCCGACATGGCCAGCGCCAAGGCGATGGGCTGCACCATCAAGCTGCTGTGCATCGCCGCCCGGGGCACCGACCCGGCCGGCCGGGAGACGGTCGGCGTCCGGGTGCACCCGGCGATGATCCCGCTGGGCCACCCCCTCGCCAGCGTCGGCGACGCGTTCAACGCGGTCTTCGTCGAGGCCGAGGCGGCCGGGCAACTGATGTTCTACGGCCGGGGCGCCGGTGGCGCGCCCACCGCCAGCGCCGTCCTCGGCGACGTGGTGGCGGTGGCCCGCAACCGGCTCGCCGGCGCGCACGCGGCCAGCGAGTCCGCCTACGCCGACCTGCTGGTCCGGCCGATGGGGGAGGCGCTGACCCGCTACCACATCAGCCTCGACGTGGCCGACCGGCCGGGTGTGCTCCAGGCGGTGGCCGGGGTGTTCGCCCGGCACGACGTCTCGATCGCCACCGTCCGCCAGGGGCCGGCGGGTGGCGGGCCGGCCGGCCGGGGTGAGGACGCCGACCTGGTCATCGTCACCCACGTCGCGCCCGACGCCGCGCTCGCCGCGACGGTGCGGGAGCTGCGCGGGCTGGACATCGTCCGGTCGGTGGCCAGCGTGCTACGGGTCGAGGGCGGGGCGTAACCCGGCGTCTCGCCTGGTGGTTAGGTGCGGGTGCGGGGTGGGCCGGCCCGCGAGGGTGGTCCAGGCTGGAGGGGGCCCCGGCGCGACCGGGGTGGCGGTAGAGGCGAGGAGAGCGAGATGTGGCGGGGTCTGATCGAGACGTACCGGGACCGGCTGCCGGTCACCGACGCCACTCCCGTCGTCACCCTGCACGAGGGGAACACCCCGCTGCTGCCCGCGCCGGTGCTCTCCGCCCGGCTCGGCTGTGACGTCCACCTGAAGGTCGAGGGCGCCAACCCGACCGGCTCGTTCAAGGACCGGGGCATGACGCTCGCCGTCTCCAAGGCCGTCGAGGCCGGCGACAAGGCGATCATCTGCGCCTCCACCGGCAACACCAGCGCCTCCGCCGCGGCGTACGCGGCCCGGGCCGGGATCACCTGCGCGGTGCTGGTGCCGCAGGGCAAGATCGCGCTGGGCAAGCTGGCCCAGGCGTTGGTCCACGGCGCGAAGCTGCTCCAGGTGCAGGGCAACTTCGACGACTGTCTGGCGCTCGCCGCCAAGCTCGCCCAGGACTACCCGGTGGCGCTGGTCAACTCGGTCAACCCGGACCGGCTGCACGGCCAGAAGACGGCCGCCTTCGAGATCGTCGAGGCGCTCGGCGACGCCCCCGACATCCACTGCCTGCCGGTCGGCAACGCCGGCAACATCTCGGCGTACTGGCTGGGCTACTCGGAGGACCTGCACCACGGCAACGCCACCAAGGCCCCGAAGATGTACGGCTTCCAGGCCGCCGGGGCGGCTCCCATCGTCACCGGCCAGGTGGTGCCCGAGCCGTCCACCATCGCCACCGCCATCCGGATCGGCAACCCGGCGAGCTGGACCAAGGCCCTCGACGCCCGGGACGCCTCGCACGGCCTGATCGCGGCGGTCACCGACCGGGAGATCCTGGCGGCGTACCGGCTGCTCGCCCGGGAGGTGGGGGTCTTCGTCGAGCTGGGCAGCGCGGCCAGCGTGGCCGGCCTGCTCCAGCAGGCCGCGGCGGGTCTCGTCCCGGCCGGTTCCACGGTCGTCTGCACGGTCACCGGGCACGGCCTGAAGGACCCGGAGTGGGCGATCTCCACCGCCCCCGCCCCGCTCACCATCGCCAACGACGCCCTCGCCGCCGCCCGCTCGCTGGACCTGGCCTGATCCACCCCCCACCCCGCCCGACCCACCCCTGCCGCCCGGCGCTCGTCCCGCCGGCTCCCGCTGATCACGAGATCGGCGGCACCGGTCACGCGCTCTCCCCGCCGGTAATCCCACGATCGACAGGTGGGGAGGGCGGCCGGGGAGCGGGTGGCGACCCCGAGGGGGTGGGGGAGATCGGGTCGGGCAGACTTTGACTGCCCCCGTATCCCTCTCCCAGGAGTGAGCCACGCCGATGTCGCTGCTCGCCAGATCCAGTCTCGCCAACCGGGGCCTCGTCGCCCTGATCGCGGTGGTGACCGCGGCGTTCGGGGCGTTCGCCGTGCCCTCGCTCAAGCAGCAGCTCCTGCCGTCGCTGGAGTTCCCGGGCGCGTTCGTCGTCGCGGTCTACCCCGGTGCCTCGCCGGAGATCGTCGAGTCGCAGGTCACCGAGCCGATCGAGAACAGCCTGCAGAGCATCTCCGGCCTGGAGAAGGTCGTCTCCACGTCGCGGGAGGGGTCGGCGACCGTCTCGGTGCAGTTCGCGTTCGGCACCGACGTCGACGACGTGGCCAACAAGATGCAGACCGCGCTCAGCCGGATCGACGCGCAACTGCCGGCCGAGGTCGACCCGCAGGTCATCACCGGCAGCACCGACGACCTGCCGGCCGTGGTGCTGGCCGCCACCGGAGGCGGTGACGAGCAGGCGCTCGCCGACAAGCTGCGCGCCACCGTCGTGCCCGAGTTGGAGGGGATCGACGGCGTCCGCTCGGTCTCGGTGACCGGCACCCGCGACCAGGTCGTGACGATCATTCCGAACCCGGCGAAGTTCGCCGCCGCGAAGCTGGCGCCGACCGCCATCGCCACCGCGCTGAAGACCAACGGGGTCGCCGTCCCGGCCGGTGCGGTTGTCGACGGCACCCGCGCGCTGCCGGTGCAGGTGGGCGCCCCGGTCACCACCCTGGACGAGTTGCGCGGCATCGTGCTCACCTCGACCGCGCCGAAGACCGCTCCGGTCCGCCTCGGTGACGTGGCGACCGTCGAGCAGCAGCTCGCCCCGGCCAGCGCGCTCACCCGCACCAACGGCAAGGAGAGCATCGGCGTCCAGGTCACCGCGTCCCCGGACGGCAACGCGGTGCGGATCTCGCACGACATCCGGGACCGGCTGGACGACCTGCGCTCCGCCTCCGGCGCCGAGCTGACCATCGTCTTCGACCAGGCCCCGTTCGTCGAGAAGTCGATCGAGAGCCTGACCACCGAGGGCCTGCTCGGCCTGCTGATGGCGGTCGTGGTGATCCTGGTCTTCCTGCTCTCGGTGCGCTCCACCCTGGTCACCGCGGTCTCCATCCCACTGTCGGTGGTGGTGGCCCTGCTCGCGCTCTGGATCGGCGACTACTCGCTCAACCTGCTCACCCTGGGCGCGCTCACCATCGCGGTCGGCCGGGTGGTCGACGACTCGATCGTGGTGTTGGAGAACATCAAACGCCATCTGGAGTACGGCGAACCCAAGCGGGACGCGATCGTCGTCGCGGTCCGTGAGGTGGCTGGGGCGGTCACCGCGTCGACCCTCACCACGGTCGCGGTGTTCGCGCCGATCGCGCTGGTGGGCGGCTTCGTCGGGCAGCTCTTCGCGCCGTTCGCGATCACCGTCACGGTGGCCCTGCTCGCCTCGCTGCTGGTGTCGCTGACCGTGATCCCGGTGCTGGCGTACTGGTTCCTCAAGCCGCCGCGCGACGGGGTGGACGACGCCGTCCGGCGGGCCGCCGAGGAGAAGGAGCTGCGCAGCCCGTTGCAGCGGGCGTACCTGCCGGCCATCGGGTTCGCCACCCGGACCCGCCGGACCCGCTGGATCACCGTGGCGGTGGGGATCCTGGTGCTGTTCGGCACCTTCGGGCTGGCCCAGAAGCTGGAGACCAACTTCCTGGACGACTCCGGCCAGGACACCCTGAGCATCAGCCAGAAGCTGCCGGCCGGGTCGGGGCTGGCCGCCACCGACCAGGCGGCCCGCCGGGTCGAGGAGGTGCTGGGGCGTACCGACGGGGTCGAGACGTACCAGGTGACCGCGGGCGGCAGCGACCGGCCGTGGGAGGGCGGCGGGGGCAACAACACCGCCCGCTGGTCGGTGGCGCTCGGTGGCGACACCGACGCCAAGGAGATGAAGCGGGTGTTGCGCGCCGAGTTCGACAAGCTCGGTCCGGACGCCGGCGAGCTGAGCTTCGACGCCGGGCAGGGCGGCGCCTCGGGCAACCAGTTGGAGGTCGTCGTCCAGGCCGCCGACCAGGAGACCCTGAACCGGGCCGCCGAGGAGGTCCGGTCCGCGATGGCCGGCACCCCCGGCGTCGAGGACGTCGCCACCAGCCTGGCCGACCGGGTGCCCCGGGTCGACGTCACCGTCGACCGGCTGGCGGCGGCCCGGGTGGGGCTGAGCGAGGCGGCGGTCGGGCAGTTGGTCGCCCAGGCGTACCGGGGCAGCCCGCTGGGCCGGGTGACGCTGGACGGCGGCCAGCAGGACGTGGTGCTGCGGAGCACGGTCGACCCGCCGCTGACCGTGGAGCAGCTACGGGCGCTGCCGGTCGGCCCGGTGAAGCTGGACGCCATCGCCGAGGTCACCCAGGGCGACGGGCCGCAGCAGGTGACCCGGATCGACGGCGAGCGCAGCGTGTCGGTGACCGGCACGGCCACCGGCTCGAATCTCGGCGCGACGACGCAGAAGTTGACGAAGCGGCTGGACGGCATCGACCTGCCGGGGGCGACGATCACCGTCGGTGGCGCCAGCGCCCAGCAGCAGGACGCCTTCGGTGACCTGGGCCTGGCCGTGCTGGCCGCGATCGCGATCGTCTTCCTGATCATGGTGGCGACGTTCCGGAGCATCACCCAGGCGCTGATCCTGCTGATCTCGATCCCGTTCGCGGCGACCGGCGCGATCGGCCTGCTGCTGGCGACCGGCACCCCGCTGGGCGTGCCGGCGCTGATCGGCGTGCTGATGCTGGTCGGCATCGTGGTGACCAACGCGATCGTGCTGCTCGACCTGGTCAACCAGTACCGGGCCCAGGGGATGGGGGTCACCGAGGCGGTGGTCGAGGGCGGCCGGCGTCGGCTGCGGCCGATCCTGATGACCGCGGTGGCCACCATCTTCGCGCTGCTGCCGATGGCCCTCGGCCTCACCGGCGAGGGCGGCTTCATCTCCCAGCCGCTCGCGGTGGTGGTGATCGGCGGCCTGCTCAGCTCCACGCTGCTCACCCTGGTCCTGGTGCCGACCCTCTACACGATGGTGGAGCGGACCAAGGAGTCGCTGGGCGGGCGGCGGGCCCGTCGTCGCGGGCCGACGTCCGGCAGCGCGGACCCGGCCGGGGAGGCCGCCGTCGAGCGGCCCGAGGCCGACCCGGTCCCGGCCCCGGCGGGTGCCCCCGGTACGGCGGCCGTGCCGCCGGCCCGGCCCAGGCCCTCGGCCGCCCTGGTGGACGGCACCGACCAGTTCGAGGTGCTGCGGCTGCCGAAGAGCCGGCAGTCGCCGCTGCCGCCGAGCGAGTAGTTCCGCCGGCCCGGCGCGGCACCGCCCGACCGCCGAGCCTCCGACCGCCCCCGGCCCCGGTGTCACCGGCCGGGGGCGCGTCGTGTCGGCCCCGGGACACCGGACTGCCGGCCCGGTACGGTCACCCTGTGGTCACCCACCGTCGGTTGTCGCTCACCCACCGAGGGTGATGACACGGACGGGGGTGGGATGGTCGACGCGGGCGGCGGGCGCTGGAGCCGGCGGCGGGTGCTGGGCGGCGGGGCGCTGCTGGCCGGGGGCGCCGCGCTGGGCGCCGCCGGGATGTCGCAGGGGGCCTGGCTCGCCGACCGGCACCTCCCGGTGTCCGGCGGCCCGGCCAGCGCCACCGTCGGCAACCGGCGGCAGGAGGTGGGTGCCGGCGGACTCCAGGTGGTCTGGCACGTACCGACCACCGACCGGCTGGTCGCGCTCACCTTCGACGACGGGCCGCTGCCACGGTGGACGCCGACGGTACTGGACACCCTGGACCGGTACGGGGTCTCGGCCACCTTCTTCCTGGTCGGTCAGCGGGTCCGCCGGCACGGCGAGCTGATCCGGGGTCGGTTGGCCCGGCACGAGGTGGGCAACCACAGTTGGCGGCACCGGGACCTGGCGCGGCTGGCCGCCGCCGAGGTGCACGACGACCTTCGCCGGTCCCACGAGGCGATCGCGGAGGTCGCCGGGGTGCCGCCCCGGCTGGCCCGGCCCCCGTACGGCCACGTCGGCGGCGGGGTGCTGCACGCCGCCGTACGCCTCGACTACCGCGTCGTGCTCTGGTCCCTGCAGATGGTGGAGGGTGGGTACCCGGACGACCCGGCCGGGCACGCCCGGCGGATCGTGGCCGACGTCGTGCCGGGCACCATCCTGCTGGCCCACGACGGCGGGTCGGAGAACCGCCAGGTGGCGCTGCGGGGGCTGGGCGCGATGATCAACGGGCTGCGGGACCGGGGCTACACCTTCGTCACCGTCTCCCAACTGCTCGGCCGGGCGACCGGGGGGTAGGGTTCGGGCACGTGTCCTCCACGTTCTCGGTCCTCGCCCGCAACCGGGACTTCCGCAACCTCTTCCTGGCCGAGCTGGTGGTGTTCGGCGCCGACTGGTTCGTCATGGTGCCGCTGCTGGTGCTGCTGCCGCAGTTGACCGGCAGCGGCGTGTGGGGCGCGTTGGTGCTCGCGCTGGACACCGGGGTGGTGGCGTTGCTGCTGCCGTACACCGGCACCATCGCCGACCGGTTCGACCGCCGCAAGACCATGATGGTGGCGAACGGCGCGACCCTGCTCGGCGTGCTGCTGCTGCTCGGCGTCCGGGACGCCGGCACGGCCTGGCTGGCCATGGTCGCGATCACCGCGATGGCGGTCGGCAAGGCGTTCTACTCGCCGGCCGCACAGGCCGCCCTGCCCAACGTGCTCGACCCCGCCGACCTGGCGGCGGGCAACGCCGTCGCCGGCTCGGCCTGGGGCACGATGACCGTGGTCGGCGCGTCCCTCGGTGGCGTGCTCAGCGCGGCGGTCGGGCCGTACGCCTGCTTCTGGGTGGCGGTGGTCGGCCTGACCCTGGCCGCCGGCCTGGCCGCGCTGATCCGCCGGCCGTTGCAGGCCCCCCGGGAGGCGGACCAGCCGACGCCGCGCACCTGGGCGGCGATCCGCGAGGCGCTGGGCCACATCGGGCACCGGCCCCGGGTGCTGGCCCTGGTCACGGTGAAGTCCGCGGTCGGGCTGGGCAACGGCGTGCTGACCGTCTTCCCGCTGCTGGCCGCCGTGTACGGCGTCGGGCCGGTCGGCACCGGCCTGCTCTTCGCGGCGCGCGGCGCCGGGGCGTTGGTCGGGCCGATCCTGATGAGTCGGGTGCTGACCAACCGGGCCTGGCTGCTGCCCGGCCTGGCCCTGTCGATGTCCCTGTACGGCCTGGCCTACCTCGGTGCGTCGGTGGCGACCTGGTTCCCGCTGGTGCTGGTGCTGGTGTTCGCCGCCCACTTCGGCGGCGGCAGCAACTGGGTGCTGTCCAACTTCGCCCTCCAGGGCGAGGTGCCGGACCGGCTGCGCGGCCGGGTGTTCGCCACCGACATGATGCTGGCGACCCTGGCCATCTCGGTCAGCCAGCTCGTGGTGGCCGCCGTCGTGGACGTGGTGGACGAGCGGGTGGTGCTGGCCGGCTGCGCCCTGGTCACCCTCGGGTACGCGGTCGGCTGGCGGATCGCCACCCGGCGGCTCTCGCTCGTCGACCCGGCCGGCCGGCCCGCAACGGAGCCGGCCCGCTGAGGCGTCGTCAGTCCGGGCGGGTGACCTGCTGCGGGGCGACCGGTGGGCGGTCAGACCCGCCCCACGGCGTGGCGGTCGGGTCGGCTGCCGCCGGGGCGGTGCCCGGATCGGTGGCCGGAGGCGGCCAGCCGCCCCACCCGCCGACGGGCGCGGGCGGTGCGGCCCGGCCGGCGAACACGGCGGCGACGATCATGCCCAGGCCGATCGGGTAGCCGATCCACTGGACCGCGCTGACCGTGAGATTCAGCAGCTCGAACTGGCGCAGGCCGCCGGAGCCCACCCGGGAGCGGACCAGGTCCGGCAGGGCCAGCAACCAGACCACGCTGACCAGTTCCATCAGTAGCAGGACGGTGGCCCCGGCGAGGAGCAACGGTCGGGCCCGGCCGGGCAGTCGCCGTCGCGCCGTGCCGGCGAGAACCAGCGCGACCAGCAGCAGGAGCAGGGTGGGCAGGACCCCCACCAACTGCATGAACCGGTACCCGAACATGCCCATGTCGCCTCCCGACTGCCGCTGGATCGGCGTCAGGCTAACCGAGGTGGGCCGGTCCCACCGTCCGGGCGAGCAGGCGCGACGTCACCCCGGGGCCCTAGCATGAGCCGGTGCCGACGACTTTCGCCTCCGGGCCGGTGCGGGTGAGGGTGCCCGCGACCAGCGCCAACCTGGGCCCCGGTTTTGACGCCCTCGGGCTCGCCCTCGGCCTGCACGACGACGTGGCGGCCGAGGTGACCCCGGCCGGCGTACGGGTGGCGGTGGCCGGCGAGGGCGCCGGCGAACTGCCGGCGGACGACCGGCACCTGGTGGCCGCCGCGATGCGGACCGCCTTCGACGTGCTCGGCGGGCAGCCGCCGGGGCTGGCGCTGGAGTGCGTCAACCGGATCCCGCAGGCCCGGGGGCTGGGCTCCTCCTCGGCCGCCATCGTCGCCGGGGTGCTGCTGGCCCGGGCGCTGGTCACCGACGGCACGGAACGGCTCGACGACGCCGCCGTGCTGCGGCTGGCCGCCGAGATCGAGGGCCATCCGGACAATGTCGCCCCCTGCCTGCTCGGCGGCTTCACCGTCGCCTGGACGGAGTCCACCGGTGCCCGGGCGGTCTCGCTGCCGGTCGCCGGGGGCGTCCGTCCCACGGTCTTCGTCCCGGCCGGGCGGGGGTTGACGGCGACTGCGCGGGCGGCGCTGCCGGCCACCGTGCCGCACGCCGACGCGGCATCGAACGCGGGCCGGTCGGCGTTGCTGGTGCACGCGCTGACGGCCGAGCCCGCGCTGTTGCTGCCGGCCACCGTCGACCGGCTGCACCAGGACTACCGCGCCTCGGGCATGCCGGAGACGGCGGCCCTGGTCAGAGCGTTGCGTGCGGCCGGTGTGGCGGCCGTGGTCAGTGGGGCGGGGCCGACCGCGCTGGCGTTCACCGAGCCGCCCGGCGGGTTCGAACCGGGAACAGAATGGGAAGTCTGGCGGTTGCCGGTAGAGGTGCGCGGCGCGACGGTCGCGCGGGGTAGACTGGGACACGCCGAGCGGGACCCTGTTGCCGCAGGTCGGAAGAGTTGATTACGCTCTAGACTCAGCACAGCCGCGAAGCATGCGATCTCCCTGCGGGTCGGCGCACCCCCGAAGCTCTCGGCGGTCAGCCCGTCACCCCTGCCAAAGGCCCACGCCGCACCGCAGTTTCCACAGGTCGCCACAGACGGCGAGACCTGCTCACCGATTCTGGTGAGTCGGGAAACCGACTGGCTGCTGTGCTACAGACTCCCGCGACGCGTCATGCGAGGCGGGTGCACCGAGGCCGCCCGGCCACCTTGCTTGTCGACTCCGGGCAGTCCCGGCCTATCGAGGGAAGGAATCCATTGAGCGACACCACCGACGTGACGTCGGATGTTTCCAACGTCGCTGGCGATGCCACCACCGCCGCCCCCGCCCGCCGTCGGCGTAGCGGCACCGGCCTGTCGGCGATGCTGCTGCCGGAGCTGCAGAGCCTGGCCGCGTCGCTCGGCATCTCCGGTACGGCACGCATGCGCAAGGGCGAGCTGATCAGCGCGATCTCCGAGCGGCAGCAGGGCGGCGGCGCCACCGGCACCCCTCGACCGCGGGCCGAGGTGGCGGCTGCGGCTGCCCCCGCCCGTGAGGAGGTCCGCGCCGAGGTGGCCCCGGAGCGGACCGCGGAGCCGGCGTCCACCGCCCCGGCCGCCACCGGTGAGACCGAGGGTCGGCCCCGGACCCGGCGCAGCCGGGCCGCCGCAGCCGAGAGCCGGCCAGCCGAGGAGCGGGCCGCCGAGAGCCGGCCGACCGAGGCGCGGACCGTCGAGACGCGGACCGAGGAGGCACCGGCCGAGGCCGGCGAGCGTCCCGAGCGGGCCGAGGGCCGTGGTGGCCGCGACCGTGGCGAGCGGGCCGAGCGGGCCGGCGGCGAGCGAACCGAGCGTGGCGAGCGTGGCGAGCGAACCGAGCGTGGCGAGCGGGCCGGCGGCGAGCGAGCCGAGCGCGGCGACCGTGGTGACCGCGCCGAGCGCGGTGAGCGGGCCGGCGGCGAGCGGGCCGAGCGCGGTGAGCGGGCCGGCAGTGACCGCGCCGAGCGCGGTGAGCGGGCCGGCAGTGACCGGGCCGAGCGCGGTGAGCGGGCCGGCAGTGAGCGGGCCGAGCGCGGCGAGCGGGTCGGCAGTGACCGGGGCGACCGCAACGACCG
Source organism: Micromonospora sp. NPDC092111 (assembly GCF_044755745.1). Lineage (NCBI taxonomy): Bacteria > Bacillati > Actinomycetota > Actinomycetes > Micromonosporales > Micromonosporaceae > Micromonospora > Micromonospora sp. NPDC092111. The sequence continues at coordinate 71,824 of NZ_JBIVRQ010000011.1, forward strand.
GGGCGACCGCAACGATCGCGGTGACCGCAACAACGACCGTGGCGGCGACCGGGCCCAGCGCGACAACGACCCGGACGACGATGGCGAGGGCGGCGGTCGGCGTGGCCGGCGCAGCCGGTTCCGGGACCGCCGACGCGGCCGGGGCGACCGGGTCGAGGGCAACGGCGACAACGGCGGTGGCCGTGAGCCGCAGGTCGGCGAGGACGACGTGCTGGTCCCGGTGGCCGGCATCATCGACGTGCTCGACAACTACGCCTTCGTCCGGACCACCGGCTACCTGGCCGGCCCGAACGACGTGTACGTCTCGATGTCGCAGATCAAGAAGTACGGCCTGCGCCGGGGTGACGCGATCACCGGTGCCGTGCGGGCTGCCCGGGACAGCAGCAGCGGCGACCAGCGGCGGGACAAGTACAACCCGCTGGTCCGGCTGGACACCATCAACGGCATGGAGCCGGACGAGGCGAAGCGTCGTCCCGAGTTCTACAAGCTGACCCCGCTGTACCCGCAGGAGCGGCTGCGGCTGGAGACCGAGCCGCACATCCTGACCACCCGGGTGATCGACCTGGTCATGCCGCTCGGCAAGGGGCAGCGGGCGTTGATCGTGTCGCCGCCGAAGGCCGGTAAGACGATGGTGCTCCAGGCGATCGCGAACGCGATCACGCACAACAACCCGGAGTGCCACCTGATGGTGGTGCTGGTGGACGAGCGGCCCGAAGAGGTCACCGACATGCAGCGTTCGGTGAAGGGCGAGGTCATCGCGGCCACGTTCGACCGTCCGCCGCAGGACCACACCACGGTGGCGGAGTTGGCGATCGAGCGGGCCAAGCGCCTGGTCGAGCTGGGGCACGACGTGGTCGTGCTGCTCGACTCGGTGACCCGGCTCGGCCGGTCGTACAACCTGGCGGCGCCGGCCTCCGGCCGGATCATGTCGGGTGGTATCGACTCCACCGCGCTCTACCCGCCGAAGCGGTTCCTGGGTGCGGCCCGCAACATCGAGAACGGCGGCTCGCTGACCATCCTCGCCACCGCGCTGGTGGAGACCGGGTCCATGGCGGACACGGTCATCTTCGAGGAGTTCAAGGGCACCGGTAACGCGGAGCTGAAGCTGGACCGGAAGATCGCCGACAAGCGCACCTTCCCGGCGGTGGACGTCAGCTCGTCCGGTACGCGTAAGGAGGAGATCCTGCTCGCGCCGGAGGAGTTGGCCATCATCCACAAGCTCCGCAAGGTGCTGCACTCGCTGGACTCGCAGGCGGCGCTGGACCTGCTGCTCGACCGGCTCAAGCAGTCCCGCACCAACATCGAGTTCCTGATGCAGATCGCCAAGTCGACGCCGGGGGAGTGACCGCACCCGGTTGACACCACGACGAGGGGCACGGCCGCACCGGCCGTGCCCCTCGTCGTACCCGGGGTGTCCGGGGCGGAATTTTCCTTCGGTTAAGGCGCCAGGTCTTGAAAATTCTGTCCGGTGACGGGTTGACTGTCGCCCATCCGGACCCGGTCGCGCCGGCCAGCGGCGTCCGGGCCGGGATCATCCGACGGCGGCGGAGGAACCTGGGGAGGCGCCCGCCGCCTGACCGGCCGCCGCCGGGCGGGCTCCTGGCTCTGGGGAGGAGCCCGCCCGGCCGGGGGTCGGCCCGCCGGCCGGCAGCGGCACGTCCGGACGGCCGTCGGTGGCCCGGAGGAGAGTCGGGACCGGCGACGTTCCGGTAGCGGACATCCGGGTACGAACCGGGTGTGGCGCCGCCCGGGGAATGCTGGTCGCGGGCGGCGGGAATGCTGCCGATGCGGCGGGCGTTACCACCGCCGGACCGATCGTGCGGCCCGCCCGTCGGGTCGGCTCACGCCCATGGCACACTGGTCAATCGGCCACCGGTTCCGGTTCACGCCCGAGTCCGTCGCGCACCGGGCGACGGGGAGATCAGCGGCGACCCGGCGACCACCTGACGAAAGGACCGAGGCGACATGAAGCCCAACATCCACCCGCAGTACGTGACCACCGAGGTCAAGTGCTCCTGCGGCAACTCCTTCACGACCCGCAGCACCGCCAAGGGCGGCGCGATCAGCGTCGAGACCTGCAGCGCCTGCCACCCGTTCTACACCGGCAAGCAGCGCGTCCTCGACACCGCCGGCCGGGTCGCCAAGTTCCAGCAGAAGTACGCCAAGGTTCAGGCGAAGAAGGCCAAGTAGCTCCACCGACGACGCCCGTGTCCGGCCCTGTGCCGGGCACGGGCGTTCGTCCGTTCCGCCCACTTTTCCGCCACCCGCCTGGACGTCGTCGAAGGAGCACCCCCGCATGAGCAGCGAGCGCCTGGCCGCCCTCCTCGACGAGTACGCCGGGCTGGAGAAGCGGCTGGCCGACCCGGCCATCCACGCCGACCAGAACACCGCCCGGCGGGTGGGCCGCCGCTACGCCGAGCTGGTCCCGCTGCACAAGGCGGCCGGCGAGCTGGAGCAGGCCCGCGCCGACCTGACCGCGGCCCGGGAACTGGCGGCCGAGGACCCGGCGTTCGCCGACGAGGCGGAGTCGATCGCGGCGGGCCTGCCGGCGCTGGAGGAGCGGCTGGCCGAACTGCTGATCCCGCGCGACCCGCACGACGCCAAGGACGTGATCATCGAGATCAAGGCCGGCGAGGGTGGCGAGGAGTCCGCGCTGTTCGCCGGTGACCTGCTGCGGATGTACACCCGGTACGCGGAGCGGCACGGCTGGCTCACCGAGGTGATCGACGCGCAGGACTCCGACCTCGGCGGGGTCAAGGACGTCTCGCTGGCGATCAAGACCAAGGGCGTGCCGGACGGCGGCAACGGCGTCTGGTCCCGGCTCAAGTGGGAGGGCGGCGTGCACCGGGTGCAGCGGGTCCCGGTCACCGAGTCGCAGGGCCGCATCCACACCAGCGCGGCCGGCGTCCTGGTGCTGCCCGAGGCGGAGGACGTCGACGTCACGATCGACCCGAACGACCTGCGGATCGACGTGTTCCGCTCGTCCGGGCCGGGCGGCCAGTCGGTGAACACCACCGACTCGGCGGTGCGGATCACCCACCTGCCCACCGGTGTGGTGGTCTCCTGCCAGAACGAGAAGTCGCAGTTGCAGAACCGCGAGCAGGCGATGCGCATCCTGCGGGCCCGGCTGCTGGCGGTGGCGCAGGAGCAGGCCGACGCCGCCGCCTCGGACGCCCGCAAGGCGCAGGTGCGCACGGTGGACCGCTCGGAGCGGATCCGCACCTACAACTTCCCGCAGAACCGGATCACCGACCACCGGATCGGCTACACGGCGTACAACCTCGACCTGGCCCTCGCCGGTGAGCTGGACGGCGTGCTGGACGCCCTCGCCGAGGCCGACCGGGCCGCCCGGCTGGCCGGCGACACCGAGCTGACCCGCCGCTGACCCGGGCCCGCCCGGGTCGGCCAGCGCCGCGACCTGGGCCGGGCGGCCTGGACCGGCGGGTGCGGTGGGTGGCGACCGGGTGCTGGTCAGGAGGCCCGGGGGCGGGTCTTGGCCTGCAACATCTCCCGGTCGGCGATCTCGAACGCGGTGCCGAGCGCGTCGCGCAACGAGCCGCCCGCGCCGGTGACCTCGGCGAAGCCGATGCTCACCCCGACCGGGGTGCCCGGCACCAGCGACTCCCAGTCCTCGGTGCGGATCGCCGCGTCGATCCGCCGGGCCACCTCGGTCGCCTCGGTCATCCCGGCCCCGGAGAGCACCACCACGAACTCGTCGCCGCCGTAGCGGGCCACGAAGTCGCCGCGCCGCATCACCCGGTTGATCACCCCGGCGATGCGTTGCAGCACCAGGTCACCGGAGTGGTGCCCGTGGTGGGTGTTGACCGCCTTGAAGCCGTCGAGGTCACAGACGCCGATCACCACCCGCTCGCCCCGGGACACCACGGAGGCGATGTACCGCTCCAGCCGGCGCCGGTTGGGCAGCCCGGTGAGCGGGTCGGTCAGCGCCTCGCCCTCGTAGCGGGCGGCCTCCCGGCGCATCTCCTCGTGGTCGATCCGGGCCGCGATGCCGTCGATGTAGACGTCCCGCAGCCGGTCGTTGCGCTGTGCCGCGAGGCGGAACGCCATCCGGTCGGCCCGGTGCGCGGCGGCGTGGTCGCCGGCCCGGGCGAAGGCGATGCTGCGCAGCCGGGACGGCTCGGCCGCGCCGAGGGTCTCGGCGGAGACCCGCGCCGAGTCCAGCCGGGTGATCGCCTCGATCGGGCGTCCACCGGCGATCGCCAGGCAGACCTGGCCGAGTTGGCGCATGTCCCGGGCCCGGGCGCTGTCCCCGCCGTGGTCGAGCAGCCGGGCGAGGTCCGTCCCGGCCGGCGCCGGGTCACCCAGCGCCGCCCGGCGGGCCGCCGCGTAGCCGTACGCGGCGAGGCTGCTCGGGCGGATCCGCTCGGCCCGGCCGTCCCGGACGAAGCGTTCCAGGTCGGCCGCGATGTCGCGGAGCACCCGCAGGCAGCCGTCGCTGTCGCCGTTGTGGTCCAGGGCGACGGCGTTGCGCAGCCGGATGCCGGGCGCGGCGAAGGTCTCCTCCGGGATGCCGGCGCTGGCGCCGTGCTGGCGGGCCCGCTCGATCGCGCCCAGCGCGTAGCCGTGGAAGCTGAGGTAGGAGTAGGCCATCGCCAGGTCGTGCCAGCCCCAGGCGGTGTCCCGGTCCCGGTCCTCCGCCGCGCCGAGCGCCCGGGCCGCCCGGACCAGGTGGGTGACGCAGCGGTCCAGCGCGCCCTGGTGGTGCGCGGCGAGCGCGGCCAGCGCGTTGAGGTGCCCGTGCAGGTACGGCTCGGGCAGGTCGCGGACGGCGCCGGAGGCGTCCTCGATGGCCCGGGTGAACTCGGCCGTCCGACCGAGATTGATCAGCGCGCAGAGCCGCTGCACCCGCGCGTCGGCGGTCGTGTACGGGTCGGCGGTGGTGCGCAGCACCCGGTCGAGGACGCCCACCGCCTCGGCCGACCGGCTCGCCTCCTGCAACGCGCGGGCATGCGCCAGGGCGTCAACCTGGTCATCGACCCGGTCGAGCCACCCCACCTGGCGAACCTCCTGTCGGTGTGCGTCCGGACGCACCCGCTCGTGGTGCGACCCCCGACGCATCATGATTATGTCGTGACCTCCCTCCCACGCCACCCGTCCGAAGGGACAGAAGGTGAGCGACCCTCGCTCGTCGTGGCCCGCGCCGCCCGTGCCCTCGCCGCCGCCGGGGTGGCATCCGCCCGGGCCGAGGCGGAACAACTCGCCGCGTACGTGCTGGACGTGCCCCGGGGCCGGCTGGCGCTGGCGGACGGCTTCACGCCCGGCCAGCGGGACCGGTACGAGGCGCTGGTGGCCCGCCGGGTCGACCGCGAGCCGTTGCAGCACCTGACCGGCCGGGCCGGGTTCCGGCATCTGGAGCTGGCGGTCGGGCCGGGGGTCTTCGTGCCCCGACCGGAGACGGAGCTGCTGGCGGGGTGGGGGATCGCCCGGGCGCGGGCCCGGCCGGCCCCGGTGGTGGTCGACCTGTGCAGCGGTTCGGGGGCGATCGCGCTGGCCGTGGCCCAGGAGCTGCCGGCCGCCCGGGTGGTGGCGGTGGAGCGGTCGCCCGCCGCACTGGAGTGGCTGCGGCGCAACGCCGCCGAGCGGGCCGCCGCCGGGGACCGGCCGGTGGAGGTGGTCGCCGCCGACGTCACCGACCCGGAGTTGCTCGCCGGCCTGGTCGGCGCGGTCGACGTGCTGCTGTGCAATCCGCCGTACGTGCCCCGGGCGGTGGCCGTACCGCCGGAGGTGGCCGGCCACGACCCGGACGAGGCGGTCTTCGGCGGGGCGGACGGGCTGGACGTGATCCGGCCGGTGCTCGGCCGGGCGGCCGAGTTGCTGCGCCCCGGCGGTGGCCTGGGCGTCGAGCACGACGACACGCACGGCGCGGTGGTGTCGGCGCTGCTCACCGCCGACGGCCGGTACGCCTCCGTCGAGGAGCACCGGGACCTGGCCGGCCGGTCCCGTTTCGCCACCGCGTCCCGCCGGGCGGACGGCCCGCACGCCGTCCGGGCCGAGGCGTGGCAGACTGGCTCCTCGTGATGCTCTACGACTGTCGGTCGCCCGCCGACCGGGACCGCGGCATCGCCGCTGCCATCGAGGCGGTCAAGAACGGCGAGCTGGTCGTCCTGCCGACCGACACCGTCTACGGGATCGGCGCCGACGCGTTCACCCCGTACGCGGTCAAGGCCCTCGCCGACGCCAAGGGTGGCAGCCGGCAGGCGCCGCCGGTGCTGATCGGCTCCCGGCACACCCTCGACGGCCTGGTCTTCTCGTTGCCGAAGTCGGCCCGGGACCTGGTCGAGGCGTTCTGGCCCGGTGCGTTGACCATCGTGGTCGAGCACTCGCCGAGCCTGGCCTGGGACCTGGGTGACGAGAGCGGCACGGTGGCGGTGCGGATGCCGTTGCACCCGGTGGCGCTGGAGGTGCTGCGGGAGACCGGCCCGATGGCGGTGGCGTCGGCCAACAAGGTCGGCCAGCCGGCCGCGCTGACCGCCGAGGAGGCCCGCGACCAGTTGGCCTACTCGGTCCGGGCCTACCTGGAGGCCGGCCCGTGCCCCGACCCGGTGCCGAGCACCATCGTCGACCTGACCGGTGGGGTGCCCCGGCTGCTCCGGCTCGGCGCGATCGACCTGGACAAGCTCCGCGACGTGGCGCCGGACATCCTCGACGAGCGGGGTGCCTGAGTGCCGCCCTTCACCGTCCTGCACGTCTGCATGGGCAACATCTGCCGGTCCCCGATGGCCGAGCGGCTGCTGGTGCTCGCCGTCCACGAGCGGCTGGGCCGGCTGGGGGTCGACCCGGGCGGCTCCGACGGGCTGCTGCACAGCCACAGCGCCGGCACCGGCGGCTGGCACGCCGGTGAGGAGATGAACCCGCCGGCGGCCCGGCAGGTGCTGACCCGGGGCGGTGAGGTGGACGGCTTCGCCGCGCGCAAGCTGCGCTCCGACCTGATCGACGCCGCCGACCTCGTCCTCACCGCCACCGCCGACCAGCAGGAGTACGTGGTGGCGCTGCGCCCGGACGCGGCGGCGCGCACCTTCGTGCTGGGCGAGTTCGGCCGGCTGCTCGGCGCGGTGGACGTCGCCGCCCTGCCGCCGGCCGAGGCCACCCCGGAGGCGGTGTACGCCCGGGGGGTGGCCCTGGTGGCGGCGGCAGACGGGGCCCGGCAGGGCGCTTCCCCGCTGCACTCCGACGACCTGGACGACCCGTGGGGCCGGGGTGACCAGTGCTTCAGCCGGGTGGCCGACGAGATCGAGGAGGCGGTGCACCCGCTCGTCGCGGCGCTGCTGCCCTGACCCTCCCGGGTGACCGGGGCGGCGTGTCCCGTCCCGCGCGCCGTGTCCGTTCCGCGAACTTTCTCCGGCTTTGGGGAAAGGTGAGAGTTCCGGTGTTTTCGCGGGTCATGCTGGACGGGTCCTGACGACTCCTGCGGGGAGTACTGATGATCCGGGCCCACCTCCACAAGGCGTTCACCGTGTTGCTCGCCGGCGTACTCGCCGGCCTGGTGCTGGCGGCGGCGGCCCTGCCACTCGCCCTGGTGTTCGGCCTCGGCTTCGGCGGGATCACGTCGTCCTACGCCGAGCTGCCCAACACCCTGCGCACGCCGCCCACCGCGCAGCGGTCCAACCTCTACGCCGCCGACGGCGTCACCCTGATCACCTCGTTCTACACCGAGGACCGGGTGGACGTGCCGCTGGCCAAGGTGGCGCCGACGATGCGCCAGGCCATCGTGGCCGCCGAGGACGCCCGCTTCTACCAGCACCGGGGCGTCGACCTGCGGGGCGTGGTGCGGGCCTTCACGGTCAACCAGCGCGACGGGCGGACCCGGCAGGGCGCGTCCACGCTGACCATGCAGTACGTCCGCAACGTGCTCAGCAACGACCCGCGGCTGACCAAGGAGCAGCGGAAGAAGGCCACCGAGATCAGCACCGCCCGCAAGCTCCAGGAGATGCGGTACGCCCTGGCGCTGGAGCGGGAGCTGAACAAGGACGAGATCCTCACCCGTTACCTCAACATCGCCTACTTCGGCGCCGGGGCGTACGGCATCGCCGCCGCGGCCAAGCGCTACTTCTCCACCACGCCGGCGAGGCTGACGCTGGCCCAGGCCACGCTGCTGGCCGGGCTGGTCCGCTCCCCAGACACCGACGACCCGATCAACGGTGACGCCGACGCGGCGCTGGCCCGGCGTAGCTACGTGCTGGACCGGCTGGTGGAGCTGGGGTACGTCCCGGCGGCCGAGGCGACGTCGGCCAAGGCCGCCCCGCTCGACCTGCGGCCCAGCGCGACGCCGAACGACTGCACGGCGGTGCCCGAGGCGCAGAACGACTGGGGTTTCTTCTGCGACTGGTTCACCCAGTGGTGGAGCGCCCAGCCCGCCTTCGGCGGCACCGCCGCCGAACGGCAGGACAACCTGCGCCGGGGCGGCTTCCGGATCGTCTCCTCGCTGGACCCGGCGGTGCAGCGGGCCGCCCTGGGCCAGGTGACCGGCATCTACACCGTCGACGACCCCCGGGCGGCACCCACGGCGGTGGTCCAGCCGGGCACCGGCCGGGTGCTCGCCCTGGCGGTGAACCGCACCTACAGCGTGGCCGCCAACCCGGCCGGGCAGCGGAACTACCCGAACACCGTCAACCAGCTCGTCGCCGGTGGCAACGGCATCGAGGGGTACCAGGCCGGCTCGACGTTCAAGCTCTTCACCCTGCTGGCCGCCCTGGAGTCCGGGCTGCCGCTGGAGACGCGCTTCGACGCGCCGAGCCGGATCGTGACCCGGTTCCCGGCCGACAGCGGCGAGGCGAGTTGCGGCGGCCGGTGGTGCCCGGTGAACGCCACCCCCGACTGGATGGACGGCTACCGCACCATGTGGACCGCCTTCGGGCGCTCGGTGAACACCTACTTCGCCTGGCTGGCCGAGCAGGTCGGGGCGGACCGGGTGGTGGAGATGGCCGAGCGGCTGGGCATCCGGTTCCGCGCCCCCGACGATGCCGAACTGGCCCGCTCCGGCGCCAAGAACTGGGGGGCGTTCACCCTCGGGGTCTCCTCCACCACCCCGCTCGACCTGGCCAACGCGTACGCCACGGTGGCCGCCGAGGGAACCTGGTGCGCGCCGTTGCCGGTCAGGTCGATCACCGACAGCGCCGGGCGGGAGGTGGCCGCCGGCCGGCCGGACTGCCGGCAGGTGGTCGACACCGACGTGGCCCGGGCCGCCACCGACGCGGCCCGCTGCCCGGTCGGCGACCAGTCGATGTACCGGCGCTGCGACGGCGGCACCGCCGAGCGGCTGCGCCCGCTGCTGGGCCGCCCGGTGGCCGGCAAGACCGGCAGCTCGGAACAGAACGAGACCGAGTCGGTGGTGGCCTTCACCCCGCAGCTCGCCGTCGCCCAGATCGCCGCCAACCCGGACGACCCCCGCGACGCCGTCGGCGCGGCCGTGCAGACCCGGATGGTCGACGCCGTCGGCCGGGTCCTCGCCACCGCCCTGGCCGACACCCCCGCCCGCGACTTCGTCCCACCCTCCGAAGCCGTCACCTACCGCCTGACCGGCCCCCGCGACGGCAACTGACCCCGGCCCGGTCCTCCGCAGGTGGTGCCGCGCGAACCGGTCGGCGACCGGTGGAGCCGGCAGCGGCACCCACCCCCGATGCCGGGTGGGTGCCGGTCAGCCGGGGTGTTCGGCGTGGTGGGCGATGTTGCGGGCCATGCCACCGAAGACCACGGCGTGGAACGGGGCCACCGAGGCCCAGTAGAGGTGGCCGGAGAGGCCACGGGGGAGGAAGACGGCGCGCTGGACGTAGCGGGCGCGGTCGCCGTCGACCGGCTCGGCGCGCATCTCCAGCCAGGCGCGGCCGGGCAGGCGCATCTCCGCACGCAGCCGCAGCAGGGTGCCGGGCACGATCTCCTCGACCCGCCAGAAGTCCAGCGCCTCGCCGACCTGGAGCCGGTGCGGGTCGCGCCGGCCCCGGCGCAGCCCCACCCCGCCGACCAGCCGGTCCAGCCAGCCCCGTACCGACCAGGCGAGCGGGAACGAGTACCAGCCGTGCTCGCCGCCGACGCCCTCGACGACCCGCCAGAGGGTGGCCGCCGGGGCGTCGACCGTCCGCTCCCGTACGTCGGTGTAGACCGTGCCGCCGGACCAGTCCGGGTCGCTGGGCAGCGGCTCGGCCGGGGCGTCCGGGCCGCTCGCGGTGGACCAGCGGGTCTCCACCTGGGCGTCGCGCACCCTGATCAGGGCCAGCGCGACCGCGTCGTCGAAGCGGGTCAGCCCGCCCGGCGGGTCGGGGATCCACCGGGCGATGTCGTGCTCGTGCGCCACCGCCTCGTGGACCAGGCTCTCCACCAGCGGCCGGGCGATGGCGTTCGGCACCGGGGTGATCAACCCGACCCAGTGCGCGGACAGCGCCGGGGTCAGCGGTCGCACCGGCACGATCACCCGGCGGCGTAACCCCGCGACCCCCGCGTAGCGCTGCATCATCTCCCGGAAGGTGAGCACGTCCGGGCCGCCGATGTCGAAGGCCCGGTCCACCTCGGGCGGCAGGGTGGCGCAGCCGACCAGGTAGCGCAGCACGTCCCGGACGGCGATCGGCTGGATCCGGTTGCGTACCCAGCGGGGGGTGACCATCGCCGGCAGCCGTTCGGTGAGGTAGCGCAGCATCTCGAACGACGCCGAGCCGGAGCCGATGACGATGGCGGCCCGCAGCACGACCGTCGGGACCTCGCCGGCCAGCAGGATCCGGGCGACCTCGGCCCGGGACCGCAGGTGCGGCGACGGGACCTCGCCGCCCTCCCGGGGCTCCGGCCCGCCCAGGTAGACGATCCGGCGTACGCCGGCCGCGGCGGCGGCCGTGACGAAGTTGGTCGCCGCCTCCCGGTCGGCCGCCTCGAAGTCGGCCTGCCCGAGCGAGTGCACCAGGTAGTACGCGACGTCGACGCCGTCGAACGCGGCCGGCAACGTCTCCGGTTTCCGCAGGTCGCCCTCGGCCACCTCGACCCGGGCCGCCCACGGCACGTCGCGCAGCCGGCCGGCCCGGCGGGCCAGGCAGCGCACCTCGTGCCCCGCCGCCAGCAGCCGGGGCGCGAGGCGTCCGCCGAGGTAGCCGGTGGCTCCGGTGACGAGGCATCTCACGGTCACCAGTGTGCGGCTCCGTAGACTTCTCCGCTGTGGAGAACGCGAGTGACACCTTCTGGGGGCCGGACTTCCAGCAGCTCAGTACCGTAGATCCGGAGATCGCCGGGGTGGTGCTCGGCGAGTTGGACCGGCTGCGCGGCGGGTTGCAACTGATCGCCAGCGAGAACCTGACCTCACCGGCGGTGCTCGCCGCGTTGGGTTCGACGCTGACCAACAAGTACGCCGAGGGCTACCCGGGCCGGCGCTACTACGGCGGGTGCGCCGAGGTGGACCGGGCCGAGGAGATCGGCATCGCCCGGGCGAAGGAGCTGTTCGACGCCGAGCACGCCAACCTCCAGCCGCACTCCGGGGCGAGCGCCAACCTGGCCGCGTACGCCGCGCTGGTGCAGCCGGGGGACACCGTGCTGGCGATGGACCTGCCGCACGGCGGGCACCTGACCCACGGCAGCCGGGTGAACTTCTCCGGCCGCTGGTTCCACACCGTCGGCTACACCGTCCGGCGGGACACCGAGCTGATCGACTACGACGAGGTGCGGGATCTCGCGCGGGCCCATCGCCCCAAGATGATCATTTGCGGGGCCACGGCGTATCCCCGGCTGATCGACTTCCCGCGGTTCCGGGAGATCGCCGACGAGGTGGGGGCGTACCTGATGGTGGACGCCGCGCACTTCGTCGGGCTGGTCGCCGGGAAGGCGATCCCGTCCCCGGTGCCGTACGCCGACGTGGTCTGCCTCACCACCCACAAGGTGCTGCGCGGCCCGCGCGGCGGCATGATCCTGTGCCGGGAGCCGCTGGCCGCCCGGATCGACAAGGCGGTCTTCCCGTTCACCCAGGGCGGCCCGCTGATGCACGCCGTCGCGGCCAAGGCGGTCGCGCTGCGCGAGGCCGCCCAGCCCGAGTTCCGCGCGTACGCCGCGCAGGTGGTCGCCAACGCGCGGGCGCTCGCCGCCGGGCTGGCCGACGAGGGGATGCGCCCGGTCTCCGGCGGTACCGACACCCACCTGGCCCTGGTCGACCTGCGGGAGACCGGGGTGACCGGGGCGGCGGCGGAGGCCCGCTGCGACGCGGCCACCGTCACCCTGAACAAGAACGCGATCCCGTACGACCCGCACCCGCCGATGGTCGCCTCCGGCATCCGGGTGGGCACCCCGAGCGTCACCACCCAGGGCATGGGTGAGCCGGAGATGCGGCAGGTCGCGTCGCTGATCGCCCGGGCGGTCCGGACCGATCCCGCCGCGCCCGGGGGCGCCGACACGCTCGCCGGGATCGCCGGCGAGGTCGCCGAGCTGGCCGCCGCCTTCCCGGCGTACCCCCGTGGCTGAGCCGGGGACGCGGGTGCCGGCGGCGGCCGACGACCGGCGGTGGCGGCTGCGCCACCTGCCGGTGCTGCTGGCGGCCTCGGCGGCGCTGGGCGCGGTGGCGGCGGTGGTCGGCGGGGTGACCGGCGGCGGTGCCGCGGCGCTCGGCGCGGCGGCCGGGGTGGCGGTGACCGCGTTCAGCTACACCCTGACCACGGTGGTGCTGGCCTGGGCCGACGCGATCAACCCGCAGCTCGTGCTCCCGTTGGGACTGGGCCTGTACGCGGCGAAGTTCACCCTGCTCGGGGTGGTCATGGTCGGGGTGGCGTCGACCGGCTGGGACGGGCTGATTCCGCTCTGTGCCGGTATCGCGGCCGGGGTGGCCGGCTGGACCGGGGTGCACATCTGGTGGTTGACCAGGGTGCACGCCCGCCGACCCGTCGGCTGACCGTCCCACCGTTCGGACGGCACGCGCGACTGTCCACGTTCGGTCATTCTCCCACGGGCGGAAGGGGAGTAGCGTGCCTCCAGACGACTTTGCCCGCCAGATGCCCACACAACGAAGGTTGTGCGGGGGGTGAGGCACAGCCTCATATCTCAGGCTGATATCGTTCGCCCCGTCATGGCTGGTGACCAAACCCCCCAACCCACCGGCGGCCCGGACGACGTTCCGACCGGCGCCGGTCAGGGTTGGACCGCGCTCTCGTACCTCATCGGGGGCATGCTCGTCTGGGGTTTCATCGGCTGGCTGGTCGACCAGTGGCTCGACACCGGGGGCGTCGCCACCGGGATCGGCGTCGTGCTCGGCATGGCCGGGGGGATCATCCTGGTCGTCCGCCGACTCGGCACGCCTACTTAGGAAGGGACGCGGTGTTCGGACAGGCGAACGTCCTGGCAGCGGGCCAGGCGGCATTCCCACCCAGCGTGGAGGACTTCTACCTGCCCAGCATCCTGCCCTGGGGTGCGCCCGACTCGTACTGGTTCACCAAGATCACGGCAATGGTCTGGATCGCCGTCGGCGTCCTGATCATCTTCTTCCTGGCGACCTACCGGAAGCCACAGCTCGTGCCGACCAAGAAGCAGTGGCTCGCCGAGTCGATCTACGGCTTCGTGCGGAACAACATCGCGGTCGACATGATCGGGCACGCGGGGGTGCGGTTCGCGCCGTACTTCACCACGCTGTTCTGCTTCATCCTGCTGACCAACTTCTTCGCGATCGTGCCGCTGTTCCAGATCTCGCCGAACTCGCACATCGCCTTCCCGGCCTTCCTCGCCGTGATCAGCTACGTGATGTTCATCTGGGTCGGCATCCGGCACCACGGCTTCGGCAAGTTCGTCAAGAACTCCCTGTTCCCGCCGGCGCCCTGGTACATCCTGCCGCTGCTGGTCCCGATCGAGTTCTTCTCGACCTTCATCGTCCGGCCGTTCTCGCTGGCCGTCCGTCTCTTCGCGAACATGTTCGCCGGCCACATGCTCCTGCTGGTCTTCACGCTCGGCGGCTTCGCGATGATCAGCGCCAACGCCTGGCTGGCCCCGGTCTCGGTGCTGTCCTGGGTGATGACGATCGCGCTGACCTTCCTCGAGTTCCTGGTGATCTGCCTGCAGGCATACGTCTTCACGGTGCTCACCGCCAGCTACGTGCAGGGCGCGCTCGCCGAAGAGCACTGAGTCACCTCGTACCACCCGTTGTCGTCCCGCGTGACCGTCACGCGTGATAACCAGGAGGAACCAACCAATGGACGTTATCGCCGCGGTAAACGGCAGCACCGCTGCCATCGGCTACGGCCTCGCCGCCATCGGTCCCGGCATCGGCGTCGGCCTGGTCTTCGCCGCCTACATCCAGTCGACGGCCCGCCAGCCGGAGTCGTCCCGGATGACCCTGCCGTACGTCTGGATCGGCTTCGCCGTCATCGAGGCGCTCGCGCTGCTGGGTATCGCCTTCGGCTTCATCTGGGCTGGCACCAGTTCCTGATCCCGCCCTTCTGACCGGGAGGTTTCCATGTACCTGCTCGCCGCTCAGGGTGGTGAGTCGACCCACAACCCGATCATCCCGCTCTGGCAGGAGATCGTGGTCGGTGGCGTCGCCTTCATCGTGCTCTGCATCGTGCTGATGAAGTTCGTCTTCCCCCGCATGGAGCAGACGTTCCAGGCCCGGGTGGACGCGATCGAGGGCGGTATCAAGCGCGCCGAGGCCGCCCAGGCCGAGGCCAACCAGCTCCTCGAGCAGTACCGCGCGCAGCTCGCCGAGGCGCGTACCGACGCCGCCAAGATCCGGGACGACGCCCGGGCCGACGCGGAGGGCATCCGGCAGGACATCCTCGCCAAGGCGCGGGAGGAATCCGACCGGATCATCGCGGCCGGCAAGGAGCAGCTCTCCGCCGAGCGGGCCACCATCGTGCGCGAGCTGCGCACCGAGGTCGGCACGATCGCGGTCGACCTGGCCAGCAAGATCGTCGGTGAGTCGCTCGCCGACGAGGCGCGTCGCAAGGGGACCGTCGACCGGTTCCTGAGCAACCTCGAGAGCGCGGGGGCCCGCTGATGCAGGCCGCCAGCCGGGAGTCGTACAAGGTCGCGGCCGAGCGCCTCGACGCGTACGTCCGCGGCGCGGAGCCGTCGGCGGTGGCCGCCACCGCCGACGACATCCTCTCCGTCGCCGACCTGCTGCGGCGCGAGCCCCGGCTGCGCCGGGCGCTGTCGGACCCGGCCCGCACCGGTGCCGACCGGGCCGGACTGCTGGCCGGGATCCTGGCCGGCAAGGTGGGCGCGGACGCGCACGACCTGCTGACCGGGCTGGTGTCCGGCCGCTGGTCGGCGCCGTCGGAACTGCTCGACGGCACCGAGCGGCTCGGCGTGGAGGCGCTGCTGGCCAGCGCCGACTCCGCCGGCGACCTCGGCGAGGTCGAGGACGAGCTGTTCCGCTTCGGTCAGGTCGTCGCCGGTCAGCCGGAGCTGGGCAACGCGCTGGCCGACCCGATGGCCCCGGCCGAGCGGCGGGTCGCCCTGACCCGCGAGCTGCTCGCCGACAAGGCCCGTCCGGTCACCGTCCGCCTCGTCGAGGCCGCCCTCGGCGGGTTCGGGGGACGCTCCTTCACCGGGGCGCTCACCCGGCTGGTCGAGCTGGCCGCCGACCGGCGGGATCGCCAGGTCGCGTACGTGACCGTGGCCGCACCGTTGAGTGACGAGGACGAACGTCGCCTCAGTGGCCGCCTCTCCGCCATGTACGGTCGAGAGGTTTCC
Organism: Micromonospora sp. NPDC092111; assembly: GCF_044755745.1. NCBI lineage: Bacteria > Bacillati > Actinomycetota > Actinomycetes > Micromonosporales > Micromonosporaceae > Micromonospora > Micromonospora sp. NPDC092111. The sequence goes on from NZ_JBIVRQ010000011.1 coordinate 87,481, forward strand.
GTCAAGCAGACGGTCGACCCCGGGGTGCTCGGCGGGGTGAGCGTGCGGGTCGGCTCCGACCTGTACGACGGCACCGTCCTGCGCCGTCTCCACGAGACCCGCAACGCGCTCGCGAAGCGCTGATCAGCGTCCTCGCAGCCCTTTGATCGACGCCATTCGGACCGGTCGGTACTAGGTATCCCGGGCCCCTGATACTTAAGGAAGCAGAGGATGGCCGAGCTGACCATCTCGACGGAGGAGATCCGCGGCGCCCTGGAGCGCTACGTCTCCTCCTACTCGACCGACGTCTCCCGCGAGGAGGTCGGCACCGTCGCCGACACCGGCGACGGCATCGCCCACGTCGAGGGACTCCCCTCGACCATGACCAACGAGCTCCTGGAGTTCGAGGACGGCACGCTCGGCGTGGCGCTGAACCTCGACGTCCGGGAGATCGGTGTCGTCGTTCTCGGTGACTCCGGCAAGCTGGAGGAGGGGCAGCGCGTCAAGCGCACCGGCCGGGTGCTCTCCGTGCCGGTCGGCGACGCCTTCCTCGGCCGCGTGGTCAACGCGCTCGGCCAGCCGATCGACGGGCTCGGTGACATCGCCGACGAGGGCTTCCGCGAGCTGGAGCTCCAGGCCCCGAACGTGATGTCCCGGCAGTCCGTCGACGAGCCGCTGCAGACCGGTATCAAGGCGATCGACGCGATGACCCCGATCGGTCGGGGCCAGCGGCAGTTGATCATCGGTGACCGGAAGACCGGTAAGACCACGGTCGCCCTGGACACCATCATCAACCAGCGGGACAACTGGCGCTCCGGCGACCCGAAGAAGCAGGTCCGCTGCATCTACGTCGCCATCGGCCAGAAGGCCTCCACGGTCGCCTCGATCAAGGGCATCCTGGAGGACGCGGGCGCGCTGGAATACACCACCATCGTCGCCTCGCCGGCCTCCGACCCGGCCGGCTTCAAGTACCTCGCCCCGTACACCGGCTCGTCCATCGGGCAGCACTGGATGTACGGCGGCAAGCACGTCCTGATCGTCTTCGACGACCTGAGCAAGCAGGCCGAGGCGTACCGGGCCGTGTCGCTGCTGCTGCGTCGCCCGCCGGGCCGTGAGGCGTACCCGGGTGACGTCTTCTACCTGCACTCCCGCCTGCTGGAGCGCTGCGCGAAGCTCTCCGACGAGCTGGGTGGCGGCTCGATGACCGGCCTGCCGATCATCGAGACGAAGGCCAACGACATCTCGGCCTTCATCCCGACCAACGTCATCTCCATCACCGACGGCCAGATCTTCCTGGAGACCGACCTGTTCAACCAGGGCGTCCGGCCGGCCATCAACGTCGGCACCTCGGTCTCCCGGGTCGGTGGCGCCGCGCAGGTGAAGCCGATGCGGAAGGTCGCCGGTTCGCTGCGGCTCAACCTGGCCCAGTTCCGTGAGCTGGAGGCGTTCGCCGCCTTCGCCTCCGACCTGGACAAGGCGTCCCGCGCCCAGCTCGACCGCGGTTCCCGCCTGGTCGAGCTGCTCAAGCAGCCGAACTACTCGCCGTTCCCGGTGCAGGAGCAGGTCGTCTCGGTCTGGGCCGGCACCGAGGGCAAGCTGGACGACATCCCGGTCGGTGACGTCCGCCGCTTCGAGGCGGAGTTCCTCCAGTACCTGCGGCACAAGCACGAGGGTGTCCTCGCGACGATCGCCGACAACAAGTGGGGCGACGAGGTGACCGCCACCCTCGACCAGGCCATCGCGAGCTTCAAGCAGACGTTCCTGGGCAAGGAGGACGAGCCCCGGATCAACGAGGCCCCGGCCAAGCCGCTGGAGGGCGAGGAGAACCGCGAGACGGTGACCCGCTACCGCGACAACGCCGAGAAGCAGTAGGGCTGACGCATGGCGGCCCAGGTACGCGTTCTTCGTCAACGGATTCGCTCGGCGAAGGGGATGAAGAAGATCACCAAGGCGATGGAGCTCGTGGCGACGAGCCGGATCGCCAAGGCCCAGGCCCGGGTGCAGGCGTCCCTGCCGTACGCCCAGGCCATCACCGGGGTGCTCACCGCGCTGGCGTCCAACGCGCGGATCGACCACCCGCTGCTCACCCCGCGCGAGCGGGTTCGGCGGGCGGGCGTCCTGCTGGTGACCTCCGACCGTGGTCTGGCCGGCGGCTACAGCTCCAATGCGATCAAGACGGCCCAGTCGCTGATCGCCCGGCTGCGGGACGAGGGCAAGGAGCCCGTGCTCTACGTCATCGGCCGCAAGGGCGTCGGGTTCTACCGGTTCCGCGACTGGCCGATCGAGGCGAACTGGACGGGCTTCTCGGAGCAGCCGACGTTCGCCGACGCCCGCGAGGTGGGTGAGACGCTGATCAAGGCGTTCACCGCCGGCGCGGACGACACGGACAGCCACCCGGGGGCGGACGGGGTGCTCGGGATCGACGAGTTGCACATCGTCTACACCGAGTTCCACTCGCTGATGACCCAGACCCCGGTCGCCAAGGTCATCGGTCCGATGCAGGTCGAGGACCGGCCGCGCTCCGAGGGGCTGCTGCCGGCGTACGAGTTCGAGCCGGAGGCGGAGTCGCTGCTCGACGCGCTGCTGCCGAAGTACATCAACACGCGGATCTACGCGGCGTTGCTGGAGTCGGCGGCGAGCGAGTCGGCGGCCCGTCGGCGGGCGATGAAGAGCGCCACCGACAACGCCGAAGACATGATCGAGAAGTACACGCGTGAGATGAACTCGGCCCGGCAGGCCGGGATCACCCAGGAGATCAGCGAGATCGTCGGCGGCGCGAACGCGCTGGCCGCGTCGGGAAGTGAAGTGTGATGACTGCCCCAGTAGAGACCAAGACGGCCACGGGTCGCGTGGTCCGGGTCATCGGCCCGGTCGTCGACGCCGAGTTCCCGCGCGACGGCATGCCGGCCCTGTTCAACGCCCTGCACGTCAACGTGACCCTCTCCGGCGGTGAGAAGACGCTGACCCTGGAGGTCGCCCAGCACCTGGGTGACAACCTGATCCGCGCCATCTCGATGCAGCCGACCGACGGCCTGGTCCGGGGCGCCGAGGTGCGCGACACCGGCCTGCCGATCACCGTCCCGGTGGGCGACGCGGTCAAGGGCCACGTCTTCAACGCCATCGGCGAGTGCCTCAACCTCACCGAGGGCGAGACGCTGAACGCGGACGACCGGTGGGGCATCCACCGCAAGGCCCCGGCCTTCGCGGACCTGGAGCCGAAGACCGAGATGCTGGAGACCGGCATCAAGGTCATCGACCTGCTCGCCCCGTACGTCAAGGGCGGCAAGATCGGCCTGTTCGGTGGCGCGGGCGTGGGCAAGACGGTGCTCATCCAGGAGATGATCACCCGAGTGGCCCGGAACTTCGGTGGTACGTCGGTCTTCGCCGGCGTGGGTGAGCGCACCCGTGAGGGCAACGACCTCATCGCCGAGATGACCGAGTCCGGCGTCATCGACAAGACCGCGCTGGTCTACGGCCAGATGGACGAGCCGCCGGGCACCCGGCTGCGGGTCGCGCTCTCCGCGCTCACCATGGCGGAGTACTTCCGTGACGTGCAGAAGCAGGAGGTGCTGCTCTTCATCGACAACATCTTCCGCTTCACCCAGGCCGGTTCCGAGGTCTCCACGCTGCTCGGCCGGATGCCGAGCGCCGTGGGTTACCAGCCGACCCTGGCCGACGAGATGGGCGAACTCCAGGAGCGGATCACCTCCGTCCGGGGCCAGGCCATCACCTCGATGCAGGCGATCTACGTGCCGGCGGACGACTACACCGACCCCGCTCCGGCCACCACGTTCGCCCACCTCGACGCGACCACCAACCTGGAGCGGTCGATCTCCGACAAGGGCATCTACCCGGCCGTGGACCCGCTGGCGTCCTCGTCCCGGATCCTCGCCCCGGAGTTCGTCGGCGAGGAGCACTTCGCGGTCGCCACCGAGGTCAAGCGGATCCTGCAGAAGTACAAGGACCTGCAGGACATCATCGCCATCCTCGGTATCGAGGAGCTTTCCGAGGAAGACAAGATCACCGTGCAGCGGGCGCGGCGGATCGAACGCTTCCTGTCGCAGAACACCTACGCCGCCGAGCAGTTCACCGGCGTGCCGGGTTCGACGGTCCCGATCGCGGAGACCATCGAGGCGTTCAAGAAGATCAGCGAGGGCGAGTACGACCACTTCCCCGAGCAGGCCTTCTTCATGTGCGGCGGTCTGGAGGACCTGGAGCGCAAGGCGAAGGAGCTGATGGCGGAGGGCTGACCCTCCGACAGGCGTCTGACGAAGGCCACCCCGGTTCGCCGGGGTGGCCTTCGCCCGTCGGGTGGCTGGTGGCCCTTCGCCCGTCGGGTGACCGCCGCCCTCCGGTCACGGGGGTGGCAGCCGGCCTTCGCCCGTCGGTTGGCTGGTCGCGCCGGCTGCCCGGTTGCCGGGTAACCGGTTCCCACCGCAGCGGGGTACCGTTTCGGGCGCGGCGCCCGCGACGGGCGCCGATCCGGTGCAACTTTTCGGCTGCGTGCGCCCGTCTCCTTGTCGTGGGCGCGACGAATGGAGATGCTCGTGGGTAAGGCCGGCAAGGGCGGCGGCAAGTCGTCCATCTGGTCGGGTGTGCCGCGCTGGGCCCGGACGTGCACCATCTTCGGGGTGGTGCTGATGGTGCTCAGCGGGGCGGTGCTGGTGGGCTACGAGGCGCTGCTGTCCCGCTACGAGGGCTCGGTGGGCAAGGCCGACCTCTTCGGCGACCAGGCGGCCGGGGCGCAGGAGCGTAAGAGCAACGTCAAGGGGCCGCTGAACATCCTCCTGGTGGGCATCGACCCCCGGAATCCGGAGACGCCGCCGCTGGCCGACTCGATCATGGTGCTGCACGTGCCGGAGTCGCTCGACCGGGCGTACATCTTCTCCATCCCGCGTGACCTGTACGTCGACATCCCGAAGTTCGACAAGGCGGGTTACCGGGGCGGCTCCGGCAAGATCAACGGGGCGATGTCGCACGGCAGCATCGTGCAGGGCGAGAACCCGAGCACGCCGCAGGGCTTCGAACTGCTCGCCAAGACCGTACAGAAGGTGATCGGGATCGACCGGTTCGACGCCGGCGCGATCATCAACTTCACCGGCTTCCAGAAGATCGTCGACGCGATGGGCGGCGTCGACATGTACATCGAGCGGGAGGTGCGCTCCGAGCACCGCGAGCCGGACGGCACGCACCGCAAGGGCAACCCGAACGGCGCGGGCTACATCGGCCCGCAGGCGGTGTACAAGAAGGGCGACCAGCACCTGAGCGGGTGGCAGGCGCTGGACTACGTCCGGCAGCGCTACCCGAAGAACGGCGTCCCCGACTCCGACTACGGCCGGCAGCGGCACCAGCAGCAGTTCATCAAGGCCATGGTCAACCAGGCGTTCAGCGCCGACGTGGTGACCAACCCGATCATGCTGGACCGGGTGATCCGGGCCGCCGGCCAGTCGCTCACCTTCAACGGCCGGGGCAGCAGCGTGGTCGACTTCGCCATCGCGCTCAAGGGCATCCGCTCGGAGAACGTCGAGCTGATCAAGCTGCCGGGGGAGGGGATCGGCACCGGTTCCGCCTACCGGGGCGAGCGGCTGCTCCCCGTCGCCGACGACTTCTTCGCCGCCCTCAGGGACGAGCAACTGGACGCCTTCATGCTGGAACACCCGGAGTTCCGCAACAAGGCCAAGTGACGCCCCGAGCACCCGCCGGGCCGGCTCCGCGCCGGCCCGGCACCGGCGTGTCGCCACCCGGGTGGTGCAGGTCTCGCCACCCGCGTTGGGTTGCTCCCGCCGGCGGGACTAGACTTTCGACAATCCGCCGCCGCAGCAAGGAGACAGCGTGGCACAGCAGCTTCACGTCGAGCTCGTAGCCGTCGAGGAGAAGGTCTGGTCCGGCGAGGCCGAGATGGTCGTCGCCCGGACGACCGAGGGCGAGCTGGGCGTGCTGCCCGGCCACGCGCCGCTGCTCGGCCAGCTCGCGGAGCCGAGCCAGGTCCGGATCAAGCAGGCCGGCGGTCAGCAGGTCGCCTACGACATCGCCGGCGGCTTCCTGTCGGTGACCGGTGAGGGCGTGACGGTCCTCGCCGAGAGCGCCACCCCGGCCACCCCGGCCCGCTGAGCCGACCCGCCGATGAGGATCGTGGAAGGGATCGGAATCGGTATCGCGGTGATCCTCGCCGCGCTCCTGATCCTCTTCCTCCGGCGGGCCCTGGTCACCCTCAGCGGGGGCATCATCCGGTTGAGCGTCCGGGTCACCACCGTCCTGGACGGCCGCGGCTGGTCCCCGGGCTTCGCCCGCTTCGTCGGCGACGAACTCCGGTGGTACCGGATGTTCAGCTTCGCGCTGCGGCCCAAGCGGGTGCTCTCCCGCAAGGAGCTGGTGGTGGAGCGGCGGCGCCTCGCCGAGGGGCAGGAACGCCTCTCCATGCCCGCCGACTGGGTGATCATCCGCTGTACCAGTCAGCATGCTCCGGTCGAGATCGCCATGGCGCGCTCCACGGTCACCGGTTTCCTCTCCTGGCTCGAGGCCGCCCCACCCGGGGCGGCCTCGCCGCGTCTGGCCTCCCAGGACTGGCCCGCCGCCTGACCCGCCGCGCCGTCAGCCTCCGGCGCGTACCGGGCGGCGACAGTGGTAGACCAGTGCCGGCGGCAGGTTCCCCCAGACCGTACGGCCCACCGTGACCTCGTCGAACACCCGCTCCAGCAGGCTGCGGAAGCGCCGGGCCGGCGGTGTCCACAGCGCGTGCCGGTAGGCGAACGTGGTGAACGCGCCCCCGTCGGCCAGCCCGGCCGCCACCGCGTCCAGCACGCTGCGCTGCCGGCCCTCGCGGAACGCCGCCCAGGGCAGGCCGCTGACCACCACGTCGGCGGACGGGTGCCGGCGCGCGGCCAACAGGCCACCGAGCGCCGCCGCGTCGCCGAGCACCACCTCCACCGTCGGGTACCGCCGCGCCACCCGCGCCGCGAAGCGCGGGTTGACCTCCAGCGCCAGGTGCCGACCCCGACCGCCGAGCCGGCGCTGGATGGCGTGGGTGAACGCGCCCGTACCCGGGCCCAGCTCGACCACCACCGGGTCCCCCGTGCGGGGCACCGCCGCCGTGATGTCGGCGGCCAGCCCCGGCCCGCTGGGGGCCACCGCGCCGACGGTGAACGGATGCCGGGAGAACTGGCTGAGGAACGTCCACGAATCGCTCATGCCGCCGAGGCTAGGAACGGCAGCCGGGACGCCGGATCGCTCCGGTGGCCGGTGGACCGGCCACCCGGAGGAGGTCGGGCGACCGCTGGGAGGACCGCCGTCGGTCGGGCGTTCCGTAGGGTTGGCCGGGTGAGAGGTGGACGCGCCTGGTGGCCGGAGCTGTTGCTCGGGCTGGTCGCGGCCGGGCTGGGGCTGGCCAGCAGTCTGAACAGCGTGACCCCGGGGGTCACCGACCGGGGCGTCAACGCGGTGCTCGCCGCGACCGCGGGGCTGGCCCTGGTGGGGGTGCGCCGGTGGCCCTGGCCGGTGCTGGTGCTGGAGATCGCGCTGATGCTGGCCGCGGTCCAGCTCGCGCCGTTCGGCACGGGAACCCCGCTGCTGTGCGCCGCGGCGGCGCTGGGGTTCGTCGCGTACCGGGCGGGCTGGCCGGCCACCGGCGCGGCCTTCGCGCTGTTCCTCGCGGTCGTGGTCTACACGGTGGTCGCCTCGGGCCCGCCGGCCGTGCTGGCCGGTGGTGCGGGTCTGCTCCGGCTGGCCATGCTGGTCGGGTCGTCGGCCGCGCCGGTCGCCTTCGGCCGCTACCTGCGGGGGCTGCGCAACGCCGCGATGGTGGCCGAGGAGCGGGCCCGGGACGCCGAGTCGCGGCAGGAGATGCAGACCCGGGCCGCCCGGCTCGCCGAGCGGGCCAGCATCGCCCGGGACCTGCACGACATCGTCGCCCACCACGTCGCGGCGATCGCCCTCCAGGCCGGGGCCGCCCAGTACGCCACCCGGCGGACCGGGCGGGTGGACGAGGCCGTGGCGGCGCTCGGCGACCTGCGGTCCACCGCCGGACGGGTGCTGGACGAGCTACGCGAGCTGCTGGAGGTGCTGCGTGACCCGGAGGCGATCGAGGGCGGCGCGCCGATGGTGGAGCCCGAGCAGATCATCACCGAGGCGCAGCGGCTGGTCCGGGCCGCCGGCCTGGCCGTGCGGGTCACCATCGACGACCGGGCGGCCAGCACACCGCTGGTGGTGCGTACCACCGCCGCCCGGGTGATCCAGGAGGCGCTGACCAACAGCCTCAAGCACGCCGGTGCGGGCGCGAGCGCCACCGTGGTCGTCCGGTCGGAGCCGGTCGGGCTGCTGGTCGAGGTGCGCGACAGCGGCCCGGAGCACCCCCGGCCCGGCCCGGTCCTGCCCTCGTCCGGGCACGGCCTGGCCGGGATGCGGGAGCGGGTGGGGCTGCTGGGCGGCACCCTGACCGCCGGCCCGACCCACGCCGGCGGGTGGCGGTTGCTGGCCCGGCTGCCGGTACGGGAGGCTCCGTGATCCGGGTGCTCGTGGTGGACGACCAGGCGCTGGTCCGGGCCGGCGTGGGCCTGCTGTTACGCACCGCCGGCGGTTTCGAGATCGTCGGCGAGGCGGGCGACGGTCACGAGGCGGTCCGTCTCACGGAGCGGTTGCGCCCCGACATCGTCCTGATGGATCTGCGGATGCCCCGGATGGACGGCATCGAGGCGACCCGCCGGATCCTCGGCCGGCAACCAGGGGTCCGGGTCGTGGTGCTGACCACCTTCGCCGACGACGCCGACGTCTACGGCGCGCTGGGCGCCGGGGCGATCGGTTACCTGGTGAAGGACGGCGCGCCCGAGGAGTTGATCGACGCCGTGGGCCGGGCGGCCCGGGGCGAGGCGCTGGTGGCACCGCCGGTGCTGGCCCGGATCGTCCGCCGGGCGATCGCCGCCCACAACCATGAGCTGCGGCCGGAGACCAGGGTGCCGCAGCCGGGGCTGCGGCTGCTCAGCCCCCGGGAGCGGGAGGTGCTGGCGCTGGTCGGCACCGGCCTGTCCAACGCGGAGATCGGTGCCCGCCTGCACCTGGGGGTCACCACGGTGAAGACCCATGTCTCGGCGGCGATGGAGAAGCTGGACCTGCGCAACCGGGTGCAGGCGGCGGTGGTGGCGCACCGGCTCGGACTGGTGGACGACGACTTCAACCCGGTGCCCACCCTGGCTGCTCCCTAGGCGCCGCGTCCGGACGTCGGCCGGGTTGACCGCCCCGACCCCCACCCAGCCGCTCGACAAAACCCGACATTCCGCCCGAAAACTCTCCGCCCGGCAATGGTATGCCGGGACACCGCTATGCCCCTGCGGCATAAATATGACAGAGCGGCATACCGCTTCGGAGTGAAGGTGTCCCCGTCGGCACGGCGCCCCGCCCCGTCGGCACGGCGCCCCGCCCACGAACGGCACAAAGCCCCACCCCGACGGCAGCGGGGTGCCCCACGTCGGTCGTCCATGGCGCGAGATCGACTGACCGCGCGGATCCACCGCTCGGGACAACCGGTAGCGGTTGGGTGGTCATCGCCCTAGGGGGCCGACCGGCCACCCGGAGGATCCGGCCCGGCCGCCGGGAGGACCGGCGGGGCCGGGTCGGTGCACCACGCTTGCTGACATGACCTTCGTGGATTCCCTGCTGGACCGCCTCGGCACCCTGCCGCCCGGGTACGTCCTGCTGATCGCGGCGGCGGTGCTCGCCGCCGAGGTGGGCCTGCTGGTCGGGGTGGTACTGCCGGCGGCGACCACGATGCTGACCGTCGGGCTGCTGGCCCGGGCCGGTCGGTTGGACCTCGGCGTGGCGCTCGCCGTCACCACCCTCGCGGCCTTCGTCGGGGACCAGCTCGGCTACCTGGAGGGCCGACTGTTCGGGCCCCGGCTGCGTGCCGGCCGGCTGGGGCGGTGGGTCGGCGAGCACCGCTGGCGGCGGGCCGAGGCGCTGATCGCCGCCAGGGGCGGTACGGCGGTGCTGCTCGGCCGGTGGACCGCGTTCGTGCGTACCCTGGTGCCCCGGGTGGCCGGCGCGGCCGGGTTGCCGTACCCCCGGTTCGTGTTCTTCGACGGGGTCGCGGTGCTGGTCTGGGTACCCGGCACGGTGCTGCTCGGCTGGGCGGCCGGCGCGGCGTCCGCCGGGCTGCCGTCCGCTGCCGCGGTGGTGCTGGTCGCGGCCGTCGCGGTCGCGCTGACCGTACGCCGGGTTCGTCGTCGGCGGGCTCCGGTCCGGCGCTGTTCCGGGGCGGCCCGGTCGGGTCGGCCACCGCGATGGCGGGTGCCCGGTTCCCGGCGGCCGGGTGCCGGGCGGAGCGCCCCGACCCGCCGGGGCGCGCTGGACCGGTCCTGACCCGCGCGCCGGCCCACGTACTGACCCGCGCGCCGGCCCACGTCCTGTCCCACCTGTCAGCCCACGTCCTGTCCGACCTGCCAGCTCCCGGCGGTGCCGGTCAGTCGGTCCCGGCGACCAGTTCGACCTCGTAGCCCTGCTGGTCGGTGAGGTAGCCGGCGTACGTGTCGGGGCCGCCGGCGTGCGGGTGGCGGTCGGGGAAGAGCAGCGTCCAGCCGTGGGCCGGGGCGGCGGCGACCAGCCGGTCCACCGCGGCGGGCGGACCGCCGTGGAACGCCAGGTGGTTGAGCCCGGGGGCGAGCCGGTCGTGGATCCGCCCGGTGAGCGCGGGCGACTGCTCCATGACCAGGTACGTCGGGCCGAGCCGCCAGGACCGCCCGGCCGGCCAGTCCTGGTACGGCGTCCAGCCGAGTTCACCGAGCAGCCAGCCCCAACTCCGCTTCGCGGCGTCGAGATCGGGTACCCAGAGCTCGACGTGGTGCAGCGCGCCGGCGCTCAGCGCTTGCCGCCCGGCACCCATAGCACATCGCCGGCCGGATTTGCCGTTCTTGACAGGATGAACAGCAGGTCGGAGAGCCGGTTGAGATACTTTGCCGGAAGGGGGCTGGTGCGATCCGGATCGTGGGCGACCAGGGCCCAGGCCGCCCGTTCGGCGCGCCGGGCGATCGTCCGTGCCACGTGTAGCAGCGCCGCGCCCGCGGTGCCGCCGGGGAGGATGAAGGAGTCGAGCTTGCTCAGGCGCCCGTTGTACTCGTCGCACCAGCCTTCGAGGCGCTCCACGTACTCCTCGGTGACCCGCAGCGGCGGGTACTCCGGGTCCGGCTCGACGGGGGTGGCCAGGTCGGCGCCGACGTCGAACAGGTCGTTCTGGATCGACTCCAGCACGGCCCGCAGCTCGTCGTCGAGCTGCCCGAGGGCGAGCGCCACGCCGATCGCGGCGTTGCACTCGTCGACATCCGCGTACGCGGCGATCCGCGGATCGGTCTTCGGCACCTGCTCGTTGTTGCTCAGCCTGGTCATGCCGGCGTCGCCGGCCCTGGTGTAGATGCGCGTGAGGTGGACGGCCATGACGCACAGCCTACGGATACCTGACCTGACGATCCCGGCCCGGCCGGAGCCGGCCGGCTGGCCGGCGGGGGTGGGGCCGGGTGACGCCGGTGACCCGGCGGTCGACGACGTCGACGTCATCCGGGTGGGCGGGGACGCCCGCCTGGCCGGCACGGTGCACGTGGTCGGCGCGAAGAACTCGGCGCTCAAGTTGATGGCGGCGGCGCTGCTCGCGCCGGGGCGCAGCGTGATCACCAACGTCCCCCGGATCACCGACATCGCGATCATGGGCGAGGTGCTGCGCCGGCTCGGGTGCGGGGTGCGGTTCGAGGCGGACGACCCGGTGGACCCGATGGTCGCGCACGGCGGGCTGGCCCGGTCCCGCTCGGTCGTCATCGACGTGCCCGAACGGCCCGGTACGGAGGCCGACTACGACCTGGTCCGCCGGTTGCGGGCGTCGATCTGCGTGCTCGGCCCGCTGCTGGCCCGCCGGGGGTACGTGCGGGTCGCCCACCCGGGCGGCGACGCCATCGGCTCCCGGGGCCTGGACATGCACATCGCCGGGCTGGCCCGGATGGGCGCGGAGATCTCCGGTGAGCACGGCTTCGTCATCGCCGCCGCCCCGGACGGCCTGCACGGCGCGGAGATCGTGCTGGACTTCCCGAGCGTGGGCGCCACCGAGAACCTGGTGATGGCGGCGGTTCTGGCCCGGGGCGCGACGGTGATCGACAACGCGGCCCGGGAACCGGAGATCGTCGACATCTGCACCATGCTCAACCGGATGGGTGCCCGGATCTCCGGCTGCGGCAGCTCCACCCTGCGGATCGTCGGGGTGTCCGAGCTGCGTCCGGTACGGCACGCCACGGTGGGGGACCGGATCGTCGCCGGCACCTGGGCCTTCGGCGCGGCGATGACCCGGGGGGACGTCACGGTCACCGGGATCGACCCGGCGTACCTGGAGGTCGCGCTGGACAAGCTGGTGGCGGCCGGCGCGCTGGTGGAGACCCGGGGCGACGCCTTCCGGGTACGCGCCGACGACCGGCCGTCCGCCGTCGACGTGGTCACCCTGCCGTACCCCGGTTTCGCCACCGATCTGCTGCCGATGGCGATCGGGCTCGCCGCGGTGAGCGACGGCGCGTCCCTGATCACCGAGAACATCTTCGACGGCCGGTTCATGTTCGCCAACGAGATGATGCGTCTCGGCGCGGACATCAAGACCGACGGCCACCACGCCGTGGTCCGGGGCCGGGACCGGTTCTCCGGTGCCCCGGTGCGGGCCACCGACATCCGGGCCGGCGCCGGTCTGATCATCGCGGGGCTCTGCGCGGACGGGGTCACCGAGGTCTCCCACGTGCACCACGTCGACCGGGGCTACCCCGACTTCGTGGCCGACCTGCGGGCGCTCGGCGTCGAGGTGGAGCGGGGCACCACCCCGGAGGCGCCCGACCTGACCATCTGAGTCGGTCCATTCGCGGGGCGACCGGGCCGGTCGTCCCGCCGAGGCGCGTACGAGGGGCTTAGCCGTCGTTCAGGCTCGCCGACTAGGGTGCTGTCAGACACTCACACGCAGCGAGGGAGAAGCAGATGGCGGGTCGACTCGCGGTCGTCGGGGCCGGGCTGATGGGCTCCGGCATCGCCCAGGTGGCGGCGCAGGCGGGCTGGCAGGTGACCCTGCGGGACGTGGACGACGCGGCCACCACGCGGGGCCTCGACGGCATCCGCAGGTCGCTGGCGAAGTTCGCCGAGAAGGGGAAGATCGACCCGTCCGAGGTGGAGGCGACCCTGGGCCGGATCACCCCGACCACCGAGCTGGAGGCGGCGGCCGACGCGGACATCGTGGTCGAGGCGGTCTTCGAGAAGATCGAGATCAAGCACGAGGTGTTCCGCGCGCTGGACAAGATCTGCAAGTCCGACGCGGTGCTGGCCACCAACACCTCGGCCATCCCGGTGACCCAGATCGCCACGGTGACCGAGCGGCCGGAGGCGGTCGTCGGCACCCACTTCTTCTCGCCGGTGCCGATGATGAAGCTCTGCGAGCTGGTGCGGGGCTACAAGACCAGCGACGGGACCATCGCCACCGCGAAGGCGTTCGCCGAGGGGATCGGCAAGACGGTCGTGGTGGTCAACCGGGACATCGCCGGTTTCGTCACCACCCGGCTGATCTGCGCGCTGGCCATGGAGGCGGTGAAGCTGGTCGAGTCCGGGGTGATGTCGGCAGAGGACCTGGACACCGCCTGCAAGCTGGGCTTCGGTCACGCCATGGGCCCGCTCGCCACGGTCGACCTGACCGGCGTGGACGTGCTGCTGAACGCGACGAAGAACATCTATACCGACACCGCCGACGAGAAGTTCTTCCCGCCGGAGCTGCTCCAGCGGATGGCCACCGCCGGCGACCTGGGCCGCAAGACCGGCCAGGGCTTCTACTCGTACTGACTCCCGTCGCTGGGCAGGTTCGCAATCCCGCCGAGGTAGCGGTGTCGCCATTGAGCAGACACCGCTACCTCGGCGAGACGCATTTGACCATGGCCGACCCCGGACCGGCGCGGACGGGACGGGGTGGGGCGGTGGGGCGGGCGCGGTGGGTCAGCCGTCGCGCTTGGTGGTCCAGCGGAAGGTGGTCAGGCAGAGGACCAGGCCGATGACGCACCAGAGCGCGAGCACCAGGGCGACCCGACCCAGCTCGAAGGAGCCGCCGGGCTCCTGGGCGCCGAAGCTGTCCGGCAGGAACACCGCCCGCAGCCCCTGGCACATCCACTTCAGTGGGAAGAGCGCCGCGACCTGCTGCATCCAGGCGGGCAGGTCGGTGAAGACGAAGAACACCCCGGAGACGAACTGGAGCACCAGGGAGACCGGGGTGACCACGGCCGAACCGCTGCGCGCGGTGCGGGCCAGCGACGAGATGGCGATGCCGCACAGGGTGCAGGCGGTCACCCCGAGCACCGCGACCCAGCCGAAGGTGAACCACCTGCCGGCGGTGCCGGGCAGGTCGAGGTCGAACAGGGCCACGGCGACGACCAGCAGCAGCGCGGTCTCGGCGACGCCGATCGCCACCACCATGAGCACCTTGCCGGCGAACCAGACCCACTTCGGCATCGGGGTGCCCCGGTAGCGCTTGAGCACGCCCCGGTCCCGCTCGATCGGGATCCAGATGCCGAGGTTCTGGAAGCTCACCGTCATCAGGCCGGTGGCGATCATGCCGGTGATGAAGTACTGGGTGAACTTCACCCCGCCGCCGATCGTCCCGTCGAAGATCGACGCGAAGATCAGGATCATGATGATCGGGAAGCCCATCGTGAAGACGACGGACTCCCGGCTGCGCAGGAACTGGGTGATCTCCAGTCGGCCCTGCCGCAGGGCGAGCGCGCCCGGCCCGATCCGCCGGGCCGGGTGGGCGGCGACCGGGGCCGCCGGCTTCGTGGTGGTGGTCATCAGTGTCCGATCATGCTCAGGTAGACGTCTTCCAGGGTCGGCCGGGTCACCGTGAGACCGGGCACCTCACCGCCGAAGCGCGCGGCCAGCTCCGCCACCAGGGCCGTCGGCGTCGCGCTCTGCGCCGTCTCCGGCGTCCCGTCCGGGGTACGCCAGGAGACCGTCGCCAGGGCGTCCTGCCGGTTGCCGAGCCGGTTCGGCGGGGCCACCTCGACGACCCGCCCGGCGGCGATCACCCCGACCCGGTCGGCCAGGGACTCGGCCTCGTCCAGGTAGTGGGTGGTGAGCACGATGGTGGTGCCGGCGGCGGCCAGGTCCCGGATCAGCTCCCAGAACTCGCGCCGGGCCTCCGGATCGAAACCGGTGGTCGGCTCGTCGAGGAAGAGCAGCTCGGGGCGGCCGATGATGCCCAGCGCCACGTCGAGCCGGCGCTTCTGCCCGCCAGAGAGGGTGTGCGTGCGGGCCTTCGCCTTGGCCCCCAGCCCGACCCGCTCGACGACCTTGTCCGGGTCGTCGGCCCCGGGGTAGAAGCCGGAGAAGTGCCGGACCACCTCGGCGACGGTCAGTTCGTCGAACTCGCCGGTGCCCTGGAGCACGATGCCGACCCGGGACCGCCAGTCCGCCGCCGGCCGGGCCGGGTCGCTGCCGAGTACGCGCACCTCGCCGGCGTCGCGCCGCCGGTAGCCCTCCAGGATCTCCACGGTGGTGGTCTTGCCCGCGCCGTTCGGGCCGAGCAGGGCGAACACCTCGCCCCGGCGGACGTCCAGGTCCACCCCCGCCACCGCGACGTTGTCGCCGTACGCCTTGCGCAGTCCCCGTACGGAGATCGCGAGCTCGTCATCCATGACGTCCAGTGTGCGACCTGCGGGCCGGTGCCGGCTGCCCGGGGGTGTGGTGGTGTCCGCCATGCCGCGCCGGCTGTGCCCGGTGGTCCGCTCCATGGACCTGTGTGGTTTTCCACAGCCCGTTTTACTGAACGGTAACTTAAACTCCGGCCATGGACGAGAAGGCTCTCCCGGGCCGGCTGCCGGAGCGCGACCGCCCCTGGGTGATGCGCACGTACGCCGGGCACTCCTCCGCCGCGGCCACCAACGCCCTCTTCCGCCGCAACCTGGCCAAGGGGCAGACCGGCCTCTCGGTCGCCTTCGACCTGCCCACCCAGACCGGCTACGACCCGGACCACGAACTGGCCGCCGGCGAGGTCGGCCGGGTCGGGGTGCCGGTGGCCCACCTGGGCGACATGCGGGCCCTCTTCGACGGCCTGCCGCTCGCCGGGATGAACACCTCGATGACGATCAACGCGCCGGCGATGTGGCTGCTCGGCCTCTACGGCACCGTCGCCACCGAGCAGGGCGCCGAGCTGGCCCGCTGCGCCGGGACGACGCAGAACGACATCATCAAGGAGTACCTGTCCCGGGGGACGTACATCTTCCCGCCGGCGGCGTCGCTGCGGCTGACCGCCGACGTCATCGCGTACACCCTGGGCGAGATGCCCCGGTGGAACCCGGTCAACATCTGCTCGTACCACCTCCAGGAGGCCGGCGCGACGCCGGTGCAGGAGGTCGGCTTCGCCCTCGCGACCGCCGTCGCCGTGCTCGACGCCGTGCGCGACTCCGAGCAGGTGCCCGCCGAGCGGATGGGCGACGTCGTCCAGCGGATCTCCTTCTTCGTCAACGCCGGGGTGCGCTTCGTCGAGGAGATCGCCAAGATGCGCGCCTTCGGCGCGCTCTGGGACGAGATCACCCGCGAGCGCTACGGCGTGCGGGACCCGAAGCAGCGCCGGTTCCGCTACGGCGTGCAGGTCAACTCGCTCGGCCTGACCGAGGCCCAGCCGGAGAACAACATCCAGCGCATCGTGCTGGAGATGCTCGGCGTCACCTTCTCCCGGGACGCCCGGGCCCGCGCGGTGCAGCTACCCGCCTGGAACGAGGCGCTCGGCCTGCCCCGCCCCTGGGACCAGCAGTGGTCGCTGCGGATGCAGCAGGTGCTGGCGTACGAGTCGGACCTGCTGGAGTACCCCGACCTGTTCGCCGGCTCGCACGTGATGACCGCGCTGGTCGACGGGATCGTCACCGGGGCGCGGGTCGAGCTGGCGAAGGTGCTGGAGCTGGGCGGCGTGGTGGCCGCCGTGGAGACCGGCTACCTCAAGAGCGCGTTGGTCGGCTCGCTGGCCGAGCGCCGGCGCCGGCTGGAGTCCGGCGCCGACGTGGTGGTCGGCGTCAACCGGTTCACCGAGACCGAGCCGTCCCCACTGACCGCCGCCGGTGCCCAGGCCGTCGAGCGGGTCGACCCGGCCGTCGAGACGGCCGCCACCGCCGCCGTACGCGAATGGCGGGCCGGGCGGGACGCGGCGGCGGTGGACGCGGCACTGGCCCGGCTCCGCGCGGACGCCGCGACCACGACGAACCTGATGCCGGCGACGCTGGCCTGCGTGCGGGCCGGGGTGACCACCGGCGAGTGGGCGGGCACGCTGCGGCAGGTCTTCGGCGAGTACCGGGCGCCGACCGGGCTGACCGGGGCGGCCGGGGCCGGCGGGGACGCCACCCTGGCGGCGGTCCGGGAGCGGGTCGCCGCCACGGCCCGGGAGCTGGGCAGCGGCCGGCTGCGGCTGCTGGTCGGCAAGCCCGGCCTGGACGGGCACTCCAACGGCGCGGAACAGATCGCGGTACGGGCCCGTGACGCCGGCTTCGAGGTGGTCTACCAGGGCATCCGGCTGACCGCCGGGCAGATCGTCGCCGCCGCCGTGGAAGAGGACGTCGACCTGGTCGGCCTCTCCGTGCTCTCCGGCTCGCACCTGGCGGCCGTGCCGGCGGTGCTGGACGGGCTGCGCGCCGCCGGCCGGGGAGACCTGCCGGTGGTGGTCGGCGGCATCATCCCCGCCGGGGACGCCGACGCGCTGCGCGCCGCCGGGGTGGCCCGGGTCTTCACCCCGAAGGACTTCGCCCTCACCGGCATCATCGACGAGCTGGTCACCGTGATCCGGGAGGGCAACGGCCTGGTCTGACGTGGCGGGGTCCGGGAGGGCGGCGGCCTGATCTGATGCGGCGGGGCCGGGAGGGCGGGCTGGCCTGATGTGGCGGGTCCGGGAGGGCGGCGGCCTGGCCTGATGCGGTGGGGTCCGGGAGGGCGGCGGCCTGGCCTGATGCGGCGGGGCCCGGGAGCACGGCGGCCTGATCTGATGCGGCGGGGCCCGCCACGCGGCGGGCCCCCTGCGCTCAGCGGCTCTGGTATGTCATGCAGTCGGCCATGTCGTTGTCCGGGCCGACGGTGATCGCCGGGGCGCGGCACTCCAGCTCGGAGTTGTGCTGGCAGTCCGCCCGGCTGCACGCGCCCACCTGCGCGATGAGCTGGTCGATCCCGCCGCGCACCGGCAACTCCACGAACGTGTGGCAGTGGGCGTGGTCGCTGCTGCCGATCGTGATGGCGAACGCGTGGCAGTCGTTGGTGTGGTTGTAGGCGCAGGACGACGCGGCGCACTCCTGCACGCGGGGCATCTCCATCGCTGCGGTCATGGCGACCTCCCTCTCGGCTTATGCCCCGATATTAGGCATTTGAGAGGGTGCCGTGTTCGACTTCCGCCGGCCGTCACCCACAGACCCGCCAGGCGCCGTCCTCCTTGAGCAGCGTGAACACCTGGGTACGCGTACCGCCGCCGTCGGTGGTCAGCCGCACCGTCACGGTGCCCCGGACCAGGCCGTTCGTGTTGTTGACGTGCACGCCGTCGACGTCGTACCCGACCAGCCGGGGCTGGGTCGTCTGCCGCTGGGCGAACTCCGCCGCCGTGGTCCGCTCCCGCTCCCGCGCGCAGAGCTGGTCGTACGCCCGCTGGTGGTCGCCGGCCCGCACGGCGTCCAGGTACGTGGTGGTGGCCTCGCGGACCGGCGTCAGCGTGTCCTTCGCCGCCCCGTAGATGAACCAACCACCGACCGCGCCGCCGACACAGCAGACCGCCAACACGATGCCGACGACGACGAGGACCGTCCGGAGGGTGCGGTTGCCGCGCGGGGCGGCCGGGATCGGCTGGTAGGTCATGGGCCGCAGGCTAAGACCCGCGCGCAACGCCCGTGCGGGTCAGGGCGCTCGACCCGCCCACCCCGGCCGCGATGGCCGGCCCCGACGGGCCGTGGCACGACGCCGGTGGGAGCTGGGGCGCTGGTCCCGGTCGCGACCGCCGGTGGGGCTGTGGTCGATCCGCCGTCCGTGTGGGGTCGCTGTCGCTGTCCGGGATTGGGAGAGCAGAGACCCGAGTTGAGGTCAGCCCTGCTCCGCGAACGGGTCGCCGCGCACCACGTCCGCCTGTTGGCCGGCGAGCCTGGTCGGATCCAGTAGTCCGACGAACGGGCCGCTGCCCACCAGGCCCCTGTCGGTTGGTCGCCGGGTCGTCGCGGTGGCTGTCGTTCGTTACGCCGCACCGGTCACCCGCCGCGTCGTTCCGGGTGGCCCCCGTTCGCTATGCCTCACCGGTCACTCGGCGGTTGTTCCGGGTAGCCCTTCGCTAAGCCTCACCGATCAATGGCCGGGTCGTCGCGGTGGCTGTCGTTCGTTACGCCGCACCGGTCGCCCGTCGCGTCGTTCCGGGTAGCCCTCGACCCGCCTGCCGGTCAGGAGGAAGGCGGCCGGCACCGGCTCATGCCTGAGCAACTCGAACGATCATGTCGCGCTGCCTCCCTTCGGGTGCGTTTGTTGCTGCGATGGCGACAACAGATGCACCCGAACCGGCGGATGCCTGTGGTGTAACCCGTTTCGGTGGCGGCATGCGCGCCCCGTTCGGTGATTTATGTACGTTTTGTGGCGGGTGGCGGGTGGCGGGTGGCGGGTGGCGGGTGGCGGGTGGCGGGTGGCGGGGTGGCGGGTGGCGTGGGCGTGCGCTTTTCCTGAGCGTGGGCGTGGGCCTGGGCGTGGGTCGGGGTCGGCGTCGGGTCGGTTGTCCGTTGTTGGGGCCGGTGCGCGGTTCCGGGTGACCGGCGGCACGCTGGTGGCGGAATGGTGGCGGGCCCCCGGTGGTTACACCTCGGTACGACCGCAGCAGCGGCCCCGGGCCGGCGGGAATGTCGGTGGCTGGCGGGTCGTTGTGCATGGTCCCGGCAACGCGAGCCCCCGCTCGCCGCGCGACCCCCAGCGAGCCCGCTGGCGCGTGTCGGCCCCAGCCGGTGATCTTCTGAGTCTTTTCCCCGTGTTGTTTCCTGAGTGCCCTGTTGTGGTGCTTACGCCCCTGGTGCCCGGCCCCCTCTTTCCTGTCGGGCACTGTCGGCCTTCGGGCCGGTGGTGGGTGTCGTCCCCCTATGAAGGAGCCCTCGATGAACACGACGATTCTGCGTAAGAGTGTGCTCGGTATTGCTGGTCTGGCTTTCGCTGGTGGTCTCGCCGCCGGTCCGCTGAACCACACCACCACGACCGCCCCCACGGTCGACGCCAAGCCCGTCGCCGTGGCCGTGCAGGCCGACAAGCCCGACGCCGCGAAGCTGATCCCGCACGGCACGCAGGGTGCCCAGTCGCGGATCGACCTGAACGACGAGCAGACCGCCAACGTGAAGGCGATCGTCGCCGCCACCAAGAAGTCCGGCCTCAACGAGCGGGCCGCGGTGATCTCTGTCGGTACCGCCCTGCAGGAGTCGAAGCTGGAGAACCTGGGCCACCTCGGCGACCGTAACGACCACGACTCGCTGGGCCTGTTCCAGCAGCGCCCCTCCTCCGGCTGGGGCACCCCCGAGCAGATCACCGATCCGGTCTACTCGACCATGGCGTTCCAGAAGGGCCTCAAGCAGGTCGACGGCTGGCGGGACATGCCGCTGACCGAGGCCGCCCAGACGGTGCAGGTGTCGGCGTACCCGGACGCGTACGCGCAGTGGGAGCAGCAGGCCGCCGACCTCGTCGCCCAGCACTGGAACGGCTGACGTTCACCGATCACGACCAGCAGACTGGCCGGCACCCCGAACCGGGGTGCCGGCCAGCGGCGTCTCGGCTGCTGCCCGGACGAGACCGGGCGTACCCGGAAGGTCAGACGGGGGCAGGCCGGGCGTACCTGGAGGATCGGACGGGGGCGTACCTGGGAGGTCAGACCCGGTAGCCGGCGGCGCGGGCGGCCTCCCGCTCCCGGCGGCGCTCCCGGCGTCGGCGCAGGAACCACACGACGAATGCCACCAGGCCGAGCGCGAACGCCAGTACCAGCACCGGCAGGATGATCGCCACCAGGGACATCACCACGCTGGTGGCGTCCTCGGCGGTGCTGGCGACCGGGGCTCCGAAACCCGCCGTGGTCGCGTTGACCACCGGCCGGGCCGCCGACTTGAGCAGGTGCACACCGAGGGCGATGACCACGCCGGTCACCACCGGCACCCACTGGTGCGAGGTGAAGAACCCGCCCGGGTCGCTGACCGTCACCGTCTCCGAGCCCGCGCCCGCCCCGAAGGCCAGGCCACCCGCCGTCGGGCGGATGACCGTCTGCACCACGTCGTTGACGTGGTCGACCACCGGCACCTTGTCGGCGACCACCTCGACCGCGAGGAGCACCGCCAGGATCAGCAGGGTCCACCCGTTGCCCAGCCACTGCCAGCCGCTGGGCAGGTCGATCAGGCTGGTGTAACGGGCGAGCACGCCCATGGTGAGCAGGGGGATGTAGGCGTTCAGGCCCGCCGACGCGGCGAGCCCGGTACCGGTGAGGACTTCGAACACCGTCTCAGCATCGCACCGGCACGCCAGTGCCGCTCGACGGCGACGGGCCGGTCCTCGGCTAGTCTCGTCGGGTGCGGCTGGTGATTGCGAAGTGCTCGGTGGACTACGTCGGACGGCTCTCGGCTCATCTGCCGCCGGCCACCCGACTGCTCATGGTGAAGGCGGACGGGTCGGTGTCGATCCACGCCGACGACCGGGCGTACAAGCCGTTGAACTGGATGAGCCCGCCCTGTCGGCTGGAAGAGGCACCCGGCGTGTGGCGGGTCGTCAACAAGGCCGGCGAGGAACTGCGGATCACCCTGGAGGAGGTCTTCCAGGACACCTCGTACGAGCTGGGCGTCGATCCGGGGCTGCGCAAGGACGGCGTCGAGGCGCACCTCCAGGAGTTGCTGGCGGCCAACCCGGGGGCGCTCGGCGAGGGCTTCACCCTGGTCCGGCGCGAGTACATGACCGCGATCGGCCCGGTCGACCTGCTCTGCCGCGACGCCAACTCCGGCGCGGTCGCCGTCGAGGTCAAACGGCGCGGCGAGATCGACGGGGTGGAGCAGCTCACCCGCTACCTCGAACTGATGAACCGGGACCCGCTGCTCGCCCCGGTCACCGGTGTCTTCGTCGCTCAGGAGATCAAGCCGCAGGCCCGGGTGCTCGCCACCGACCGGGGGATCCGCTGCGTGGTCGTCAACTACGACAAGCTGCGCGGCATCGAGCGCGACGAGCTGACCCTGTTCTGACAGCCGGCCACCCGTCGTCGGGCGAGGCGTGCCCCAAGCCGCGCCGCCCCGCGGCATCGCCTCGCTGGCCGGCGAGGACGCCACCCCGCCCCGCCCCCTCGACAGGGACGGGCGTGCCCCGACCGGGCCGCATCGCGGGCGTGCTCAACGGCGGCCGTACATCAGCTTGGCGGCCTGGACGATGCGGGCCACGTCGGCCGGGGTCCGCTCGAACGTCATCGAGGGCAGCAGTGACCGGGCCCGCCGCTTGGTGATCGACTTGGCCCGGCCGAACTCGCGTAGCCCGTCCTCGCCGTGGATCCGGCCGAACCCGGAGTCGCCCACCCCGCCGAACGGCAGCGTGGACATCCCGGCGAAGGTGAGCGTCGAGTTGACCGAGGCCATCCCCGAGCGCAGCCGTCGGGCGATCGCCACCGCGTCGCGGCGGCCGAAGACCGCACCACCCAGGCCGTACGACAGAGCGTTGGCCCGGCGTACGGCCTCGTCGGCGTCGGGTACCCGGGTGACGGTCAGCGTCGGCCCGAAGGTCTCCTCGCGGACGGCGGCCGAGGACTCGGGGACGTCCACCAGCACGGTCGGGTGCACGTACGGCGGCTGCACGGCGGCGGGCCCGCCCAGCGCCGCCCGACCGCCGGCGGCGATCGCGTCGTCGATGTGCCGGCGGATCACCTCGATCTGGCTGGGCATGGTGATCGGGCCGATGTCGGCCCCGTCCGCGCCGACGGTGAGCCGCTCGGCGCGGGCGACCACCTTGCCGACGAAGGCGTCGAAGACCGGGTCGACCGCGTAGACCCGTTCGATGCCGATGCAGGTCTGGCCGGCGTTGGTCAGCGCGCCCCAGACGCAGGCCTCGGCGGCGGCGTCCAGGTCGGCGTCCGCGTCGACGATCATGGCGTCCTTGCCGCCGGCCTCGATCAGCACCGGGGTCAGGGATTCGGCGCAGGCCGCCATCACCTTTCTGGCAGTGGCGGTGGAGCCGGTGAAGGCGAGCTTGTCGACGCCTGACCGGCAGAGCGCCGCGCCGACGTCGCCGAGGCCGTGCACGGCGGTGAACACGGGCTGCTCCGGCACCACCTCGGCGAAGGTGTCGACCAGCCACTGCCCGACCGCCGGGGTGTACTCGCTGGGCTTGAGGACGACCGCGTTGCCGGCGGCGAGCGCGTACGCGGCGGAGCCGATCGGGGTGAAGACCGGATAGTTCCACGGGCCGATCACGCCGACCACCCCGTGCGGCTGGTATTCGAGGTGGCCGGAGAACTCGGCGAGGATCAGCCGGGAGCGGACCCGGCGCGGCCCCAGCACCCGGCGGGCGTTGCGGGCCGCCCAGTCGACGTGCTCGATGGCGGTGAGGATCTCGACGACCGCGTCGCCGACCGGCTTGCCGCCCTCGACGTGCACCAGCTCGGCGAGCTGCTCGATCCGGCGGGCGAGCAGGGCACGCCAGCGCAGCAGCCGTTCCCGGCGGCCGGTGAAGCCGAGAGCGGCCCACCACTCGCCGGCGGCCCGGGCGCGGGCCACCGCGCGGGCGACGTCCTCGGCGGTGGCGACCGGGAGGCTGCCGGCCTCCGCGCCGGTGGCCGGGCTGGTCGACACCAGCCGGCCGTCGGAGATGACCGGGGTGCCCGGGACATGCACAGCCGTCATGGCGGAAGTCTAGACCCGGAAGCTACCGGCCGGTAGGTCCCGGTGGTGGTTGCCGGCGGGTCCGGGCCGCCGCCTGTTTGGTGGAGCGGAGTTGTCCTTGAGGCGTCGCGGAGGTGACCGGGCGGGTGGTGAGGTGGTCACGCGGAGCTGGCAGGCTGGGCCGCGGGGCGACGGTGGGTGGGGAGCTGACTGTCCATGGAGGATCATCCGGAACTGATGCCGCTGCTGACGGTGGCCGGCGGGCCGATGCGTGGGGCGCGTTTCCGCGTCAGCCCACGGCCGCAGGTGATCGGCCGGGCGCCGACCGCCGACATCGCGGTGGCCGATCCGCACCTGAGCCGGCGGCACGCCGAGGTGCGGCTGACGACGGCCGGGGTGACCCTGGTCGACCTGGGCTCCACCAACGGGACCTGGCTCAACGACCGGCGGATCACCGGCGTCGAGTCGCTCACCGACGGCGACGTCATCCGGCTGGGCCGTACCGAGCTGCGCTACTTCGACCCGGGCCTGGCCACCACCGACCCGGTCGGGCTGAGCTTCGCCGGGGGCATCGGCGGTGGCCGCCGGGACTACCGCCCGACCCTGCCGCTGCCGACCCGGGCCGCCGGGCCGCCCGACAGCAGGCCGACCACCACTCCGGTGCCGGCCCCGGTCGGCGTCGACGGCCGCTGATCCGGCCCCGCTAGGCGGGACGGCGGGTGATCCGGCCCCGTCCCACCCGGTGACCGGCGAGAACCGCGCCGACCCCGCAGACCCTGGCGGTCACTGAGCAGGACGCCCTGGGCGGCATGGGCCGGGCCGGGCCCTGGGTGGCGTCGACCGGGGACCGGACACATAGCGGGTGGCCGGGTGGTGGGTCGCCGCACCATGGACCGGTCCGGGTACCCGTGGCAGCATGCCCCGGATGGAGATCGCGCAGCGGACCGTGACCGCCAACGGCATCAGCCAACGGGTCCGGGTGGCCGGGCCGCCGGACGGCGTACCGGTGCTGTTGGTGCACGGCAACGGCTCGTCCTCGGCCTTCTGGGAACCACTGCTGCGGCGGCTTCCGGCGACGCTCCGGCTGGTCGCACCCGACCTGCGCGGCTACGGGGGGACGCAGACCGCCCCGGTCGACGCGGGCCGGGGGCTGGCCGACTTCGCCGACGACCTGGCCGCCCTGCTCGACGCCCCGGGACTCTTCGCCCCCGGGGCCCGACCAGTGGTGGTCGGGCACTCCCTGGGCGGGGGAGTGGCGATGCGCCTGCTGGTCGACCGGCCCGACCGGGTGCCCGGGCTGCTGCTGGAGGCCCCGGTCTCCCCGTACGGCTTCGGCGGCACCCGGGACCTGGCCGGCACCCCGACCACCCCCGACTTCGCCGGCACCGGGGCGGGCAGCGTCAACGCCGACTTCGTGGCCCGGCTGGCTGCCGGTGACCGGAGCGCGGACGCGCCGACCAGCCCCCGCACCGTGCTGCGGACCGCCTACGTGGCCGACCCGGCCGGCATCGCCGACGACGAGGAGCTGCTGCTGGACAGCCTGCTCTCCACCGCCACCGGCGACGACAACTACCCTGGCACGGCGGTGGCCTCGCCGCACTGGCCGGGCACCGCACCGGGCGACCGGGGAGTGCTCAACGCGCTCGCCCCGGCCCACTTCCGGATCGCCGACGAGCTGGTCGCCGTCGAGGTCAAGCCGCCGGTCACCTGGGTACGCGGCGAGGCCGACGTGATCGTCTCCGACACCTCGCTGTTCGACCTGGCGTACCTGGGGTCGCTGGGCGTGGTGCCCGGCTGGCCGGGGGAGCAGGCGTGCCCGCCACAGCCGATGATCGGCCAGACCCGGGCGGTGCTGGAGCGGTACGCCGCCGCCGGTGGCAGCTACCGGGAGGTCGCCCTGCCGGGCTGCGGGCACAGCCCACACCTGGAACGCCCGGCCGAGTTCGTCGCCGAACTGCTGGCCCTGACGGGAACCACGCTGACCGCCTGACCGGGGCGGCGGCACCGGCCCGATCGGGGCCACCGCGACGGCCTGACCGGGTCCCGGTGACCGTCCGGCCGGGCTGCGGCGAGGGCGTGATGGAGGCGGTGAAGGGCAGCCGGAGCAGGGGCCGTCACGGCGTCCTGGGCGTGGTGCGTGAAATATCCCACGGCGTCTCGACAACACAGCGTCACGTGGCAGACTCCGGCGCATAACCTTAGCGGCCGTTCATGTCGGCGGCGGAGTCAACCAGGGGAGGCCGGTCGTGGCGCGCGAGTTCACCAGAGTGGGTGTGGTGGGTCTGGGCACCATGGGTGCCGGCATCGTCGAGGTGTTCGCCCGCAACGGTGTCGACGTCGTCGCGGTGGAGATCTCCGAGGCGGCCCTGGAGCGCGGCCGGGCCACCCTGAAGGGCTCGACCGACCGGGCGGTGGCGAAGGGCAAGCTCGCCGAGGTCGACCGGGACGCCCTGCACTCCCGGGTCGACTTCCAGGTGGGGCTGGGCGCGCTGCACTCGGTGGACCTGGTGATCGAGGCGGTCCCCGAGCACCTCGACCTGAAGCAGCGGATCTTCGCCGAGCTGGACCGGGTCTGCAAGCCCGAGGCGATCCTGGCCACCAACACCTCGTCGCTGAGCGTCACCGAGATCTCGGTCGCCACCGGCCGGCCCAACCAGGTCATCGGCATCCACTTCTTCAACCCGGCCCCGGTGATGAAGCTGGTCGAGGTGGTCCGCACGGTGGTCACCTCCGCCGACGTGGTCGCCGACGTCGAGGCGCTCTGCAACCGGCTCGGCAAGGTCGACGTCACCATCAACGACCGGGCCGGCTTCATCGCCAACGCGCTGCTCTTCGGCTACCTCAACCACGCGGTGAGCATGGTCGAGGCCCGGTACGCCAGCCGGGAGGACATCGACGCGGCGATGAAGCTGGGCTGCGGGCTGCCGATGGGCCCGCTGGCCCTGATGGACCTGATCGGCCTGGACACCGCGTACGAGATCCTGGACACCATGTACCGGCGCGGTGGGCGGGACCGCCGGCACGCCCCGGTGCCGCTGATCAAGCAGATGGTCACCGCCGGTCTGCTCGGCCGCAAGTCCGGCCGGGGCTTCTACACCTACGAGCGGCCGGGTTCCCCGGTGGTCGTACCCGATGACCAGACGCCGGCCACGACGGAGTCGGCGCCCGCCGACGGCACGCGCGGGATCTTTGCCGAGGTCGGCATCGGGAGCGCGAGGAGTGAGCTGGCGAGCCCCGCAGTCCTGACCAAGGTCGGCATCGGGAGCGCGAGGAGTGAGCTGGCGAGCCCCGCAGTCCTGACCAAGGTCGGCATCGGGAGCGCGAGGAGTGAGCTTGCGAGCCCCGCAGTCGTGACCAAGGTCGGCATCGTCGGCTCGGGGACGATGGCGACCGGCATCATCGAGGTGTTCGCCAAGGCCGGCTACGAGGTGGTCTCGGTGACCCGGGGTGCGGAGAAGTCCGCCAGGGTCTTCGAGGCGGTCAAGACCTCGCTCAACAAGGGCGTGGTACGCGGCAAGGTCAGCGAGGCCGACCGGGACGCCGCGCTGGGCCGGATCAACTGGTCCGCCACCCTGGAGCACCTGGCCGACGTCGACCTGGTGGTGGAGGCGGTGGTCGAGGAGTTGAGCGTCAAGAAGGCCCTCTTCGCCAGCCTCGACGAGATCTGCAAGCCGGGCGTGGTGCTGGCGACCACCACCTCCTCGCTGCCGGTGATCGACGTGGCGATGGCGACCCAGCGCCCGGCCGACGTGATCGGCCTGCACTTCTTCAACCCCGCGCCGGTCATGCCGCTGGTCGAGGTGGTGCGCACCATTCGTACCTCGGCGGAGACCACCGCCACCGCCCGGGCGGTCTGCGCGGCGCTCGGCAAGACCGGGGTGGTCTGCGGCGACCGGTCCGGGTTCATCGTCAACGCGCTGCTCTTCCCGTACCTGAACGACGCGGTGCGGATGCTGGAGGCCAGCTACTCCACGGCCGACGACATCGACCACGCGATGAAGCTGGGCTGCGGCTACCCGATGGGCCCGTTCGAACTGCTCGACGTGGTCGGCCTGGACGTCGCGCTGGCCATCCAGCGGGAGCTGTACCTGGCGCTGCGCGAGCCCGGCTTCGCCCCCGCGCCGCTGCTGGAACACCTGGTCACCGCCGGCTACCTGGGCCGCAAGAGCGGCCGGGGCTTCCGCGACCACACCAGTCGCTGATCCGGGTCAACGGCGGACGCCGGTGACGGCGTCTTGAGGGTGTGACCTTCGAGGAGTACGTCAGCAGTCGCGGGCCGGCGCTCGTCCGGCTGGCCCGGCTGCTGACCGGTGACGCGCATCGGGCCGAGGACCTCACCCAGGACGTGCTGGCGCGCGCCTACCTGCACTGGCGGAGCATCGCCCGCACCGACCGCCCCGACGTGTACGTGCGCCGGATGCTGGTCAACGCCAACCGGTCCTGGTGGCGGCGGCGGTCCAACCGTGAGCTGGTGGTGGACGGCTTCGTCGAGCGTGCCGGGCGCGGGGACCTCGGTGGCGAGGCCGCCGACCGGGACGAGTTGTGGCGGCTGATCCTCCGGCTGCCCGACCGCCAGCGGGCGGTGCTGGTGCTGCGCTACTACGAGGACCTCGACGACGCGACCATCGCCCAGATCCTGGACTGCTCGCCGGTCACCGTCCGCACCCACGCGATGCGGGCGCTCGCCCACCTCCGGGAGCGCCTCGGCGTCCCGACGACGAACGGGAGCCGGTCGTGACCGACCTGGACCAGCGAATCACCGACGCACTGCGGGAACGCGCCGAGGGCGCGGTCGACACCCGCCGGCTGACCGCCCGCGCGGTGGCCGGCGGCCGGGCCAGGCGGCGTCGGCGGCGGATGGGCGCGGGCGTGGCGCTCGGGCTGACGGCCGTACTCGGCCTCGGGACGCTCGCCGGCCTGCCGGGCAGCGGGCGGGGAACCGTCCTGCCAGGGCTGCCGGGGGCCGGGCCGAAGCAGGTGGCCCCCGGGGTGGTTGCCGCGCCACCCCGGGTGGCCGGGGTGGCCGGGGCGGCAACCCGCCCCGACCTGGTCGGCACCGATCCCGGGCTGTTGCACTTCGGCGTCGACCCGGTGCGGGCCCGCCTGCTCACCTGGCGTACCGGCCGGGGGGTCGAGGGGGGTCGGCTGGAGCTGCCCGGCGGGCGGGTGGTCGCCGTGGACCTCGGCACCGAGGTGGCCGCCGTCGAGGACTCGGCGCACGACGGGATGGCCTACCCGGCCCGGCCCGCCACCGCTGCCGACTTCGACGGACGGGTACGGCAGGTGCCGCCGGGCGGGCCGGGCGGGCAGCCGGGCTGGTTCCTGCGCTGGCAGCCGGTGCCGGGCCTGTACGCCCGGGTGCACACCGTGGCCACCGACGACGCCGACCTCCGCGAGGCGGTCGCCGCGCTACGGCTGGACGAGGCGCACCGGTGCGCGTCGCCGCTGCGGCTGACCGCGCTGCCGCCGGCCGCCCGGCTGGCCACCTGCGAGGTCAACGTGATCGGCTTCCCCGGCTCGCTGGACGTCCGCCTCACCGTCAGCCGGTCTCCCGATCAGCAGCTTGAGGTGCGGTTGGAGTACCGCAGCGGGATCGCCGGCAGCCGTACCGAGGGGAACCGGACGATCAACGGCAGAGCGGCCTACCTGTATCCGCAGGGGGGCGAGCTGGAACTGCTCGGGCTGGAGAAGGCCCACCTCGTCGCCCGGTTCGGCTGGCCGTACGAGGGATTCACCGACGACGACGCGGCGACGGTGCTCGGCGGGGCGGTGGTGGCGACCGACCTCACCCGGCCGGAGACCTGGAACTGACCGTAACCTTGGGTGGGTGAGCCCCCGTCGCAACCGTCCCCGCCGCGAGGACACCACCCACCTGGACTCGGACCGGGCCCGTCACGGCGTGGAGTCGGTGCAGCAGTGGCGCGACGGTGAGTGGCAGGTACGCGGGATCAGCGGCGGTGCGTCGACCAAGACGTACCGCTGCCCCGGCTGTGACCAGGAGATCAAGCCCGGCGTGGCGCACCTGGTGGCCTGGCCGGCCGACGGCGCGGGCGACCTCACCGACCGTCGGCACTGGCACAGCGGCTGCTGGCGGGCCCGGGACCGGCGCGGGCCGAACCTGCTGCGTGGTCGCGGGGCTCCGAGGTACGGCTGAGCGATCTGGGTCACCCTGTTTCCGCCCGGGCGAGCGACGGCGGCGAGTTCGGGCCAGACTTGGGCGGTGAGCACACCGATCCGCGCCTCGTCGATCCTGCCCGGCCGCCGGGAGGACATCGAGCTGCACACCGCCGACGGGCTGCGGCTCGTCGGTGAGCTGGCCCGGCCGCTGGACCGGGAGCCGGTGGGCACCCTGGTCTGCCTGCACCCGCTGCCCACCCACGGCGGGATGATGGACAGCCACGTCTTCCGCAAGGCCGCCTGGCGGCTGCCCGCCCTGGCCGACCTGGCGGTGCTCCGGTTCAACACCCGGGGCACCAGCAGCGTCCGTGGCACCAGCGAGGGGGCCTTCGACAACGCGGTGGGGGAGCGGTTCGACGTCGCCGCCGCGATCGAGTACGCCGAGTTCCACGAGCTGCCGAACATCTGGCTGGTCGGCTGGTCGTTCGGCACCGACCTGACCCTCAAGTACGGCTGCGACCCGGCGGTGGCCGGGGCGATCCTGCTCTCCCCGCCGCTGCGCTTCTCCGCGCCCGCCGACCTGGAGGTCTGGGCCACGTCGGGTAGGCCGCTCACCGCGCTGGTGCCCGAGTTCGACGACTACCTGCGCCCCGACGAGGCGCGGGACCGCTTCGCGGCGGTGCCGCAGGCCGAGGTGGTCGGCGTGCCGGGGGCCAAGCACCTGTGGGTGGGCGACGCCGAGCGGGTGCTCGACGAGATCGTCGAGCGGGTCAACCCGACCGTTGCGCTGCCGCTGCCGACCACCTGGGACGGCCCGGTGGAGACCGGCGACGTCAGCGCGTACGCCGACCGTACGGTCGCCTCCTTCGCCGACACGCCCGTGCCGGGGCCGCGCGCCGACTGAGCCGGCTCAGCTCACGAAGAAGCCCCCGGTGTCGTACCGGGGGCTTCGTCGTGGCGGTTCAGGACTGCTTGGCGAAGGTCACGAACGACTGCCAGGTGGTCGGCGGGAAGGCCAGGACGGGGCCGTCCGGGTCCTTGCTGTCCCGTACGGCCACCACGCCGGGCAGGTTGTCGGCCACCTCGACGCAGTCGCCCTGGTTTCCGCTGCTTCGGGTGCTCTTGCGCCACTTGGCATCGCTCAGGTCCATGACATTCACGATCTAGCCCACGGGGCCGGTGTGCTTGGCCAGGTTGACGAATGCCTGCCAGGTCTCGGGGGTGAAGTGGAGGGTGCCGCCTTCCCGGTCCTTCGTGTCGCGGACCAGCACGACGTCGGGGATGTTGTCGGCCACCTCGACGCAGGACCCGCCGTTGCCGCCGGACTTCGTCGACTTCCGCCACTGCGGGGTCATCATGCCCATGACGCTCACGATCTAGCCCACGGGGCCGGTGTGCTTGGCCAGGTTGACGAACGCCTGCCAGGTCTCGGGGGTGAAGTGGAGGGTGCCGCCTTCCCGGTCCTTCGTGTCGCGGACCAGCACGACGTCGGGGATGTTGTCGGCCACCTCACG
>NZ_JBIVRQ010000011.1:119035-245477 GCF_044755745.1 Micromonospora sp. NPDC092111
CGACGCAAGCCCCACCGTTGCCACCGGACTTCGTCGACTTCCGCCACTGCGGGGTCATCAGGTCCATGACTTCGTCACTTCCTTGATCAGCTCGATTGACTGCCGGCGGGGGAGAGCTTCGTTCCTGACTATCTCCCACGTCTTCGCGAGCCTAGCAATATCTCCAGGCGCATCGACGATTTGTGCGCTGAGCTGGTTGTCCGCGTAGGCGACCCGGGCACCGTCGGGCAGCTCGGCGATGATGAACTGACCGGCCAGCCCCAGGTACATGCCCGCATCCACCGGTACGACGTGCACCTGGATGTGCTCCTCGCCCGCGAGGTCGACCAGGTGGTCGAGCTGTTCCGCCATCAATCCCGGCTGATCGAGCACCGGCCGGCGGAGCACCGCCTCGTCCAACACGGCGATGAGCTGCGGCGGCCTGTCCCTGCCCAGGATCGTCTGGCGGTCCAGTCTGGACGTCACGATCCGGTCGACCTCGTCGGCGGTGAACCGTCCGCCGGCCAGCGTGGCGCGGGCGTACCGCTCGGTCTGAAGCAGTCCGGGGAGGTAGGACAGCTCGAACCACCGCAACGTGGTCGCCTCCCGCTCGAACTCGATCCACTGCCGTAGCCAGGTCGGCGCGACATCGAGTCGGGCCAGCTCACGTAGCATCCGGCCGAAGCGTTCGTCGGTCTTGTAGTGCACGTCGATCGCGCTCATGTACCCGTCGGTGGGTGCCCGACCACCAGTCTCGACCGAGCTGACGTGCGAGCCCGAGTAGCCGATGGCCCGGCCGAACTCGTCCTGACTCACGCCCAGCCTGGTGCGGAACCGGCGCAGCTCGCCCAACACGTAGTCGGTAACGCTTCCCATGGATTGCCCACAATCTGCTCAGGCTTGCCGGAGAGTCTCCCAATGCAGCTCACCTGGCACGCTGACCTGCGCAGATGCTGCGAGCGCGTATCGAGAGTAGCGCCCTCCTAACCAGACTGTCACCTATGCGGATCCGGTCCTGTGCGAGGAGGGGCGGGTCCTGCCGGGGCCGCTCCCGCCACACCCCCGGAGGGAGCGGCCCCTTCCCACCATCGAGGAGGTTGACATGCGTGTCCGATGGTTCCGGCGTAAGCCTCGGCGTCCCGCCCGGGTGCACGCGAGCTGCGCTCCCGACTGGAGCCTCCAGCACACGGGCGTCTATCCCTGCCAGACCCCCGGGCGGGCCGGCAGTCTGACACTGGGGCAGCTCAGTCGGACCTACGACGGAGGTCAGTCGTGATCTTCAACCAGCTCCCCACGGCCCGGCTGGGTCCGCACCCGGACCGGCCCCGGCCGTGCGGGAACAACGTCCCGCACACTCCGCTGCGCCCGATGTGGTTCTGTCGCGCCGACGGCCAGCCCTGGCCGTGCCCCGAGGCCCGCCTGCTGCTACGCGCCGAGTACGGGGACAGGCAGCCGGCCCTGTCCATCTACCTTGCCGGGCTGATGTACGAGGCGATGCACGACCTCTACCACCTCAACCCGCACGACGGCCCAGCACCGCGTGACCTGTTCCAACGGTTCGTGGCCTGGGGTCCGTACCGCCGGCCGATCGTGGGTGACCCGCCGTGAGGCTCGGGCACCTCCACCCGCCGGCCCGGCCGGGTCCATTCCCACCCACCGGCCCAAGATCGTGCTCGATCCAGGTTGTAGTGGCCTCCGTGGCCGGCCGATGCCACTACAACCTGGATGTTGTGGCGGCCCGGTGGCGCGGCCCAGTGGCGCGGCCCGGTGGCGGGGTCCGGTGTCGGGGTCCGGTGGCGCGGCCCGGTGGCGGCCCGGTGGTGCCGGGGCGAGTCGCCGAAGGCATCGGGTCGAGGGAGGGGGAGTGATGCCTGTGGCCGGACCGGTCCGGTCAGCGGGCGTCCTGCCGGGGTAGCACCACCTCGCGCAGGATGAGCTGGAGCGCGGCGACCACCGGGATGGCGATCAGCGCGCCGACCACGCCCATCAGGGCCACCCCGAGCAGCGCGGCCAGCAGCGCGGCCACCTCGTTGACCTCCACCGACCGCCGCATGATCTTCGGGTAGATGAGGTAGTTCTCCACCTGCTGGTAGATCACGAAGAAGACCACGCAGGCGATGCCGATCGGCAGCCCGGTAGCGAACCCGACCAGGCTCACGATCACCGCGCCGAGGGTGGCGCCGATCTGCGGGATCAGGTCGGTCACCGCCACCACCACGGCCAGCGCGAACGGGTACGGCAGGCCGACGACCAGCGCGAAGACGAAGGTGGTCGCGCCGGCCAGCACCGCGATGCTCAGCGCACCCACCATGTACGCGCCGACCTTGGTCAGGATCTCGTCGCCGATCAGGCTGACCCGCTGCCGGCGGGACCGGGGCACCAGCGCGTACCCGAGGTCGCGCAGCTTGTCGAAGTAGGCCAGGAAGTAGATGGTCAGCACCAGCACGGTGAGCGCCCGGAAGATGGTGCCGAAGATCAACTGGGCGCCGCCGAGCACCCCGCCGAGCGCCCGGCCGACGGTGTCCGCGTTCGCCAGCGCCTGCACCCGCTCCATCACGTCGAAGCGCACCACCAGGTCGTTGGCGGTCCGGTTGCGCCGCAGTTCCTCGACGTAGCTGGGCAACTGGTCGATGAACTGGCCGGTCTGGGTGATCACCGGCGGTACCAGCGCCACCAGCCCGGCGGCGATCAGCAGCAGCAGGGTGAGCACGACCAGTGCCACGGCCAGGCCGTGCGGCAGCCCCCAGCGGCGTAGCCGCACCACCGCCGGGTTGAGCCCGACCGCCAGGAAGAGCGCGATGACCACCAGGACGAGGATCCCCGCCGCGTTGCGGACCCCCAGATAGACCGTGTACGCCAGCAGCACGCCGAGCGCGCCGGTGAAGCCGACCAGGAAGCTGCTGCGGCGCAGCGGCCGGCCGGGCCGGCCGAACCGCCCCGAGCCGGTGGCCACCGGCCCGGCCGCCTCGAACTCCGTCGGGTCGACGCCCGTCGGGTCCGACTCTGTCGCGTCGCCGTCCGTCGGGCCCGTGCCTGTCCGGCCCGTGCCTGTCCGGCCCGTTTCGGTCATGTCGACGTCCCGTACGCCCGCCGGAGGTCGGGCCGTCGACCCGCCCGCGTCGGCGGGGTCCCGGGCCGCGTCGTCGCGTGCCGGGCCGTCCTGTGCCACCGGACCTCCCCAGGTCCCGCTCCGGCGCTGGCCACCGGAGCAACGTCACCCGGTCCGCCGCCGGAACACCGAGCGTGCGGACCCCTGCTCGCAGGGTAGTGGTGGCCGGGGGTCCCCGGCCACCCCGGGTCACTCGGACTCGACGGTCACCGTGCTCGGCTTGGCGCTGCGCTCGTCGGTGGTCGGCTTGGACGGCCGCTTGCCGTTCTCACCGGTACTGGTGATCTTCGTCGGGGTGGCCTCCCGGCCGCCGGTGCCCGGGACGGCGGCCACCGTCGGTTCGCCGTCCAACTCGGCGCCGGCCGTACCGTCGTCCACCGTGGTCACCGGTTCCCCCTTCGGCTTCGCGCCGTCGGTGGCCGGTTCCACCACGATCTCCGTGCCGTTGACGGTCGGGTCGGCGGGGGGCTTCGCGCCGTTCGCGGCCGGGCTCGCCGCGCCCACGAGCGGCTCCGTCCCGCCGTCGGCGGCGAGGACCGGCTCCGGCCGCCTACCGTTGCCGAGCGGGCCGGCCCCGGGCCGGTTGCCGTCCGGTGTCGGCATGACGTCGAGCGGGGTGGCGGTCAACTTCCGCATCTGGAGTTCGGTGAGCTGCCGTTCGACCTCGTCGTGCTCCTGCCGCGACTGCCAGGTCTCCTGCCGCAGGTCGGCGAGCTGCTGCTGGGCCTGGGCGATCTCCAGCATCACCTGGGCGAGCTGCTGGCGGCTGGCCGCCGCCTCCTGCTGGGTGGCGGCGAGGTGCTGCTGGGTGGTGGCCAGGTGCTGCTGGGTGGTGGCCGCGTACTCCTCGAACTGCCGGCGCGAGGCGGCGACGTGCTCGTCGGCCTTGCGGCGCTTCTCGGCGGACTCCTTCTCGGCCTGCTGGCGCAGGGCGGTGGTCTCCTCGTCGGCCCGCTGCCGCAGCGTGGTGGTCTCCTCGTCGGCCTGCCGACGCAGCGCGGTGGTCTCCTTCTCGGCCCGCTGGCGCAGCGCGGTGGTCTCCTTCTCGGCCCGCTGCCGCAGCGCGCCGGTCTCCTCCTCGGCCTGCCGGCGAATGGTGAGCGCGTCCGCCTCGGCGGCCCGGCGGATCTCCGCCGCGCCCTGCTCGATCTCGTTGCGCCGCGCGGTCCACTCCCGCTCCAGCTCGCCCTGCCGGGTGGTGTGCGCCAGCTCCAGCTCGTCGTGCCGGGTCTTGTGCTTCGACTCCAGCTCGTCGTGCCGCGTCTTGTGCTGCTTGTCCAGCTCGTCGCGGCGCTTCGCGAACTCCTGCTCGGCGGCGGCGCGGCGCTGGGCCAGCTCCCGGTCGGCGGCCTCCCGCCGGCCGTTGACCTCCTCCTCCACGCCCGCGCGCCAGGCACCCAGCTCCTGCTGCGTCTGGGCGCGGGACTGCTGCATGTACGCCTCGGTCTCGGTGCGCATCCGCTGCGCGTACGCCTCGGTCTCGGCGCGGGTGCGGGTGGCCGCGTCGGCCGCCTCGGTGGTCAGCCGGTGCGCCTCCTGCCGGGCCCGGCCCCGGGTCGCCTTCGCCGCGCCCTCGGCGTCGTCGGTGATCCGCTTCGCCTCCTGGAGCGCCTTGGCGTGGGTGGCCCGGCCGGCCTCGGCCGCCGTCTCGGTGAGCCGCTTCGCCTCCTGCTGCGCCTTGGCGTGCACCTCCTTGGCCGCGTCCCGGAGCTGGGTGGCCTCCTGCGTGGCCTTGGCGAGCGCCGCCTTGGCCGTCTCGCGCAGCTTGGTCGCCTCCTGCTGCGCCCGGTTGTGGATCTCCCGGGCGGTGTCCCGGAGCTGGGTGGCCTCCTGCTGGGCCTTGTTCAGGGCCTCCTGGGCGGTGGTACGCAGCCGGGTCGACTCGTCCTGGGCGGTGGTACGCAGCCGGGCGGCCTCCTCCTTCGCGGACCGGACCGCGGCGTCCGCCTCGGCCTTGCGGGCCGTGGTGTGCCGCTCCTCCTCCGCGCGCCGGGCGGCGAGCGCGATCTCGAAATCCTTGAGCGCCTTGGCGGCCTGCTCGCGGGCCTCGTCGATGATGTGCTCGGCAGCGGCCCGGCGGGCCTCGATCTCCTCGTTGGCGGCGACCAGGATGGCCTCCGCCTGCTCCTCGGCGAGGGCGAGGATCTGCTCGACCCGGGGGCCGAGGTGCTTGAACGAGGCGCGGTCCACCACGCCGATCTGCTTACGCACCTGGGTGAGATCACGCTGGAGGTGCTCGACCTGACCGGCCAGCTTGTGGATCTGTGTGTACGCCTGTTCCCGCTCGGCCGTCAGCGTGGTGATCTCGTGCTCCGCACGAGCGACGTACCGGTCGACCTGCCGTTTTTCGTATCCCCGCAGAGCGGACTCGAAGCTGGGCTCCGTGGTCACGTCCCCGCCGAGAGCGAACAGTTCCTCGCCGTGCGACATGCCCCCATCCTCACACGCATCCGGCCCTGCTGGGGCGATACGGACGCCGCCGTTGGGAGCTACTTCACTGTGGTGGGCGCGTCCGTGTCACAGGGTGGGAAACGCCTACGGCGCGGGGCGTCACCGGTTACCCGGTGTCACCCCGCGCCGTGACTCATGCCCCGTCGGTGAGGTGGGTCAGCTGGCGGTCTCCGCGGTGGCCCGCGCCTCGGCGTCGGCCTTGGCCGGCTCCGGCTTGGCCGGCGTGGCGGCCTGCTGCTGGGCGGGCACGCCCGGCACGATCCCGGCGAGGCCGGAGAGCATCTGGCCGAGCTGGGAGGTGACGGCGTCCTTCTGGCGGGTGAGGTCCTCCACCTCGCGGCGGGCCGCCTGGGTGGTCAGGTCCGCCTCGGTACGCGCCTCGGTGAGCAGCCGCTTCGCCTCGGCCTTGGCCTCGTTGAGGGTCTTCTCGGACAGCGCCTTGGCCTTGTCGACGGTCTCGTTGGCGGTGCGCTCCGACTCGACCCGGCGGGCCTCGGCCCGCTGCTCGATCTCCTTGGCCCGCTCCTGGGCGGCCCGGGCGCGCTGCTCGGCCTCGCCGACCAGCTTCTGGGTCTGCGACACCTGGGCGGCGTGCCGCTCCGACTCCTCGCGCTCGGCCTTCTCCCGACGCTCGGCGAGCTGGAGTTCCAGGGCCTGGAGGTCCTTGTCCCGCTTGTCGCGGGCGTCGGTCAGCAGCTTGGTCGCCTCGGCGCGCTTCTCCTCGGCCTCCCGCGCGGCCTTCGCCCGCTGCTGGGTGATCTCCCGCTCGGCGGTGGCACGCAGGGTGGCCACCTCCCGCTCCACGGTCGACTTCAGCTCCGCCACCTCGTGGGCGGTGACCGTTCGGAGCTGCTTGGTCTCCCGGTCGGCGTCGGCGCGCAGCGTGTCGGCCTCGCGGCGGGCCTGCACCCGGGCCTCGGCGGCCTCCCGCTCGGCGACGGTGCGGACGCTGCCGGCCTCCCGCTCGGCGGTGGCCTTCATCGCGGCAGCCTCGGCGCGCGCCTTGTCGGTGATCTCCCGCGCCTCCAGCCGGGCGGCGGAGAGGATCCCCTCCGACTCGCGCTTGGCCTCGTTGCGGTGGTCGTTGGCCTGCTCTTCGGCCAGCCGGAGGATCTGCTCGACCCGGGTGCCGAGACCCGAGAGGGTCGGCCGGCTGTTCTCCTCAAGCTGCTTGTTGGTGTCGGTGAGCTTCTGCTCAAGCGCGGCCTGCCGCTGCTCGGCCTGGCGGAGCCGGCGCTGGGCGTCGTTCATCCGCTGCTCGGCCTCGGCGCGGGCCTGCTCCGACTGGGTCAGCGCGGCCGTCATCCGGCCGAGGAAGTCGTCTACCTGGTGGGTGTTGTATCCGCGCAGGCCGACCGTGAAATCTGGCTGCGAGTTCGCGTTATCGAAGAACGCGAGAGGGGAGGACTGCTGCTGGGGCATTGGGACATACTTGCAGACCACCCGGGGGCGTTCGCAAGAGCGGTGCCGAGCTTTCGTGTCCTCATTACATGGTCCACCGGGTCCTCCCGGCGGTCCGGACCGAATGGCGATCTTGGCAGGTCCGGGCCGGGCTGTCGTCACGCGAAGTAACGGGAA
The DNA here is from genome assembly GCF_044755745.1 of Micromonospora sp. NPDC092111. NCBI lineage: Bacteria > Bacillati > Actinomycetota > Actinomycetes > Micromonosporales > Micromonosporaceae > Micromonospora > Micromonospora sp. NPDC092111. The sequence continues at coordinate 126,153 of NZ_JBIVRQ010000011.1, forward strand.
AAGGGCCACGGGCACCGCCCGTGGCTCTTTGTCCGGCCGTACTCGAATGGGGGTCCGGCGGCCTCGACGGAAAGGCAATGTCCTCCTCGCCGCAAAGGGGAGCCGGCATCACCCGGACGGGTCAGTGCCCCCGGAACCGGTTGATCTCGCGCTCGTGCCGGGAGCGGAACTCGGGGTCGCGCACGCCGAGCCCGTCGGCGGGGGCGAGGCAGCGCACCCCCACCTTGCCCTGGTGCGCGTTGCGGTGCACCTCGTACGCGGCCTGACCGGTCTGCTCCAGCGGGTAGGTCCTGGACACCGTCGGGTGCACCTTGCCGAGCGCGACCAGCCGGTTGGCCTGCCACGCCTCGTGGTAGTTGGCGAAGTGGCTGCCGACGATCCGCTTGAGGTGCATCCACAGATATCGATTGTCGTACTGGTGCTGGTAGCCGCTGGTCGAGGCGCAGGTGACGATCGTGCCGCCGCGCTTGGCGACGTAGACGCTGGCGCCGAAGGTCTCCCGGCCGGGGTGCTCGAAGACGATGTCCGGGTCCTCGCCGTCGGTCAGCTCCCGGATCCGCTCGCCGAAGCGGCGCCACTCGTCCTGGTCCTGGGTGTGTTCGTCGGACCAGAACCGGAAGCCCTCGGCGGCCCGGTCGATGACCAGCTCGGCGCCCATCGCCCGGCACAGCTCGGCCTTCTCCGGCGAGGAGACCACGCAGACCGGGATCGCGCCGCCGTTCAGCGCCATCTGGGTGGCGTAGCCGCCCAGCCCACCGGACGCGCCCCAGATCAGCACCACGTCACCCTGCTTCATGTCGGCCCCGTGGTGGGACACCAACTGCCGGTACGCGGTGGAGTTGACCAGACCGGGGCTGGCCGCCTCCTCCCAGCTCAGGTGACGCGGCTTGGGCATGAGCTGGTTGGCCTTGACCACGGCCAACTCGGCGAGCCCGCCGAAGTTCGTCTCGAAGCCCCAGATCCGCTGCTGCGGGTCGAGCATCGTGTCGTCGTGGCCGGCGGCGTCCTCCAACTCCACCGAGAGACAGTGCGCGACGACCTCGTCGCCGGCCCGCCAGCGGGTCACCCCCGGCCCGGTCCGCAGCACCACGCCCGCCGCGTCCGAGCCGACCACGTGGTACGGCAGGTCGTGCCGGCGGGTCAGCTCGGAGAGCCGGCCGTAGCGCTGGAGGAACCTGAAGGTGGGCAGCGGCTCGAAGATGCTGGTCCACACGGTGTTGTAGTTGATCGCGCTGGCCATCACCGCGACCAGCGCCTCACCCGGCCCCAGCTCCGGGGTGGGCACCTCCTGCACGTGCAGGGCCTTGCGGGGATCCTTGTCCCGGGTCGCCAGCCCGTCGAACATCCGGGCCTCCTCGGCGCGTACCACCACGCCCCGGTAGGTCTCCGGCACCGGCAGTCCGGCGAGGCCGGCGAGTTCCCGCTCCGGCTGGCCGGAGCCTTCCGCCGCCATGATCGCTTCGAGGATGTCCTGCACGGTGACCTCCCGTTCGTCCGCACCCGTACCGGGGCAGGGGTGCCGCCATCGTCGGCGCCGGTGCGACCCGCCACCATGTCGGCAATCGACACAACCGGCACCGGCCGCTCCCGTGGGGGCGGACGTTACTGAACGGTAGCTAGGGTCGGGAAGCCTCCTGTGAAAAACTGCATTGGCCGATGCGTGGAGCTGCCCATGGGGGCGCCGAACCGCGCACTGCCGCACGCCCCCCGGGGATGCCCCACCCCACCCCACGCTCCGCGCCCTGCGCCCTGCGTTCCGCGCTCCGTGCCGTGCGTTCCGCGCCCTGCGCCCGTGCCGTGCGTTCCGCGCGCCGTGCCGTGCCTTCCGCGCTCCGCGCCGTGCGTTCCGCGCTCCGCGCTCCGCGCCGTGCGTTCCGCGCTCCGCGTTCCGCGCCGTGTTGATCAAGAGGTTTGTGCGCGAGTGGGCTCGGAAATTGACGCAAACCTCTTGATCAACACGGGTGGGCCAGGTGTGGCGGCCAAGTGGTCGGGTGGCGGGGCACGTGGCGGAGGGCGCGGGCGCAGGGCGACGTGCAGCAGGGCGGCGCGGCGCGTAGGGCGGCGCGTAGGGCGGCGCGTAGGGCGGCGCGGTGGGCGGGGTGAACTGGTGTGGTGGGCCCGGGTGCTGGGCGTCGGCGTCCAGCACCCGGGCTGGGAGGCGGGGTGGGTGGGGTGGGAGTGGGCGGTGGGTGGGTGAGGTCAGTGGGGGTTGGCGGCCGGTTCGACCAGTTCCACCAGGATGCCGCCGGCGGCCTTCGGGTGGACGAAGTTGACCCGGGACCCGGCGGTGCCCCGCTTCGGGGTGTCGTAGAGCAGTCGTACGCCGCGTTCGCGCAGCGTCGCGCAGGCCGCGTCGATGTCGGCGACCGTGTACGCCACCTGCTGTACCCCGGGGCCGTTGCGGTCGAGGAACTTGGCGATGGTCGACTCCGGCGACAGCGGGGCGAGGAGTTGCACGCAGCCGCCCTCGGCGGTCGGCCCCACCGCCATCATCGCCTCGCGTACGCCCTGCTCCTCGTTGGTCTCGGTGTGTACGCAACGCATGCCGAAGGTGCGCTGGTAGAAGTCGATCGCGGCGTCGAGGTCGGCGACCGCGACCCCGACGTGGTCGATGCGGCGCAGGCCGATGTCTGTGACAAAGTCGGCAGCGGGCTCGACGGGGGAGTTCTCAGCCATGGCGCTAGTCTGACCGAATAATCGTTAAGGCGTACAGGTCGGCACCCCCTCGGAGGCAGGCAGTGGCTTCGGTGATCGTCAGCGGCGCGCGGACCCCGATGGGGCGGCTGCTGGGCAACCTCAAGGACCTCCCGGCGACGAAGCTCGGCGGCGTCGCGATCAGGGCCGCGCTGGAGCGCGCCGGGGTCGCCCCCGAGCAGGTGCAATACGTGATCATGGGGCAGGTGCTCCAGGCCGGTGCCGGCCAGATCCCGGCCCGCCAGGCGGCTGTCGAGGCCGGCATCCCGATGTCCGTCCCGGCGCTGACCATCAATAAGGTCTGCCTCTCCGGGCTGGACGCGATCGCCCTGGCCGACCAGCTCATCCGGGCCGGCGAGTTCGACATCGTGGTGGCCGGTGGCATGGAGTCGATGACCAACGCCCCGCACCTGCTGCTGGGCCAGCGCTCGGGCTACAAGTACGGCGACGTCACGATCAAGGACCACATGGCCCTCGACGGGCTCAGTGACGCCTGGGACTGCTGCTCGATGGGCGAGTCGACCGAGCGGCACGGCGCGCGGCACGGCATCACCCGCGAGGAGCAGGACGCGTTCGCCGCGGCCAGCCACCAGCGGGCCGCCGCCGCACAGAAGAACGGGCACTTCGCCGACGAGATCGCCCCGGTGAGCATCCCGCAGCGCAAGGGCGACCCGCTGGTGATCAGCGAGGACGAGGGCATCCGCCCGGACACCACCGTCGAGTCGCTGGCGAAGCTGCGCCCGGCGTTCGCCAAGGACGGCACCATCACCGCCGGCAGTTCCTCGCCGATCTCCGACGGTGCCGCCGCGGTGGTCGTGATGAGCAAGGCCAAGGCCAAGGAGCTGGGCCTGACCTGGCTGGCCGAGATCGGCGCGCACGGCAACGTGGCGGGGCCGGACAACTCCCTGCACTCGCAGCCCTCCAACGCCATCCAGCACGCCCTGCGCAAGGGCGGGCTGAGCGTGACCGACCTCGACCTCATCGAGATCAACGAGGCGTTCGCGCAGGTGGGCATCCAGTCCGCGCGCGACCTCGGGGTCGGTGCCGACAAGGTCAACGTCAACGGCGGCGCGATCGCGCTGGGCCACCCGATCGGCATGTCCGGTGCCCGGCTGGTGCTCACCCTCGCGCTGGAGCTGAAGCGGCGCGGTGGCGGCACCGGCGCGGCGGCGCTCTGCGGCGGTGGCGGTCAGGGCGACGCGCTGATCATCCACGTGCCGGCCGGCTCCGAGAGCTGACCGTGGGAGCGAGGAACCCGGTCCGCCGCGCCGCGCAGTCGTGGGCGGAGACGGCGTGGTGAGCGTGAGGAGTGAGCCGGGTCGGCGCGCTGCGAGTCGGCGAGTGAAGGTGACCCGGTGAGTGTGAGGAGTGAGCCGGGTTTGCGAGCCCCGCAGTCGCGAGCGAAGGTGGCTCCGTGAGTGTCGAGAACGCCCCGGCCCCGGCCGCCGTCCCGGTGCGCCGCAGTCGGGACGTACCCATGTTGGTGGAGCGGGCCCGTGCGGGTGACCCGCGCGCGGTGGCCCGGCTGATCACCCTGGTCGAGTCCGGTGACGCGGCGCTGCCGCAGGTGGCGGCGGCGCTGGCGCCGTACGCGGGGCAGGCCCAGGTGGTGGGGCTGACCGGCTCGCCGGGAGTGGGCAAGTCGACCACCACCAACGAGCTGGTCCGGGCGCTGCGGGCGCGGGGGCACCGGGTGGGCGTGCTGGCCATCGACCCGTCCAGCCCGTTCACCGGTGGGGCGATCCTCGGCGACCGGGTCCGGATGCAGGACCACGCCACCGACCCGGGCGTCTACATCCGCTCGATGTCCAGCCGGGGCCATCTCGGCGGGCTGTCGGCGGCGACCCCGCAGGCGGTGCGGGTGCTGGAGGGCGCCGGCTGCGACGTGGTGCTGGTGGAGACCGTCGGCGTCGGTCAGGCGGAGGTCGAGGTGGCCTCGCTGGCCGACACCACGCTGGTGCTGCTCGCCCCGGGGATGGGCGACGCGATCCAGGCGGTCAAGGCCGGCATCCTGGAGATCGCCGACGTCTTCGTGGTCAACAAGGCCGACCGGGATGGTGCCGACGCCACCGTGCGTGACATCCAGGGCATGATCGCGCTGGGTGAGCGTGGGCCGGGCGAGTGGCGTCCGCAGGTGGTCCGGTCGGTGGCCGCGCGTGGCGAGGGGATCGACGACATCGCCGCCGCGATCGACAAGCACCGCGGCTGGCTGGAGCAGCACGACGAGCTGCGCCGCCGCCGGGAGGCGCGGGCCGCCGCCGAGATCGAGGCGATCGCGCTGGGCGTCCTGCGCGCCCGGATCGGCTCGCTGCGCGACGGTACGGAGCTGCCGGCGCTCGCCGCCAAGGTGGCCGAGGGCTCCCTCGACCCGTACGCGGCGGCGGACGAACTGCTCGCCCAGCTCGGCTCCTGAGTCGTCCACAGCGGACCGTCGCCAACGAGTACGCTCGCACCGCTCCACGGACCCGTGGGGCGGTGCGACGGGTAGCTGGGGGACAGATGGCGGACGAGGTGACGCAGGAGCTGTCGGTGACGCCGGACGCGGTGGCGGGCGGGACGACGCAGGTCTCCGACGAGGTGGTGGAGAAGATCGCGGTGGCCGCCGCGAAGTCGGTGCCCGGGGTGGCCGAACTCGGCGGCGACGTGGCCCGGTTCTTCAACGCCGTGCTGGACAAGGTCGGGCTGGACCAGGTCGGTGACGCCCGGCGGGGCTGCTCGGCGCACGTCACGAACGGCGCGGCGGTGGTCAACCTGGTGCTGGTGATCGCCGCCGGTCACCCGGTGCCGCAGGTGACGGAGGCGGTGCGGATCGCGGTGACGGCGGCGGTCGAGGCGTACGGGCTGCGCGCCGACGAGATCAACATCCGGGTGGACGACGTGGCGATGGGCGGTGCGCCGCCCTCCGTCTGAGCCGGGAGTTACCGGTTGGTACGAACATCCTTAGCGATCGTTCAGTCTCCCGTTCTACACTCGGTCTCAGTCGAGGACTCGAGGAGGAGCTCCGCGGATGAACGCCGACGAGATCGCCGCCGGACGGGCACGCTGGCAGGCCCGCTACGACGCCGCGCGCAAGCGGGACGCGGACTTCACCACCCTGTCCGGGATGACCGTGGACCCGGTGTACGGGCCGCCGGAGGGTGCCGCGTACCCCGGTTTCGAACGGATCGGCTGGCCGGGCGAGTTCCCGTACACCCGGGGGTTGCACCCGACCGGCTACCGGGGCCGGGCCTGGACGATCCGGCAGTTCGCCGGATTCGGCAACGCCCAGCAGACGAACGAGCGCTACAAGATGATCCTCGGCGCCGGTGGCGGCGGGCTCTCCGTCGCGTTCGACATGCCGACGCTGATGGGCCGCGACTCCGACGACCCGCAGGCGCTCGGCGAGGTCGGGCACTGCGGGGTCGCGGTGGACTCCGCCGCCGACATGGAGGTGCTGTTCGACGGCATCGACCTGGCCGGGGTCACCACCTCGATGACCATCTCCGGCCCGGCGGTGCCGGTCTTCTGCATGTACCTGGTCGCCGCCGAGCGGCAGGGCATCGACCTGTCCAGGCTGGACGGCACCCTCCAGACCGACATCTTCAAGGAGTACATCGCGCAGAAGGAGTGGCTCTTCGACCCCGAGCCGCACCTGCGCCTGATCGGCGACCTGATGGAATACTGCGCCGCCGAGATCCCGCGCTACAAGCCGCTGTCGGTCTCCGGCTACCACATCCGGGAGGCCGGCTCGACCGCCGCGCAGGAGCTGGCGTACACCCTCGCCGACGGGTTCGGCTACGTCGAGCTGGGGCTCTCGCGCGGGCTGGACGTCAACGTCTTCGCCCCGGGGCTGAGCTTCTTCTTCGACTCGCACGTGGACTTCTTCGAGGAGATCGCCAAGTTCCGCGCCGCCCGCCGGATCTGGGCCCGCTGGCTACGCGACGTCTACGGCGCCACCAGCGAGAAGGCCCTCTGGCTGCGGTTCCACACCCAGACCGCCGGGGTGTCGCTGACCGCCCAGCAGCCGGTCAACAACGTGGTGCGGACCGCCGTCGAGGCGCTCGCGGCGGTGCTCGGCGGCACCAACTCGCTGCACACCAACGCCCTGGACGAGACCCTCGCGCTGCCCACCGACGAGTCCGCCGAGATCGCCCTGCGTACCCAGCAGGTGCTGATGGAGGAGATCGGGGTGACCAACGTGGCCGACCCGCTCGGCGGCTCCTGGTACGTCGAGGCGCTGACCGACCGGATCGAGGCCGAGGCGGAGGAGATCTTCGCCCGGATCCGGCAGCTCGGCGGCGAGGGCCCGCACCAGATCGGCCCGATGACCTCCGGCATCCTGCGCGGTATCGAGGACGGCTGGTTCACCGGCCACATCGCCGAGTCGGCCTTCGTCTACCAGCAGGCGCTGGAGAAGGGCGACAAGAAGATCGTCGGCGTCAACTGCCACACCGGCACGGTCGCCAAGGAACTGGAGATCCTGCGCATCTCGCACGAGGTGGAGCTGGAGCAGCGGCGGGTGCTCGCCGAGCGTAAGGACGCCCGCGACGACGCGGCGGTCAGCGCCGCCCTCGCCCGGATGGTCGAGGTCGGCCGCACCGACGGCAACATGATCCCGGCGATGCTCGACGCGGTCCGCGCCGAGGCGACCCTCGGCGAGGTCTGCGACGCCCTCCGCGCCGAGTGGGGCACCTACCGCGAGCCCGCCCGCTTCTGACCGCACCCCACCCCTCCGCGATCCTGCGGATCCGGCCCCGGAAAAGGGGGCGGACCGCCGCATAACGAGGGCGGCCACGGCCGGATCGCGGAGGGGTGCCGGGAGCGGGGTGGTGGGGGTGGTGAGCTGGGGGTGAGAGTCGCAACTGTCGGCGTCGCGGCTGATCTGAGTTCCGCGCGACACGTGCGAGACTAGGTAACCATGAGCGACCCACGGATCACCTCGTCGATCTTCACCCGCGGCGCGGTCGACCTCAGCGCGCTGCGCGGCACCGCCCCGGCCAGTTCCCGTCCCAGCACACCGACCCAGTCCGGCCCGCCCGCAGGCGTGCCCGGTGGGCCCGCCACCGCCAGCGGCGGCGCGGTGATCGAGGTGACCGAGGCGACCTTCCAGGCCGAGGTCCTGGAGCGTTCGCTGAGCACACCCGTGGTGGTGGACTTCTGGGCCGAGTGGTGCGAGCCGTGCAAGCAGCTCTCCCCGGTGCTGGAGCGGCTGGCCGCCGAGGGCGACGGGTCCTGGGTGCTCGCCAAGGTCGACGTGGACGCCAACCCGCGGATCGCCCAGATGTTCCGGGTGCAGGGCATCCCGATGGTCTACGCGGTGGTCGGCGGCCAGCCGGTCGACGCCTTCTCCGGCGTGGTGCCGGAGGCGCAGCTACGCCAGTGGCTCTCCGCCGTGCTGAAGGCCGGTGGCGTCGCCGTCGCCGAGCCGGAGGACCCGCGCCTCGACGAGGCCGACGACGCGCTGATGAGCGGCGACCTGGACGCCGCCGAGCAGGCGTACCGGAAGATCCTGGCCGAGTCCCCGGCGGACGCCGCGGCCGAGGCCGGCCTGGCCCAGGTCGGGGTGGCCCGCCGGGTCGCCGGCGCGGACCCGCAGGCGGCCCTCACCGCCGCGCACGGCAACCCCGACGACGTCGAGGCCCAGCTACTGGCCGCCGACGTCGAGGTGCTCAGCGGCCTCGCCGAGCAGGCGTACCAGCGGCTGGTCGGGCTGGTCCGGCGGACCGCCGGCGACGACCGGGAGAAGGTACGCCAACACCTGGTCTCGCTGTTCACCATCGCCGGCCCGGACGACCCCGCCGTGGCCTCGGCCCGGCGCGCCCTGGCCAGCGCCCTGTTCTGAGTTCGTAGCACGCCAGCGCGGGCCGGCGTTCCGGCCGGCCCGCCCGACCATCGAGGACGGGAGCCCATGATGCGCCGGATCGCCGTCCTCGATGCGCCGACCAACCTGGGCCTGCGCCCACCCACCTCCACCTCCGTCCCCGGCTGCGGCAAGGCCCCGGGCTCGCTGCGCGACCACGAGCTGCTGGCCCGGCTGCGGGCCCGGGACGCCGGCTGCCTCACCCCGCCCCGGTACGACCCGGGTGACTGGCGTCCCGGCGACGGGGTCTGCCACGCCCGGGAGATCTCCGGCTACTCGGTGGCGCTCGCCGACCGGATCGGCGCGATCATCGACCGGGGTGAGTTCCCGCTGGTCCTGGGTGGGGACTGCTCGGTCCTGCTCGGCTCGGCGCTGGCCATGCACCGGCTCGGTGAGGCGGTCGGCGGGCGGATCGGGCTGGTCTTCGTCGACGGCCACTCCGACTTCCGGCATCCCGGCAACGCCTCGTACGTCGGCGCGGCGGCCGGGGAGGATCTCGCCCTGGTGACCGGGCGCGGGCAGGCCGACCTGGCCGCCATCGAGGGTCGGCGACCATACTTCCGGGACATCGACGTGGTGGTGCTCGGCATCCGGGCCCAGGACGAGTACCGGCTCGACCTCCAGGCCGCCGGGATCACCACCCGACCGGTGCCGGCGCTGCGTGCCGAGGGGGCCGCGCGCACCGCCCAGTGGGCGCACGAGCAACTGGCGGACTGCGCCGGCTACTGGGTGCACATCGACGTGGACGTGCTCGACCCGGCGGTGATGCCGGCCGTGGACGCCCCCGACCCCGGCGGGATCGCCTTCGCCGAACTGGAGATCCTGCTCGCCGGTCTGGTGGACACCCCGCACTGCCTCGGCGTCGAGCTGACCGTCTTCGACCCCGACTACGATCCGGACGGCTCGTACGCCGCCGAGATCGTCAACACGATCGTCGCCGGGCTGGCCCCGGTCTCCGCGCCGGAGGCGGTCCCGCCCCGGCTGCTGCCGTCCCCACCGCCGCAGCGGCCCGTCGCGCAGGGACGTGGCGGCAGGCCGGCCCCGGTGGCGGTCCCCGCCATCGGCCCTGAGCCCACCGCTTCCGCCGTCGCCGGGCCGACCTCCGCCGTCGCCGGGCCCGGTGCCTCGGCTGTCGCCGGGCCTACCGCTGCCGTCGTGGCGTCCAGTGCTTCGGCTGTCGCTGGGCTGGCCGGTTCGGCTGTCGCTGGGCTGGCCGGTTCGGCCGTCGCCCGGTCCACTGCCGCTGCCGTCGCCAGGCCGACCGGCGTGGACCTGTCGGTCGTGCCGGTGTCCGCCGGTCGGGCCGGTAGCGAGGCCGGCGTGGCTGGGGTGCCCGGGGTGGGGGACGGTCGGGTGCCGACGTCGCCCGGAGCCGAGCCGGGGTCGGCGCGCGGTGTGGTCCCGGCACCGGCGATCGCCGTCGAGCCGGTCAAGCCGGCCGGGCCGGTCAACCTGGTCGGGCCGGTCAAGCCGGTCAACCTGGTCGAGCCGGTCGGGCCGGTCGGGCCGGTCAATCTGGTCGACCTGGTCGAGCCGGTCGGGCCGCCCGCCGCCGCTGGGCCGGGCCTGCTGCGACGCGCGGTGCCGTCCGGCGAGGAAGCGCCGCCCGGTGGCGGGCTGTCGTCACCTCCGGCCGGCGGATCCCACCCGGCCGCCGGCATCGCCTGACCGCTCCCGGTCCGCCTCGGCCGGCCCCGTTCACGTTGCCGGTGCCGCACGACAAGCGGGCGCCGGCATGATCCACACGCTTGTGGCGATGTGGCGGTATCCCGACCGCTCCGATACCGCCACATCGCCACAACGGAGTTGATCACCGCCTGACCGCCTGACCGCCTGACCGCCTGACCGCCTGACCGCCTGACCGCCGCCCGCCGCCCGCCGCCCGCCGCCCGACCGACCGCCCGCCCGACCGGCCGCCCGACCGGCCGCCCGCCCGCCCGACCGGCCGCCCGGCCGACCGGCCGCCCGGCCGACCGCCCGACTGGCCGACCGGCCGGCCGCCCGACTGGCCGACCGGCCGGCCGACTGGCCGCTGGGCGGGTCAGGGGCGGGCGCGGAGGAAGCGTTCGGCGATCGGGACGGCGCTGGCCGTGCTCGACCCGCCCTGCTCCACGAAGACCGCGAACGCGACGTCGCCCTGCCAGCCGATGAACCAGGCGTGGGTGTGGGCCGGGTCGTTGTCGTACTCGGCGGTGCCGGTCTTGCCGTACACCGGGCCGCCGGGGACGTCGGCGAGGGCCTTGCCGGTGCCGGCGGTGACCACCTCGCGCATCATCGCCCGCAGCGCCGCCACCGACTCGGCCCCCAGCTCGGGGCCGGGCTCGGCCGGCTTCGCGGGCAGCGGGTCGAGGACCAGCTTCGGCTGCGCGAAACGGCCCCGGGCGACGGCGGCGGTGGCAGCCGCCATGGCCAGCGGGCTGACCACGGTGGTGCCCTGGCCGATCGCGGCGGCGGCCTGCTCGGTCGGGCCGCCGCCGGTGGACACTGTGCCGGTGAAGGCGTCCACGCCGAGATCCCACTGCCCCTCCAGCCCGAGGGTACGGCCGGTCACGGCCAGCCCGTCCGGGCCGAGCTTCGGGGCCAGCGCGGCGAAGGCGGTGTTGCAGGACTTGGCGAAGTCGGTGCGGAACGGCACCCTGCCCAGGGCGAAGTCGTCGGAGTTCTTGAACGACCGGCCGTCCACGGTGAACGTCTTCGGACAGTCGACCGGGGTCTGCGCGGTCACCGCGCCTCGGTCCAGCAGGCCGAGGGCGCTCACCGTCTTGAAGGTGGAGCCGGGTGGCACCTGCGCGGTGAAGGCCAGGTTCTCCCCGGCCGCGCCGGGCCCGTTGGCCACGGCGAGCACCGTGCCGTCGCCGACCCGGACCGCCACCAGCGCCGCCCGCCGCCGCTCCCCGCGCAACGCGCCGTCGGCGGCGTTCTGGGTCGCCGCGTCGAGACTGGTGCGGACCGGGTCACCGGCGCGTGGCTCCTGCCGGAACACCTCGGCGACGGTGGTCGCGGTGCCCTCGGGCGTCGGCCGGCGTACCTCCACCGTCGTCCCCGGGGTGCCGCGCAGCCGCTCGTCGTAGCGGCCCTGGAGGCCGCCGTGGCCGACCAGGTCGCCCTTGGCGTACCGGTCGGGGTGGGCGGCCAGGTCGTCGGCCTGCGCCTCGTCGACCGTGCCGAGCAGGGCGCGGGCGAACTCCCGGGTCGGGGCGAGGTCGACCTTCTCGGCGCGGAACTTCGTGCCCGGGAGGTCGTAGATCCGCGATCGGATCTGCCGGTACGCCTCGTCCCGCAACGTCACCACCTCGACGAAGGCGTCCGGATTCGCGTCCCGGAGACGTTGCGGCAGGTCGCCGAGGTCGACCGGGGGGCTGATCGGCGGCTTGACCGCCTTGAACGCCGCGTCGAGCCGCCCGACCAGCGCCTTCGCGTCGGTGACCTCGCTCGGCTGCACCCCGATCCGGGCCACCGGGCGGGGTGCCACGATCGGCTGCCCGGCAGCGTCCAGCACGCCGGCCCGGGGGCTCGCCGTGCGGCGCAGCGCCAGCCGGTCGCCCCGCTCCAACTGCTCCTGCACCAACCGGGGTTCCCAGATCACCTGCCACTGGTCGTCCCCGCCCCCCTGGCGTAGCCGGACCGGCCGCTCGTACGCCCAGGTGGCTCCGCCGGGCAGCGCCCACCGCACGGTGACCGTGGCGGTGGCGACGTTCTTGGTGACCGTGGCGTCGCCGGCGCGGCGCAGCTCGGGCGGCGTGGCGGCCAGGTCGCCGGAGAGGTTCCTGATCTCCTCGACGACCGTCGAGGCGGGCAGCCGCGCCCCGGTCGGGTCGACGAAGCCGACCCTGTCCAGGTTGCCGGAGCGCCACCCGGCGAGGAACGCGTCCAGGTCGCCCTCCGGGCCGTCGGCCGAGGAGCACCCGACGAGGGCACCGGCCGCCAGCGCCGTGACGGCCAGGGCCGCCAGGCCGCGCCGGGCGGGCGTGCGGGGCCGACGATGCGGGTACGACAGGAGCATGGAGCTGGCACCTCCGGGTCGCGGGCTGCCCCGCCACGCTAGTCCCCGGCTGTCCCCCGCACCGCCCCGAGCGGGCGTCGGCGGGGAAGTGGTGGGCCGGGAGGTGTGATGAACATCCCGAGTCGGGGTACTCGGCAGCCGGCCGACCATGGATCTGCAACGGGTGAAAGGACAGAGTCCCGAAACCGGACGTCCGGCCGGGGTCCGCCGACGATCGCACAGATCGGTAGGGCCTAGGCTTGGCGGCAGAGTGACCCACAACGCGGTGGGTCGAGGGGAGTGGCACCGATGGACCGGCGTCCGGCGATCAAACCGGGACCCGACCTCCGGCAGGCTGACACCGGCCGGGACGACAGCTTCGATTCGGCGACCGACGGGGACGGCTACGGCCGGCTCGACACAGGAGTGACCGGGATGACCGGTTCGAGCATCGACACCCTCTACGACCTGGGTCTGCCTGGGCAGGCCCTCGGTGACGACGTGGAGGACGCGGAGCTCGACGAACCAGTGCCCAACGCGGAGCGCCTGGTGGCGCAGGCGGTGGCGCTGGCCGGTGAGGACCACGACGCGGCGACCCTGGTGGGGCGTTTCTGGCGGTTCGCACCGGACGAGGAGCTGATCGGCTTCACCGCCGAGGAGATGCTCGACGCGGCCCGGGCGCACCGCGACCTGGCCCAGCAGCGGGTGCCCGGCGAGCTGAAGCTGCGCATCCACTCACCCGACGCCGACCAGCACCACACCGTCGTCGAGATCGTGACCGACGACATGCCGTTCCTGGTCGACTCGGTCACCGCCCTGCTCAACGCCCACCACCTGGACGTGCACCTGCTGGTGCACCCGCTGGTGGTGGTCCGGCGGGAGCCGCTCGGCCGGCTGACCGAGGTCTCCGCCGACGTGGAGCCGGACGACGCGATCGCCGGCGACCTGGTCGAGAGCTGGATGCGGATCGAGATCGACCCGGTCCGGGACGCCGACGAGCGGGAGAAGCTGCGTCGGGAGCTGCAACGGGTGCTCACCGACGTCCGGGAGGCCGTCGAGGACTGGCCGAAGATGCGGCAGCGGTCCCTGGCGCTCGCCGACGAGCTGGCCGCGGCCCGGACCTCCGACAACCGTCCACCGGTGCCCGAGAAGGACATCACCGACTCGGTGGAGCTGCTGCGCTGGCTGGCCCACGACCACTTCACCTTCCTCGGCTACCGCGAGTACCGGCTGGTGGAGACCGGTGGGGAGGGCGGCCCGGCGCTGGAGGCGGTGCTCGGCACCGGCCTGGGCATCCTGCGGTCGGACTCGCCGGAGGCGCGGGCGTTGTCGTCGATGACGCCGGAGGCGCACGAGAAGGTGATGGAGAAGCGCCTGCTGATCATCACCAAGGCGAACTCCCGGGCCACCGTGCACCGCTCGGCCTACCTGGACTACATCGGGTTCAAGATCTTCAACGACGCCGGTGAGGTGGTCGGGGAGCGGCGCTTCCTCGGTCTCTTCTCCACCGCCGCGTACCGGACCAGCGTCCGGGAGCTGCCGGTGGTCCGCCGCAAGGTCGCCGAGGTGCTGGACCGCTCCGGCCTGAGCCAGCGCAGTCACTCCGGCAAGGACCTGCTCCAGATCCTGGAGACCTACCCGCGCGACGAGCTGTTCCAGATCAAGACCGACGACCTGTACCACGCGGTGATCGGCGTACTCCGGATGGCCGGTCGCCGGCAGCTCCGGGTGTTCCTGCGTCGGGACGCGTACGGGCGGTTCATCTCCTGCCTGATCTACCTGCCCCGGGACCGGTTCACCACCCAGAACCGGCTGCGCATGCAGGACATCCTGCTGCGCGAGCTGAACGGTGTCGGGGTGGACTACACCACCCGGGTGACCGAGTCGATGCTGGCCCGGGTGCACTTCATCGTCCGGACCGACCCGACCAGCCCGCCCGGGGACATCGACGCCGACCTGCTCGCCGAGGAGTTGGCCGACGCGACCCGGCTCTGGGACGACGACTACCGGCTGGTGCTGGAGCGCAAGCTCGGCGACGAGCAGTCCAAGCACCTGTTCGCCCGGTACGCCGACGCGTTCCCGGAGGGCTACAAGGACGGGCACACGCCGTACGAGGCGATGAAGGACCTGGCCAAGCTGGAGTTGCTGGAGGAGCCCGGCCAGCTTGAGATGCACCTGTTCCGCAAGCAGCTCGCCCAGCGGCCGGCGCACCGGGACGCCGACCTCGACGAGGCGATGGACGTCCGGTTCAAGGTCTACCGGTACGGCGAGCCGATGATGCTGTCCGCCGTGCTGCCGGTGCTGCACTCGCTGGGCGTACGGGTGGTCGACGAGCACCCGTACGAGGTGGACCGGATCGACGGCCGGGTCTTCCTCTACGACTTCGGCCTGCGGCTGCCCGAGGGGCACCAGGACCTCGCCGAGGTGCGCCCGCACGTGGAGAACGCCTTCGCCGCCGCCTGGCGGGGCGAGGCCGAGGTGGACGGCTTCAACGAGCTGGTGCTGCGCGGCGGGCTGACCTGGCGACAGGTGGTGGTGCTGCGGGCCTACGCGAAGTACCTGCGGCAGGCCGGCACGGTCTTCTCCCAGGACTACATGGAGCAGACCTTCATCGCGTACCCGCGGATCGCCGCGCTGCTGGTGGAGCTGTTCGAGGTCCGGTTCGCCCCGGGTGAGCGGACCGCCGAGCAGCGCCGCGAGCACAGCGCCGCGCTGGTCGACGCGATCGGCGCCGCGCTGGACGACGTGGCCAGCCTCGACCAGGACCGGATCCTGCGCTCGTACCTGACGCTGATCCAGGCCACCCTGCGGACCAGCTTCTACCAGAAGCGCACCGGCGGGCGGCCCAAGTCGTACGTGGCGTTCAAGCTGGACCCGCAGGCGATCCCGGACCTGCCGGCGCCCCGGCCGAAGTTCGAGATCTTCGTGTACTCGCCCCGGTTCGAGGGCGTGCACCTGCGGTTCGGGCCGGTGGCCCGGGGCGGGTTGCGCTGGTCCGACCGGCGTGAGGACTTCCGCACCGAGGTGCTGGGCCTGGTCAAGGCGCAGATGGTGAAGAACGCGGTGATCGTGCCGGTGGGCGCCAAGGGCGGCTTCGTGCTGAAGCAGAAGCCGGGGGACCGGGACGAGGCGGTCGCCTGCTACCAGGAGTTCGTCGGCGCGATGCTCGACGTCACCGACAACATCGTGTCCGGTGAGATCGTCCCGCCGGTGGACGTGGTGCGGCACGACGCCGACGACCCGTACCTGGTGGTGGCGGCGGACAAGGGCACCGCGACGTTCTCCGACATCGCCAACGAGATCTCCGCCGCGCACTGTTTCTGGCTGGGCGACGCGTTCGCCTCCGGCGGCTCGGCCGGCTACGACCACAAGAAGATGGGCATCACCGCCCGGGGCGCCTGGGAGTCGGTCAAGCGGCACTTCCGTGAGCTGGGCCACGACACCCAGTCCCAGGACTTCACCGTGGTCGGCGTCGGCGACATGTCCGGCGACGTGTTCGGCAACGGGATGCTGCTCAGCGAGCACATCCGGCTGGTGGCGGCGTTCGACCACCGGCACATCTTCATCGACCCGGAGCCGGACGCCGCCCGCTCGTACGCCGAGCGCCGGCGACTGTTCGAGCTGTCCCGGTCGTCCTGGGAGGACTACGACGCGTCGCTGATCTCGGCGGGCGGCGGGATCTTCCCGCGTACCGCCAAGTCGATCCCGGTGACCCCGCAGGTGCGGGCGGCGATCGGGCTGGACGACGACGTCACCCAGGTGAGTCCGCAGGAGCTGATGAAGGCGATCCTCACCGCTCCGGTGGACCTGTTCTGGAACGGCGGCATCGGCACGTACGTGAAGGCGTCCAGCCAGACCAACGCGGAGGTGGGCGACAAGTCCAACGACGCGATCCGGGTGGACGGCCGCAGCCTGCGCTGCCGGGTCGTCGGCGAGGGCGGCAACCTGGGCTTCACCCAGCTCGGCCGGATCGAGTACGCGCTCGCCGGGGGCCGGATCTACACCGACTTCATCGACAACGCGGCCGGGGTGGACTGCTCCGACCACGAGGTGAACATCAAGATCCTGCTCAACACGTCGGTCGCGGACGGCGCGCTGGACGTTCCCGAGCGGGACGAGCTGCTGGCCCAGATGACCGACGAGGTCGCCGAGCTGGTGCTGCGGGACAACTACGACCAGGCCCGCGCGGTCAACAACTCGCAGGCCCAGGCCGCCTCGCTGCTGCCGGTGCACCGCCGGATGATCAGCGAGCTGGAGCGGGCCGGTCAGCTCGACCGGGCGCTGGAGGCGCTGCCGACGGACGACGAGTTGGCGGTCCGCACCGAGTCCGGGCTGACCGCGCCGGAGTTCGCGGTGCTGCTCGCGTACGTGAAGATCGTGCTGGAGCGGGAGATCCTCACCGAGGGGCTCGCCGACGAGGAGTGGACGACCGACGTGCTGGTCAACTACTTCCCGACGCCGATGCGCGAGCGGTTCGCCGACCGGATGGCCCAGCACCGGCTGCGCCGGGACATCGTCACCACGGTCCTGGTGAACGAGGCGATCAACCGGGGCGGCATCTCGTTCGTCTTCCGGGTGGTCGAGGAGACGGCCGCCTCGGCGGCGGACGTGATCCGGGCGTACGTGGTGGTCCGGGAGGTCTTCGGGCTGCGCGAGCTGTGGGACGCGGTCGAGGCGCTGGACAACCGGGTCTCGCCGGAGTTGCAGACCAGCGTCTACCTGGACACCCGGCGGCTGCTGGACCGGGCGGTGCGCTGGTTGGTGACCAACCGGCGCTCGCCGATCGACGTGCCGGCCGAGATCGCCCGGCTCCGCGACGGGGTGGCCCAGCTCCTGCCGAACCTGGAGGAGCGCTTCTACGGCAGCGAGCGGGAGTCGCTGAAGGCGCACATCGACGCGATGGCGGGCCGGGGGCTGCCGCACGGGCTGGCCGAGCTGGCGACCCGGTTGATGTACAGCTTCGGCCTGCTGGACGTGGTGGAGACGGCGGCGGCCAGCGGGCGGGACGTCGGCGAGGTGGCGTCGGTCTACTTCGTCCTGTCCGACCGCTTCCGGGTCGACTCCCTGCTGTCGAAGATCTCCCTGTTGCCACGGGAGGACCGCTGGCAGACGCTGGCCCGGATGGCGCTGCGCTACGACCTGTACGCCGCGCTGGCCGCGCTCACCGCCGAGGTGCTCGACTCCACGCCGGACAGCCTGCCGGCACAGGAGCGGGTGCTCCAGTGGGAACAGTCGAACGCCACCTCGATCCACCGGGCGCACCGGGCGATGGGGGAGTTCGACGAGTCGCGGGCGGACCTCGCCTCGCTGTCGGTGCTGCTGCGCCAGATCCGTACCCTGGTGCGGACCTCCGCCGCGGCCTGACCGGCACCCGGCAGGCGCCTCCGGCGGGACCCGGTCCCGCCGGAGGCGCGGTCCCCGTCACGACGTCATCGTGGCGAGGACGATCACGTTGTCGCGGTAGCTGCCGGCGGCCTGGTCGAACTGGCCGCCGCAGGTCACCACCCGCAGTCCGGGCCGGTCGTTCGGGCCGTACACCAGCTCGGTGGGGAAGGCCGTCTTCGGGTACGACCGCACCTCGTCGACGGTGAAGGTGGCCGTGCTGCCGTCGGCCCGGGACACCCCGATGGTGTCGCCCGGCTTGAGCGCGCCCAGTTGGAAGAAGACGGCCGGCCCGAGCTTCGCCGAGTCGACGTGCCCGACGACCACCGCGTTGCCGGTCTCGCCCGGGCTGGTGCCCGGTTCGTACCAGCCGGCGCGCTGGGCCTGGTCCAGCGGGGGCACCTGGACCGTGCCGTCGGGGTTGGTGCCCAGCGGCATGATCTCCGCGGCCACCCCGATCCGCGGGATCGTGATGGTGGTGGGGGCGGACCGGGGCAGGGGGGCGGGTCCCGGTGGCACACTCGCGTCGGCGGGAGGCAACGCGTCCGGGTCGTCGACCGCCCCGGCGGCCTGCTCCGGGGTGTTCGTCGAGACGTGCGGCAGCGCGGTCCCGGTCGTCGGGTCGTGCTGCGGCGCGGCCCAGGCGGTCGTCGGGTCGCTCTGCGGCGCGGCCTGGGCGGCCGGCTGCGGGGGACGGGGTGGGGGCACGGTCCGCAGCGACGCGCCGATCATGCCGGCGCCCGCCATGGCCAGCAGGACGACGACGGCCGCGCCGGCGGCACGCCACGGTCTCCCGTGACGGCCACCGGCCCGTGTCGCCGTCAGGTCAGACGAGCCCATTGGCCCGACGCCGCCGCATCAGCACGATGCCGCCGAGGGCCGCCGCGCCGATCATGCCCGCACCACCGGTGGCCATGCCCCGGTCGGTGCTGGTGGTGGCCATCCCGCCGTCACCGCCGTCGACGGCACCCGTCGGCAGCACGATCAGCTCGCCCTCGCCGCACGAGCCCTTGAGCTCGTACCGGCCCGGGCGGGCGTCCTCGGCGACCTTGGCCTCGCCGTAGTAGACGAAGTCCTTCCCGTGCTCCCAGCTCTGCTCGTCCCAGCCGGGGCCGGACTCCTCGTCGTGGCCCTTCCAGCCCGGGTTCTCGTCCTGGCCGTACCGGCTGTGCTCCTGCCTGCCGTAGCCGGACTCGTCACCCGGGCCGGCCTCGTCGTGCTGGCCGGCCTCGTCCTGGCCCTTCTTGCCGTCTTCCTTGCCGTGCTCGCCGCGGCCCTCGTCGCCGCGGCCCTCCTCGTGGTCCTTCGAGTCGCGGTCCGGACCCTGGTCGGCGGCCATCGCCCCGCCGCCTTGGCCGTCCGCCGGGGGCTGTCCACCCTCGACCGGCGGCTGCCCGCCCTCGGGACCGTTGCCCCAGGGGCCCTTGCCCTGGTCCTTGCCCTGGTCCTCGGGGCCCTTGCCCTGGTCGTCGCCCTTGCCCTCGGGGCCCTTGCCCTGGTCGTCACCGTTGTCCCAGGGGCCCTTGCCCTGGTCCTTGCCCTGGTCCTCGGGGCCCTTGCCCTGGTCCTTGCCCTGGTCCTCGGGGCCCTTGCCCTGGTCGTCGCCCTTGCCCTCCGGGCCCTTGCCGTGGTCCTCGCCGTTGCCTTCCGGAGCCTGGCCGTGGTCCTCGCCCTTGCCCTCTTCGCCCCGGCCGTGCTCTTCGCCCTTGCCCTCGTGGTCCCTGCCGTGGTCCCAGGCGTCCTCGTCCTTCCAGTCGCCCCGGTCCTCGCCCTGGTCCTCGCGGACGGGCTTGAGCTCGACCTTGCCGGTGACCTTGGACCAGACAGAGGCGTGTTCCTGCGCCTCCGGGCAGATCTCGAGGAGCTTGACCTCTTCGCCGGGCTTGACGACGTGGGGCTTGGCGTAGACCTTGCCGTCCCGGTCCCCGCCGTCGTGGTACCCGTCCGCGAACGCGATCCCTGGCGTGAACACCAGGAGGGACGCGCCACCGAGAGCGGCGCCCGCGACGACCTTCCCGAGCATCTTCTTAGCCATGACCTGCGTCACTCCATCCCTGTTGTCCTGAGCCCGACGACAGTCGAGCTATGGCCAACGTTAGCCCTTTTCGTGTCTTATCCGGGGAAAGATTCGTGTTTTAGAGTTTGCAGGCGATCAGGGCATTACGAGTGCTAGGCCGCTTCTGTCGGCATTTCTGCCGTCCGCGCGCTTGCCGGCGTGGTGGTCCCGATGGGCGGGGACGGCCGCAGCGGGGCCCGCGTCCTGCGGCGGGCGTTGCGGCCGGGTTGCCGAGAGGTATCGAACCATTGCCATGGAAGCGCTCCCATGTAAGAATCGCTGCACGCGGTTCGGGGAGCCACACCGCGCACGGCAGAGGTCGAGGGCAACCGGTTCGCGCCGGGCGACGTCGCCGCAGACCGGCCCCACGGGTCCGGTCAGCTCACCACCACCACGCCCGCCCCTCCGGGTCGGGCACCCCCCGAGATGTCCCGTTGGCGCCGGGGTCGTCCACAGGCAGGACGCCCCACGGGCCACTTCGCCGGTCCCTTCGCGGAGCCGGTCTCGCCCAAGGAGTGCAAGGCATGAATTTGTGGAGAACTCTGTCCGCCCGACGCCGGGCGTTCGCCCTCACCGGGGCGAGCGTGCTGGTCGCGGGCGGGCTGGTGACCATCCCGGTGACCGCGGCGCAGGCCGCCACCCAGTGCAGCATCGACTACACCACCAACGACTGGGCCGGTGGCTTCACCGGCAACATCACCATCAAGAACCTCGGTGACCCGCTCAGCTCGTGGAACCTCGGCTTCACCTTCCCGAACAGCAGCCAGAAGGTGCAGCAGGGCTGGTCGGCGAAGTGGTCGCAGACGGGCCAGAACGTCACCGCGACCAACGAGTCGTACAACGGCTCGCTCGGCACCGGGGCCAGCACCACCATCGGCTTCAACGGCGCGTGGAGCGGCAGCAACCCGAAGCCGACCTCGTTCACCCTGAACGGCACGGTCTGCAACGGCACCAGCCCGACCACCCCGCCGCCCACGACGACGCCGCCCACCACCCCGCCGCCCACCACGCCCCCTCCCACCACCCCGCCGCCCACCACGCCCCCGCCCACCACGCCCCCGCCGGGGCAGAAGGTGGACAACCCGTACCTCGGGGCCAAGGGCTACGTGAACCCGGAGTGGAAGGCCAAGGCGGACGCCGAGACCGGCGGCAGCCGGATCTCGAACAACCCGACCGCCGTGTGGCTGGACCGGATCGCCGCCATCAACGGCACCAGCGGCAGCAGCTCCAACGGTGCGATGGGCGTCCGGGACCACCTGGACCGGGCCCTCGCGCAGGGTGCCGGCTACATCCAGTTCGTGATCTACAACCTGCCCGGCCGGGACTGCGCCGCGCTCGCCTCCAACGGTGAGCTGGGCCCGAACGACCTGCCGAAGTACAAGACCGACTACATCGACCCGATCGCCGCGATCCAGGGCGACGCGAAGTACCGCAGCCTGCGGATCATCAACATCATCGAGATCGACTCGCTGCCGAACCTGGTGACCAACACCTCCGGCCAGCCGGGCGGCACCGCGATGTGCGACACGGTGAAGGCCAACGGCGCGTACGTCAACGGTGTCGGCTACGCCCTGGCCAAGCTGGGCGCGCTCGGCAACGTCTACAACTACATCGACGCCGCCCACCACGGCTGGATCGGCTGGGACAGCAACTTCGGCCCGACCGCCGACCAGCTCAAGGCCGCCGCGGTCGCCTCGGGCAGCACGGTGGCGAACGTGCACGGCTTCATCGTGAACACGGCGAACTACTCCGCGCTGCGTGAGCCGTACATCAAGGTCACCGACTCGGTGAACGGCCAGTCCGTGCGGCAGTCGAAGTGGATCGACTGGAACTTCTACGTCGACGAGCTCTCGTTCGCCCAGGCGTTCCGCACCAAGCTGGTCTCGGTCGGCTTCGACAGCAACATCGGCATGCTGATCGACACCTCCCGTAACGGCTGGGGCGGCACCGCCCGGCCCACCGGTCCGGGCGCGTCCACCAGCGTCGACACCTACGTCAACGGTGGCCGCATCGACCGCCGGATCCACCTCGGCAACTGGTGCAACCAGGCCGGCGCGGGCCTCGGCGAGCGTCCGAAGGCCGCTCCCGAGGCGGGCATCGACGCCTACGTCTGGGTGAAGCCTCCGGGCGAGTCGGACGGCTCCAGCTCCCTCATCCCGAACAACGAGGGCAAGGGCTTCGACCGGATGTGCGACCCGACCTACACCGGCAACGGCCGCAACGGCAACAGCATGAGCGGGGCCCTGCCGAACGCGCCGATCTCCGGCGCCTGGTTCTCCGCGCAGTTCCAGGAGCTCATGCGGAACGCCTACCCGGCGCTCTGACGGCCTGCCTGCTGCGGCTGGAGTGAGGCACTGACGCGGCAGGCGCACCCGGGCCCCCGGTCCGACCGAGAGGTCGGGCCGGGGGCCCACCCGTGGGTCAGGGCACCGTCCGCTCCACCGCGGCCCGGCCCAGCTCGGCCAGGTCGCGCCGGGCCCGCTCCAGGTTCTCCGGGGTCAGGTCCTGCCCGCGCGCCATGACCAGGTCCTCCGGCTCCCAGGGCTGCTCCGCGCCGGTGCGGATGTTGTCCCCACCGGCCCCGGTGCCGGTCCCGGTCGCGCCGGTCCCGGCGGCGTACGGGTCGCCGAGCAGATCGTCGGACGACGCGTCGGCGTCCTGGGCCCGGCCGCCCGGCTCGGTGAAGGACGGGCTGTCCCGGTCCGGGCCACCGCCGGTGGCGAACTGCGGCACGGTCGAGTCGTCGTCCACCGCGGCGGCCACCTCCGGGCTCTCCTCCAGTGGTCGTGCGCGGTTCGGGTCACGATCGGTCATGGTGCTGCCCTCCTGTCCCAGGCGCCTTCCCGGGTCTCGCCTACCCCGTCCGGGCGGGCCCATGCCGAGGTCGGGTCAGACCTCCCGGGCCTCCTCGGTGGTGGGCGCGTCCGGACGGCGGGCCGGACGGACGGCGACGCCCCGGCCGGGGCGTTCCGGCCGGGGCGTCGCGGGTGGTTCAGCGGCCCAGCACCCGGTCCAGGAAGTCCCGGTACTGCCGGACCGCCACCCGGAGCTGCTCGGTGTCGTCCGCACCGGCCTCCTGCCAGCCGCCCAGCTTCTCCTTCTGCGCGGACAGCGCCTCGGACAGCGCCCGCATCGCCTCGTCGACCAGCGACTGTGCCTCGCCGACGGCGGCCCGCGGGTCGTCCACGAACCGGAGCTGGACGTCGCGCCAGCGGTCCCGGAAGCCCTGCGCGGCGTCCGCCTCGAACAGCGAGGCCGCGTCGCTGGGCACGTTCCCGGTGGCCGGCCGGGTCGACTCCGCCGCCACCGCGCCGGCCGCCGCCGCCCCGCCGCCGGTCGCCTCGGCGTCCGGGTCGACCATCGCCGGGGTGGCGCTGCCGTACCCGGCGGCACCGGCGGCCGGCGCGTCGTCGTCCACCCGGGTGGCGGTGGTGTCCGGGTCGGCCCCGGCCGGCCACCGGTCCCGGTCGTGGATCCGGTCCGCCGCGGTCGGGTCGGCCCGCTCGTCGTCGAACGGCTCGGTCCGCCCCGGCGCGCCGTCGCCCGGCGCGACGGTGTCCTCGCCCCGGGCGTCCCGCTCGTCCTGGGGCCGGCCGCCGGCCAGGGCCGACGCGGCCACCGCGTCGCCCACGCTGGCCGCCCCGAAGGTGGTCGGCAGGGGAGCCGGGTCGTGGAACTCCGGCCGCTCGTCGCCGTCCGGATCGGCCGCGACGTCCCGGTCGTCCCGCAGGTCACCGCCGTCCCGCAGGTCACCGCCGTCCCGCAGGTCACCGCCGTCCCGCAGGTCCCGGTCTGGGTACGGGCGGGTGGGGTCGTCGTCACCGGTGACCGACGGGCCGTCGAAGGTGCCCCGGTCGTCCAGGGCGTCCTCGGGCGTGCCGGCGGACTGCTCCCGGCCGTGCCGGCCGGTGCGGTCGGCCTCCGCCGGCGGTACCGCCACCGGGGTGGACCGGACGACCTCCGGGTGGTCGTTGTTGACCTGCTGCTCTTCCTGGCGCATAACGGTGTCTCCTCAGCGGGTGGTGGCGTCGTGCGGGCGGTCCGGGCGGCGTTGTTCCGGCGGCCGGTGCCCGACCGGCTCCTCGCCGAGCAGGTCGGCGAAGAGGGCCCGGTAGTGGACGACGGCCTGGCGGAGGTCCTCGGTGCCGGCCTCGCCCCGCTCGTGGCGCAGTCGGATGTCGTGGGCGTCCCGGTAGTGGGTGAGGGTGCGGGCGTGGTCGACGGAGAGTTGGGCGACCTGGTCGGCGAACTCCCCGGTGGGGTACCCGCGCTCGGCGATCAGCCGGCCGACCAGTTCGTCGGCGTCGCCGACGGTCTCGGCCGGCGAGTCGACGAAGCGGACCTGGAGCTCCTCCCAGGCGGCGGCGTACCGGGCTCGGGCCTCGGGGGTGAGCGGGGTGAGTTCCAGCTCGGCGTGCCGGCGTTCCCGCTCGCGCAGCTCCCGTTCGGCGGCGCTGCGGCTGTCCTGCTCCGCGACGACCCGGTCGTACTCCGGGCCGAACCGGGACTTGAGCGCGCGCCGGCGGTTGGCCACCACGGCCACGGCGACCAGCACCGCGACCACCAGTACGACGAGAACCAGTAGGACTATCTGCGTGGACGACATGGCTCCTCCTTCACCCTCCGGTATTCCCTCCCTGCCCTGATCACCAATCCCGATCGCGGCGACTTTCCGAAGAGCGGTGAGCGAGCGGGCCGACCGGCCGAATCCGCGCCACCGCTGCGCCGGCGACGGCGAGTTCGGATGTACAGGACGTTCGGCGGCAATTCGGCCTCGGCGCGCATCCGGGCCGGTTCTGCCGGGCCAGGGATCGGCAGACCCCGTCGGCGTCCGGTTCGGCACCGTCCCCCGGCGGCCGGGACCCCGCCGAGACGGCTCGCCCGGAAAAACTGGTCCGGCACCCGTGCCGGTCGAGCAGGCGTACGACGGTGGGGTCGCCGAGGGCACCGCACCACCCGGAACGGCTGGTCCTCGCTCCATGGTGGACGCTCGGCCGGCGCTCCGGCAGGGCGTCCGCTGCCTGCGGATTCCACAACGGAGCGGTCACACCGGGAGACGCACGGTAGTGCTGCGCGTCATGATTACGTATCCTGCCCAAGGCGCCCGTTCCGGTGCCCGGCACCGATGCCGGGCGCTGCCCGGCCGGTGCCGGCGCCGCCGCTGACACCGCATCCGGGCGAGGACTCATGGACACCCGCGACTGGCCGATCCGGGCCAAGCTGACCGCCCTGGTCGTCACCCCGGTGGCCGCCCTGCTGGCGCTCTGGATCTTCGCCACCACGCTGACCTTCGGCCCCGCTCTCGACCTGCTCGCCGCGCGCACCCTGCTGTCCGACTTCGGGCGTCCCGGTGAGCAGGTGGTGGCCGAGCTGCAACGTGAACGCCGGGCCTCGGTGATCCAGCTCGCCGGCACCGGCACCCTGCCCGCCCTGACCGAGCAGCGACGGCGCACCGACGAGGCGGTCGCCGAGCTGCGCCGGTCGATCGGTGGGCAACGGCTGCGCGACGCCTCCGACGGGCTGCTCGACGCCCGGCTCGACGCGTTCGGGGCCGCCCTGGAGGCGTTGCCGGCCGGCCGTGGCTTCATCGACCGCCGGCAGGTCGACCGGGCCGGCGCGATCGGGCTCTACAGCGGGATGATCTCCTCGGCCTTCCAGGCGTTCGCCGCGACGGCCGCCCTGCCCGACCCGGAGCTGAACCGGGAGGCGCTCGCCCTCACCGCGCTCGGCCGCGCCCGCGAACTGCTCGGCCAGTCCGACGCGGTGCTGGCCGGGGCGTTCGTCGCCGGCCGGTTCGCCGAGGGCGAGCAGCTACGGCTGGTGCAGACCATCGCCAACGAGCGGTTCCTCGCCGAGTCGGCCGTGGCCGACCTGCCGGCCGTCGACCGGGCCGCCTACCAGCGGCTGGTCGAGGGGGAGGCGTTCGTCCGGTTGCGCACCATGCAGGAGCAGTTGCTGGTCGCCGGGTCGTCCGGCCGCCCACCGGTGGACGCCCGGAACTGGCAGACCAGCCAGGAGGCCGTCCAGCAGGGGCTACGCGACTTCGAGCTGAGCCAGGCCGACGGGCTCGCCGAGCGTTCGGTGCCGGTCGCCGTCAGGATCCTGGTCCGGCTCGGCGCCGCCGGGGTGCTGGGGCTCGCCGCGATCGTGGTGTCGCTGCTGGTCGCCGTCCGGGTCGGCCGGACCCTGGCCCGGCGGCTCACCGGGGTACGCGGCGCGGCGCTGGAACTGGCCGAGCACCGGCTGCCCGACGTGGTGGCCCGGCTGCGCCGGGGCGAGCACGTCGACGTGGCCCGGGAGGCGCCGCCGCTGGCGTACGGCGCCGACGAGATCGGTGACGTCGGACGGGCGTTCACCGAGGTCAGCCGGGTGGCGGTCCGGTCCGCGATCGACGAGGTGACCCTGCGCCGGGGGCTGAACGAGGTCTTCCTCAACCTGGCCCGGCGCAGCCAGGGCCTGGTGCACCGGCAGCTCGCCCTGCTCGACGGGATGGAACGCCGGGCCGAGGACCCGGACGAGCTGGCCGAACTGTTCCGCGTCGACCACCTGGCCACCCGGCTGCGCCGGCACGCCGAGGACCTGGTCATCCTGGCCGGGGCCGCACCCGGGCGGGGCTGGCGGCAGCCGGTCGCCCTGCTGGACGTGGTCCGTGGCGCGGTCTCCGAGGTCGAGGCGTACGACCGGGTGGACATCGGCCGGGTCGACCCGGCCGGGCTGCTCGGCCGGGCCGTCGCCGACGTCATCCACCTGCTCGCCGAGCTGATCGAGAACGCCACCACGTACTCCCCGCCGGAGAGCCGGGTCGAGGTGACCGGTGGCGCGGTGCCCCGGGGCTACGTCGTCGAGGTCACCGACCACGGTCTCGGCATGTCCCCGCAGGCGGTCGAGGACGCCAACCGCAAGCTGGCCACCCCGCCGGAGTTCGACCCGACCGACAGCGCCCGGCTCGGCCTGTTCGTGGTGGCCCGGCTGGCCGTCCGGCACGGCGTACGGGTCACCCTGCGGTCGGAGGTGCCCGGCGGGGTCACCGCCGTGGTGCTCGTCCCGGCCGACCTGGTCACCGACGAGCCGCCGATCGCCCCGCCGACCCGGGACCGCCCGGCCGCGTCGGTGACCCGGCTGACCACCCTGCCCCGGCCCCGGTCCGGCCGGGGCACCCGGGAGCGGCCGGACCAGACCGTGCTGCCGTTCGCCCCGGCCCGTACCTCGTCGGTGGAGGCCGCCCCCGACGGCGACGGCCTGCCCCGCCGGGTCCGCCGCCGGGGGCCGGTGGCCCGTCCGCGTACCCCGGTCGCCGGCGACGCCCCCGCGCCGCGCACCCCCGAGGAGATCCGGCGGCAGATGTCCGCCCTCCAGACGGGCACCGCCCGGGGCCGCCGGGACGGCGCCGCCGTCCACCCGGTGCCGCCGGGCCGCCCCGACCCGCCGGCCCGCCCGGACGGTGCCCGCGGTACGGGGTCCGGTGCCGCCGCCGAGTCCACCCCGCCGCCGGCAGGTCCGGCGGCGGCGCCCGAACCGACCGCGACTGAGAGGGACGCCTAGTGGTGCACACGACAAGGCAGAACGCCGATCTCGGCTGGTTGCTCGACGAACTGGTGGAGCGGGTACCGGCGGCCCGGGAGGCGGTCATCCTCTCCGCCGACGGCCTGCTGCTCGGCGCGTCCGCCGAGTTGGACCGGTCCGCCGCCGAACACCTCTGCGCCCTGGCCTCCGGCTTCTCCAGCCTGGCCAAGGGGGCCAGCCGGCACCTGGCCGCCGGTGGGGTCCGGCAGACCGTGGTGGAGATGGAACACGCGTACCTGTTCGTGACGGCCGCCGGGCAGGGCGCCTGCCTGGCGGTGGTCTGCGCGGCAGACGCGGACATCGGCCTGGTGGCGTACGAGATGGCGATGCTGGTCGTCCGGGTCGGCGAGAACCTGACCGCACCGGCCAGAGCGACGGCGGGGGGCGCCGATGCGGGCTGAGCCGCCAGGTCCCCAGCACGAGTGGATGGACGCCGCCGCCGGGCCGGTCGTCCGCCCGTACACCCTCACCGGCGGTCGGGTGCGGCCCGCCGTCGACGGCTTCGACCTGGTGGCGTTCGTCCTGGCCACGACGGTCGCCGAGCCGTCCGGCCAGCCGGGCCTCCAACCGGAGCACCGGCGGCTGGTCGAGTACGCCCGGCACCCGGTCGCGGTGGCGGATCTCGCCGCCGACCTGGACCTCGCCCTCGGCGTGGTCCGCGTCCTCCTCGGTGACCTGCTGGCCCGTGGGCTGGTCACCGTGCACGAACCGCCGGCCACCGCCGGTCTTCCCGACAACGACATCCTCAAGGCGGTGGTCAGTGGACTACGTGCGCTCTGATCGCGATTCGTCCCGGATCCGGATGCCACTGGCTCTCAAGATCCTCATTGCCGGTGGCTTCGGCGCCGGCAAGACGACCCTGGTGAGCGCGCTCAGTGAGGTCCGGCCGTTGCAGACCGAGGAGGTGCTGACCGATGCCGGCATCGGCACCGACGACCTCTCCGGGGTGGAGGGCAAGTCGACCACCACGGTGGCGATGGACTTCGGCCGGATCACCATCACCGAAGACCTCCAGGTCTACCTCTTCGGTACCCCCGGCCAGGACCGGTTCTGGTTCCTCTGGGACGAGCTGGCCTTCGGCGCGCTCGGCGCGGTGGTGCTGGCGGACACCCGCCGGCTGGCCGACTGCTTCCCGTCGATCGACTACTTCGAGCAGCGCGGGATCCCGTTCGTGGTCGGGGTGAACTGCTTCGAGGACACCCGCCGGTTCGGCATCGACGCCGTCCGGCAGGCGTTGGACATCGACCCCGAGGTGCCGGTCGTGCTCTGTGACGCCCGGGACCGGCAGTCCGGCAAGCTGGTGCTGATCTCGCTGGTCGAGCACGTGGCCCGGCAGCGCGGCGAGCCGGTGCCGGTCGGCTGACCGGACCCGGGTCCGCCCACGCCGGTCCGTTCCGGGCCGGCGGCGCAGCAGGTCCGGCCCCGCAGCAGGTCCGGGGCCGGCGGCAGGCAGGAAATCCGGGAAATCAGGGGTGACCGACGGCGATACCGGGAAGCCTGGAGAGCGACACAGGATTCGGCGGAGGGTGGTTCGGTGACGGGCACGATCGTCCACATCGGTGGTTACACGGCGCGGACCGGCGGGCGCGGGGAGGGCATCGTCGCCGCCCGGCGCGACCCCGGGTCGGGGGCGCTGACCCCGCTCGGCACGGTCGCGGTGACCCCGGCGCCGTCCTTCCTCGTCCGGCACCCCACCCTGCCGGTGCTCTACGCGGTCAACGAGCTACCGGACGGTCAGGTCAGCGCCTTCGGGGTGGGCGTCGAGGGGGCGCTGACCCCGTTGGGCGTGCGGTCGACCGGTGGCGCCGACCCGTGTCACCTGGCGGTCGCCCCCGACGGCGGGCACCTCTTCGTCGCCAACTACGGCGGCGGCAGCGTGGCCGTCCTGCCGCTGGACGGACGGGGTGTCCCGGGGGAGCGCAGTGACCTGGTCGTCCACGAGGGGCGCGGCCCGGACCCGGAACGCCAGGGGCAGGCGCACTGCCACATGGTGTCGCCGGACCCGGGTCCCGGTCCGCTGCTCGCCGTCGACCTGGGCACCGACTCGGTCTACCGGTACGACCTGGACGCCGCCTCGGGCCGGCTGACGCCGCGGGCCCCCCGGGTGCGTACGGCGCCCGGCACCGGCCCCCGGCATCTCGCCCGCCATCCGGACGGCCGGCGGTGCTGGCTCGCCGGTGAGCTGGACGCGACGGTGACCGCGTACGAGTCGACCGCCGACGGGGCGCTGCACCAGCGGGGACGGGTGGCTGCCAGCGACCGGGCCGGCCACGTCCAACCCTCGGAGATCACCGTGGGCCCGGACGGCCGGTTCCTCTACGTCGGCAACCGGGGGGCGGGCACGGTCGCGGTCTTCGCCCTCGACGGGGAGCTGCCCCGGCTGGTCGCCGAGGTGGAGACCGGCGGGGAGTGGCCCCGGCACTTCGCGCTGACCGGGCGGCACCTCTACGTCGCGGACGAGCGGGCCGACATGATCCGGGTGTTTTGGGTCGACCCCGAGTCGGGCGTGCCGTCCCCCGTGGGCGAGCCGGTACCGACACCCAGTCCGACCTGCGTCCTGCCCTGACGGCCGGCTGTCCGACCTGGACCGGAGCAACGAAACGAGACTGTCTGACTACTCAGTGTGCCGAAAATGCGGTTTACTGTTTCTCCTGCGTAACTTTCGTCCGAACGGTTGTGGCAGTAACCGCACGAGATACGCAAGATGGTCAGCGTGTCTGGCCGCCATCGCATGCGTTCGAGTATCCGTGGAGCAGGAGCCGCAGCGGCGGCGACCGCGCTCGTCGTCGTGGTCGCGGGTTCCTGGTTCGGTTACCAGCAGTTGGCCGGCCCCTCCTGCTCCGGGGAGATCCAACTCGCGGTGGCCGCCGCCCCCGAGGTCGCGCCGGCCATCGACGCGGCGGCGGCGCAGTGGGTCAGCGACGGCGCGGCGGTCGGTGGCACCTGCATCAAGGTGAACGTCACCGGCTCCGAGCCGGTGGAGGTGGCCGCGGCGGTGGCCAGCAAGCACGGGGCCAGCCTGGCCGGCGTGGGTCAGGCGAGCGGCACCGCGATCACGCCCGACGTCTGGGTTCCGGACTCCTCGACCTGGCTGCTGCGGCTCAAGAGCGGCGGGGCCGCCGCGTTCGCGACGGGCAACGGGGCCTCGATCGCCCGCAGCCCGGTCGTGGTGGCCATGCCCGAGCCGGTCGCCACCCGGCTCGGCTGGCCGGACAAGAAGCTGGCCTGGACCGACATGCTGCGCGCGGTCAGCAGCGACAAGCCGCTGCGGGCCGGCATCGTCGAGCCGACCCAGGACGCCGCCGGGCTCTCCGGCCTGCTCTCCCTCACCACCGCCGCGAGCGCCGCCGGGGGCGACGCCCAGCAGGCGACCACCGCCGCGTTGCGCGCGCTGGCCACCGGCCGGTCCGCGCTGCGGCAGGACCTGCTCGCCCGGTTCCCGCGCTCCAACGACCCGACGGCCATCGCCAGCGGGCTCGGCGCCGCCGCGCTCTCCGAGGAAGACGTCATCGGCTACAACAACACCAAGCCGCCGATCCCGCTGGCCGCGCTCTACCTGGAGCCGTCGCCGATGCCGCTGGACTACCCGTACGCGGTGCTCCCCGGGATCGACCAGGCCAAGGCGTCGGCCGCGAAGGTGCTGTTCGAGCTGCTCACCACGCAGAGCTTCAAGAACCGGCTGGCCGCCCAGGCGTTGCGCGCCCCGGACGGCAACTGGGGTGACGGCTTCAAGGCCCCGCAGGGGGCGCCGAGCCCGGCCGGTGGCGGTGCGACCGTCCCGCCGGCCGGCGGAACCGCCGCGGGCGGCCTGGACCCGGTGGCCATCGACCGCGCGGTCTCCGGTTGGTCGATCGCCACCCAGTCGGGGCGGATGCTCTGCGTCATCGACGTCTCCGGTTCGATGAAGGCCGAGGTCCCGTCGGCCAACAACGCCAGCCGGGCGCAGGTGACCGTGGCGGCGGCCAGTCGCGGCCTGGGGCTGTTCGACGACTCCTGGTCGATCGGCCTGTGGACCTTCTCCACCGAGTTGGTGGGCTCGCAGGACTGGAAACAGGTGGTGCCGATCAACCCGCTCTCCGGCAACCGGGGCAAGCTGGAGCAGGGGCTCGCCGCGATCCGCCCGTCCAACGGCAACACCGGCCTGTACGACACCATCCTGGAGGCGTACAAGACGGTCCAGGACGGGTGGGAGCCCGGCCGGGTCAACTCGGTGGTGCTCTTCACCGACGGCAAGAACGACGACAAGAACGGCATCTCCCAGAGCACTCTGATCAGCCGGCTCAAGCAGCTCAACGACCCGGAGCGTCCGGTGCAGGTGGTCATCATCGGCATCGGCGGCGAGGTCTCCAAGGCCGAGCTCCAGTCGATCACCAACATCACCGGTGGCGGCGCGTTCGTCACCGAGGACCCTTCCAAGATCGGTGACATCTTCCTGAAGGCGATCGCGCTGCGGCCGAACGCCCCGCGCTGAGCCCTCGCGCAGTGCGCGGGGTCCGCCGCGTCGGGCAATCCGGTGCGGTGGCTCGCTTCCCGGCCCCGAACGGCCGGGTGGGAACTGACAGTAATACGTCCGAAGCAATCGGTGAGAATCATTGTAAGGCAGGATGTCGGGAGTGCTCCGGTGGTGGCCCCAGAGGGGGTGGCCACCCGATCGGGGCCGACCAGTGCGATGTGGGGAGACTGGGTGACCTCGGCGACGCTGTCCACGCCCGTCCGTACCCCGTCCGCGGGGCCGGGTCGCCGCCCGACGGGCACCCGAGCCCGCGCCGACCAGCGCGGCTACGTGCGGATCCTGGTGGTACTGGACAGCACCGTGCTGTCGTTCGCCGTCCTCGCCGGTTACGCCGCCCGGTTCGGCGACGCGGTGCCGCGCGGCTCCGAGATCCCGTACGTGCTGGTGGCGCCGGCCCTGGTGGTCGTCTGGCTGGTCTCGCTGCGGGCCATGCGCTGCTACGACGACCGGGTGCTCGGCTACGGGGCCGACGAGTACCGGCGGGTCAGCGGGGCGAGCCTGCGGCTGGCCGGTGCCATCGCCATCGCCGGCTACATCTTCGAGGTCGGGGTGTCCCGGGGCTTCCTCGGCATCTCCTTCGCCGTCGGCACGGTGGGGCTGGAGGTCACCCGGTTCGCCGCCCGCAAGGCGTTGCACCGGGCCCGCTGCCGGGGCGCCGGCTGGTCCCGCCGGGTGCTCGTCGTCGGCGACACCGCACACGTGCTGGAACTCGTGCACACGCTGCGCCGCGAGCCGTACGCCGGCTACCACGTGGTCGGCGCGTGCATTCCCGACGCGCTGCTCGCGCCGGTGCCGCAGCGGCTCAGCGACGTGCCGGTGGTGGGTTCCCTGCGCGGCATCCCCGAGGCGGCCACCGCGATCGGCGCGGACACCGTCGCGGTCACCGCGTCCGGCGAGCTGACCGCCACCCGGCTGCGCCGGCTGGGCTGGCAGCTTGAGGGCACCGGCGTCGACCTGGTCGTCGCCCCCGCCCTGACCGACGTGGCCGGCCCGCGCATCCACACCCGGCCGGTCGCCGGGCTGCCCCTGATCCACGTCGAGGCACCCGAGTTCCGGGGCGCCCGCAAGCTGGTCAAGGAGTTCGTCGACCGGTCCGCCGCCGCGGTGGCGCTGGCGCTGCTGCTGCCGCTGGTGGCGGTGATCTCGCTGGCGATCCGGCTGGACAGCCGGGGGCCGGTGCTGTTCCGGCAGACCCGGGTCGGGCAGGGCGGCCGGGAGTTCGGGGTGCTGAAGTTCCGCACGATGGTGGTGAACGCCGACGCCCTCCTCGCCGAGCTGGCCGCCCGCAACGAGACCGACGGCCTGATGTTCAAGATGCGCGACGACCCGCGGGTGACCCGGGTCGGGCGGCTGCTGCGCAAGTGGTCCCTGGACGAACTGCCCCAACTGGTCAACGTGCTGCTCGGCCAGATGAGCCTGGTCGGCCCCCGGCCGCCGCTGCCCTCCGAGGTGGCCCGCTACGACGGCGACGTGGCCCGTCGGCTGCTGGTCAAGCCGGGCATGACCGGGCTCTGGCAGGTCAGCGGCCGGTCCGACCTGAGCTGGGAGGACGGCATCCGGCTGGACCTCTACTACGTGGAGAACTGGTCGCTCGCCGCCGACCTGACCATCCTGTGGAAGACGTTCGGCGCGGTGCTGCGGGGGCGCGGAGCCTACTGACCCCGCGCCCGGGGCTCACGGCTGCGGGCCGGTCCAGTCCAGGCAGACCACCACCGCGTCGTCGACCAGGTCACCGGCGACGAAGGCGCGCAGGTCGCCGAGGAGCGAGCGGACGGCGTCCAGCGGCTCCATCGGGGTGGTACGACGCAGGAACCGGTCCAGCGCGGTCTCCCCGTACCGGACGTTCTGGCCGGTGGCGTCGACCACGCCGTCGCTGACCACGAAGAGCCGGTCGCCACGGCGCAGCTCGAAGCTCTGCTGCTGGTAGTCCGTGCCGTCGAACATGCCCAGCGGGAACTGCTTCTCCAGCACCCGCTCGCTGACCTCGCCGTCGCGCAGCAGCACCAGCCGGGGCGACCCGGCGTCCACCACGGTCAGCACGCCGGCGGCCAGGTCCAGCTCCATGATCAGGGCGGAGAGGTGCTGCTCGCCCCGGTGCAGGGCGTAGATCGCCTGGTCGGCGAGGGCGGCCTGGTCGGCCAGGGCGAGCCCACCCCGGCGGGCGTTGCGCAGCGCGTGGGTGGCCAGCGAGGTGAGCAACGAGGCGGCCACCCCCTCGCCGCTCCCGTTGATCGTCGACAGCCAGAGCCGGTGGCCGTCGTCGGACCAGTCGAAGCTGTCCCCGCGCACCGCGTACGCCGGTTCGAGCTGGCCGGCGAGGCTGAACGAGGGGCGGATCCGGCTGCGGCCGGGCAGCAGGTCCCACTGCATCTCGGCGGCGAGGGTGAGCCGGCGGGCCCGGCGGGAGGCCCGGTACACGTCCGTGCCGGCGCTGACGGCGGCCAACTCGTGCCCGAGGGCGGTGCCGACCCGGGTCAGCTCCTCGACGACGGCCCGGTCCGTCGGCACCGGGGACAGTCGCAGCACACCACGCCGCTCGCCGCGCATCCCGACCGGGAACCAGCCGGTGCCGTCGGCGATCACCGGCTCCTGGTGGTCGAAGCTGCGCCAGGCCGGGTGGCCCGGCCCGGTCAGCGGCTCGCCGTCGCCCAGTGGCAGCAGCACCGAGAGCCGGTAGTCGACCTGGTACAGCTCCGCCTCCGTGACGCCGTAGCCGCTGGCGAGCTCGGCGGCGAGCCGGTCCAGCAGGAGGTCGGCCGGTGCCTCGGTCAGCACCCGCCGGGCCAGGTCCTCCGGTCCGTTCATCGTCACACCCTCCTGACAGGGGCAGACCCGCAGGTACGCGGGTAGTCTCGTGCCCACCATGGCCGAAGAAAGCGGTCCTCGCGGACCAGACGTGAGTATGGCCGCCGAGTTGGACACCGCGGCGGCTGCCCTGCTCTCCGTGTGGGAGGCGGCGCGGGAGCGGACCACCAGTCGGCTCTCCGGCGCCCAGTTGCGGGCGGTCATGGTGGTGGAGCGGTACGACGGGATCAACCTGCGCCGGCTCGCCACGCTGCTGGACATGCTGCTCTCCTCGGCGAGCCGGCTCTGCGACCGGCTGGTCGCCGCCGGCATGCTCGAACGGGAGCCCGGCCGGCTCGACCGGCGGGAGATCGCCCTGCACCTGACCCCGGAGGCCCGCCGGCTCCTCGCCGAGCTGCGCCGGGACCGCCGGCAGCGGCTCGCCGACGTGCTGGCCGGGATGACCGACGAGGGACGGCAGGCGCTGCTGCGCGGCATCGGGGAGTTCGACCGGGTGGCCCGCGCGGGGGAGCGGCCGGCCGAGCCGGTGGCCGGGTGGCCGTCGGCGTCCCCGACCGCCTGGGTCGGGTCCTCCGCCGAGCCGGTGGCCCGCTCGGCCTGACGGGTCACCCCGCCCGGGACAGCCAACCGGACGGTCGGGCGATGATCCGGCGTACCACCGAACCGGCCCCGCCGACGGCCGCCGACTCGGCGCCGAGCGCCGCCGGGCGGACCGTCACCGGGGACCACCCGGCGGTCAGTACCCGGTCGGCGAGTTCGGCCAGCACCGGCGGGCGCAGCCACGGGGCGAGGGTCGCGTACCCGCCACCGAGCACGACGGTGTCCAGGTCGAGCAGGTTCACCACCCCGGAGACGGCCACCCCGAGGGCGGTGCCGGCGGCCCGCAGCGCGGCCAGCGCCGCCGGGTCGCCGGCGGTGGCCAGGTCGGCCAGCCGCCGGGCGGCGGTGTCCGCGGGCAGGTCCGCGCCGGCCAGCCCGGCCGCCGCCAGCACGGCCTCCTGACCGGCGTACGTCTCCAGGCAGCCCCGGGCGCCGCACCGGCAGGTGGGCCCGGCCGGATCCACCGGTACGTGGCCCAGCTCGCCGCTCCAGCCCCGGGCGCCCCGGAACAGTGCCCCGTCGAGCACGATCCCGGCGCCGATGCCGATCTCGCCGGAGACGTGCAGGAAGCTCTCCGGGCCGTCCGGGCGGGCGTGCAGCTCGCCCAGCGCGGCGAGGTTCGCCTCGTTCTCCACCACCAGCGGCGGCACCCCGTCGACCGGGTCGGTGAGCGCGGGGTGGCCGGCGAGCAGGGCCGGCACGTCGACCTCCCGCCAGCCCAGGTTGGGCGCGAGCCGGACCAGCCCGTGGGCGTCGACCAGGCCCGGCACGGCCAGGGTCGCCCCGGCCAGGGTGAGTCCGTCCCGGACGGCGGCGGCGCGGGCCCGCCCGGCCAGCCCGACCAGCCCGGTGAGCGCGTCGGCGGGGGAGAGCGGGCGCAGGTCGACCCGGCGTACCTCGTGGTGCCGGACCGCGCCGGCCAGGTCGACCACGCAGGCGGCCAGGTAGTCGACGTTGATCTCCAACCCGAGCCCGGCCGGGCCGGCGCCGCCGAGCAGCAACCCGCGCGCGGGGCGGCCGGCGCCGCTGCGGGGCGCGGGGTCGGCCTCGCAGACCAGCCGTCCGGCGATCAGATCGTCGACGACCGCCGACACGGTGGCCCTGGTCAGGCCGGTGTCGGCGGCGATCTCGGCCCGCGAGGGGGGCCGGTCGGCGGCGGCGATCCGGCGCAGCACCACGGCGAGGTTGAGTTCGCGCAGGCTGCCCTGCCGGACCGCGCCAGCGGTACGGGTGTCGGTCACCTCTTGACAGTGCCACAGCCCGGTCATTTAATTCAACCACTGAACAAATTGCGCACGACACACCACCATCACCGGAGGTCTGCCATGGCACCCCGTCCCACCCCTGCCGACAAGTTCTCCTTCGGGCTCTGGACGGTGGGCTGGCAGGCCCGCGATCCGTTCGGCGACGCCACCCGTCCGGAGCTGGACGCGGTGGAGGCCGTGCACCGCCTCGCCGAGCTGGGCGCGTACGGCATCACCTTCCACGACGACGACCTGATCCCGTTCGGCGCGGACAACGCCGCCCGGGAGGCCCAGCTCGCCCGGTTCCGC
The DNA here is from genome assembly GCF_044755745.1 of Micromonospora sp. NPDC092111. Classification (NCBI taxonomy): domain Bacteria; kingdom Bacillati; phylum Actinomycetota; class Actinomycetes; order Micromonosporales; family Micromonosporaceae; genus Micromonospora; species Micromonospora sp. NPDC092111. The sequence continues at coordinate 163,140 of NZ_JBIVRQ010000011.1, forward strand.
AAGGCGCTCGACGAGACCGGCCTGGTCGTGCCGATGGTCACCACCAACCTCTTCACCCACCCGGTCTTCAAGGACGGCGGCTTCACCAGCAACGACCGTGACGTCCGCCGCTACGCGCTGCGCAAGGTGCTGCGCAACGTCGACCTCGCCGCCGAGCTGGGTGCCCGCACCTTCGTCATGTGGGGTGGCCGGGAGGGTTCCGAGTACGACGTGGCCAAGGACATCCGCGCCGCGCTGGACCGCTACCGCGAGGCCGTCGACCTGCTCTGCCAGTACGTGCTGGACCAGGGCTACGACCTGCGGTTCGCCATCGAGCCCAAGCCGAACGAGCCGCGCGGCGACATCCTGCTCCCCACCGTCGGGCACGCCCTGGCGTTCATCTCCGGCCTGGCCCGGCCCGAGATGGTCGGCCTGAACCCGGAGGTCGGGCACGAGCAGATGGCCGGCCTCAACTACGCCCACGGCATCGCCCAGGCGCTCTGGCAGGGCAAGCTCTTCCACCTCGACCTCAACGGCCAGCGGGGCATCAAGTACGACCAGGACCTGGTCTTCGGCCACGGTGACCTGATGAACGCGTTCGCCCTGGTCGACCTGCTGGAGAACGGCGGCCCCGACGGCGGCCCGGCGTACGACGGCCCCCGGCACTTCGACTACAAGCCCTCGCGCACCGAGGACATCGCCGGGGTGTGGGCGTCGGCCGAGGCCAACATGCGCACCTACCTGCTGCTCAAGGAGCGGGCGGCGGCCTTCCGGGCCGACCCGGAGGTGGCCGACGCGCTGGCCGCCAGCAAGGTCGCCGACCTGGCCACCCCGACGCTGAACCCGGGGGAGAGCTACGCCGACCTGCTCGCCGACCGGTCCGCGTACGAGGAGTTCGACGTGGACGGCACGGCCGCGCGGGGCTTCGGCTTCGTCCGGCTCAACCAGCTCGCCGTCGAGCACCTGCTCGGCGCGCGCTGAGGCGGGCCGCCATGCCGCTCGTCGCCGGGGTGGACTCGTCCACCCAGTCCTGCAAGGTGGTCGTCCGGGACGCGCAGACCGGCGCGCTGGTCCGCGCGGGCCGCGCGCCGCACCCGGACGGCACCGAGGTCGACCCACGAGCCTGGTGGGACGCCCTGCTGGCCGCCGTCGAGGCGGCCGGCGGGCTGGCCGACGTGGCGGCCGTCTCGGTCGGCGGCCAGCAGCACGGCATGGTCTGCCTGGACGAGTCGGGTGAGGTGGTCCGGCCGGCGCTGCTGTGGAACGACACCCGCTCTGCCGACGCCGCCCACGACCTGATCGCCGAGGCCGGTGGCGGGGAGGTCGGCCGCCGGTTCTGGGCCGACGCGGTCGGTCTGGTCCCGGTGGCCAGCTTCACCGCCACCAAGCTGCGCTGGCTGGCCCGGCACGAACCGGAGCATGCCGCCCGGGTCGCCGCGGTCTGCCTGCCGCACGACTGGCTGACCTGGCGGCTGGCCGGCGCACCCGGCCTGGACGCGCTGCGCACCGACCGGGGCGACGCCAGCGGCACCGGCTACTGGTCCCCGGCGACCGGGCAGTACCGCCCCGACCTGCTGGAACGGGCGTTCGGCCGGGTCGTCGGGGTGCCCACGGTGCTCGGCCCGGCCGACCCGGCCGGGGTGCTGGACCCGGGTGGGAACGCCCTGCTCGGCACCGGTGCCGGGGGCATCCTGCTCGGCCCCGGCACCGGGGACAACGCCGCCGCCGCGCTGGGGGTCGGGGCGGGACCGGGCGACGTGGTCGTCTCGATCGGCACCTCCGGCACGGTGTTCGCGGTCACCGACAAGCCGGCCGCCGACCCGGGGGGAGCGGTCGCCGGGTTCGCCGACGCGACCGGCCGGTTCCTGCCGCTGGTCTGCACGCTCAACGCGGCCCGGGTGCTCGACGCGGCGGCGGCGATGCTCGGGGTCGGCCTGGACGAGTTGTCCGAGCTGGCGCTGAGCGCCCCGCCCGGCGCGGACGGCCTGGTCATGGTCCCCTACCTGGAGGGAGAGCGGACCCCGGACCGGCCGACCGCCACCGGTGCCGTGCACGGTCTCACCCTGCGTACCGCCACCCCGGCCCACCTGGCCCGGGCGGCGGTGGAGGGGATGCTCTGCGCGTTGGCCGACGGCCTCGACGCGCTGACCGCGCAGGGGGCCACGGTCGAGCGGGTGATCCTGGTCGGCGGTGGGGCCCGCTCGGCGGCGGTCCGCCGGATCGCGCCGCAGGTCTTCGGCCGGCCGGTGGTGGTACCCCCGCCCGGGGAGTACGTCGCCGACGGCGCGGCCCGCCAGGCCGCCTGGGTCGCCCTGGGCGGGGCGACGCCACCCACCTGGACCGTCGGCGACACCGAGGAGTACGCGGCGGAGCCCGTCCCCGCCGTCCGGCAGCGGTACGCCCTGGCCCGGGAGCACACCCTCGACCGGGTCGGTGCGGACGGGCGGTGACCTGACCGACGGGGGGCCGTCACCGGTCCGTGATCCGCACCTGGTTGGCTGCCGGGCATGACCGGCACCAGGATCTCCCGGCGCGGAAACGCGGCGCACCGCTTCTACAGCGTGGTGGTGTTCGTGGTGCTCGCCTCGCTGGACAACGTGGCGATCGGCCTGGTGCCGCCGCTCTACGGGCCGATCTCCGGGGCGCTGGGCGTACCGCAGCGGTCGCTCGGCCTGGTCACCGCCGGCAGTTTCCTGGTCAGCGCGGTCGCCGCGGTGGCCTGGGCCTACGTCGGCGACCGGACGAACCGCAAGCCGTTGCTGATGGTGGGCACCCTGGTCTGGGCGGCCGGCACCGGGGGCAGCGCGCTCGCCCAGGGCTTCCCGACGTTCCTCGCCGCGCAGTTGGTCGCCGCGGTCGGGCTGGGCGCGGTCGGGTCGGTCGGGTTCTCCGTGGTGACCGACCTGATCTCGCCCCGGCGGCGGGGGCTGGTGATGAGCTTCTGGGGGCTGTCCCAGGGGGTCGGCACCCTGGCCGGCACCCTCCTCGGGGGGCTCCTCGGCGCCACCGACTGGCGACGTCCGTTCCTGCTGCTCACCGTGGTCGGCCTGGCGGCCACCACGGCCTACCTCTTCACGTACGACATCCGGCGTGGGCAGAGCGAGCCGGAGTTGGCCGGGGCGATCGACGCGGGCGCCGACTACGACTACCGGATCACCCGGGCCGACCTGCCCCGGATCCTGGCCCGGCGGACCAACCGGTGGCTGATCCTCCAGGGCATCACCGCACAGGCGGCGTTCGGCTCGCTGGTGTGGCTGCCGGTGCTCTTCGCCGAGCGGGCGCAGGCCCAGGGCTACTCGGCGGCGACGGCGGTCGTGGTGGGCAGCGTCTTCGCCACCCTGTTCCAGCTCGGCGGGGTGTTCTCGATCTTCGGCGGGCTGGCCGGCGACGCGCTGCAACGCCGTAACCCGAGGGGCCGGGCCCTGGTCGCGGCGGTGGGCATCCTCGCGGCGCTGCCGTTCTACCTGGTGCTGTTCTTCGTCCCGATCCGCATCGACGTGCCCGACGGCGGCGGCACCGGTGCGGTGGTCGGCGCGGTGCTGGCCAGCGTGGTGACCGAGCCGACGGTCGGGCTGAGCCTGCTCACCGCCCTGGTCGCGCTGGCGCTGACCTCGGCGAACTCGCCGAACTGGTTCGCCCTGATCGCCGACGTGAACCCGCCGGAACACCGGGGCACCGTGTACAGCCTGGGCAACCTGGTCAACGGGATCGGTCGGGCGGCCGGCAACGGGCTGGTGGGGGTGGCCTTCCACGCCCTGCGGGCGGCCTTCCCGCCGCCGCTGAACTTCGCCGTCGGGCTCGCCGCCTTCCAGCTCTTCTTCATCCCGACCGGGTTGATGTACTGGCTCGCCTCGCGCACCTCGCCCCGCGACATCGCGGCCGTGCACGACCTGCTGCACCGCCGCGCCGACCACCTCTGACAGCCCATCCCGGCCGGCCGCCCCATCCTGGCCCGCTGCCCCATCGTGGCCCGACGCCACCTCGCGCTGTCCTGTATCGGACGGCGCTGACTCGCGCTGACCGGGGGCAGCCTGGTAGCCGCTGCCGCGCGGGCGGTGGTGCCCCAGCAGCCTGCCGGCCCCGGGTGGACGGGACGCTGGGTGGACGGGGACGCCCGCCGGGCGTCGGAGGACGGCACCGGCGGGCGTCGGGGTCGATCGGGCATGGGTGGGTCAGTGGCGGACCCAGACCGTCACGTCGGTGGGCACCCGGCCGTCGGGGTCCAGCGGCGCGCTGCTGTGCAGCACCTCCCCGGCCGGCGGCGGCACCGGGGTGTCGCCGAAGTTGGTCAGTACGGTCAGCCCGGCGTTGCGGAAGGTCAGCACCTCGTCGCCGGAGGAGAGCCAGGCCAGCGTGCCCCGGCCCAGCCCGTGCTCGCGGCGCAGCCGCAACGCGGTCCGGTACGTCTCGTACGTCGAGCCGGGCACCCCCTGCTGCCGGTCCAGGGCGTACTCGGCCCAGACCGGTGGCTGCGGCAGCCAACTGGCGTCGGTCGGGCCGAAGCCGTACGACGGGGCGTCGGCCTCCCACGGGATCGGCACCCGGCAGCCGTCCCGGCCGCGTTGGGTGTGGCCGCTGCGCGCCCAGGTCGGGTCCTGCCGGGCCTCGTCGGGCAGCGTGGTGTGCTCCGGCAGCCCCAACTCCTCACCCTGGTAGAGGTAGGCCGAGCCGGGCAGGGCCAGCATCAGCAGGGTGGCCGCCCGGGCCCGGCGCAGGCCCAGCGCGGCGTCCGGCTGTGGGTCGCCGATGCCGATGCCGTTGGGTCGGCCCCCGCCCAGCGGCAGCCCCAGCCGGGAGGCGTGCCGGACGACGTCGTGGTTGGAGAGCACCCAGGTGGTGGGGGCGCCGACCGCGTCGGTGGCCGCCAACGAGCGGGTGATCACCGCGTACTGGGCGGGCGCGGTCCAGGAGGCGAGCAGGTACTCGAAGTTGAACGCCTGGTGCATCTCGTCCGGGCGGACGTAGCGGGCCAGCCGCTCGGCCGGCTCCACCCACGCCTCGGCGACCAGGATCCGCTCCCCGTCGTAGGAATCCAGCACCCGACGCCAGTCCCGGTAGACCTCGTGCACGCCGTCCTGGTCCCACATCGGCGGCCGGGGCTTGTCCACCTCGTTGCCGGAGAGGATCTCCTGCGGCTCCTCCCAGTCGGCCAGGTCGGCCTGCTTGACCAGGCCGTGCGCCACGTCCACCCGGAAGCCGTCGACGCCCCGGTCCAGCCAGAACCGGAGCACGTCCAGGAACTCGGCGCGTACCTCGGGGTTGTCCCAGTTGAGGTCCGGCTGGCCGGTGTCGAACAGGTGCAGGTACCACTGGCCGGGCCGGCCGTCCGGGTCGGTGGTCCGGGTCCAGGCCGGACCGCCGAAGACGCTCTGCCAGTCGTTCGGGGGCTGGGCGCCGTCCGGGCCGAGGCCATCGCGGAAGACGTACCGGGCCCGCTCCGGGCTGCCGGGGGCAGCGGTGACGGCGGCCCGGAACCATCGGTGCGCCGACGAGCTGTGGTTGGGCACCAGGTCGACGATGACCCGCAGGCCCCTGGCCCGGGCCTGGGCGATCAGCGTGTCCGCGTCCGCCAGGCTGCCGAAGAGCGGGTCGACGTCCCGGTAGTCGGCCACGTCGTAGCCGGCGTCGGCCTGTGGCGACGGGTAGAACGGCGACAGCCAGACCGCGTCGACACCCAGCTCGGCGAGGTGACCGAGCCGGGCGGTGATGCCGGGCAGGTCACCGATGCCGTCGCCGTCGGAGTCGGCGAAGGAACGCGGGTAGATCTGGTAGATGACGGCTTCGGTCCACCAGCCGGGGGCCACGCCCGCGGACTGTTCCTGCTGCCTCGCGTCGGTGTTCAGAGCCTTCTCCCTGTGTCGAGCCGTGTCGGGCGTGTCGAGCCGTGTCGAGAGGTCGCCGGCGTGCCGCGCCGGGCGGTCGAGTCCGTTCAGTGTGCCCGCGGTGGCGCGGTCGACTCACGCACCACCAGCCGAGTGGGCAGGATCACCGGCGGGCTCGGCGGTCCATCGCCGGCCCCGCGCGAAACGGGCACCCGGTCGCCGTACGGGTCGGCGGCGTGGGCGCCCAGCGGGTCGAGCAGCAGCCGGGCGGCGAGCCGGCCCTGCTCGGCGGCGGGCTGGGCGATGGTGCTCAGCCCGAGTACGCCGGACAGGTCGTGGTCGTCCACGCCGATCACGCTGACGTCCTGCGGCACCCGCAGCCCGGCGTCGCGCAACGCGGTCATCGCGCCCATCGCGATCTCGTCACAGGCAGCGAAGATCGCGGTCGGCGGCTCCCCCCGGGCCAGCAGCTCGGTGGTGGCCCGGTTGCCGCCGTCGATGGTGAACTGGGACTCCATGTCCAGGCTCGGGTCGGGGCGGATCCCCGCCGCGCGCAGCGCCTCCCGGTAGCCCCGGCGGCGGTCCAGGTGGGTGGTGTAGGCCAGCTCGTCGTCCGGGTCGCCGGAGATGTGCGCGATCCGGCGGTGGCCGAGATCGAGCAGGTGCCGGGTGGCCGTCCGGGCCGCCGCCACGTCGTCGATCCGGACGCAGGGCCAGCCGGGCACGGTGCTGCCGGAGCTGATGGTGATGCCGGGCAGGTCCAGCGCGGCCAGGGCGGTCAGGTCGGCCGATCGCAGCGGGGTGGCCACCAGCATGATCGCGTCCACCCGCTTGTGCAGGTTGGCGGTGCGCAGCACCCGTTGCCGGATCTGCTCGCGCCCGCCGAGGTTGTAGAGCAGCAGGTCGTAGCCGGCCTGGTGGAGGAAGTCCTCGACCGCCTCCACCACGGTGCCGAAGAACCAGCGGGTGATCCGGGGGACCACCACGGCCACCGTGCCGGTCCGGCCGCCGGCCAGCCGGGAGGCGCTCGGCGACACCGCGTACTGGAGCTGTTCGGCGGCGGCGAGCACCCGGCGGCGGGTCGCGGCCGAGACCGTCGGTAGGCCGCGCAGCGCCCGGGAGACGGTGGCGGTGGAGACCCCGGCGAGCCGGGCCACGTCATCGATCCTCGTCACGGTGTCGTTCCCCCGCTCCGCGCCCGACCTCCGCCGCCGCCCGGTGGACCGGGCGGCGGCGGGAGGACGTCAGCCCTTGACGCTGCCGGCGAGCAGACCCCGTACGAAGTAACGCTGGAGCGACAGGAACACGACCAGCGGTACGACGATCGAGACGAACGCGCCGGAGGTGAGCCGCTGCCACTCGTTGCCCCGGGTGCCGGCCATCTCGGCCAGCCGGACGGTGAGCGGGGCGGTCTCGCTGCCGCCACCGGCGAAGATCAGCGCGACCAGCAGGTCGTTCCAGACCCAGAGGAACTGGAAGATGCCGAACGCCGCCAGCGCCGGGGTGATCAGCGGCAGGACGATGGTGCGGAAGATCTTCGGGTGGGTGGCCCCGTCGACCCGGGCCGCCTCCATCAGGTCCCGGGGGAGCTGCGCGATGAAGTTGTGCAGCAGGAACACCGCGAAGGGCAGGGCGAAGCAGGTGTGCGCGAACCACACCTGGGCGAACTTCTGCTCGTCGACCAGGTCCCAGGCCGGCATCAGCGTGACGCCGCCGACGGTGACGCCGGTGGAGAAGAACTTCAGCAGCGGCACCAGGGCCATCTGCAACGGCACGATCTGCATCGCGAAGATCGCGATGTAGAGCCAGTCCCGTCCACGGAAGTTGATCCAGGCCAGCGCGTACGCGGCCAGCGCCGCGAAGGCCAGCGGGAACAGCACCGACGGGATGGTGATGGCCAGCGAGTTGATGAAGTAGCTGGCCAGTTGGCCCGACGACGAGGAGGACCCGAAGAGCACGTCCTGGTAGTTCTCCAGGGTGAACTGCGGGTCGGTGAAGGCCGTCCACCAGCCGGTGGACTTGATCTCGGCCGCCGGCCGGAACGAGGAGACGAAGAGGCCGAAGGTCGGGATCGTCCAGAGCAGCGCGATGACGATCGAGACCAGGGTGGCGGTGCGGCTGTTGAGCCGCTTGCGGACCCGGCCGGCGACGGTGGTCGGCCCGGTGGCCTGGGCGCCGGCTCCGACGGTGGGCGTGGCGGTGGTCATCTCAGCCCTCCCGCTGCTGACGCAGGTTACGGATCTGGTAGATCACGATCGGGATGACCAGGACGAAGAGGAAGACCGCCAGCGCCGAGCCCTGCCCGTTCTGGCCGTACCGGAACGCCTGGTTGTACATCTCGTTGGCGATCACGCTGGTGTCGTAGTTGCCGTTGGTGGCGGTCCGGACGATGTCGAAGACCTTGAGCGTGGCGATCGACAGGGTCACCACCACCACGATCAGCGCCGGCCGGATGCTCGGCATGGTGATCTGCCAGAACATCTGCCACGGGCTGACCCCGTCGAGGCGGGCCGCCTCCACGATGTCCGCCGGGATCGCCTTGATCGCGGCGGAGAGCACCACCATGGCGAAGCCGGCCTGGATCCAGACCATGATGACGATGAGCAGGAAGGTGTTCAGCGGCGATTCGAGCAGCCACTGCTTGGGCTCGCCGCCGAGGCTGACCATGATCTGGTTGAGCAGACCGATCTGTTCCTGGTCCTCGCTCCGGTACGCGTAGACGAACTTCCAGATGATGCTGGCGCCGACGAACGAGATCGCCATCGGCAGGAAGATCAGCGACTTGGCGACGGCCTCGAACCGGGCCTTGTCCACCATGACCGCGTAGAGCAGGCCGAACGAGGTGGCCACCAGCGGCACCAGCAGCACCCAGATCAGCGTGTTGATCAAGACCCGGACGATCGAGTCCTCGGAGAACATCCAGCCGTAGTTGCGCAGCCCCACCCAGTTGTCGCCACCGGCGTCCATGAAGGAGAGCAGCGTGGTGCGGATCGCCGGCACCACCAGCCCGATGGTGAGCAGCAGCAGCGTCGGCAGCAGGAAGAAGAGCGCGAAGAGCCCCTCCCTCGGCTTGCGTCGGCGGGGCAGCGGGGCACCGCCCGTCGAGGCGGCGATGAGTTGCGCCTCCCGACGGCGGGCGAACCAGGCCGGCACCACGTCGAGGAGCAGGAGCAGACCGCCCACCACCGCGACGAAAGCGATCAGCCCGTACATCAGCATGAGGAACTTTGGCTGTTCCTCCGCGAAGTCGAACTCCATCGACCCTCCCTCAAGGGTTCGGTATCCGACGGTGGCCCGGTCCGCTGTCGCGGACCGGGCCACCGTCTCAGATCACTTCCAGCTGCTCTCGATGCCGTTCAGCACCGTCGCGGTGTCCTTGCCGTTGATCCAGTCGACCATGCCCTTCCAGAAGGTGCCCGCCCCGACGGCGGCCGGCATCAGGTCGGAGCCGTCGAAACGGAAGACCGTCTTCTCGTCCTGGAGGATCTGGACGGAGAGCTTGTCGACCGGGTTCGGCACGTTGGCCAGGTCGAGCTTCTTGTTGGCCGACACCCAGTCGCCGATCTTGGCGCGGCTGTTGGCGTACTCGCCGGAGGCCAGGTAGGTCTGCACCGCCTGGACCTCGGGACGGTCGGCGAAGGCCGCGACGAACTCGCCGCCGCCCAGCACCGGCTTGCCCTTGGCCGGGTCGATGGCCGGGAAGTAGAACGCGAAGATGTCGCCGTCCTCGGCCACCTTGGTGCCCTGCGGCCACTGGTTGGCGTAGAAGGACGCCTGCCGGTGCAGGGCGCACTTGCCGGCGGTGATCGGCGTGCCGGCCTCCTGGAAGGAGGTGGTGGCGATGCTCTTCACGCCGCCGAAGCCGCCGTTGACGTACTTCTCGTTCTTGAGGATGGTGCCGGCACGGTTGAGCGCGTCGGCGACCTGCGGGTCGTTGAACGGGATGCCGTGGGTGGTCCACTGGTCGTAGACATCGGGGCCGCCCGTACGCAGCAGCACGTCCTCGATCCAGTCGGTGGCCGGCCAGCCGGTGGCGTCACCGGACTCGATGCCGGCGCACCACGGCTTGGTGCCGCTGGCCGCGATCGTGTCGCTGAGCTTGATCAGGTCGTCCCAGGTGGTGGGGACCTGCCAGCCCTTCTCCTTGAAGGTCTTCGGCGAGTACCAGACGAACGACTTGACGTTCGAGCCCAGCGGGGCGCCGTAGAACTGGCCGTTGACGGTGCTGTACTTCAGCCAGTCGGGGGAGTAGTTGGCCTCGGCCTCGGTCTTGGTCGCGGCGCCGGCCGGCTTCAGCTTGCCGGAGTCGACGAACCGCTTGAGCAGACCCGGCTGCGGGATGAAGGCGAGGTCGGGGGCGTTGCCACCGTCGACACGGACGCCGAGCTGGGCCTCGAACTCGCCGGAGCCCTCGTGGTCGATCTTGATGCCGGTGCAGTCCTCGAACGGCTTCCAGGACTGCGCGAGGCGGTCGGCCTCGATGTCCCGGATCGACGAGTAGATCGTGACCTTCTTGCCGTCGTTGTCGCCGTACTTCTCATATGCCGCGCATTCCGCGGAGCCCGCGTTGCTGCTCTTCTTGTCGTTGCCGGTGCCGCAGGCGGTGGCGCCGAGCGCCAGCCCCAGCACGCCGGCGATCGCGAGAGCCTGGCGTGATCTGGCAAACGCCATGCCGTTCTCCTTCCTTGCCGGCGCGCCCACGGGTGGGGGAACCCGGCGCCGGTCCGATGAGTCGTCCCCACATGTAAGCGCTTGCAATACGATCGGTCCACCCCCTGCTGGACACGGCCCGGTAACAATCCCGAAACCCACTCACCCTGCGTGGGCGCGCTCCCACTCGCGGCAGCACGACGCCGGGGTCGTCGACGCCGGGACGCTCCGGTCTGGGAGGACGGAGGTCCCGGGGTCGACGACCCCGGCGGGTCCGGTGAGGTGAACCGGCGTCAACTGAAGATGCTGACACCACCCGGGCCGACCAGGAGGCCGACCACGATGAGGACGATGCCCCACAGGATCTGCCGGCGGAACAGCGCGAGGATGCCGGCGACCACGAGTACGACTGCGAGAATCCAGAGAATCAGCTCCATGGTTGCTGATTACCCGGCCCGCCGATCCCGAAAACCTGCTTCTCAGTCGGAATGATCTCCCAGGTGGAAGACGCTGTACGCCTGCTTGATGACCGGGTGGGCGACGTTGCGCACCCGCACCCCGCCCGGGGTGGTGCCCCGTTCGGTGCCGGCGTGCGCGTGCCCGTGCAGGGCGAGCGCGGTCGGTGCCGAGTCGATCGCCTGGCCGAGCTGGTACGACCCGAGGAACGGGTAGATCTCCAGCGGCTCCCCGGCCAGGGTGTCCGGCACGGGGGAGTAGTGGGTCAGCGCGACCAGCAGATCGCAGTCGAGCCCGCGCAGCGCCTTCTCCAGCGCCTCCGCGCTCTCGTTGGTGGTCCGGACGAACGCCTTCATCTCCGGCTCGCCGAAGTCACTGGCGCACCGCCCGGCGAACCCGCCGCCGAAGCCCTTCACCCCGGCCACGCCGAGCCGGCCGCCGGCGCACTCCAGCACCGTGCCGGTCCCCTCCAGCACGGTGATCCCGGCGTCGGAGAGCACCTTGACCACCTGCGGCACCTGGTCGCACTGGTGGTCGTGGTTGCCGAGCACGGTGATCACCGGCACCCCGAGGTCGCCGAACTCCTGCGCGACGCAGCGGGCCTCGGACTCGGTGCCGTGCCGGGTCAGGTCGCCGGCGAGCAGCAGCACGTCGGCGCAGTCCGGCAACTCCTCCAGGGCCGGCCGGAACCGGCCCACCACGTCCTGGTCCAGGTGGACGTCGCCGACGGCGGCGATCCGGATCATCGGCTCCCCCTCACGGCAGCTCCTCGACCTGGGTGGGCGCCTGGGTCCGGATCACGCCGATGTCGCTGGTGATCGGTTCGTCCGGGAACCGCTCGGCGACCCGGCGCAGGATCTCCTCCCGCCGGTGCGGGCTCTCCACCTCGCCGTAGAGCACCAGGCCGCGGTCCCGGCGGACCACGGTGATGCCCTGCTCGGCGACGGCCGGGTCCTCGGCCAACAGCCGGTGGATCTCCGCCTCGACGTACTCGTCGGGCGGGCCGGCGCGGTGTTCGGTCACGGTGTCTCCTTCCCCTCGGGGGTGCGGGCGTACGGCACCGGCGTGCCCCCGTACGGGACCACGTCGAGCCGGTCCAGCAGCATCAGGAACGCCTCGGCGTACGGCGAGTGCTGCGTCTCCTTCCGTACCCGTTCCCAGTCGATCTGTTCGCGCAGCGAGCGGGCCAGCGGCAGGCCGCGGGCGAAGTCGCAGTAGTGCTGCGAGAAGCTGAGCAGCTTGTGCACCATCAGCCGGGTGGCCGACAGCACCGGCATGTGGATGGCGTCCACCGGGCGGATCATGGTGTCGGTCAGGGTCTCCTGGGTCACCGGGGTCTCCACCGGCCGGTGGATCAGGTCCACCATCCGTCCCTCGTCGTAGACCTTGACCAGCCAGTCCTCCGGCGGATGCTCGGCGGTGAAGCCCTCGGCGGTGAGCGCTTCCAGGGCCCGTTCGACGTCCGCCTCGGGCAGCAGGAAGTCCACGTCGTGCTCGCTGGAGTGCCCGCCGTGCGCGTAGACGGCGAAGCTGCCGCCGAGCGCGAAGGGGATCTCGTTCTGCTTGAGCACGGCGGCGACCCGCTTGAGGGTGTGCAGGAGGCTGGCGTCCCCGCGCTCGGCCATCTGGTCTCTCCCGTCGTGGGCAGGCGGTTGGAAATGACGTTGCGTACCCGGTGGTCCGCCCGCCCACACCTCGACGACCACCCGGCCCGGTCATCGGGGCAGCAACGTGATCAAACGGGCCGCCGGTGGGCGCGGGTCGGATAGCCTGTGGAGGGTGGTCAGATCACTGCGGGCGACCGGCGGCGGGACCCGACTGCGCCGGATCGCCCTGATCGGCATCGACGGCTCGGGCAAGACCACCCAGGCGCACCGGCTCGCCGACGCGCTCACCGCGGCCGGACTGCCGGCCACCTACCACCGCAACGCCGGCGGCCGGCGCTGGCTCGGGCGGGTCGCCCACCGGCTGGGCCGCCCCGACGCGCAGCTCCTGGTGGGCCGGAACGGGACGCTCGCCGTGGAGTCCGTGCTGCGCTGGCTGGCCATCGCCGCCGCCCTGCTGAGCTGCCTGGTGACCGGCCGTACCGCGGTGATGGACCGCTACTCCGCCTGCCAGTACGCCAGCATCCGGGCGCACGGCGGGCAACGCTGGGAGCGGCTGGCCCGGGCCGGTTACCGGGTCTTCCCGCCGCCCCAGGTCACCTTCCTGCTCACCGTCGACCCGAGGGAGGCGTACCGGCGGATCGAGCGACGCGGCGAGGACCACGAGACGATGGGCTGGCTGACCGCCGCGGACACCGCGTACCGGACGCTGCCCGAGTACCCGACGTTCGTCGTGGTCGACGCGGGAGGCGCGCCGGACGAGGTGTCCCGGCGGATCCGGGCCCACCTGGCGGACTGGCTGCCGCCGGAGGAGGCGGGTCCGCCGGCCACCGACCCACCGGACGACACCGGCCCGGTCGCCCCCGACGACGGGCGGACGCCCCGGGAACCGGTGGCGGCTCAGGCCCGCCCGTAGACCGGCACCGACGCCCCGCTGGTCGGGGCGGACTCGTCGGAGGCGAGGAACCGGATCACCGGGGCGATCTCGGCGGGGGTGACCCAGCGGTGGTGGTCGGCGTCGGGCTGGGCGGCCCGGTTGGCCGGGGTGTCGATCACGCTGGGCAGCACGGTGTTGCAGCGCACCCCGGACGCCCGGTACTCCACCGCCACGGCGTTGGCGAAGGCCAGCACGGCCGCCTTGGCGGTGACGTACCCGGCCGCGCCGGGGAAGGGGGCGAGCGCGGCCCGGGACGACACGCAGACCACCGCGCCGCCGCCGGCCGCCACCAGGTGCGGCAGCGCCGCCTGGGTGACCAAATAGGTCGGGCGCAGGTTGAGCGCGAGCATCCGTTCGAACTCCTCGACCGGCGTCTCGTGCACCCGGCCGCCGTCGGCGTACCCGCCGACCAGGTTGACCACGGCGCGCAGCGGCGCGGCCGGGTCGCCGGCGGCGACCGCCACCGCGCGGGCCACGCCGGCCGGGTCCATCAGGTCCGCGACCGGCCGGTCCGGTCCGGCCGCCGCCGGCTCCGGCCCGGTCGCGCTCTCCCGCCGCGGTACGACCACCCGCCAGCCGGTCTGGCGGAAGGCGGAGACGACCGCGGGGCCGAGCCCACCCGTTCCGCCGGTGACCAGGACGCTTCGCTCCGCCATGGGCACACCGTAGCGTGGCCGATTCCACCGGACCGGCCGAGGCGGGTCAGGCTGCGGGAATGGCACTCTGTGCCGGAACGGTCCCCCGGGCGGGGGATACTTCTGTCGGATCCGCGTGGTCATGGTTGACGCTCGCGGCTCGTGAAAGTAAGTTTCATCCGTGGCGAAGAGTACGAAGATTTCTGCGAGTCACGAGCCGGGTGGGCTGATCGTCCACATCAGCGGCCTGCTCCCGTCGCTGTCCCCCGCCGAGCAGCGGGTCGCCCGGCTGGTCGTCGCCGACCCCGCCGACGCCGCCCGGCGGACCATCACCGACCTCGCCACCGCCGCCGAGACCTCCGAGGCCACCGTCATCCGGTTCTGCCGGTCGGTCGGCATGGACGGCTACCCGCAGCTCCGGATCCGGCTCGCCGCCGAGGCGGCCCGCCGGGTCGAGCCGCCGGACGCCCGGGTGGTCGGTGGCGACATCCCGCCCGGCGCCGACCTGGCCCAGATCATCGCCACCATCGCGTTCAACGACGCCCGGGCCGTGGAAGAGACCGCCGAGCAGCTCGACCCGGCGGTCTGCGAGCAGGTGGTCGAGGCGATCGTCGGGGCCGGCCGGATCGACGTCTACGGCGCCGGGGCCAGCGGCTTCGTCGCCTCCGACTTCCAGCAGAAGCTGCACCGCATCGGCCGCACCGCCTTCTACTTCCCGGACGTGCACACCGCGTTGACCTCCGCCGCGCTGCTCGGCAGGGGCGACGTGGCAGTCGGCATCTCGCACACCGGCACCACCTCCGACGTGATCGAGGTGCTCGAACAGGCCCGGTCGCGGGGCGCCGCCACCGTCGCGCTGACCAACTTCCCCCGGTCGCCGATCACCGAGGTCGCCGACTTCGTGCTCACCACCGCCGCCCGGGAGACGACGTACCGCTCGGGCGCGATGGCCAGCCGGCTGGCCCAGCTCACCGTCGTGGACTGCCTCTTCGTCGGGGTGGCCGCCCGGAACCGGGCCCGGGCCCGCAAGGCACTGGAGGTCACCGCCGAGGCGGTCCGGACACACCGGGTCGGCGGCGGCCGGAGGCGCTCGTGACCGCCGGCCGGGTCGAGCCGGACGGCGTGGTGGAGCAGCGGGGGACCGAGGGCGTGGTCGACCTGCGTCCCGTGGTCCGGGTCGGCGCCCCCACCGAACGGCGCAACCCGCACAGCGTCGACCTCGACCTGATGTCGACCCGGGACGTGCTCACCGTCATCAACGACGCCGACCGCCGGGTGCCGGCCGCGGTGGCCGCCGTGCTGGACGAGATCGCCGCGACCGTCGACCTCGCGGTGGCCGCCCTGCGTGGCGGGCACCGGGTGCACTACTTCGGGGCCGGCACCTCCGGCCGGCTCGGGGTGATCGACGCCGCCGAACTGGCCCCCACCTTCAACTCCCCGGGTGACTGGTTCTGCGCCCACCTGGCCGGCGGTCCGGACGCGATGTGGCGGGCCGTCGAGGACGCCGAGGACGATCGTCGCGGCGGGGCGGCCGACGCCGCCGAGTGCGTCCGGGCGGGCGACCTGGTGGTCGGGCTGGCGGCCAGCGGTCGCACCCCGTACGTCCTCGGGGCACTCGACGCCGCCCGGGAGGGGGACGCCTCGACGGTGCTGCTGTGCGCCAATCCGGAGGCCGGTGCCGCGTCCTCGGTCGACGTGTTCATCGGGGTGGACACCGGACCCGAGGTGGTCACCGGGTCGACCCGGATGAAGGCGGGCACCGCGCAGAAGCTGGTGCTGAACACCTTCTCCACGGCGGTGATGGTGCGTCTCGGCCGGGTCTACTCGAACCTCATGATCGACATGGTGGCCACCAACGCCAAGCTTCGGGGCCGCATGATCTCGATCCTGGTGGAGGCGACCGGCTGCTCCGAGGAGGTCTCCCGGGGGGCCCTGCACGAGGCCGACGGCGACTTGAAGACCGCCCTCGTCTCCCTGGTGTCCGGGGCCGGGGTCAGCGCCGCCCGGGCCGCCCTGGCCCGCTCCGCGCACCAGGTCCGGGGCGCGATCGCCCTGCTCGCCTCCTGACCCGCCGCCGGTCGCCGGCCGGGTCGCGCCGGCCGGGCGTGACGGGAGACACGGTGTAGCCGGGACGTCCACCACGCCACGGATTGTTGTCCAGGGCGTGGGGTAATCCAGCACGCATGGATGAACCGACCGGTCCACCGGCGCGTATCTGGCAGTGACCAGGATCGCAGCCGGCCGGTGACGAGGATCGCTGTGTTCTTGGGAATCGCAATGATGCGATGCCGTCGAACGGCTGACGGCACCCCGTCCCACCAGCGGCGATCGTGGTGCCCATCGGTGCACCCCCGACGGGTCGCTGACAGCAAACGTGGACCGTGCTTTCAGCTCTTACTCAGGCATTCGTGACACTTTCGACTCACGACATGGAATCCCCGACACGTCTCAACTGTTGTGCAGGTGTCAGCACCGAGGGCACGGCGGGAAGTTGCGGGGGAGGGGCTGATGGACGTGGGGATGGCAAGGAACCGGGCAACCGGCGCGAGCGAGGGGACCGTGGACACCGTGGACAAGAACATCGGCATGCGAACCGACGAGGTCGCCGAGGAGCGTGACCTGGTCGGCGTCTACCTTCACGAGATCTCCCGGACGCCACTGCTGGACGCCGCCAAGGAGGTCGATCTCTCCAAGGCGATCGAGGCCGGCCTCTACGCCGAGCACCTGCTCGGTGAGGACCGCGTCCCCGCCGGCGTCGACCGGGACGACCTGGAGCGTCTGGTCGTCGAGGGGGAGCGGGCGAAGGACCTCTTCATCCGGGCCAACCTGCGGTTGGTCGTCTCGATCGCCCGCCGCTACGTGCGGTCCGGGATGCCCATGCTGGACCTGATCCAGGAGGGCAACACCGGCCTGGTGCGCGCGGTCGAGAAGTTCGACTACGAGCGCGGCTACAAGTTCTCCACCTACGCCACCTGGTGGATCCGTCAGGCCATCAGCCGGGCGATCGCCCAGCAGGAGCGGACGGTGCGGCTGCCCGTGCACCTGGTCGAGGACGTCAACCGGATGCGCAACGTGGCCCGGCAGCTCACCCGCGAGCTGGGCGGCGACCCGGAGCCGGAGCAGATCGCGACGGCCCTCGGCGTCACCGTCGAGCGGGTCAACGAGCTGGTCCGCTGGTCGCAGGACACCGTGTCGCTGGACACTCCGGTGGGCGACGACGGTGACACCAACCTGGGCGACCTGGTCGCCGACAGCGACGCCCCGTCGCCGGAGGACATCGTCCTCACCGGCCTGGAGCGGCAGCGCATCGAGGGCCTGCTCAACCACCTCGACGACCGGTCCGCCGGCATCATGCGGGCCCGGTACGGCCTGGAGGACGGGCGGGAGCACTCGCTGACCGAGGTCGCGTCGCGCTTCTCGCTCTCCCGGGAGCGGATCCGTCAACTGGAGATCCAGGCCCTCGGCCGGCTCCGCGAGCTGGCCCGGGCCGAGGGGTTGCAGGCGGCCTGACCGGGTGGGTCGTGCGGAGCGGCCACCGGCCGCCCGACCCGGGTCCGTGAAGCGGCCACAGGCCGTCTGACCTGGTATCAATGACGGCGAACGGCCGGCGTCCGATAGGGGGACGCCGGCCGTTCGCCGGTTCCGCGCAGGCCCCGTCCGCGCCGGGTGGATCAGCCGACCCGGCCGTAGCCGGCGATGCTCATCATGTTCATGTCCCGCTTGAGCACGTTGCGGCCGGCGCTCGGCGCGTCGATCACCTGCCCGCCGCCGACGTACAGGGCGACGTGCCCCAGCCCGGAGTAGAAGACCAGGTCGCCGGGGCGCAGCGCGCTGCGGCTGACCCGGGAGGTGGCGTCCCACTGCATCGCCGCGTTGTGCGGCAGCGACTTCCCGGCCGCCCGCCAGGCGGCGAGGGTCAGGCCCGAGCAGTCGTAGCCGCCCGGACCCTCGGCGCCCCAGACGTACGGCCGGCCGATCGCCCCGTACGCGTACCGCACGGCGGTGCCGGCGCTGCCGGAGACGGCCGGCGCGGCGGCGGCGGGTGCGGAGCGGGCCGGCGTGGCCGCCGGGGCCTCGGTGGCCCGGCCGTACGCCGCCCGGCGCAGGTCGTACAGGTTCGCCAGGTCCTGCTCGATCCGCTTCTTGGTCCTGGCCATCGCCCGGGACTGGGCGCCCTGCCGGACCAGCGTGGCGTCCAGCCGGCCCTTCTCGTCGAGCAGGGCCCGCTGGTCGGCGGTGTAGCCGTCGATCTGCTGCTGGCGCTGCCGGGTGAGCCGGTCGAGGGTGCCCAGCCGGTCCACCAGCGAGCCGCCGGCCGGGTCGAGGACCGCCTCGGCCGTCCGCAACCCGCCGGTCTTGTACGCCGTGGCGGCGATCCGACCCACCTCGGCGCGGCTCCGGGCGGCCTGGGCCTCCAGCGGGCCGATCCGCGCGTGCAGCTCGGCGGCGCTGGCCTGGTTCGTCTTGATCTCCTCGTTGAGCTTGTTGTACGACTCGACGATCCGTTCCAGCTCCGCCGAGGACCTCTCGATCCGCGCGGTCAGGTCGGCGACCGAGGGTTCGGCCCGGACGGGCGCCGACGGGGCGATCAGCGCGGCCGACAGGCCGGCGACCGCGAGGGTGCGCAGCAGCATCCGTAAGGACGACAAGAGCGGAAGGCTCCTCTCCCACCGGTCACCGGGGGGTGCTCGCGGCTCCGGTGACACCGGCCCGGGGTCGTCCGGATGGACGGCGGCTTACCGGGTCGGCCCCTCAACCTAACGTGTGACGGGAGTCATCCGCAGATGAAGCAGGGGCGAATGTTGGCAAAGAGGTAGGAAGTGCCACGGCTACTGATGACTATCCGTGAGGCATCGCTTCGGCGTGTCGCCGTCGATTGGGTGCTTGGTGAAGAAGGTCTGATTCGTCGTTCCAGGCGGATACCGACGGCAATCGGGGGAGAAACGACGGACAAAACCGAAATGGTGGCTAGATGCCGACGAAGAAGGGAGGTCGTGCTCGCCGGATCTGTCGGAAATCGGCCCGCGGCGGTGGCCCACCGGCAACAGAATGGAGCCCCAGCCGGGAATCCCGCCGGACGCAGGGGCGTCGCGGTGGGAGCACCCGGTGTCGCCGGCCCTGGGAGGACGCCGTGCAGGCAGACCGCGCCACCACCCGACCGCCGCGTTGGTCCCGATCGACCACGCTCCTCTACGCCCGGCCCGGGATCGTGGTGACCACCGAACGGTTCACCGTCGGCCGGCGCAGCTTCGCCGTCGCCGACCTCACCCACCTGCGCACCGGCCGTGGGCCGCACGACCGGCTCGCGGTCCGCGCCGTGGTGGTCAGCGCGGTGCTCGTCGGCGCGGCCGGGGTCCTGCTCGGCTTCACCGGTGGGCTGGCACGGCTCACCGCCGGGGCGTACCTGGCGCTGGGCGCGGTGTGCCTGCTGCCGGCGCTGCTGGTACTCGCCGGGGACCGGTGGCGACCCCCCGCCCACGAGCTGCACGGACACTGTCAGGGCACCGAGCTGCTGCTGTTCGGCAGCGACGACCGGGCGCAGTTCGACCAGGTCGTCCAAGCCGTGCGCCGGGCCCGCGAGCTGCACCGGTACGCCGGCGCCGACGACCCGCCGGCCGGGGCCGACCACTGGCGGCCGACCGTCAGAGGGTGACCGGCTCCGGGGTACGCGGGCGCTCGGCCGACAACTCGCGGGTCACCCTGCGCTCCGCCACGAACGACACGAACGGCACCGTGCCGGCGAGCATCACCAGCAGCATCCGCTTCAGCGGCCAGTTCACCCGCCGCCCCAGGTCGAAGGTGGCGGCCAGGTAGAGCATGTAGAGCCAGCCGTGCGCGGTGCCGACGACCGCCACCACGGCCGGCTCGTCGAACGCGTACTTCAGCGGCATGCCGATCAGCACCAGCACGGCCAGCGCCACGCCCACGATCCAGGCGATCACGCGGTACCGGGTAAGGGCTCCGCCCACCGTCGTCCGTCCTTCCGACCGGCCTCAGCCGGGATAGTCACCGGGCCTCGCGCCCGGGTTGGCGTTCAACCATGTCAGGTAGTGGTTGTATGCGGCCAGGTCGGCGTCGTCCGACCCGGCCGGCGGGGCGGCCGGGACCCGGGCGACCCGCACCGGACGGCGTACCGCCGGGGTGCCCGGTGACGGCGCGGCGGCGACCACCCCGTCCGGCGGGTCGGCCCGCTCCGGCCCGGCGGCCTCCGGCCCGCGCAGCGTGTGCCGTACCTCACGCCACCAGACGAAGACCACGAAGCCGGCGAAGATCGGCCACTCCACCGCGTACGCCCAGCTCAGCGTGTTGCCCGAGGCGGCCCGGCTGATCTGCCACCAGCCCAGCGCCAGGAAACCCGCCACCAGCACGACCATGGCCACATGGCGGGCGATCCACGCCCGTGTCCAGAGCCGCTTCATGCCGTCGAGGGTACCGGGACCGCCCGGCGTCTCCGACGCGGCGTCGTAGCCACGCCGTCGGAGGGTTTGGTGACACGCCGGCTGGGCAACCGTCTAGACGCCAGCCCAGCCGAACCCGAGGGGGGCGACATGACCGAATCAGTACGCCGGCCCGGCGACGCCAGTCCGGAGCAGCGGGTGACCGAGTGGGACGGTGACCACGCCCACGCGCAGACCACGGTCACCGAGGTCGACGGCGAGCTGCTCGGGGTGGACCCGGCCGAACTCGCCGACGAGGACCTGATCCGCGAGCTGCGCAGCCTGCACCGCACCCGGCTCGACACGCTGCGGCACGCCGCCGACTCGGCGCTCGCCAACCACCTGCGGCGCACCGCCGAACTGGAGACCGAGTACCTGGCCCGGCACCCGGGACGCGAGGTCGACCCGAGCCGGCTGCGGGACGTCTGATGGGCGGGTACGCCGAGCGGGGCATGTCCGCGCCGCCGGAGGTGGTGTTCAACACCGCCACCGACCCCGACCGGGCCGACGCCTGGCTGCCCGAGGAGTTGCGCGCCGGCGGCGGGACACCGGCCCGGGTCGACGGGGAACTGCTGGCCCGCTGGAACAGCACCACCGGCCCGGCCGAGCTGCGGGTGGAGCCGGGGAACACCGGCGGGTCCCGGGTCCGGCTGAGGCTGCCCGCCGGATCCGTCGACGGGCTGGCCGAGGAGTCACTGGTCAACCTCGAACGCGAGGTCGCCGAGAACCTGACCGCGGGCTGAGCGCCGCCGCTGACCACCCGTGAACGACGAACGAGGAGACCCGGTGACCGACAGTGGCCTGAAGCAGAAGGTGGCGCGGCTGCGCCAGGCGTACGCGCCGCACGAACACCGGCCGCTGGGCGGCTACCTGGCGGCGATGGGCACCTACGCCGGGGTGACCGCGTCCATCGCCGCGCTGGTGAAGGCGACCGGCCGGCCGGTGCCGGACCGGCCGGCCCCGGCCGACGTGGTGCTGCTCGCCGTCGCCACCCACAAGCTGAGCCGGCTGCTCTCCAAGGACGCGATCACCAGCCCGCTGCGGGCACCCTTCACCCGCTACGACCGCCCGATCGGCAGTGGCGAGGTGATGGAGCAGGTCCGCGACCAGGGCAGCTCCACCCGGCACGCCATCGGTGAGCTGCTGAGCTGCCCGTTCTGCCTGGCCGTCTGGGTGGCCACCGGGCTCACCGGCGGCCTCGTGCTGGCCCCCCGGCTGACCCGGCTGGTGGCGACCGCGCTGACCGCCGTCGCCGCGTCCGACTTCCTCCAGATGGGGTACGCGGTGGCCCAGCAGGCCGCCGAGGGCAGGCACCACGACGGGAAGTGACCCGTACGCGCAAGGGGCCGGCGGATCGTGTCCGCCGGCCCCTTACCCGTCGGCCCGGTCAGGTGGGGGTGGTCCCGTGGTCCTCGCCCGCCCAGCCGCGTGACGCCTCCGGCTCCCGCTCGTCGTCGTCCGCGCCGGTGACGATGTCGCGGTCGACCGCGGTCCGGTCGTGTTCGTCGGCGAAGTCCGGTTCGGGGAGGGTGTCCTGCCCCTCGGCGGGTTGGCCGAGGGACGGCAGCCTCTCGTGGTGCTCCTCGTGGTGCGACATCTCGATCTCCTCTCGCCGGGAACCGCCCGCGTCTCAGCCCGCCGACCCGCACAGCAGGTCGGCCGCCTCGTCCACCGCGTACTCGCCCTCGGGGAGCGCGGCGATCCGGGTGAGCAGCTCCGCCGGGAGATCCGCGCTGACCGCCCGGCGGTAGATGTCGGCCTGGCTGATCCGTTCCTGGCCGTGGTAGATCTCGTCCAACAGTTCGTCGATCGGCCGGGTGTCCGGCTGCTCGGTCACGGGTGCGTCGTCGGTCACCCCGCCAGCTACCCCCGGCCGAAACGGTCAAACCCCTCAGGCGGGGGTCGGCAGGGTGGCCCTTCGGGTCCGGACGGCGGCGGCGAGGTGCGCCAGCACCTCGGCGGTGGTGTCCCAGCCGATGCAGGCGTCGGTGACGGACCGGCCGTAGGTGAGCGCGCGGGTGGGGTCGAGGTCCTGCCGCCCCTCCAGCAGGAAGCTCTCCAGCATGATGCCGACGATGCCGCGCTGCCCGGCGGCGAGCTGCCCGGCCACGTCGGCCGCCACCCTCGGCTGGTTACGGTGGTCCTTGCCGCTGTTGGCGTGGCTGGCGTCGACCACCAGCCGCTCCGGCAGCCCCGCCGCGCGCAGCAGGTCCAGCGCCCCGGCCACCGACTCGGCGTCGTAGTTCGGCCGGCCACCGCCGCCGCGCAGCACCAGGTGACCGTCGGCGTTGCCCCGGGTGTGCATGATCGCCGGGGTGCCGGAGACGTCGATGCCGGGGAAGACGTGCGGCACCTCGGCAGCCCGGATCGCGTCCACCGCGGTGGCGATGCTGCCGTCCGGACGGTTCTTCATGCCGATCGGCATGGACAGGCCGGAGGCGAGCTGCCGGTGCACCTGGCTCTCCACCGTCCGGGCGCCGATCGCGCCCCAGGCCACCGTGTCGGCGATGTACTGCGGGGTGATCGGGTCGAGGAACTCGCAGCCCACCGGCAGCCCCAGCCGGACCACGTCACGCAGCAGCGCGCGGGCGGTCCGCAGGCCGGTGTTCACGTCGCCGGAGCCGTCCAGCGCCGGGTCGTTGATCAGGCCCTTCCAACCGACCGTGGAGCGCGGCTTCTCGAAGTAGACCCGCATCACCACCAGCAGGTCCCCGGCGTGCCGGTCGGCGGCCTCGCGCAGCCGGTGGGCGTACTCCAGGGCCGCCGCCGGGTCGTGCACCGAGCACGGGCCGACCACCACCAGCAGGCGGTCGTCGGCGCGGTCCAGCACCCGGCCGACCGCCCGCCGGCCGGCCAGCACGGCCGAGGTGAGCGAGGCGTCCAGGGGTAGCTCGTGCAGGAGCAGGGCGGGGGTGGTGAGGGGTACGACGCGGTCGATCCGTTGGTCGATGACCGCGCCGTTCTCCGGGTTCGTCACGGTGGCTTGTCCTTTCGCCGACCGTGCCCCGGGGCCGGTGCCCGGGTCGAGCCGGCTGCTCGTAAACAGAAGGGCAGGAAGCTCAAGCTCCTGCCCGGCCGGCTCGAAACGCGGTGACGTCAGCTCATGGCGAGGTCACCGGCTCCGCAGCCGGCTGCCTAAACCATCGATACGTGCGCGTCACGCCGGCAAGCGTACCCGACCGGACGGGTGGGGCTCACCGGGTCGTCCGGAAACTCTCGCCCGATGTTCACGTTCATCGATGCTACCAGCGGTAACGTCGTCGCCACCAACCGCTTCCCCCGGAGGTGTCCGAATGGACCGTCGTACCGTCCTGCGCGCCACCGTCGCCGGTGGGGCCGCCGCCTTCGCCGGCAGCCTCTGGTCCGGCGCGGCACTGGCCGCCCCGGCCCAACCCGGCGTCGGCCCGTACGGACCGCTCGGCACCGCCGACGCCAACGGCGTCCAGCTCCCCGCCGGCTTCACCAGCCGGGTGATCGCCCGCTCCCGGCAGGTCGTGCCGGGCACCTCGTACGCCTGGCACGACGCGCCCGACGGCGGAGCCTGCTTCCCGGCCGGCACCGGCTGGATCTACGTCTCCAACTCCGAGATCACCCCCGGTGGCGGGGCGTCGGCGGTCCGGTTCAACGCGGACGGCACCGTCGCCACGGCGTACCGGATCCTGTCCGGCACCAACCAGAACTGCGCGGGTGGCGCCACTCCGTGGGGGACCTGGCTCTCCTGCGAGGAGGTCACGCGCGGCTTCGTCTACGAGACGTACCCGCAGGGCGGCACCGGCGCGGTGCAGCGGCCGGCGCTGGGCCGGTTCAAGCACGAGGCGGCGGCGGCCGACCCGGTCCGCAAGGTGATCTACCTGACCGAGGACGAGACCAGCGGCTGCTTCTACCGGTTCCGGCCCACCGTCTGGGGCGACCTCTCCGCCGGCACCCTGGAGGTGCTGGTCGCCGGCACCGCCACCAGCGGCCCGGTGAGCTGGGCCCAGGTGCCCGACCCGGACGGCTCGCCGACCGTGACCCGCAGCCAGGTCTCCGGCGCGAAGAAGTTCAACGGCGGCGAGGGCTGCTGGTACGCCGACGGCACCTGCTGGTTCACCACCAAGGGCGACAACCGGGTCTGGGCGTACGACGCGGTCAACCAGCGGATCGACCTCGCGTACGACGACTCCCTGGTGACCGGCGGGACCGCCCCGCTGACCGGGGTCGACAACATCACCGGCTCCCGCTCCGGCGACCTCTACGTCGCCGAGGACGGCGGCAACATGGAGATCAACCTGATCACGCCGACCGCCGTGGTCACGCCGTTCGTCCGGCTCACCGGACAGTCCGCGTCGGAGATCACCGGGCCGGCGTTCTCACCGGACGGCAGCCGGCTCTACTTCTCGTCGCAGCGCGGCACCGCCGGCTCCTCCTCCGGCGGCATCACCTACGAGGTACGCGGCCCGTTCCGCTGACCTCCGGCCGGCTCCCGCGCCGTCCCGGGTGGGGGTGGGGGCGGGCGGTCCGGACGGGTGTCCCGTGCGGGCTGTCCGGGTCCGGTGCCTGGCCGTTCCGTTCCGGTGCCTGGCTGCCGCGGTTGGGGTGGGCTGTCGAGGTCCCGGGTGGGCTGTCGCGGTCCGGGTGGGCCGTCGCGGTCTCATGCCTGGGCGTCGCGGGCGGGGGTGTCCCGTCCATGATCGTGCTCGATCCAGGAAGTAGTGGCCTCCGGTTCGCGGGGAGGCCACTACTTCCATGTTCGAGCGTGATCTTGCCTATGGCGCGGGCAGTCGCGGGTCCACACTGCGGGCGGGCGCGGGCGATTCCCATACCGGGGCGGCGCTGGCGATTCCTATCGTCCGTGGGCGCGGGCGATCTTGTGGCGTGGCGGGGGTGCCGGCGGGGTACGACATCCGCATGACGCGCGAACAGAGCGACCAGGAACGGGTGGCGTCCCGGGCCCACCTGCTGCCCGAGGAGGCGGCGGTCGGCAGTGACGACCCGCAGGCGCAGGCCGCGGCGATCCTCGCCGAGTCCGACCTCCGGGAGGCCGACCGGAACGCCGCCCCGGACGCGGTGCTGGAGCACCGGACGTCCGAGCAGACCGTCACCCCGATCGAACCCCCGGACTGAACCGACCCCGACCCTGGACCGAACCGACCCCACACCCCGTTGAGTGCCGGCGCGGACGCCCCACTCGGTCCGCGCCGCCCCCGCCCCGCCCCGCCCCGGCCCCCGCCCCGCCCCGCGCCGCCCCGGCCCCCGCCCCGCCCCGCGCCGCCCCGGCCCCCGCCCCGCGCCGCCCCGGCCCCGCCCCGCCCCGCCCCCGGCCCGGGGTCGGCGGCGGTCGGCGGTCGGCGACGGCGGCCCCGTCGACATCCGCCGCGTGGCGTCGGACGACGACACGTCCCCGCTCCGCTGCGGAGATCGGATAGCGTCGGGTCATGCCCGACAGCGGTTACCCCTGGCCCATCGAGACCACCCGACTGGACAACGGCCTGCGCGTGGTGGTGAGCGAGGACCGCACCGCCCCGGCGGTCGCGGTCAACCTCTGGTACGACGTGGGTTCCCGTCACGAGCCGGCGGGACAGACCGGTTTCGCCCACCTCTTCGAGCACCTGATGTTCGAGGGCTCCGTCAACGTCGCCAAGACCGAGCACATGAAACTGATCCAGGGCTCCGGCGGCTCGCTCAACGCCACCACCAACCCGGACCGGACGAACTACTTCGAGACCGTCCCGGCCGAGCACCTGGAACTGGCCCTCTGGCTGGAGGCCGACCGGATGGGCGGCCTGGTGCCCGCGCTGACCCAGGAGACCCTGGACAACCAGCGGGACGTGGTGAAGAACGAGCGCCGGCAGCGCTACGAGAACGTCCCGTACGGCGACGCCTGGCTGCGGCTGCTCCCGTTGCTCTACCCGCCGGGGCACCCGTACCACCACGCGACGATCGGTTCGATGGCCGACCTGAACGCCGCCGACCTGGCCACCTTCCAGGCGTTCCACCAGACCTACTACGCGCCGGACAACGCCGTGCTCACGGTGGCCGGCGACGCCGTACCCGCCGAGGTCTTCGCCCTGGCCGACAAGTACTTCGGCGCGATCCCCGCCCGCGGTGACATCCCCGCCGCGCCGGACGGCCGCGCCGTCCCGGCCACCGGCCGGCCCGCCGTCGAGACGGTCACCGCCGAGGTGCCCGCCCCCCGGGTCTACGTCGCGCACCGCACCCACCCGTTCGGCACCCTCGGGTACGACGTGGCGACGGTGGCCGCCACGGTCCTCGGCAGCGGCCGGGGCAGCCGGCTCTACCAGCGGCTCGCCGACGGGGAACGGCTGGCCCAGCCCGACCTGGTCGGGGCGTACGGGGTGGACCTGGCGCACGCCCCGGCGCCGCTGATCGCCACCGCCACCGCCCGCCCCGGGGTGACCGCCGAGCGGCTCGCCGCCGGGGTCGCCGAGGTGGTCGACGAACTCGCCACCGTGCCGGTCACCGCCGCCGAGCTGGACCGGGCCAAGGCGCTGCTGAGCACCGCCTGGTGGCGGCAGATGTCCACGGTCGACGGTCGGGCCGACGTCCTCGGCCGGTACGCCACCCAGTTCGGCGACCCGGCGCGGACCGCCGAGCGACTGCCCGCCTGGCTGTCGGTGACCGCCGAGCAGATCGCCGAGCTGGCCGCCGACGTCCTCGGCGCCGCCGACCGGGTGACCCTGACCTACCTGCCGGAGGAGACCCCATGACGCTGATCGCCGCCCGTCCCGGCCCGGGCACCGCCCGCCCGTACCGCTTCCCGACGGTGGTCCGGCGGGACGTCGCCGGTGGCCGGGTGGTCGCCGCGCACCTGCCCGGTCAGAACCTCGCCGTCGCGGTGCTGCTGCTCGACGCCGGTGCCGGGCGGGAGCCGGTGGGCAAGGAGGGGCTCGGCGCGGTGCTGGCCAAGGCGCTGGAGGAGGGCACCGCGCAGCGGGACGCCACCACCTTCGCGCTGGCCGTGGAGGGGCTCGGCACCGAGCTGGTGACCGGGCTGGACTGGGACTCGTTCCAGGTCAGCGTCCAGGTGCCGGTGGACCGGCTGGGCGCGGCGGTGGGGCTGCTCGCCGAGGCGGTGCGTACGCCCCGGCTCGACCCGGACGACGTGCGCCGGGTCCGCGACGACGAGGCCACCGCGCTGCGGATGGACTGGGCCAACCCCGGCCCGCGCGCCGACGCGGTGCTCCGCGCCGACCTGTTCGGCGCCGAGAACCGGTGGGGCCGCCCGATGTACGGCGACCCGGCGTCGGTGGCCGGCCTGGACGTGGAGGACGTCACCGTCTTCCACTCCGAGTGGTTCCTCCGTCCCGGCACCCTGGTCGTCGCCGGTGACCTGGACCGGCTCGACCTGGACGCGCTCGGCGCGGCGGCGTTCGCCGGCACCGGCGGGGGCCCGGTCGAGCGGGGCGGCCCGATCGAGGTGCCACCGCCCGCCGGGCGGCGGATCATCCTGGTCGACCGGCCCGGCTCGGTGCAGTCCACGCTGCGGCTGGGCCACCCGTCGCCGCACCGCGCCCACCCCGACCACGTGCCGATGACGCTCGCCGGCACGGTCCTCGGCGGGGCGTTCACCTCCCGGCTCAACCACCTGATCCGCGAGGTGCGTGGCTACACGTACGGGATCCGGGGCGACTTCGCCTCGTCCCGCCGGTTCGGGCGGTTCGCGGTCAGCTCCGGGGTGCAGACCGCGGTGACCGCGCCGGCCCTGGTGGAGGCGGTCGGCGAGATCAGCCGTACCCAGGTCGGCGGGGTGACCGAGGACGAGCTGGCGGTGGCCCGCTCCTGGCGGGCCGGCCAGCTCTCGGTCGAGCTGCAGAGCCCCCGGGCGATCGCCTCGGCGCTGACCACCCTGGTCGTGCACGACCTGCCGGACGACTACCACGCGGGGCTGCGCGAGTCGCTGCTCGCCGCCGACGTGGCGCAGGTCTCCGCCGCCGCCGCCACCCACCTGCACCCGGAGGCGCTCACCCTGGTCGTCGAGGGTGACGCGGCGCTGATCCGGGACGAGCTGGTCGCCTCCGACCTCGGCGAGGTGACCGACCACGCCGACTGACCACGTCGACGGGGGTCGGCCACGCCGGCTGACCACGCCGACGGGGTGACCGACCACGCCGCCGACCACGTCGGCTGACCGCGCCGACGGGGTGACCGGCCACGCCGGCTGAGCTGTCGGTGGTCGGGTGCGCCGGCGGCCAGGTGGCCGGTCGAGAGGACGGGGCGGTGTGATTCCGGTCGCGCCGCCCCGGCACCGCCGTTCGGGCCGCTCACGCGGATGCTCCGGCCGGACAGCCCGCGCACGCCTGATCTTCCGCGCCGCCGGGGCGTACCGCCGGGTGGTTTGCGGCCGGCGGGGGCGGCCCGGCGGGTGCCCGGCGGCCCGCGCGGTGGGAAAGGCTTCCCGCTCAGGCCGCCGGGCTGGGTAGCCTCGCGGGCATGAGGATCGGCATTGTGGGGGCCACCGGCCAGGTCGGTGGCGTGATGCGGCAGGTGTTGGCGGAACGCGAGTTCCCGGCGGAGCAGGTGCGGTTGTTCGCCTCGGCCCGGTCGGCCGGGCGCACCCTGCCCTGGCGGGACGGTGAGGTGACGGTCGAGGACGCGGCCACCGCCGACTACGCCGGGCTGGACATCGTGCTCTTCTCCGCCGGCAAGGACACCGCGAAGGAGCTGGCCCCCCGGGTCGCCGCCGCCGGTGCGGTGGTCATCGACAACTCGTCGGCGTACCGGATGGACCCGCAGGTGCCGCTGGTCGTCGCCGAGGTCAACCCGCACGCGATCGCCGACCGGCCCAAGGGCGTGATCGCCAACCCGAACTGCACCACGATGGCCGCGATGCCGGTGCTGCGCCCGCTGCACGACGAGGCCGGCCTGGTCAGCCTGGTCGTCGCCACCTACCAGGCAGTCTCCGGCGCCGGGCTGGCCGGCGTCGCCGAGCTGGACGAGCAGGTGCGCAAGGTCGCCGAGGACGCCGCCGGCCTGGCCTTCGACGGGACGGCCGTCGACTTCCCCGCGCCGCGCTCGTTCGCCCGGCCGATCGCCTTCAACGTGCTCCCGCTCGCCGGCTCGATCGTCGACGACGGCTCGTTCGAGACCGACGAGGAGCAGAAGCTGCGCAACGAGAGCCGCAAGATCCTGGAGATCCCCGAGCTGAAAGTCTCCGGCACCTGCGTACGGGTGCCCGTGTTCACCGGCCACTCGTTGCAGATCAACGCCCGGTTCGCCCGGCCGGTCACCCCGCAGCGGGCCCGGGAACTGCTCGCCGGCGCGCCCGGCGTGGCACTGTCGGACGTACCGACCCCGTTGGAGGCGGCCGGCCAGGACCCGACCTACGTCGGCCGGATCCGGGCCGACGAGACCGTCGCGCACGGGCTGGCGCTGTTCTGCGCCAACGACAACCTGCGCAAGGGCGCCGCGCTGAACGCGGTGCAGCTCGCCGAGCTGGTCGCCGCCGAACTCCGCTGACCGACCCCCCGGCCGGACGACGCGCCGCCCGCGAAGCAGTGCGCGGGCGGCGCCGGTGCGGTGGGATGGGGCGGTACGACGCCGAATCGGAGGACACCATGGCGGACGACCAGACCCAGCAGGCCCTGACCGACCTCGTCGCCGGCCGGTGGCTCGGCGTGCTGGCCACCAACAAACGGGACGGGCGGCCACAGCTCTCCACCGTGGTCTACTCCTTCGACCGGGCGCGCGGGCTGATCCGGGTGTCGGTGACCGACGGGCGGGCGAAGACCGCCAACCTGCGCCGCGACCCACGGGCCAGCTTCCACGTCGCGAGCGATGACGGCTGGGCGTACGCGGTGGCCGAGGCGCGGGCCGAGCTGACCCCGGTGGCGGGGCGACCGGACGATCCCACCGTCGGGGAACTGGTCGAGCTGTACCGCGCGGTGCAGGGCGAACACCCCGACTGGGACGACTACCGGACGGCCATGGTGGCCGAGCGTCGGCTCGTGCTGCGCCTGCACGTCGAGCGGCTCTACGGCATGCCCCCACGCGGCTGACCGCCTGCCCCGCCCGCCGGACCGGCGGCGGCGCGGTCGGGTGGTGCGATCCGGGGCGCTACCACACCCGGGCCGCGCCGACGGTGGGGTTACCTGCTCGGGAGCGGCGGGTAGACGGGCCGTGCCGACACCGAGAGGGGAGCACCATGACAACGGTCGGAGAGTTCATGACGACCCGGTTGGTGACGATGGACGGCAACGACACGCTCACCGCCGCGGCGCAGGAGATGCGGGACAGCGCGATAGGTGACGTGGTGGTGACCGACGGCGACAACGTGATCGGCATCGTCACGGACCGGGACATCACCGTCCGGGGCGTGGCCGAGGACCGGAACCCGAACAGCACCACGCTGAACCAGATCACCAGCAGCGACGTGATCACGGTCAGCCAGTACGACGACGCCGTGGCCGCCGCCGACCTGATGCGCACCTACGCCGTACGCCGGCTGCCGGTGATCGACGACGGTCGGTTGATCGGCCTGGTGTCGATGGGTGACCTCGCGGTGGAGCGGGAACCCCAGTCGGTGCTCGCGGACATCAGCGCCGACGAGCCCAACAACTGACGTCCGCCGCGGACGACGCGACGCCGGCCCCCGGGTTTCCGGGGGCCGGCGTCGTCCGTCCCCGGCCGGGCCGGAGGCGACTCACCCGATCCGGGCGAGGTTGACGCCGTGCCGGCCGGGGACCCCTCGCGGGTACGCAACGGTGGGACGACGGGGGGAGAGGACCCGATGGTGGACGCGACCACGAGGTTCTTCGAGGGCCTGGACCGACAGGGGTACGAACCCCTGCTGGACAAGGCCACCGGAACGCTCCGCTTCGATCTGCACGAGGGGGCGCAGACCACGCACTGGCTGCTGCGGATCGATCGGGGAAAGCTGGCGGTGAGCCAGGAGGACCGGGAGGCGGACACGGTCGTCGGGACGACGCCGGCGCTGTTCGAGGAGCTGGCCGGGGGCCGGGAGCACGGCCTGGCCGCGCTGCTGCGCGGGGACATGACGGTGACCGGCGACGCCCGGCTGGTGGTCCAGGTCGAGCGGATCTTCCCCAGCTCGCCGGACGTCCAGGGTCAGCGCCGGCTCTGCCGCAGGGAGGTGCACTGATGGCGCAGAGCAACACGATCCGGATCCTGGACGGCAACACCTTCGTCGTCTCCGAGGAGACCGGCGACATCGAGGCGACGCCGACGGAGCCCACCGGGCTCTTCTCCATCGACACCCGGTTCCTGTCCCGGTGGGTGCTCACCGTCAACGGCGAACGGCTCAACGCCCTCTCCTACGACGACCTGCAGTACTACGAGGCGCGGTTCTTCCTGGTGCCGGGGATGGCCACCCACTACGTCGACGCGAAGCTGTCGATCATCCGGGAGCGCGCGGTCGGCGGTAGCTTCCGCGAGCAGTTGACCATTCTGAACCACGACGAGCAGCCGGTCGACCTGGAGGTCCGGATGGACGCCGGCGCCGACTTCGCCGACCTGTTCCAGGTCAAGGACGAGATCCTCAACAAGAAGGGCGAGCTGTACACCGAGGTCGAGTCGGATCGGCTGCGGCTGGGCTATCGGCGGGGCAACTTCCGGCGGGAGACGGTCATCTCGTCGTCCCGGCCCGCCCGGTACGACAAGAACGGCTTCGCGTACTCGGTGCACCTGGAGCCGAACGAGCAGTGGGAGGCCGACATCGACGTGCAGACCTTCGCGGTCGGCCCGGGCGGTCGGGACCTGCGGATGGGGTTGAGCGTGCACGGCACCGAGCGGCTCGCCCTCCAGCACGACCTGGAGGAGTGGATCGCCAAGGCTCCCAAGGTCAACAGTGAGCACGGCCGGGTGGCCGCCACCTACCAGCGCAGCCTGATCGACCTGGCCGCGCTGCGCTTCGCGCCGCTGTCGCTCGGCGGTCAGACCCTGCCGGCGGCCGGCCTGCCCTGGTTCATGACCATGTTCGGCCGGGACAGCATCCTGACCTGCCTCCAGGTGCTGCCGTTCGCGCCGGAGCTGTCCAAGACCACGCTGCGGATCCTGGCCGCGCTACAGGGCGTCCGGTTCGACGACTTCCGGGACGAGGACCCCGGCCGGATCCTGCACGAGATGCGCTACGGCGAGACGGCCGCCTTCGAGGAGCAGCCGCACTCGCCCTACTACGGCTCGGTGGACGCCACCCCGCTCTTCGTGGTCCTGCTCGACGAGTACGAGAAGTGGAGCGGCGACGCAGCCCTGGTCAGAGAGCTGGAACGGGAGTGCCGGGCCGCGCTGAAGTGGATCGACGACTACGCCGACCTGGTCGGCAACGGCTACATCTGGTACGAGCGGCGGAACACCGACACCGGCCTGGAGAACCAGTGCTGGAAGGACTCCTGGGACTCGATCTCGTACGCCGACGGCACGTTGCCGCCGTTCCCCCGGGCCACCTGCGAGGTGCAGGGTTACGCGTACGACGCGAAGGTGCGGGCCGCCCGGATGGCCCGCGAGTTCTGGGGCGACCCGGCGTACGCCGACCGGCTGGAGCGGGAGGCGGCGGCGCTGAAGGAACGGTTCAACCGGGACTGGTGGGTCGCCGACGGCGAGTTCTACGCGTTGGCCCTGGACCCGGCCGGCCGGCAGTGCGACATCCTCAGCTCCAACATCGGGCACCTGCTGTGGAGCGGGATCGTCGACCAGGGCCGGGCCGAGAAGATCGCCCACCACCTGGTCGGGCCCCGGCTCTTCACCGGCTGGGGCGTGCGCACCCTCGCCGAGGGGGAGGTGCGGTACAACCCGATCGGCTACCACAACGGCACGATCTGGCCGTTCGACAACTCCTTCATCGCCTGGGGACTGCGCCGGTACGGCTTCGCCGAGGAGGCCGCGACCATCGCCAACGGCATCCTCGACGCCGCCACCTACTTCGACGGCCGGCTGCCGGAGGCGTTCGGCGGCTACCCACGGGAGCAGACCAGGTTCCCGGTCGAGTATCCGACGGCGTGCAGCCCGCAGGCATGGTCGACGGGTGCTCCGCTGCTGCTGCTGCGCACCATGCTCGGCCTGGAGCCGCACGAGGGGCACCTGGCGGTGGATCCGGTGCTGCCGGTGGGGATGGGGCGGATCGAGGTGCTGGACATCCCGGGCCGGTGGGGCCGGGTGGACGCTTTCGCCCGGGGCCGGCTCGACCTGCACAAGCTGGCCGACTGACGGCGGCGCGCGCCGGCCCTCCACCGCGCCGCCCCCGGGTGCGCGCGCCGGCCCGCCCGGTGTCCGTCGCCCTCAGGCCGGTGCCTGTCGTCCTCAGGCCCGGGTGTCCGTCGCCCTCAGGTCCGGTGGGGGAGCAGGCAGAACTCGTTGCCCTCCGGGTCGGCGAAGACCGTCCAGCGGGGTAGCTCCCGGACCACGGTGGCACCGGCCTCCAGCACGGCGGCCCGTTCCTCCGCGTCGCCCACCAGGTCGAGGTGGATCCGTCCCGGTCCGGGCAGATCGTCGGCGGGAGCGATCCAGACGCCCGGCCGGTGCCGGTGGTGCGGGTCGCGGAGCAGCACCGGCTCGCCCGGCGCGAGCGTCCGGTCGGCCAGCTTCGCCTCGTCCTCCGCTGCCACCGGCAGCCCGGTGACCAGGCTCCAGAACGGTGCCAGCAGGTACGGGTCGCGGCAGTGGATCACGATGGCGTGCAGCTCCGGCATGGGCCGACGGTAGCCGTCCGGACTTCGCCGGGGAGCGGGTTTCGTCCTACGGTGCCGTAACCTACGCAGGGTAAAGTAACCGGATGCCGGAACTCGTGTACCCACCCGTGATCACCGCCGCCAAGACGCTGTTCCGGGTCCTCGACCTGCGCCTGACCGTCGAGGGGAGTGAGAACGTCCCGCGTACGGGTGGGGCGGTGCTGGCCAGCAACCATGTCAGCTACCTGGACTTCATCTTCTGCGGCTACGGCGCGCACGAGTCCCGGCGGCTGGTGCGGTTCATGGCCAAACACGAGGTCTTCGCGCACAAGGTCTCCGGCCCGCTGATGCGCGGCATGAAGCACATCCCGGTGAACCGGTCGGCGGGTGCCGGGTCGTACAACACGGCGGTGGACGCGCTGCGTCGCGGTGAGGTGGTCGGCGTCTTCCCGGAGGCGACGATCAGTCGCTCCTTCACCGTCAAGGAGTTGAAGAGCGGGGCCGCCCGGATGGCGCAGGAGGCGGCGGTGCCGCTGCTTCCGGTGGCGCTGTGGGGCACCCAGCGGCTGTGGACCAAGGGTCGGCCGAAGACCCTCACCCGGCGACACACGCCGATCACCATCCTGCTCGGCGAGCCGATGGACCCGACGGCCTATCCGGACACCAACGCGATGACGGCGGAGCTGAAGAGCCGACTCTCCGCCCTGGTCGAGCGGGCCCAGCAGGAGTACCCCGACAAGCCGGCCGGCCCGGACGACGCCTGGTGGCAGCCGGCCCACCTGGGCGGCACCGCGCCCACCCCGCAGGAGGCCGTCGAACTGGACCGTCGCCGCCCGCGCCGCCCCGCCGCCTCCTGACCGGTCGTCGCCCGCCCTGGACCTGGCCCCCGGGGTGGGGGCGTACCACGTGGGTGGCCGCCGTCCCCTGACGTCAGGGGACGGACGGTGGCCGGATCGTTCCGCAGCGGGGCAGGATGGTGCCTGCCGTCGCCGCGCGTACCCGGCCAGGATCGGAGCCATGAGCAGTGCCGCACTCGTCGTCATCGACGTCCAGGAATCCTTCCGCCAGCGCCCGATCTGGGCGTACACCTCCAACCCCGACCTCGTCGGTCAGGTCGACCGGCTCGTCCGGGCCGCCCGTCGCCGGGGGGACCTGGTGGTCTGGGTGCTGCACGCCGAACCCGGCAGCGGCGGCGTCTTCGACCCCGTCCACGGGCACGTCCGCCTGCTCGACGGCCTGGCCCCGGTAGACGGGGAGCCGACGCTGGTCAAGACGTCGCACAACGCGTTCACCACCACCAACCTCCAGCAGCGGCTCACCTCGGCCGGCGTCGGTGACGTCACCGTCTGCGGCATCCGCACCGAACAGTGCGTGGAGACCACCGCCCGGCTCGGCAGCGACCTGGGCTACCGGATGACCTTCGTGACCGACGCGACGGCCACCTTCCCGATCCCGCATCGGGACCTGCCGGCCGACGCCACCCTGGCCGAGGTGCTCGCCGACCCGCGCACCCTGTCCACCGACGAGATCGTGGCCCGCACCGAGTACGCCCTCGCCGGCCGGTTCGCCACCGTCCGGACCGTCGACGAGGTCACCGCCGTGGTACCGGTCGACGGGGTCACCGCCGTGGTGCCGGCCGACGGGGTCACGGGCACGGTGCCGGTCGACGGGGCGGCCGGCGCGGTGCCGGTGGGGCTGCGGGGCTGAGACCGGTGGCCCGGGTCGTCTTCCTGCTGGTGCCGTACCTGCACCTGCTGGACCTGGCCGGCCCGGCCCAGGTCTTCTCCACCGCCGCCGACCACGGGTACGACTACCGCCTGCACTACGTCGCCGAGGCGGCCAGCGTGCCGACCGTGCAGGGCGTACCGCTGGGGGCGGACACCCGGTGGCCCGAGCTGGACGCCGGCGACCTGGTGGTCGTACCCGGATGGCGGCCGTCCGCGCACGGCCCGGCGGGGCCGGTCGGGGTGGACGACCTGCGGCGGCTGGCCGACCACCACGCCCGGGGCGGCACGGTGGCGAGCGTCTGCGCCGGGGCCCTCGCGCTCGGCCGGGCAGGGCTGCTCGACGGGCGGCGCTGCACCACCCACCACGAGGTGCAGGACCGGCTCGCCGGTAGCTTCCCGGCCGCCCGGGTCGTCCGCGACGTGCTGTACGTGGTGGACGACCGGGTGGTCACCTCCGCCGGCATCGCCAGCGGCATCGACGTGGCGCTGCACCTGTTGGCGACCCGGCACGGGCCGGCGGTGGCCGCCCGGGTGGCCCGCGCCCTGGTCGTGCACTCCCGCCGGAACGGGCACGAACGCCAGGCCAGCGCGCTGCTGCGGCACCGGTCGCACCTCTCCGACGTCACCCACCGGGTGCAGGACCTGATCGACAGCCGGTACGCCGAGCCACTGCCACTGGCCGACCTGGCCGCCGCCGGTGGGGTCGCCGAACGGACCCTGACCCGGCTGTTCCGTCAGGCCACCGGGCTCACCCCGCTCGGCTACCAGCAACTGCTCCGGGTGGAGCGGGCCGAACACCTGATCGGGCACGGGGCCACCGTCGAGGCCGCCGCCCGGGCCGTCGGTTTCACCGATGCCCGGATGCTGCGCCGGCTGCGGGCCAGGACCCGACCGCCGGCCGTTCCCGGGGCTCAGCCGCCGACCGCGCCCCGGGTCGGCGGCTCCGTCGTGCGGTAGTAGTCGTCCCGGGACAGGAACTCCACCGGCAGTGAACCGGGCAGGGTCACCCGCGCCTCACCGGTCAGCGGGGCGGCGGTGGCCCGCCGGATCAGCACGTCCCGCTCCGGCGGTGCCAGCTCCACCAGCTCCGGGTGGATGACCCGGAAGGAGGCCACCGTCTGCCGGACCAGCCGGGCCAGTTCGGACATCGGCCCCACCGGGCCACCCAGCGCCAGGGTCGGCTGCTGGATCGTCCGCAGCGCGTCGCAGACCACCAGCAGCTCCGCGCCCGGCTCCACCCCCTGCGGGGAGGCCACGTCGGCCGTGCGTAGCTCCAACCGGGACGGCCACTGCCAGCGAATCTGCCCGCTGACCAGGCGGGGCAACCGGACGCCGGGCCGGTGCCGGGCGTGCGTCCGGTCGCCCCGCCCGGCGACCAGGGACAGCTCGCCGGCCACGGAGACGTAGGCGAGCCGCCGGTCGGTGACGGTGACCGTGGCGGGCGCGGGCAGCACCCAGTGCTGGCGGGCGCCGGTCGGGCTGAGCAGGCAGCCCGCCACCGACGCCGGGACCCGGTCGAGCAGCCGCTCGCCGGGCTCCGGGACCAGCTCGTAGCGCCGGTCGAGCACGGGTCGGAACTCGTCCTCCGGCGCGTCGAACCGGTGCGGTGCGATGAAGAACGGGGACATGTCCTCGCGCATCGTCACGACCTTACGGGGCAGTTGGTCTCCTGCCCGCAAGCCTCGCCGCCGCCCCTACCCGCTGTCATGACACCTGTTAGGGGGTCGGCCGGTCGTACGACGCCTGTGACCGGTAGATGCCGATCTCCTCCGGCCGGACGAGGCCGTCCTCAATCGCACGGGCCAGTAGCGCGGCCTTCGTGGCGGCCGGTCGACCCGCTCGGGTGTACTTGATCCGCGCCCGGTCCACGTACTGCTTCACGGTGTGCTCGCTGATCCGCATCCGCCGGGCCACCGACGCCTTCGACATCGACTGGAACCACAGCAGCAGCGCCTCGCGTTCCTTGTCCGACAGCGTCGGCCGGTCCGGGCGCGGGTCGCCCACCATCGCCCCGGCCAGGGTCGGCGGCACGTACGGGCGGTCGGTGGCGGCGGCCAGCACGGTCGCCACGCAGTGCTCCCGCCCCTCGTGCTTGGCCAGGAACGCGGCGGCCCCGGCGTCCAGCGCGGCGAGCATCGTCGCCGGATCGGTGTGTTCCGAGTAGACCACCACCCGCCGCCCGGCGGCGCTCAACTCGGCCAGCTTGTCGATCACCATCCGGCCCCGCAACCGCAGGTCCAGCAGGATCACGGCGGCCTCCGGCGCGGCCCGCAGCACCAGGTCCGGGTCGTCCCCGGTGGCCAGCACCCGCAGCCGGGGCTCGCTGGCCAGCCAGGCCCGCACCCCGTCGATCACCACCGGGTGGTCGTCGACGATCGACACCCCGATCGGGTTCTCCCCGCTCACGGCCTGCGCCACCGGGTCTGCGTCCACCTGATCTCCCCGTCCCACTCCTGCACGTGCTCCACCTGGAAGTCGTCGCCGACCGGGGCGGGTGGATCGATCCCCCCGGGACCGGCCGCGTCGGGGGTCACCAGGCTGACCGCCACCTCGTCCGGACCGGCGACCACCGTCAACCTGGCCCAGTCCCTGGCGTCCGCCAGCGCGGCGGCGAGCGGGTCGGCCAGCCGGCGGCGAACCTCCACCGGCAGCGGTGGCGGCGTGCCGACGGCGACCAGTTCGATCGGCAGCCCGTTTCGTTCGGCCAGGTCGGCGGCGGCCCGCAGCTCGTGCAGCAGCGGATCCGGCGCGTCGTCCGACTCGGCGATCAGCCGGCGTAGCCGGGCCGCCGCCAGCACACACCGGCGCTGCACCAGCGGGTCGGCCGGATCGGCCCGCCCGTCGGACAGCTCCGCCAGCACCTGCTCGGCCGCGCCGCCGACCAGCGCCAGTCGGACCCGCCGGTCGGCCCGGGCCCGTTCGGCGGCGTCCCGTTCGGCGGTCACCGTCAGGGTCGCGGCGGCGGTGTCCGCCCGGTCCCGGGCGAGGTTGGCGATCACCGCCGCGCCGGTGAAGAGCGCCACCGGCAGCGACGAGGTGCCGTAGACGTACATCGCGTAGCGGGTCAGGTCGGCGGGCGCGGTCGCGCCGACGCCGAGCAGCGCGGCGAGCGCGATCACCGCGTGGCCGGCCAGCAGGACGAGCAGCCACCGGATCCGCCGGCCCCAGAGCACCACCACGAAGAACCAGGCCAGCCCGGTCCACACCCAGTTCGCGGCGGCGAAGAGCTGCTGCCGCCCGACCGCCGCGAACACCGCCGCGTCGACCGCCAGCAGCACCACCGCCAGCGGCAGCACCGGCGGGAGGGTGTCGCGCAGCAACCGGACGGCGGCGTACCCGCCGGTGCCGGCGGCGGCCAGCCAGCCCACCGCGACCACGGCCGGGGCGGCCAGCCCGGACCACGCGCCGAGCAGCGCCGGCAGCCCGATCGCGGTGTGCCAGGCCAGCGCGATGACCACCGCCGCGATCCGGGCGCCCCGGTCCGAGGCGCGGGCCACCTCGGCCGCCGTGCCGCCGGACGCGTCCGTGGCCCGCACGATCGGCCGGGGTACCCGGATCCGCGTCGCCGTGTCAGCCGACATGCGGCCATTCCAGCCTGATCCGGGTGCCCTCGCCAGGGGCGGAGGTCACCTCCGCCCGCCCGCCGATCTCGGCCAGCCGGCCACGGACCGACTCGCGCAGCCCGTACCGGTGGGCCGGGACGGTGGCCGGGTCGAAACCGGGACCGTCGTCGACCACCTCGACCACGACGGTGCCGGCGCCCCGGGTCAGCCGCAGGGTGACCGACGCGCCCGGCGCGTGCCGGGCCACGTTGGCCAGCGCGGCGGCGGTGGCGTCGACGAGCGCGGCGGTCACCCCGGCCGGTGCCGCGCAGGCGGCCAGTTCGGCGCTGACGGTCAGCTCCGGGTGGGCGGCGAGCAGCGTGCGCAGGCCCGCGTCGACGTCGACCGGGCCGGAGGCCGGCGCGGACCGGGCGTCGGTGAGCCCGATCAGGGTGCGCAGGTCCGCCGCCGCCCGCTCGCGCAGCGCCGCCGACCCGGCCGGCAGCGCACCCAACCCGACCATGGTGAGCGTGGACAGGACGGTGTCGTGCAGGTCCCGGTTCTGCCGCCGCTCCGCCTCCCGGGCGGCCCGGGCCAGCACCGCCTCCCGACGCAGCCGTTGGAGGTCGGCGAAGGTGGCGTCGGCGCGTCCGATCCACCGGCGCATCACCGCCGTCATCATCGCCGCGCAGCCGGTCTGCATCAGCAGGGTGGACGCGTGCGCCGTCGCCTCGGCGGTGTTGCCGGCGGCCGACGCGCCGGCCGCGTACCCGGCGGCGACCAGCAGGCCCGCCGGCACCGACCAGCGGACCGGCGCGGTGGCCTGCGTGTTGATCACAGTGGTGCTGGCCAGGACGGCGAGCCAGCTACCCTCGCCCGGCAGCACCTCGGGTGCGACCAGCACCGGGGCGAGCAGGGCCGCCGCCGTGGTGAACGCGACGTCGCCGGCGACCAGCCCGGGACCGATGCCGACCCGCAGGGCGCGCACCGCGTACCAGACGGACCAGCAGGTCAGTGCCGCGACGGCCGCCAGCAGCAGGGAGACCCGCACCGGCGGGGTGCGTACGGCCAGTGCGGTCACCGCGCCGAACAGCCCGCAGGTCAGCCGGAGCAGCGCCGGCAGGGTGGTGAAGATGAGGTGGAAAGCGCCACCGGCCGGCCGGTCCAGCAACGACGGTGACGAGGTCGGAGCGGGTACGGCCGACATCGGGGGAGGGCGTCCTTCGGGGAATCGACCCGTCCGGGTCCGTACGACGGTCTATCGACGCCGGAGAATAACATGCGGCACCCTTAATGATCACCGTCGGTGCGCGGCGCGTCGCTGACCGACTCCGCCGCCTGCTCGGCCCAGCCCGCCCGGTTGCTGCACGACTCCCGCGAGATGCCGGAGCCGGTCTGCGGCCACTCGCCGAACCGCTTGTCGTGCAGGTGGGCGAAGTAGTAGCAGATCGTCTCGACGTAGCCGTCCGGCAACGCCCGCGTCGGGTCGGCCCGCACCGCCTCGTAGAACTCCCGCCCCAACGCCACGATGTGGCCCCGGGCGTAGAGGAAGCCGTCGTCGGAGCCGTCGGTCACCTCGTGGACGTCGACCCGGTCGATGTCGTACAGCTTCCGCTCGACCACCCGGTCGAGGTCGGTCAGTTCCGCGCCGGACAGGTCGGCGCAGAGCGTGCCCAGGGAGTCGAAGAAGGCGCTCCACCAGGCGTCGACCGCGTACACCCCGTCGTCGTCCAGGGCCGGGTCGCGGGTGAGCAGCGCCCGGCGCAGCGCGGCCGGCTCGGGGCCGAGCCGCTCCCAGGCGGCCTCCACCAGGCCCCAGAACCGGGCCTCCTCCTCCACCGTGGGCAGTCGGGTCGACGTGTTCACATCACTCATGCGGCGGACGATAGCCAGCGGCTCCGACGTTTCCGGGTTGCCGCCGCCACGATGCCGGACGGGCGCGGCGAACAGCCGGTCCCACCTGCCGTGGAGCCGGCGCGCTCACCGGCACCGCCCCGACCGGCGGCCTGGCCCCGCCGGCCGGCGCGGGTCGGCCGGGCCACCGTCTCCGACCTGCCCGTCGACCCCCGGTGCCGGGACGAACTCGGTTGCCGCATCGGGCTCGCGCACCGAGGATGACCGGGATGAGCGCACTCCGGATGCACGCCGACGAGGTCGACGTCGACCTCGACCTGGTACGCCGGCTGCTGGCCGGCCAGTTCCCGCAGTGGGCGCGGCTACCGCTCCGCCCGGTCGAGTCGTACGGGACCGACCACCACATCTACCGGCTCGGCGAGCACCTGGTGGTCCGGCTGCCCCGCATCGGCTGGGCGACGAAGCAGGCGGCGCGGGAGGCCGAGTGGCTGCCGAAGCTCGCCCCGCACCTGCCGCTGGCGCTGCCCGTGCCGGTGGCCCTGGGCCGCCCCGCCGCCGGGTACCCCTTCGACTGGTCGGTGTGCGAGTGGCTGCCCGGCGACAACGCCAACGGCACCATCGACGACCTCGACCGGGCCGCCGTGGATCTCGCCGCGTTCGTCGCCGCGCTACGCCGGATCGACACCACCGACGCCTTCCCGCGTCCGCCCGGTGGTCGTGGGGGACCGCTGCGGGAGCTCGACGAGGGCGTCCGGTCCTCGGTCGGGCAGCTCGGCGACCGGATCGACGGGCCGGCCACCCTCCGATCCTGGCAGGAGTCGCTCGACGCGCCGGCCTGGGACGGCCCGGCCGTCTGGGTGCACGGCGACCTGCTCCCCGGCAACCTGCTCGTGGTCGACGGGCGGCTGTCGGCGGTGATCGACTTCGGTGGCCTCAACGTCGGCGATCCCGCCTGCGACCTGCAACCCGCGTGGAACATCTTCGCCGGCGACAGCCGTCGTCGGTTCCGCGCGGCGCTCGACGTGGACGACGCGTCGTGGCTGCGCGGCCGGGGCTGGGCGCTCTGCCAGGCGGTGTCCGCGTTGCCCTACTACTGGGACACCAACCCGGGGATGATCCGGCAGGTGTCGCACGCCCTGGCCCAGGTGCTCGCCGACTCCCGCTCCCACT
Source organism: Micromonospora sp. NPDC092111 (assembly GCF_044755745.1). Lineage (NCBI taxonomy): Bacteria > Bacillati > Actinomycetota > Actinomycetes > Micromonosporales > Micromonosporaceae > Micromonospora > Micromonospora sp. NPDC092111. The sequence continues at coordinate 205,572 of NZ_JBIVRQ010000011.1, forward strand.
GGCATTGACCTCGCCGACTCCCCTTCCCGGTGGCAGTTGGCCCTCGCCGACCCCCGCTTCCGCTGGCATCTGGCCCGCGCCGCCTTCGGGGCCGGCCTTCCTTTCCCGGTCGCCGCGCCGCCGGGCGGGGGAGTGGCACCGCCTGCCGGTGGCCCGGTTCACTGCCCCCGGGGCGCGATCCCGAACGTCGACACGAGCCGGGCGACCAGGGTGAGCAGGAAAATCTGGCCGGTCAGCGCGTCGAACACGGCCAGCGTGCGGCCGGGCTCGCTGGCGGCCGTGAAGTCGCCGTACCCCACTGTGGTCATGGTGATGAAGCTGAAGTACTGGATGGTGTTGTTGCTGGCCGGCTGACCGTCGGCGAACAGCGGGGTGCCCTGGAACTGCGCCAGGGCCGCGAACAGCGCGGCATAGAAGAAGCCGATCAGCAGGTACGCGCTCAGGGCGCCGAAGATCGTCTGTAGCGTGACCACCGGGTGAGCCAGCACCCGGCGTACCACCGCCACTATCGCCAGTGCCAGGATCGTGGCCATCCACAGCGAGACCAGCCCGTGCACGACGCGGATCGGCGCCACGACGAGCAGCACGACGGCGACCGCCGACGGCACCGCCAGGACCCAGAGCAGCCGGCGGGATCCTGGTCGGTCCGGATGCGCGCTGCGCAGCGCCAACGTCAACGCGGCCAGGTAGAGCAGCAGGGGCAGGGGACGCGTGCGGTCGCCGGGCAGGAACGCGGTCAGCAGGAAGCTGACCGTCAGTAGCGCGAGCACCAGACCGTAGCGGTCCGGTGCGGCGACGCCCCGGCCGGGATCCTTCGGCGCGGCCCGCTCTCCCACCGCCCGGTCAACCCCGATCCGGGTCGGCGAGGAAGCTGGCCAGCCTGTCCCGGCGCCGCTGCGCGAACCGGGCGCCCAGCCGGGCGCCGAAGATCCAGAACAGCACCGCCGTGGCGCAGCCCATCAGCACACCGGTGACGAACAGGTTCTCCGGAATCCGCTGGCCGCGCCAGGTGTGGTAGGTGGCCGCCCACAGCCCGACGGTGGGCAGGCTGATCAGCAACACCAGCCCCGGTACCAGCAGCCACGGCGCCAACGCGACGACCAGCCAGCGGACGATCTTGCGGCCGAACGGCCTGCGGTGCGCCCACCGTTGGCTCAGCGCAACCGCGTGGTACGGGAAGAACACGCCGAGCCAGGCCGCGACGCCCAGCGCGCCGAGCGGCACCACGGCGATCCACACCACCGTGAAGATCGTGACCAGCGGGCGGTGGTCGTGGATCCCCACCACGAGCGCGATCGCCGCCGCGAGCGGCGAGACGAGCAGCCACAGCACCAGGTTCTTGGCCCGCTGCGAGCGGCGCAGCGCCGTCCGGTCGCCCAGCATGCCGATGCTGCGCCGGGCGTCGGCGCCGAGCAGGTTGGTCGCCGGCACGTCCGAGTACATCCACCCGGCGAGGATCATCGGGAACGCCAACGGCCCGTGGAAGGTGAACAGCAGGTTGGTCAGGCTCGGGGGCAGGAGGAACCAGGCGAGCGTCATGGTGGTGCCGTTGAGCGCGACGATGACCGGTGTCTCGAACGGCTTGTGGAACGCCCGGCGCAGCTCGCCCCGGATCGCCTGGGGGAGCCGTACGGGCAGGTCCGTTTCGGTCACGGACCCGCCGCCAGTCTCGGTGTCGACACCACGGCGCCGCCTACCCCGGGTACGTGGGCAGAAACATCGCCGGACGCGCCTCGACCGGGTCTGCCGGCGTTTCCCGTTGCTGATTGCCTGCGTTACTACTCGCGCAACGCGAGGGTGTACGCGTGTACGAAGAAGGTTTCGACCCGTGCCCAGTGCAGGTGACCTGCAAGTGCGGTGTCACCCTGTCGGCCAAGCACCACATGCAGGTGGACCTTCCCGCCACGAATTTCGCCGGTTCCGCTTAGTTCAAACGGCTGTCGGTATTCGCTGACAATGTCGATGTTGGCGTCGCTGGCGTGCATGTTGCTGATCGCGCATTCGTCGACTGCGCCGACAAGAGAAACGATGGCACCATCGGTTATCCCTTCCTCCGCTGCTCGTCGCGTCAGCGTTTCAATCAACTCTTCCCCGGGCTTGACGCTCAGGAGCTTCATGCCTATCCAATCGCTAGAGGTGTGGTGCCGGCCAGTACTGTGGCGTATGCCCGCAGGTTCTCGCGGCATGTTTCACGTTTGACGGACGCCGCGAGAGCGGATCGCGTGTGGGCGTCGTTGGTATCGACGCATTCGGCAAGCAGTACAGCGCTACACCAACGGGCAGCGGCATCACGGGTATTCGCAAGTTCGACCGAGAGGCGACGCGATGCCCATCCGTCTCCGCCGTCGCCCGCGCCGAGCCTGCGGTTGGCCGCTGGTCTTCCTGCGCCAGCGGCCAGGTGCGCCGCTTGCTCCCAGGACAGTTCCAAAACCCGGCTAGCGACGGCGGTTATGTAAAGGTGCCGAGTGTCGGGGTCGTTCCGGATCGAACAAATTGCTGCGTCGCCCAGTTCGGGCGTTCCGACCTTGGCAAGTATTCCGGCAGAGTTGACCCGGAGGACTGCCGTAGCACCGCTCCGCATCCAGGCGGCCAAGCCTCGTCGCGCCCCTTCGTTCTCCGCGGCTAGTGCGCTGATTGTCAGATCGGTGATGTGGCTTGTCTGTGCGGTCGCGAGAAGGTGACCGCTGCCTTGCATGATGTCGCCAAACAATCGCTGGGCGACCAGCACGTCAGTAAGTGCAGGATCGGTGAAGAAGTAGGAGCCGTCTGCTCTTCGGCTGACGTGTGGATGTCGATTCAAGCGTACGGCAGTCGCCTGTGGGATCTGCGACGGTTCCAGTTCGGTCCTCCGGTGTTGCCAGAGGTGCCAAGCGAGCCATTCGACGGCTTCCTGGTCGCCTGACCCGGATTGCCCGTGCATGAAGCCGCTTACCGCAGTAGCGGCCGTTGATGCGAAGAAATGACGCCGGTTCACTTTGTCCTCTTTCTTGCCCGGCTCACTGCTAGTGGCTGGCATGGCAAACCACAATCGTTCGGCCGGCATGTGCAACGCTGCCGCCCACTGCATCAGACGATCAAGATGGACCATGGGGGGCCCATTCTCTATTCGGCTTAACTGAGCTTGGCTCATGCCCATCCAGGAAGCGGTCTGGTCCTGGGACATGGGATGCCGCCCGTGGGACGGATGCGTTCGCCATGCTCGGATCACTCGACCCATGTGCCGGCTTTGGAGCGCTGCGCTGATGACGGTCTCATCCCAGAAGCCCGCTGGCACCTCCGGCGCGGTATCAGGGTGTTGCCGGTGGTGAGAGGAGCAGGGCGAGCAGCGTCCGCTGTTGTTGTCGCGTGCAAGTCGCGCGCCGCAGCGGCAGCACCGCGCCTTGTGGGTCGCTGTCATCGTGGCGTCCTTGGGTGGGAGTCAAACCTAGATGCTAGTTGGCTCGCCTCCAATATCTCATCCGAGTACCGGTCGGGTTCATGCATGGAACGCATATCGACATCCGCTCTTCGCCATGCTGCCCAATACCGGGCCTTCGGCATCGTGTTGCTAACGGTAAGCGTTCGTCCAGCTACCGCGCTTTCGCCTCCATCTGTAGCCGGCTGGTGGCTCCGTACGAACGGGTGATCGGTCAGCGCGCGGCGCGGGCTCTAAGACGCCTGACCGTCTCGCGTGGTGATTGGCGGAGATGGCGTGGCCGCCGTGAGTCGACAGCGTGTCGTGCTGGCCGGCCCCAAAAGAGCAACGGGAGTTTTCTTGGATGACGACGACACGGACCGGATCCGGCCGAGGCATCGCCCGTATCGGTCGCGCAGGTTCCCGGGCGGTCGGCCCTGTACCTGTCCCTCGTGCCAAACAGCCTGCACTCGGAAGCGGCAGCAACAGGTTCCCGGCCCTGCGGCACCCCCGCCCGGCTCCGCTCGGGTTCCTGGTGCCGGGGCGATGCCGCCGGCTGCGGCGGTGCGCCTGTCGACGCAGATCGATTGGACCCGTGCGGCCGAAATGGCGACCCGAGGGCAACTCGCCCGAGCGCAAGGAATCGGACCGGTGGAAAGAAGCGGACCCCCTCGCACGTCAGCTCGTGGCAGCACCAACTCGTCAACTCTGTCGAAGGAGACACGGCACCATGACCGACACGATCACCGGTAACCCGACCATCGAGGCGTACACCGGCCCGGTGGACCTGTCCCGCCCGTACTTCGTGGGCGTCGGCGGGTCCGCGATGTCCGGTCTGGCCCGGCTGCTGGCCGACCTGGGCCACCAGGTCAGCGGTAGCGACATGCACGACCTGGCCACTCTGTCGACCCTGCGCACGGCCGGCGTCCTGGTACACCTGGGGCACCACGCCTCGCACATCGAGGGCGCGCCCTGCGTCGTCTACACCACCGTCGCGCAGGACGCGCCAGAGGTCCACGCGGCCCGCGCCGCCGGCATCCCGGTGCTGCACCGGGCACAGGTCATCGACAGGCTGGCCACCACGCGCCGGCTGGTGGCGGTGGCCGGATCGCACGGCAAGTCCACCACGGCCGGCATGCTGGCCCACATCCTGCGCACCCTCGGACAGGAACCGACCTACGTGATCGGTGCCGACCTGATCGGGCCGGGGTCCGGCGCCCACCTCGGGCGGTCCCGGCTGCTGGTCGCCGAGGCCGACGAGGCGGACCGCTCGTTCCACTTCCTCGCCCCGTCGATGGCGGTCATCACCAACGTGACCGACGACCACCCGGAGAACTTCGTCAACCACGCCGACGTGATGCGCGCCTACGTCGGGTTCGGCTGCCGGATCGCGCCGGACGGGTTCCTGGTCGTCAACGCGGACTGCGTGGGTGCGACGGTGGCCGCCGAGGTCATCGCCGCCGAGCGGCCCGACCTGACGGTGCTGAGGTACGGCCGAAACCGGACGGCGGACGTTCGGCTCCTGGACGTGCACGCCGAGGGCTGGTCGGCGTCCGCGACGGTGCAGATGCCGAACGGCACCGAGGTTCGGCTGAACCTGCCGACCCCGGCGGCACACCACCTGGACAACGCGGCGGCGGCCATGGCCTGCGCGGTGGCCCTGGGTCTGGACCCCGCCGATGTGGCCGGGGCGACATGCACCTTCGCCGGGGTGCGCCGCCGGTTCGAGCACATCGACACCCGGGCCGGGGTGACGGTGATCGACTCCTACGCCGACCACCCAAACGAGATCGCCGCCGACCTGGAAGCCGCGCGCACCCTGGCCCGGGGGCGGGTGTTCGTGGTGTTCCAGCCGTCCGGACACGCCCGCGTCCTGGCCTGCGGAGAACGCATCGGGCGGGTTCTGGCGGACAAGGCCGATTACGTGCTGCTGCTCGATGTGCACGGCACCGTTCCGTCCGGACTGCCTGCCGCGGACGCCACCGCCGTCATGGCCTGTCTGCGTGACGGTGCCTACTGCCTGCCCCTTGGACACGACCACGCGGCCCGGGTGATCGCGCGAATGGCCGGGCGCGGTGACGTCGTGTTGACAATGGGAACCGGTGACGTGACCGGCTACGGCGCGGCGATCCTGGACGCCCTGAGCAGCCGATCCGAGGTCACCTTGTCCGCCTGATTCCTTCCCCGTCAAGCGGTGACAGCGCCGGGTTCATCGATCAGCTTGCTCGCGAGCGTGAGGAGTCCGGCGCTGTTGGCTGCCTTGACCAACACCACGTCCCCAGGCCGGAGTCCGGCGTTCAGCAGATCCCACGCCTCGGCCGCGTCCGCCGCACGATCCACGACCGTGCTGTTGCCGGTGGCTCCGGCCGCGTACTGATCGGCGTCCTTCCCGCCGATCGCCACCAGCCACCCGGCCCCGATCTCGGCCACCTGCTGCCCGATCTCGCGGTGCACCTGCCGGGCGTGGTCGCCCAACTCGGCCATCTCCCCGAGCACCGCGACGGCCCGCTGGCCGTCCCCGGTCATCGCGTGCAGCGCGCGTAACGCGGCACGCATCGCGTCCGGCGCGGCGTTGTAGGCATCATTGATGACCGTCACCCCGTCCGCGCGGGTGGTGACCTGCATCCGGCCCGGGGACACCGCCTCCGCCTGCGACACCGCCTCGGCTACCGCCTCGATCGGGTGGCCGAGCCCCAACGCCACGGTAGCGGCGGCAAGCGCGTTGGACGCCTGGTGCAGCCCGTACAGGCGCAACCGCACCTCGGCGGCCTGCCCGTCGTGGACGAGCCGGAAACCGGCGCGGCCCAGCTCGTCCATGGTCACGTCCTCGGCACGTACCTCCGCCGGTTTCTCGATGCCGTAGGTGAGTACGCGGGCACGGGTGCGGCTTGCCATGGCGGGCACCAACGCATCGTCGGCATTGAGCACCGCCAACCCGCCGTCGAGCGCGTCCGGCAGCGCTTCCACGATCTCGCCCTTGGCCTGGGCGATGTTCTCCACCGACCCGAACTCGCCAAGGTGTGCGTGCCCGACGCGGGTGACGACGCTGATCGTGGGCGGGGCGATCCGGGTCAGATAGGCCACGTGGCCGACACCGCGCGCTCCCATCTCCAACACGAGATAGCGGGTGTCGGCGGTGGCGCGGGTGACCGTGTACGGCAAGCCAAGCTCGTTGTTGTTCGACGCCCGGTTGGCCACCGTCTCACCCCAGGTCGGCAGCACCTGGGCAAGGATGTCCTTGGTCGACGTCTTGCCCACCGAACCGGTTACCCCGATCACCGTGGTCTGTGGCAACCGGTCCACCACGGCGCGGGCCAGCCGTCCGTACGCGGTCGGCACGTCCTCGACGACCACCGCCGGCACCCCGACCGGGCGTGACGCCAGCACCGCGACCGCGCCGGACCCGATCGCCTGGGTGGCGTAGTCGTGCCCGTCGACGCGCTCACCGGGCAACGCCACGAACATCCCGCCCGGCTCGACACGGCGGCTGTCGAACACCACGGGGGCGGTCACCGCCACACTTCCGGCAGCGTCGTGCACGGCTCCACCAATGGCGGCCGTGATCTCCTGCAGCGTCATCGCAAGCACGAGAAGAACCTACCGTGCGAGGATTGTCGGGGTGCCGCGCTGGAATCGGTTTACGCGGAAGGGCATCGCCAGGGTGCGGACCAGCCGTTCCGGTGGTCCGAGCATGCGCGCAGCACTCGTCACGCGCTCCGACTGCGTATGCGTGCACCCATCGTCGTGCCCGAGCTGGGATGGAGCGGCCGAATCGCTGCCCGTCCCGTCCCCTACCCTGTGATGTGCAGGTGCACCCGGCAGGATTCGAACCTGCGGCCTTGGGATTAGCAGAAGATCGCGGATAGCTGTTCAGGTGGGTTCTTCGTCAGGGCGTCTCAGCTTGACCCGTGATCGGCGCATCATGACGAGGACGATGATGGCAGCCGCCAGGAGACCGGGACCGCAGTGGACGGCAAGGACCCCTGGCAGGCTCGGCCCGCCCCAGTCATTCTGGTAGCTGGCAGGGTCGGAAAAGTCGATGATGAATAGCTCGATCACGGCTCGAACGATGAAGTACAGAGCGATGATCAGGCCGAAGACGGTTCCGATGACGGACAGGGCCCTACGCAAACCGGCCTCCATTGTGAACACTGGTGTCTGGCGGCGCTGACTTTATCGCCTACCCCCCAGCTTGGCTGTCCTGCGGATCTCCTCGTCGGGCAGTCTCGGACCTTCCAGGCTCCCCGGACGGGGGACAAGGTGGAGCGCCCTACCGGACGAACGATCTTGGCCGCGTCCGGGGAGCTGGCAGCCCTTGTGGTGCCCGACGAGGTGATCCGCCCGGCATTTCTGAGCAGGGCCGGGGTTCGGGGCGGAGCCCCGAGGTCTTCCGACCGTGTCGTCCCGAAGCGTGGCCGGCCTGGACTGGCTGCGGCTGCACGACCCGCGGTACGCCTGCGGGACCTCTTCGGCTGACTTGGCTGTACGAATGGCTGTATGCGAGTCGTGGTGATCGACGGGGCCGGGCGTGCCGAGCCGCTGACCTGCGGTGGGGGAGGGTGCGCCCGGCAGGATTCGAACCTGCGGCCTTGGGATTAGAAGTCCCCTGCTCTATCCGCTGAGCTACGGGCGCGCGGCGTACGTGTCGCGCCAAGAGGGTACCGCCGACCCCCGGGCGCGCGGGGGAACGGGTCGCGTCCGGACCCGCGTGATCAGCGTCGCACGCCACCCCCGTTCCGGGCATCCGGGTTCCGGCCGCGTCGGGGCCGTACCCTCGGTCCGTGCTGCTGGAACCCGACGCCGAGAATGAGGTCGCCTACGAGTTGTGCCAGCTCCTGGGGCGGGCGATCCTGCCGGTCAGGGCGGCGGGCGGGGTGGGCACCGCCTTCTTCCTCGCGCACCCGTCCGGCGAGTTCCTGCTGACCGCGGACGCCGTGACCGCCGCCGAGGTCGGGGAGGTCGGCCTGCGGGCCAGCGTCACCGAGCCGGCCGGTGTGGCCGGTGACGTGCTGGTGCTGCCGGAGTTCCGGTCGTGGTGGGTACGTCCACCCGGGCTCGGGGTGGCGATCATGCGGCCCGACGACCTGCACGGGCTCGCCGCCGAGCGGGGCTGGCGGTGGCGGCTCCAGCCGGTGCCGGCCACGGTCGCCGTCCGGGCGGACGAGGTCGCCGGGTTCGGCGCCGAGCCGGTCACCGCGATCGTGCTGGCCCTCGGCGTCGGTGCCGACGGTGGTCGGCCGCTGGAGGTCGCGGTGGAACGAGCGGTCCGCGACGGCGACGGGCTGCGGGTCACCGCCGCGCTCCCCACCGGCTACGTCGGGGCCCCGGTCTTCGGGGTACGTCCCGACGCCGCCGGGGAGGTCGGCCTGCGCTGCCTCGGGCTGCTGCTCCCCGGCGATACCGGCCACCCGGTGGCCACCCTCGACCGGATCGTGGCCGCACTGCCGGGCGGCGCGGCATGATCGACACCTCGTCGGCGATGTGGCGGTGTCCGGGGCCCCCGGATACCGCCACATCCCCGTAACGGAGTCGATCACCGGCGGGCGTCCCGGCCCGGCGTCCGGGCCCGGCGTCCGGGCCCGGCGTCCGGGCCCGGCGGGTCGGTCTGGCGGCCGGTCCGGCGGGTCGGGGTGGCCGGTCAGCCGTCCTGGCGGCTCGCTGCGGCCGGCTGGTCCGCGTCCGCCGGGGCACGGCCGGTGGGCACCACGGCCTCCGTCGCCGGCCGGCGAGGGGCGGCGGCCTCCGTCGTGGCCGGGTGGACCGGGTGCGGTTCGGCGCTCCCCGTCGGGGCCGTGCCGACCAGGTGCGGGTGGGCGGCTTCCGGCGGGCCGCCGTCGGCCGGGTGCGGGGTGGTCGCCTCGGTCGTGGCCGGGTGGAATGGGTGCGGGGCGGTGGCCTCGGTCGCGGCCGGGTCGGGCCGGTGCGGGGCGGCGGCCTCCGTCGGGCCGGCGCCGAGGAACGCCTCGGCCCAGCGTCCGACCTCGGTGAAGACCTGCTCCCGTACGGCCGGGCCGGAGAGGGTCAGGTCGTGCTTGCCGCCGTCGAAGCGGGCCAGGGTGACGTGCCGGCCCAGCCGGGGCGCCCAGCGGACCATGTGCTCCACGTCCAGCACCGCGTCGGCGAGGGCCGCCGAGTCGTGCCACCTGGTACCCCGGAAGCTCCGGGTCGAGCAGGCCAGCAGCACCGGGACCGGGATGTCCAGCCCGGCGCGGAGCTGCCGCTGGGCGGTACGGATCGCGGCCAGCCAGCCGGCCCGGACCGGGAACCCGGCGAGCGGCTTCCACGCCAGGTCGTACGTCCACTCGCCGCGATGGTCGGCGTGCAGGCTCTCGCCGTACACGGTGCCCAGGCCGAACGGGAGGACGCGGTGCGGCGCGCTGCGGCCGAGCCGGGAGACGGCGGCCGCGAGGGGTCGACGGACCAGCCAGGGGGCGTTGATGTCGAAGAACGGGCTGTTCAGGACGAGCCCGTCGACCAGGCCGGCGGCGCGTCGGGCGTGCGCCCAGAGCGAGATGATCAGACCACCGGTGGAGTGGCCCATGGCGAGCAGGGTGTGGTGCCCGTCGTCCTCGCGGATGATCTCGGCGGCGGCGTCCAGCTCGGGGAAGTAGTCACTCACGTCGCGGCAGAAGTTCGGCGTCTGGTGCGGTAGCAGGCTGCGGCCGTACTTGCGCAGGTCGAGGGCGTAGAAGTCCCAGCCACGGGTGGCGAAGAAGTCGGCCAGGTGGGTCTGGAAGAAGTAGTCGACGAAGCCGTGCACGTAGAGCACGGCCCGGCCGGTCGGGCGGTCGGCACGCCGTCGGACCAGCGTCGCGACCACCGGCCCCTCGTCGTCGGTGCCCAGGTCGATCGTCTGCCGCTCGTACGGCGGCCCCAGCACGTCCGGTTCCACGACCGCGACGGTACGCCCGCAGGCTACCCGGCGGTAGCCCTCGGTGGGTGCGGCGCTGGCCGACACCGGCCGGGACGCCGCACCGGACGGGGCGCTCGCCCCCGCGCGCGGACGGCGGGCCGGCAGGACGAAGCGTCCCCGTCCGGGGGTGGGGCGTGGACGGGGACGCTTCGGGCGGCACTCAGGCGGTCTCGGCGTCCGCCCGTTCGGGGTCGGGGTCGCCGGCCTGCTCGGGGGCGGGCTGGCCCATCTCCCGGACGTGCTTGTTGTGCCGGGGCTCCTGCCGGGTCTTCGCGTCGTTGAGCCGGCGGCGCAGGTCGTCCCGGGCGTCGTTCAGCGCGGCTCGCAGGTCCTCCTCGTTGGAGGTGGTGACGATCTTCTGCCGGCCGGCGATCCAGCACTCCAGGGTGACCTTCTGCCCGCGTGCCTCCCGGTCCTTGACCGACACCTCCAGCTCGGTGGCGTCGGCGTGGAAGGCGGCCAGCCGCGCGTCCAGGGTGCCGAACTGCTCGACGATCCAGTTCCGGTCGCCCTGGGAGAAGCCCGCGCCCATCCGCAGACACTCGGCCACGGTCGCCGGGTTCGCCACCGCGCTCATCGGCGCACCTCCCGCTCGCTGCGGACGGGGCCGGTCGTACGGAGCGGGATCCGAGTCATCAGCACTGCCTTTCTCGTCGGACGTCGTGCCTGGTGGTGCTTGGTTGATCAACTCAATACCCAGTCGGGGTCGGCCTCACTCCGGTGATTCTGGTGCGCCCCGGCGGCCCCGGGCAGGGCCGATCGGCCTAGCACACCGGGACCTTGATCAGGTGGTCGTCCACAGGCCCGCCGCTCGTCCACAGGGGTGGCACCGGCCGCTGGCGGTGGCACCGCACTCCGGCCAGGCTCGGGCCGAGTCGACTCGCCATGGCATCCGCCGCACCCCTGGGAGGGGACGATGTTCGATACCCACGTCACGATCGTCGGCAACGTGCTGACCGCGCCGGAGTGGCGCCGCACCACCCAGAGCAACACCCTGGTGGCCAACTTCAAGGTCGCCTCGACCGCCCGCCGCCTCGACCGGGACAGCGGTCGGTGGGTCGACGGCAACAGCCTCCGCGTCCGGGTCAACTGCTGGCGGAAGCTGGCCGAGGGGGTGGCCGCCTCGGTCATGGTCGGCGACCCGGTGGTGGTCGTCGGGCGGCTCTACACCCGGGACTGGACCGACGACGCCGGCAACCACCGCGTCCTGTACGAGCTGGAGGCGATCGCCGTCGGGCACGACCTCTCCCGGGGCCGGGCCCGCTTCCTCCGCAACCGGCCGAGCATGGCGACCAGCGCGGTGGAGGACGACGAGGCGGCCCAGCGGGTGCACGGCGAGCCGACCGAGCCGGTGCCACCCGGGCAGGCCCCGGTCGGTCCGGCCGAACGGCCGCTCGACGACGACTTCGAGCTGTCCGGCTTCGGCGTACCCCGCGCCGGCCACGACCTGCCCGGCGCCCCGGCACCCGACCCGTTCGACGCCGACCCCGACTCCGACGACTCCGACGACGAACTGGCCCCGTTGCCGGTGGGTGACGACGAGGACGGCACCGGAGACGAGTTCGCGGCGTTGCCCGTCGACGGGGACGGGGCCGGGGCCGGGGCGGGCGGCGCGCTCGACCCGATGCCGGAGGAGGAGGCCGGCACCCCGCCCGGCCGGGGGCGGCGCGGGCGCGGTCGGGTGCCGGTGCCGGCCTGAGACCACCGCCCGCGCCGCGACGGCGACGGGTCGTGGGCCGTACGGACGGGGGCGGGGTGGCGACGGGGACGTGGTCACCCCGCGTACGGCTAGGCTGGCCGGCCGGAGGTGGTGACGGGTGGCGCAGAGGACCGCCGTGGCGCACACGGCTGGACTGGTGGCCGGCTACGCGCTGGACAGCCTGCTCGGCGACCCGCGCCGCTGGCATCCGGTGGCTGGCTTCGGCCGGGCGGCCGGTGCCCTGGAGCGCCGGGTCTACCGGGCCGACCGTCGGGCGGGGGCCGTCTTCACCGCCGTCGCCGTGGGTGCTCCGGTGCTGCTCGGCGTGGCCGCCGGCCGGGCCACCCGGCGCTACCCGGTGGCCCGCGCCCTGCTCGTGGCGGCCGGCACCTGGGCGGTGCTCGGCGGCCGTACCCTGCGGCACGAGGCGGCGGTGATGGGGTCCGCCCTGCGCGCCGGTGACCTGCCGGCGGCCCGGGGCCGTCTCGGGAACCTCTGCGGGCGGGACCCCTCCCAGCTCGACGAGGCGGAACTGGCTCGGGCCACCGTCGAGTCGGTCGCCGAGAACACCTCCGACGCGGTGGTCGCGCCACTGCTGTGGGGTGCCGTCGGTGGGCTGCCCGGCCTGCTCGGCTACCGGGCGGCGAACACCCTCGACGCGATGGTCGGGCACCGGTCACCCCGCTACGCCCGGTTCGGCACCCCGGCCGCCCGCCTCGACGACCTGCTCAACCTGGTGCCCGCCCGGCTGACCGGCCTGCTCACCGTCGCCGCAGCGCCGATCGTGCACGGCGACCGGGCCCGGGCCTGGCGGGTCTGGCGGCGGGACCGCAACGACCACCCCAGCCCCAACGCAGGGCAGTGCGAGGCGGCCATGGCCGGCGCGCTCGGCGTCCGGCTCGGCGGGCGGAACGTCTACTTCGGACGGTCCGAGGTGCGCCCGTTCCTCGGCGACGGCCCCCGCCCCGAGGGCCGGCACCTGAAGCGGGCCGCCCGGCTCTCCGGGACGGTCGGCCTGGCCGCCCTCGGGCTGGCGGCGGCCTGGCCGCTGACCGGGGGCCGGCTGGTCGCCGCCGCCGGCCGCGCCGCCCGGGTCGGCCTCGGCCGGGCGGCTGCCGCCGCCTGGGTCGGCCTCGGCCGGGACGCTGCCGCCGCCCGGGGTGACGCCGGTCAGGGCGCGCTAGGCGCTCCGGGCGGCGTCGGCCGGGTGAGCGGACGGTGAGCGGCGGGCTGCTCGTCGCGGGCACCACGTCCGACGCCGGCAAGAGCGTGCTCACCGCCGGCATCTGCCGTTGGCTGCACCGGCGCGGGGTGTCGGTGGCACCGTTCAAGGCGCAGAACATGTCCAACAACTCGGCCGTGGTGGTCGGCCCCGACGGGCGGGGCGGCGAGATCGGCCGCGCCCAGGCGATGCAGGCCGCCGCCTGCGGGCTCGCCCCCGACCTACGGTTCAACCCGGTGCTGCTCAAGCCGGGCAGCGACCTGGCCAGCCAGGTGGTGCTGCTCGGTGAGGCGGTCGACACGGTCACCGCCGGCAACTTCCGCGCGCTTCGCCCGAAGCTCGCCGAGACGGCGTACGCGGCCCTGGCCGAGCTGCGCGCCGGGTACGACGTGGTGATCTGCGAGGGCGCCGGCAGCCCCGCCGAGATCAACCTGCGGGCCGGGGACTACGTCAACCTGGGGCTAGCCCGGCACGCGGGCCTGCCCACCATCGTGGTCGGCGACATCGACCGGGGCGGGGTGTTCGCCGCCATGTTCGGCACGGTCGCCCTGCTCGACCCGGCCGACCAGGCGCTGGTCGCCGGCTTCGTGATCAACAAGTTCCGGGGCGACCTCGGTCTGCTCCGACCTGGTCTGGACATGCTGCACCAGGTCACCGGCCGACCCACCTACGGGGTGCTGCCCTGGCACCTCGACCTCTGGCTCGACGCCGAGGACTCGCTCGCCTACGGCCGGGTGCTGGGTCGGCCCGCCGCCCCGTACGGCACCGAGTGGCTGGACGTGGCGGTCGTCCGGCTGCCCCGGATCAGCAACGCCACCGACGTGGAGGCGCTCGCCACCGAACCGGGCGTGCGGGTCCGGCTCACCGTCGAACCCGCCGAGTTGGCCGCCGCCGATCTGGTCGTCCTTCCCGGTTCCAAGTCCACCGTCGCCGACCTGGCCTGGCTGCGGGAGACCGGGCTCGCCGACGCGGTCACCGCGCACGCCGCCGCCGGCCGGCCGCTGCTCGGCATCTGCGGCGGCTTCCAGATGCTGGCCCGGGCGGTCCACGACCGGGTGGAGAGCCGCCGGGGCAGCGTCCCCGGGCTCGGCCTGCTGCCCGTCGAGATCACCTTCGACCCGCGCAAGACCGTCCGCCAGGCGGTCGGCACCGCGGGCGACGGCGTCCCGGTGCGCGGCTACGAGATCCACCACGGGTACGTCTCCGCGGCCGACCCGGAGCTGCCCCCGCTGCTCAGCTACGCCGACGGCAGCCCCGAGGGGGCCCGGCTCGGCGCGGTGCACGGCACCCACTGGCACGGCGCGTTCGAGTCGGACGAGTTCCGCCGCCGGTTCCTCACCGAGGTGGCCCGTACGGCCGGCCGGCACGGCTTCCGGGTCGCGCCGGACACCGCCTTCGCCGCCGCCCGCGAACGCTCCCTGGACCTGCTCGGTGACCTGGTCGAGGAGCACCTGGACACCGACGCGCTGTGGCGGCTCATCGAGACCGGCGCCCCCGCCGACCTGCCGTTCATCCCACCCGGCGCCCCACCGGCGGGCTGACCGGCCGCCGGCCCGGTCGAGCCGTTCACCAGCCGAGAGCCGCCCGCCCCGCCGGCCCCCGAGCCCCGGCTCCGGCCCGAGCCCCGGCTCCGGCTCCGGCTCCGGGTCCGGCTCCGGCCCCGGCCCCGGCCGGTTCGGGCGGCGGGTCAGGGGCGGATGTCGGCGGGCTGGTCGGAGAAGGGCAGCCCGGCCTCCCGCCACGCCTGCGCCCCGCCGGTCATGTCGGTGGCGTTGCGCAGCCCCAACGCCTGGAGGCTGGCCGCCGCCAGGCTGGAGCTGTAGCCCTGCCGGCACACCAGCACGATCTCCCGGTCGTACCCGGTCGCCTCGGGGATGCGCCACTCGCTGGCCGGGTCCAGCCGCCACTCCAGCACCGTCCGGTCGATGACGATCGCGCCGGGCAACTCGCCCTGCTCGCGGCGTTGCCGTTCGGTGCGGGTGTCGACCAGCAGCGCACCCGCCCGTACCGCCTCGACCGTCTGCTGAGGACTCAACCGCCGTAGCCCGGCACGGGCCTGTTCCAGCAGGGCGTCCACGCCCGGACTCATCACGTCATTGAGCACGTCCAGATCATGCCGGTCACCCGGACCGGCCGCCCGGTGAACGGCCGCTCCCGGCGGTGGAACCAGGCTCACGGGGGACACCCGCTAGCGTCAGCTCCGTGACGGTGGCGCTGGTCGAGGCGTACGCGACGCTGGCCCGGCGGGTGGTCGCCGGGCCGGCGCGGTTGGGGCGTACCCGACTGGTGGCCGTCGACGGCCCCAGCGGCGCGGGCAAGAGCGCCTTCGCCGCGCGCCTCGCGGACGCCCTCGCGGGCCTCGCCGGTGGCGGTCGACCGCCGGTGGTGCACACCGACGACCTGCTCGACGGCTGGGACGACCAGCTCACCTTCTGGGCCCGCCTGGAGGAGCGGGTGCTCGCCCCGCTGCGGGCCGGACGACCCGGGGCGTACCAGCGGTACAGCTGGGTGCGCCGGTCCTTCCTGTCCCGCGCGGTGCCGGTGCCGGTCGCGCCGGTGCTGCTGCTGGAGGGGGTGAGCGCGGCGCGGGCGGCGATCCGGCCGGAGCTGACCCTGTCGGTGTACGTCACCGCGCCCGCCGGGCTGCGGCTGCGCCGCGCGCTCGACCGGGACGGCCCACAGCTCCTGCCGGAGCTGCGCCGGTGGCACGCCGGGGAGCGCGCCCACTTCGCCGCCGACGGCACCGCCGCCGCGGTCGACCTGGTGGTCGACGGGGCGCCGACCCTGCCGCACGACCGGGACCGCTACTACCTCCGCCGGCCGCTGACCGGCCCCGACGCGGGCTCGCCGGGTATCCGCCGGTAAGGCCGGCATACGATGCCGGTCATGACCTCACCGATCATGTCCGAGTCCCAGGTGCGGGCCGCCGTCGAGCGGGAACTGCCCGGTGTCCGCGCCGACCTGGAACGCCTCGTCCGCATCCCCGGCATCGCGTTCGAGGGCTTCGACCACTCGCACCTGGAACGCTCCGCCGAGGCGGTCGCCGAGCTGCTGCGCGGTTGCGGCCTCGACGTGCGGATCGCGCGTTCGGGCGGCCAGCCCGCGGTGATCGGGACGAAGGCCGCCCCGGCCGGCGCGCCCACCGTGCTGATGTACGCCCACCACGACGTCCAGCCGGTCGGCGACCTGTCGCTGTGGGAGTCCGACCCGTTCGAGCCGGTCGAGCGGGACGGCCGCCTCTACGGGCGCGGCGCCGCCGACGACAAGGCGGGCATCATGGCGCACATCGCCGCGCTGCGCGCCTTCGGCGACCAGCTCCCGGTCGGCGTGGTCCTCTTCATCGAGGGCGAGGAGGAGTACGGCTCCGACTCGCTGGAGCGGCTGCTCGCCGAGCACCGCGAGGAGATCGCCTCGGACGTCATCGTGATCGCCGACTCCACCAACTGGGACGTCGGCGTGCCGGCCCTGACCACCTCGCTGCGCGGCATCGTCAACCTCTTCGTCGAGGTGCGCACCCTGGACCACGCCGTGCACAGCGGCATGTTCGGCGGTGCCGTGCCGGACGCGCTGACCGCGCTGGTCCGCCTCCTGGCGACGCTGCACGACGACGCCGGTGACGTGGCCGTCGAGGGCCTGACCGGCCGGGAGGGCGCGACCGTGGACTACCCGGAGGACCGGTTCCGCGCCGAGGCCGGCCTGGTCGACGGGGTCTCGCTCTTCGGCACCGGCCGGATCACCGACCGGCTGTGGACCAAGCCGGCGCTGGCGGTGCTCGGCGTCGACGCCCCGGCCACCGGCGAGGCGCCGAACGCGCTGGTCCCGGCGGCGAAGGCCAAGCTGAGCGTACGGCTGGCGCCGGGCGACGACCGGAAGCGCGGGTACGACGCGGTCCGTACCCACCTGGAGAAGCACGCCCCGTGGGGTGCCCAGGTGACGGTCACCTTCGAGCACGACGGGGACCCGTGCGTCATCGACGCCGCCGGACCGATGTTCGACGCGGCCCGCTCGGCCTTCCGTACCGCCTGGGACGGCACCGATCCGGTGGACATCGGGGTCGGCGGCTCGATCCCGTTCATCGCCACCTTCCAGGAGATGTTCCCCCGGGCGGCGATCCTGGTCACCGGCGTGGAGGACCCGCACGCGCGGGCGCACGGCCCGAACGAGAGCCTGCACCTCGGCGAGTTCGCCCGGGTCTGCCTCGCCGAGGCGTTGCTGCTGGCGAAGGTGGCCGAGGCGGGCCGGCAGGCCGGTTAGGTCGCGGAACCATAACTTCGGGGTCGATGTCAGAGTTTGCGGCGTGTCGGGGAGCACCTTGTTATAGCCTTTCGAACATGCGTACGAACGACGTGATGACGCGGCTGGAAGCCGCCGTGAGTGCTCTGGGGGACGTCGACGTCTCCGCGTGGCCCGAGGCCACGCTCAAGGAACAGCTCGGCGAGCTCTCGGCCGCGCTGGTCGCTCTCGACGGGGTGCTCTCCCGGGTCGCCGACGAGGTCCGCGCCCGTGGCCTGCGCATCGAGGAGCCCGTCCCGGCCTGACCGGGTACGGCCCGGGTACGGCAATACCCGGGTGATGTCGGAGGTGGCTGGCAGGATGAGGTGCGTGCGGTTCCTCGACCTGGCAGCCACCTCCGCGGCCGTCTCGGCCACCACTGGCCGGCGCGCCAAGGTGGAGCTGCTCGCCGGTGCGCTGCGGGCGCTCGACCCGGCCGAGGTGTCGGCCGGGTCCGGCTACCTCGCCGGTGAGCTGCGTCAGCGGCAGACCGGCGTGGGCTGGGCCAGCCTGCGTGACCTGCCGCCACCGGCGGCCGAGCCGACCCTGACCGTGGCCGCCGTGGACGCGGCGGTCGACGAGATCGCCGCGATCCGGGGCCCCGGGTCCCAGGCCCGCCGCCGGCACCTGCTCGACGCGCTGCTCGCCGCCGCGACCGCCGACGAACAGCGGCTGCTGGTCGGCCTGTTCCGGGGCGAGCTGCGCCAGGGCGCTCAGGCCGGGCTGCTCGCCGACGCTGTCGCCAAGGCCGCCGAGGTGCCGGTGGCGGCGGTCCGCCGGGCCCTGCTGCTCGCCGGTGACCTGCGTGCGGTCGCGGTGGCCGCCCGCTCCGGCGGGGCTGCCGCGCTGGCCGGGTTCGGGCTCCAGGTGGGCCGTCCGCTCGCGCCGATGCTGGCGTCGAGCGCCCCGTCGGTCGACGCCGCGCTCGACGCCACCGGCGTCCCGGCGGTGGTCGACGTGAAGCTCGACGGCATCCGGATCCAGGTGCACCGTTCCGGCAGCGACATCGCCGTCTTCACCCGCAGCCTGGACGAGATCACCACCCGGGTCCCCGAGGTGGTCGCCGCCGTCCGTGCGCTGCCCGCCCGGGAGTTGGTGCTCGACGGCGAGGCGATCGGGTTGGACGCGGCCGGTCGGCCGCTGCCGTTCCAGCAGACCTCCAGCCGGGCCGCCCGGCGGATCACCCCCGACGTGACCCGCGATGCCCCGGCCGTGCTCGCCGCCGCCGAGACCACCGACGCGACGGTGCTCACGCCGTACTTCTTCGACCTGCTGCACCTCGACGGCGACGACCTGATCGACCTGCCCGGCCGGGACCGGTGGGCCGCGCTGGCCGGCGCGGTCGACGAGTCACTGCTGGTCGGCCGGGTCGAGGTCGACAACCCCGAGCAGGCCGGTACGGCGTTCGCCGCCGCGCTCGACGCCGGCCAGGAGGGGGTCGTGGTCAAGTCACCGGACGCGCCCTACGACGCCGGCCGGCGGGGCGCGTCCTGGGTCAAGGTCAAACCACGGCACACCCTGGACCTGGTGGTGCTGGCGGTCGAGTGGGGCAGCGGCCGGCGGCAGGGCTGGCTCTCCAACCTCCACCTCGGCGCCCGCGACCCCCGCACCGGTGACTTCGTCATGCTCGGCAAGACCTTCAAGGGGCTCACCGACGAACTCCTGCGCTGGCAGACCGAACGCTTCCTCGGGCTGGCCGTGGAGCACGGCGACTGGGTGGTGCGGGTCCGGCCCGAGCAGGTGGTCGAGATCGCCTTCGACGGGGTGCAGACCAGCTCCCGCTACCCAGGCGGAGTGACCCTGCGGTTCGCCCGGGTGGTGCGGTACCGCGCCGACAAGTCGGCCGCCGAGGCCGACACCATCGACATGGTCCGGGCCCTGCACGCCGGGCGTGCCGGCGGCTGAACGCCCCTACCCTCCCCGGTGGGCCCGCGTCAGGCGGGGGTGACGGGTTCGGCGGCCCGGTCGACCGGGAGCTTCGGCGCGTCCAGCCCGGCCATCCGCCGGGCCTCCCGGCGGGCCACCCAGCCGTACCCGAAGAGCGTCATCGCGGCGAAGAGCCACCACTGGATGACGTACCCGAAGTTCTGCCAGTTGTTCGCATGCCCGATCGGCACCGCCCGGAACGCCGGGTCGTTGGCCGGGGTCTGCCCGTCGAGCAGCAGATATGCCCCGTGCACCGGGTACGGCAGCTCCCGGGCCAGCTTGGCCACGGTGACCCGACGGGTCTCCAGCCGGCCGTCGCGCCGGTCCACGCCGTTCCCGCCGGTCTCGGTGGGGTGTACCCGGCCGACCACGGTCACCTCGCCGGTGGGCAGCGCGGGCACCTGCGGCATGGCCATCGCCCCGCCGGGCGCGGGCGGGACCCAGCCCCGGTCGACCAGCACGGCCGTGCCGTCGTCGAGCAGCAGCGGGGCGAGCACCTCGAAGCCGACCTTGCTCTCCACCGTCCGGCCCCGGACCAGGACGACGTTCGCGGCGTCGTACCGGCCGGTGGCGGTGACCCGGCTCCACTCGACCTGCTCGGCGGGGGCCGGGCCGACGGTGCCCGCGCCGCCGGCCGGTGCGGGCAGCACGTCGCGCAGCGGTACGGCGGTGCCCTGGCTGCCGGCGTCGATGCGCTCGTTGACCGCCGTGCGTTCCCGGTAGCGGTCCAGTTGCCAGTTGCCGAGCAGCACCATCACGGCGGCGGCGACCAGGGTCAGCGCGAGGATGCCCAGCCAGCGTGGGGTCAGCAGGAACCGGTACACAGCACGAGGCTACCCGTATGACCCGCGCCACCCGCCGCGACGGCCCGTGGGACCGGGCGATCGGCGGCCGACGCGCGTCGGTGCGGGCGAGTATCGTCACGCGAGCGGATCGCCGTCGGCGTTCCTCCCGGCCGTCCGCGCGCCATCCCCGTCGCCAGCGAGGAGTCGATGATGACCGCCGTGCCGCGCCTCGTGCTCAGCGCGCCCTCCTCCGGTCACGGCACCAACACGCTCGCCATCGGCCTGCTCGCGGCGCTGGTCGACCAGGGGCTCGACGTCGCCGGTTTCAAGGTCGGCCCGGACCACGTCGACGCCGCGTACCTCGGCCTGGCCGCCGGCCGTCCCGGCCGCAACCTCGACCCGCGGCTGGTCGGCGCGGACCGGCTCGGGCCGCTCTTCGCGCACGGGGCCGAGGGCGCCGCGCTGGCCGTCGTGCAGGGCACCATGGGCCTGTACGACTCGGTCGCCGGCCGGCCCGAGGCGGAGTCCACGGCGGCCGTGGCCACCGTGCTGCGCAGCCCGGTCGTGCTGGTGGTGGACGTGGCGGCGATGGGTCAGTCGGTGGCCGCCCTGGTGCACGGTTTCCGCTCCTACGACGAGCAGCTCTGGCTGGGCGGGGTGATCCTCACCCAGGTCGCCTCCGGTCGGCACGAGTCCATGCTGCGCGAGGCGCTCGACGACGTCGGGGTGCCGGTCTACGGCGCGCTGCGTCGGCACGAGCTGCCCCGGGTGCTGCCGTCGCGTCGGCACGGCGTGGTGCCGGTGGTCGCCGGGGACGCCGAGGCGTCCCGGGCGGTGCGGCGTCTCGGTGAGGCCGTCGCCGGCACGGTCGACCTGGAACGGCTGGTCGCGTTGGCCCGGTCGGCCCCGGCGTTGGCCTTCGAGCCCTGGTCGCCGGCGTCCGCCGCGCCGGCCGGGGACGCCCCGGTGGTGGCGCTCGCCGGTGGTCCCGGCGGCAGCTACGGCCACGCCGAGACCGCCGAGCTGCTGCGCGCCGCCGGCGCCGAGGTGGTGACCGTCGACCCGCTGCGCGACGAGGCGCTGCCGGCCGGCACCCGGGCACTGGTCGTGGGCGCGGCCCTGCCCGAGTCGTCCGCCCGGGACCTCTCCGCCAACCGCCGGCTCTGCATCGCGGTGGCCGAGCTGGCCCGCACCGGGCGGCCGGTGGTCGCCGAGGGCACCGGCCTGCTCTGGCTGGCCCGTGAGCTGGACGGCCTGCCGATGTGCGGGGTGCTGGACGCGATCGGCGCCAGCCGGGACGGCCTGGTGGTGGGCTACCGGGAGGCGACCGCCCGGTCCGACAGCGTGGTCGCCGGCACCGGGGCGACGGTGGTGGGTTACAAGCAGCACGGCGCGGTGCTCACCCCGCGGGCCGGGCAGCGGGCCGCGTGGAGCTGGGAGGGCGGCGCGCCCGAGGGCTTCGTCTGGCGGGGCGTGCACGCCTCGCAACTCGGCCTGCACTGGGGGGCGCATCCGGAGATCGCGACCCGGTTGGTGACGGCGGCGGCGCTGCCGGCGGGGGTCGAGGGCGTCGGGGCGTCGGCGTGATCGGGCAGGTGGCCGTCCGGCGGTTCCCGGCGCTGACGGTCTCCACCCCGCGCACCGAGGTACGGCCGCTGGTCGCCGCCGACGCCGACGCGGTGGACGAGGTCTTCGCCGACCGGCAGACCCAGCGCTGGCTGCCGCTGGCCGAGGCGTCCGGGCAGATCGAGGGCCATGCCTGGTGCACCGACCTGGCCCGGCAGCGGCGGGACAGCGGCGACGGCGACCACTACGCGGTGGTGCGTCGGGAGGACGACCGGGTGGTGGGCTGCCTGTGGACCCGGCGCACCGACTGGGGCGCCCGGTTGACCGAGGTGTCCTACGCCCTCGCCCCGCACGCCCGTGGCTACGGGCTGGCCGCCGAGGCGGTGGACGCGCTGGCCATCGCGCTGCTGCTGGAGCACGGGTTCCAGCGGGTGGAGCTGCGGGTGGCGCCGGGGAACGTGGCGTCGCGCCGGGTGGCCGAGAAGGCCAGCTTCAGCTACGAGGGGCTGCTGCGCAACGCGGGTTTCGTCCGGGGTGCCCGGGTCGACCTGGAGCTGTGGTCGCTGGTCACCGCCGACCTGCACTGATCCGTCGCGCACCCGCTGCCGCCGGCACCCCGCCGGCTGCGGGCCCAGTCGAGGGCGGCCAGGGCCGCCGGCGGGTGCCGCCCGGAGCTTCGCGTCAGGAACCGCACCGTTCCTGACGCGAAGCTTCCTGCTCACCGTCCCCGGCCTGGCGGAGCCGGGGACGGCGGGTCCGTCACCCGACGATGGCGTCGGACGGTGGGGCGAACTGGCGGGTCGGGGTGCCCTTCAGCCCGTCCCGCAGGGTCTGGGCGACCGCGTTGACCGGTACCTGGGACTGCCCGTCGCCGACCGCGTTGAACGGGTTGTCCGGGTCGGCGATGAAGCTCGCCGCCGCCAGTTCCGGGGTGTAGCCGACGAACCAGGCGGACCGGGTGCTGTCCGTGGTGCCGGTCTTGCCGGCCACCGGGCGGCCCACCGTGCCCCGGACGCTGTCCGCCGTCGACCAGCCGCCGCAGCTTCCCTTCGCCGGGGCGTCGCCGGTGGGGCAGCGCGCCGCGTCGGTGGCGGCCCGGGCCGCGTCGGCGCTCACCACCTGCCGGCAGCGCGGCTTGGCGACCTCCCGTTCGATGCCACCCGCCGTCCGGTAGGTGGTCGGGGTGCCGTCCCGGTTGGTGATCGAGGTGACGGGCATCGCCTCGCAGTACCGGCCGTCGGCGGCGATCGCGGCGTACGCGTTGGCCATCTCCAGCGGGGTGGCGTCGGAGACACCGAGGGTGAACGCGCCCCACTTGCTCGCCTTGGACGGGGACGCCTGGTCCTTGTCGACGTCGGTGCGCCAGCGTAGGCCGAGCTGTTCGGCGAGGTGTACGCCCCGGTCCGCGCCGATCTTCTCCTCAAGCTGGACGAAGTAGGTGTTGACCGACTTGCCGAAGCCGGACCACATGGTCTGCCGCCCGGTCATCGCGGCGCTGGCGTTGGACGGCGCCCACCCGTTGTAGATCGCGGACTGGTACCGGTACGGCGAGTCGAACGCGGTGGACAGCGTCATCCCGGCGTCGAGGGCGGCCAGCATCGGGAACATCTTGAACGTCGAGCCGGCCTGGTATCCGGGGAGGCTGCCGCCGCCGAGCAGTGGGGCGACGGTGTTCGGGTAGTTCGCCTTCACCTTCGGTCCGGCCTCGGGGTTGGAGCTGGGCCCGTTCTCGCTGAGGTCCAGCGAGTAGTTCCGGTTCACCGCCATCGCCTTGATCCGGCCGGTGCCCGGTTCGGCGACCACGATGCCGTTGGCGAACGGGCTGCCGGTGCTGTCCTTCGCGCCGACGTTGTTCTCCGCTGCCGCCTGGATCTTCGGGTCCAGGGCCAGCACGATCCGGTAGCCGCCCCGGCGGAGCTTGTCCATCCGTTCCAGCCGGTTCTCGCCGAACGCGGGCTGCGAACTCCACCAGTTCTTCACGTAGTCGCAGTAGAAACCCCAGGTGGTGTACTTGTCGGGGATCGAGGCGCAGTCGTTGGGCGGGTTGGTCACCCTGGTCCGGATCGGCTCGGTCCTGGCCACCGCGGCGGCGTCCGGGGACAGGTAGCCGAGCTGGGACATCTTGTCGAGCACGTAGTTGCGCCGGCCGGTGGCCTCCTTCTGGTCCGAGCTGATCGGGTCGTACTCGGAGGGGGACTTGACCAGGCCGGCGAGGGTGGCCGCCTCGACGGGGCTGAGGGTGGCCGGGGTCTTGGAGAAGAAGATCTGCGACGCGGCGTAGATGCCGTACGCCCGGTGGCCGAAGTACGCCGAGTTGAGGTAGCGCTCCAGGATCTGCTCCTTGGTGAGCTCCTTCTCGATGTCCAGCGCCATCCGCATCTCCTTGACCTTGCGCAGGCTGGTCTGCTGGGTGGCCTCCTGGACCTCCTTCGGGGTCTGCGCGCTGTCCCGCAGCGCCATCCGGACGTACTGCATGGTCAGTGTGGAGGCGCCCTGGGAGACGCCGCTGGAGCGGGCGTTGGCCACGAAGGCCCGGGCGACGCCCTTCGGGTCGACGCCCCGGTGCTGGTAGAAGCGGTTGTCCTCGGCGGCGACGATGGCCTGCTGGATGTTCGGCGACATGTCCGACAACTTGGTGTACTGCCGGTACTCCTCGTAGAACATCGTCAGGATCGTCTTGCCGTCCGGGGCGTAGAGGTAGGACGTCTCGGCGGGCAGCGCGGTCCGCAGGAGGTTGGTCTTCTGCTCCACGGCGTGCGCGGTGGCCTTGGCCCCGAGACCGGTGAAGGCGGCCAGCGGGTACGCGACGGCGGCGATCACGATGCCGGCGATCAGCCCGGCGCGGAGGAGAGGAACGGAACGACCTGCGGTGGCAAAGAGTCGATTGCTCACCTGGTCAAGTTATGACATTTCCGATTCGGAAATGAGAAAAATCCATAAACCTCCGAAGGCTGGTCGAGTGCCGTGACGCGGCCCACGGCGGGATCCGCTGTCCCACGCGGCGGCTTCCCGGCAGGATCGCGGACATGCGTGGTCAGTTGCTCCGGGCGGAGCCCGACGCCGGGGAACCGGCCAGTTCCCGGTCCGAACCGGACCTCACCCACCACGGGGACGCCGAGGCCACCCCCGGGCTGGTCGACCTGGCGGTCAACGTCCGCCGGGACCCGATGCCCGACTGGCTGGCCGACCCGGTCGTCGGCGCGCTGGCCGACCTGGCCGCGTACCCGGACCCCGGTCCCGCCCGGGCCGCCGTCGCCGCCCGGCACGGCCGCCCGCCGGAGGAGGTACTGCTCACCGCCGGTGCCGCGGAGGGCTTCGTGCTGATCGCCCGGGCCCTGTCCGGGGTACGCCGGCCGGTGGTGGTGCACCCGCAGTTCACCGAGCCGGAGGCCGCGCTGCGGGCCGCCGGTCACGCCGTCGAGCGGCTGCTGCTCGACGACGCCGACGACTTCCGGCTCGACCCGGCCCGGGTGCCGGCCGACGCCGACCTGGTCATGGTCGGCAACCCGACCAACCCCACCTCGGTGCTGCACCCCGCCGCCGACCTGGCCGCACTGGCCCGGCCCGGCCGCGTCCTGGTGGTCGACGAGGCGTTCGCCGACACCACCGGCGCACCCGGCGTCGACGGCGAGCCGGAGTCCCTGGCCGGCCGCCGCGACCTGCCCGGCCTGGTGGTGGTGCGCAGCCTCACCAAGACCTGGGGGCTGGCCGGCCTGCGGATCGGCTACCTGCTCGGCGAGGCCGCGCTGCTGGACCGGTTCGCCGCCGGCCAACCGCTGTGGGCCGTCTCCACCCCGGCCCTGGCCGCCGCCACCGCCGTCGCGGCACCGACCGCCGTCGCGGCCGAGCGCGCCATCGCCGCGCGGCTCGCCGCCGACCGCGACCACCTGGTCGCCCGCCTGTCGGCCCTGCCCGGGGTACGCGTCGCGGGCCGGCCGGCCAGCGCGTTCGTGCTGGTCCACCTGGCCGGCGCCGACCGGGTACGGGAGACCCTGCGCGGGCGCGGCTGGGCCGTCCGGCGCGGCGACACCTTCCCCGGGCTGGGGCCGGACTGGGTGCGGATCGCCGTGCGCGACCCGGCGACCACCGACGCGTTCATCGAGGTGCTGGCGGAGATCCTGGAGGCATGATGTTGGAGACGACGCTCGCGGCGATCGGGCCGCTCGACGGAACGGCGATGGCCGCCGCCCGGGACCTGCAGGGCCGGCTCACCAAGCCCGCCGGCTCGCTCGGCGCCCTGGAGGACCTCTCGGTACGCCTGGCCGGCCTGGCCGGCACCTGCCCGCCGCCGCTGCCCGAACCGGCCGCGGTGGCGATCTTCGCCGGTGACCACGGCGTGCACGCCCAGGGTGTCACCCCGTGGCCGCAGGAGGTCACCGCCCAGATGATCGGGAACTTCCTGGCCGGCGGGGCGGTGGTCAACGCGTTCGCCCGCCAGGCCGGCGCCTCGGTCACCGTGGTCGACGTCGGGGTGGCCACCCCGCTGCCGTTCACCCCCGACCCCGCGCCCGCCGCCGGTGCTGCCGGGGCGGTGGTGCCCCGGCTGGTCGAGGCGAACGTGCGGCGCGGCACCCGGGACATGACGGTCACCGCCGCGCTCACCCGGGACGAGGCGCGGACGGCGGTGGAGACCGGCATCCGGATCGCGGGGGAGCTGCTCGACGCCGGGGCCGGCGTACTGCTCACCGGCGACATGGGGATCGCCAACACCACCCCGTCCGCCGCGCTGGTCGCCGTCTTCACCGGGGTCGACCCGGCCGAGGCGACCGGCCGGGGGACCGGGGTGGACGACGACACGTACCAGCGGAAGATCGGCATGGTGCGGGCCGCGCTCGACCGGCACCGGCCCGACCCCGCCGACCCGCTGGGGGTGCTGGCCGCCGTCGGTGGCCTGGAGCACGCGGCGCTGGCCGGCCTGATCCTCGGCTCGGCCGCGCGCCGGGTCCCGGTGCTGCTCGACGGCGTGATCGCGGCCAGCGCCGCGCTGGTCGCCGCCGCCCTCGCCCCCGACGCGGTCGGCGCGATGGTCGCCGGGCACCGGTCCGCCGAGCCGGGCGCCACCGTGGCGCTGCGCCACCTCGGCCTGGACCCGCTGGTCGACCTCGGCCTGCGCCTCGGCGAGGGCACCGGCGCGCTGCTGGCGCTGCCGGTGGTCACCGGCGCGGTCCGGGTGCTGCACGAGGTGGCCACCTTCGACGCGGCGGGGGTCTCCGAGAAGTGACCGGCAACCCCTACCCCCTCGGACTGCGGCTCGCCGGCCGGCGGGTGGTCGTGGTGGGCGGGGGAGCCGTCGCCAGCCGCCGGGTGCCCGCCCTGCTGGACGCCGGCGCGGACCTCCTCCTGGTCGCGCCCGAGCTGACCCCGGCGCTGCGCGCGCACGCCGACGCCGGACGGCTGCACTGGCTGCCGCGCCGGTTCGCCCCCGACGACCTGGACGGGGCGTGGCTGGTGCAGGTCGCGGTCGACGATCCGGCCGCCGCCGCCACCGTCAGCGCCGCCGCCGCCGAACGGCGGATCTTCTGCGTCCGGGCCGACGACCGCGCGGCGGCCACCGCGTGGACCCCGGCGGTCACCCGGCACGGCCCGGTCACCGTCGCCGTGCTCGGCGGCGGCGACCCGCGCCGGGCGATGACCGTCCGGGACGCCGTCCGTGACCTGTTGAACGCCCGTACCGGCCCGATCGGGGCGGCTGCCGACCCGGCGGGAGCGGCACCTGCGGACTCGGGCGGCCCCGGGGCCCTGCCGGCCGGTGGGCCGGTCGACGGGCCGGTCGGTGGTCTGGCCGGTGGGCCGGTCGACGGTCCGGCCCATGATTTGGTCGGTGGTCCGGTCGGGCGGGTGGCGCTGGTCGGAGCGGGTCCCGGCGACCCGGAGCTGATCACCGTGCGGGGCTGGCGGCTGCTCACCGAGGCCGACGTGGTGGTCGCCGACCGGCTGGTACCCGGGCTGCTCCTGGACGAGCTGCGCCCGGACGTCGAGCTGGTCGACGCGTCCAAGATCCCCTACGGGCCGTCCCGCACCCAGGAGGAGATCAACCGGATCCTGGTCGACCGGGCCCGCGCCGGGAAGCACGTGATCCGGCTCAAGGGCGGCGACCCGTACGTCTTCGGTCGGGGCGGCGAGGAGTTGCTGGCCTGCGCGGCGGCCGGCGTACCGGTGACCGTGGTCCCCGGGGTGACCAGTGCGATCGCCGTGCCGGCGGTGGCCGGCATCCCGGTCACCCACCGCGCGGTGGCGCACGAGTTCACCGTGGTCTCCGGGCACGTCGCCCCGGACTCGCCGGCCTCCCTGGTGCGCTGGTCGGCCCTCGCCGGCCTGCACGGCACCCTCGTGGTGCTGATGGGCCTGAAGAACCTGGCCGCCATCACCGCCACCCTCACCGGCCACGGCCGGGACCCGGCCACCCCGGTCGCCGTGATCCAGGAGGGCACGACGAGCGGACAGCGCAGCATCCGGTCGACGCTCGGCGCGGTGGCGGCGGACGTGGTCGAGGCGGGCCTGCGCCCGCCGGCGATCGTGGTGATCGGCGACGTGGTCGACACCCTGGCCACCTGACCGGCTCCCCGATCGGCTCCGTTTCGGCGAGGTGGCGGCGTCCGGGAAGTCCGATGCCGCCACCTCGCCGAAACGGCCCTGATCTCAGCCGGAGGTGCGACGACGGCCGGGGACATTCGTCCCCGGCCGTCGTCGGTGCCGATCAGGTCACTGCTTGAGCATGTTGTCCAGCAGCAGGGCGCAGCGGATCAGGCCGAGGTGGCTGTACGCCTGCGGGTGGTTGCCCAGGCCGCGCTCGGCGAGCGGGTCGTACTGCTCGGGGAGCAGCCCGGTCGGGCCCGCCGTGTCGACCATCTGGGCGAACAGCTCCTCCGCGTCGGTGCGGCGGCCGGTGCGCAGGTACGCCTCGATCAGCCACGCCGTGCAGATGTGGAAGCCGCCCTCCCGGCCGGGCAGGCCGTCGTCCCAGTGGTACCGGTAGACGACCGGGCCGCTGCGCAGGTCCGCCTCGATCTTGAGCACGGTGGAGAGGAAGCGCGGGTCGTCGCCCGGGAGCAGGCCCGACAGGCCGATCCAGAGCGACGAGGCGTCCATGTCCTCGTCGCCGTACGCGACGCTGTACGCCTCGACCTCCTCGTGCCAGCCGTTCTCCAGCACGTTGGCGCCGATCCGGTCGCGCAGCTCCACCCACTCCGGCCGGTCCTCGCCGCCGTGCTGGCGCACCACGTGCAGCGCCCGGTCGACGGTCATCCAGCACATCACCTTCGAGAAGATGTGGTGCCGTGGGGGGAGGCGGGCCTCCCAGATGCCGTGGTCGGGCTCGTGCCAGCGGCGGCGGACCGCCTCGACCATGTTGTCCAGCACCCGCCACTCGTCGTCGCGCACCGAGCCCCGGGCGTCGGCGACGGCCGCGATCAGGTCGGCGATCGGGCCGAAGACGTCCAACTGGAGCTGGTGGTTGGCGAGGTTGCCGACCCGGACCGGCCGGGAGCCGGCGTACCCGGGCAGGGTGTCGATGACCGCCTCGGCGCCCAGCTCGTAGCCGTCCACCGTGTAGAGCGGGTGCAGCCGCTCGGGGTGTCCGCCGGTGCGCTCGATGCAGCCGTCCACCCAGCGCAGCAGTCCCTCGGCCTCCTCGATCGAACCGAGGTCGACCAACGCCCGCGCGGTCATCGCCGCGTCGCGCAGCCAGCAGTACCGGTAGTCCCAGTTGCGGACACCGCCCAGCTCCTCCGGCAGCGAGGTGGTCGCCGCCGCCAGGATCGAGCCGGTCGCCTCGTGGCAGAGCCCGCGTAGGGTCAGCGCGCTGCGGGCGACCAGGTCCCGGGCGGTGGCGGGCAGCCGCAGCGAGGCCACCCAGTCCTTCCACGGCTGCTCGGCCGTGGTCTGCCGGTCGTGGACCGGTACGGCGTGGTGCTCCAGGCTGTGCGTCCCGAAGCGCAGCTCCAGGACGGCCTGCCCGCCGGTGGCGGAGAGGTCGACCACCGCGTGCGCGGTCTCGTAGCCGCCGTCGTTGCGGACCTGCCACTCCACCCCGGGGGAGTAGAGCGCGACGGGCTCGTTGGAGCCGAGCACCAGCAGGCCGTCGTCCATCGGCTGGAGCTGGGTGGCGACCTGACCGAACTCGGGGCGCGGGGCGAACTCGACCCGGGCCCGGCCGGAGCCGGTGAGCAGCCGGACCAGGGTGGAGTCACCGGTGACGATCGCCGGGCCGTCCGGGGTGGTCTCCCGGGCCGGCAGGTCCAGCCAGTCGGTGACGGTGAGCCCCGACCAGCGGGTCTCCACGGTCATCGTGCCGTTGCGGTAGCGCTGGCCCAGCGGGATGCCGCCGCGCTCCGGCCCGACCGTGAAGTGCCCGGCCGGGCTGCCGCCGACCAGGTCGGCGAAGATCGCCGCCGAGTCGGGCTTGGGGTGGCAGAGCCAGCTCACCTTGGCCTCGGGGGTGAGCAGGGCGACGGTACGACCGTTGGCCAGCATCGAGTGCCGCTCGATCGGCACGGCCCGCTCGCCGAACAGCCAGTGCCGGCGGGTCTCCAGCAGCAGGCCGAGCGCCCGGGCGGCCTCGATCGGCTCGGTCACCCGGTAGCCGGCCCGGGTGTCGCCAGGGCCGATCTTGATGCCGACGTCCGGGCCGCTCAGGTTGCCGAAGGCGTTCTCGTCGGTGACGTCGTCGCCGATGAAGAGCACCGCGCTGGCCGAGAGCTGGGTACGGAGCTGGTCGACCGCGGTGCCCTTGTGGGTGGCGACCACCGACAGCTCGATGACCTCCTTGCCCTGGGTGACGGTGACGTCCTCCCACGTGGCGGGCCCGTTCCGGACCGCCTCGACGGCGGCGGCGGCGACCTGCGGCGGCACCCCGCGGGTGTGCACCGCGACGCTGGCCGGCTTGCGTTCCAGTCGTACCCCGGGATGCGCGGCGGCGATCTCGCGCAGTGTGTCGCGCAGCCGGGTGCGGACGGCGACCAGTTCGGGGGCGAGCCGCTCGACGAAGCCGATGTCGAACTCGGACCCGTGGCTGCCGACGAGGTGCACCTCGCTGGGCAGCCGGGACAGGGCGGCCAGGTCGCGCAGCGCGCGCCCGGAGACCACCGCGACGGTGGTCTGCGGCAGCGCCGCCAGCGCCCGGACCGCGGCGACCGACTCGGGCAGCGGCACGGCCTTGCTCGGGTCCTCGACGATCGGCGCGAGCGTGCCGTCGTAGTCGCAGGCCACCAGGAGTTGCGGTACGCGGGCGATCCGGCCGATCGCCGCGCGCAGTTCCGGGTCCATCGTCCCCGCGGCGGGGGTGATGATCTCGGCGGTGGGGGCGTTCACTCGGCCTCCGTCCCGGGTGCGCCCAACTCGGTCAGGAAAGACTTCGCCCAGTGCCCCACA
This sequence comes from Micromonospora sp. NPDC092111, assembly GCF_044755745.1. NCBI lineage: Bacteria > Bacillati > Actinomycetota > Actinomycetes > Micromonosporales > Micromonosporaceae > Micromonospora > Micromonospora sp. NPDC092111. The sequence goes on from NZ_JBIVRQ010000011.1 coordinate 236,718, forward strand.
TCGTGGGTGCGCAGGTGACGTTGCATGATCCGCATGCGTCGACGGGCCTCCGGCTTCTCTACGTGTACTGCCCGCAGGAGGGCGTCCTTGACGGCGTCGGGGTCGTGCGGGTTGCACAGGAACGCCTGGCGCAGCTCGGTGGCGGCGCCGGCGAATTCGCTGAGCACGAGCGCACCGCCCTGGTCGGCGCGCGATGCGACGTACTCCTTGGCCACCAGGTTCATTCCGTCTCGCAGCGGGGTCACCATCATCACGTCGGCCGCGACGTACATCGCGGCCAGTTCGGAGCGACTGTACGACTGATGCAGATAATGCACCGCCGGCACGCCGACCCGTCCAAATTCGCCATTAATCCGACCAACCTCGCGTTCTACCTTGACACGAAGTGCCTGGTAGTGCTCCACACGCTCGCGGCTGGGCGTGGCGACCTGCACCATAACAGCATCCGGAACTGTCAACTTTCCGTCAGCCAGGAGTTCGCGGAAGGCCTTGAGGCGGAGTTCGATGCCCTTGGTGTAGTCCAGCCGGTCGACGCCCAGGATGATCGTCTTCGGGTTGCCCAGCTCCTCGCGGATCTGCTTCGCCCGCGCCTGGATCGCCGGGTCCTCGGCCAGCCGCTCCATCTCCCGGGTGTCGATGGAGATCGGGAACGCGCCGGCCTTCACCTGCCGACCGTCGACCTGGATCATCTGGCCCTCGTAGCGCAGGCCGAGCAGGTGCCGGGCCAGCCGGACGAAGTTCTGCGCGGCCAGCCGCTGCTGGAAGCCGACCAGGTCGCTGCCGAGCAGGCCGCGCAGGATCTCGGTGCGGAACGGCATCTGCATGAACAGCTCGATCGGCGGGAACGGGATGTGCAGGAAGAAGCCGATCTTCAGGTCCGGCCGCAGCTCGCGCAGCATCGCCGGGACGAGCTGGAGCTGGTAGTCCTGCACCCAGACCGTCGCGCCCTCGGCCGCGACGTCCGCCGCGGCCTCCGCGAACCGGGCGTTCACCAGCCGGTACGCCTCCCGCCAGCGGCGCTTGTAGGCCGGCGTCTCGACGGCGTCGTGGTAGAGCGGCCAGATGGTGGCGTTGGACTGGCCCTCGTAGTAGCGCTCCAACTCCTCGGCGCTCAGCGGCACCGGGTGCAGCCGGATGCCCTCCAGGTCGAACGGCTCCGGGGCGGCGCCGGTGCCGCCGGCCCAGCCCACCCAGGTGCCACGATGCTCGGCGAGGACGGGGTGCAGCGCGGTGACCAGCCCGCCCGGGCTGCGTCGCCACTGCCGTCCCTCGGGGGTGCTCACCTCGTCGACCGGCAGTCGGTTGGCCACTACGACAAAGGAGCTACGGACGGTCACGATCGGCCACCTCCGGGTGCTTACTGGTCCACCGCCATGAGCGTACTGAGCGTAGCTGCGGCGTCTGGGACCCCGTGCCGGAGTTACCTACCCGTCCCACGGTTGCGGAACCCGTCCCGTGATCTTGCCGACAACCCCTGGTCAGGGGCCGGCGGCACCGGCCTGCCGGCGAGCCGGACCGGATCGTCGGCGGCGGTGCGCCACGGCGTACCGGCGGGGCGGGGTGATGTGGGCGCGGCGGGCCGTACCTGTCAGGATTGACGACGGCGTGCGCGCGGCCGGCCCCGGCCGGCGGCGGCGGACGGAACGCCCCGCCCGCGCCGCGCCCGCAAGCTCGCGACAGCAACCGACGGAGGTAGCCCGCACCGTGGCCCAGTTCATCTACGTCCTGGATAAGGCGCGCAAGGCGCACGGCGACAAGGTCGTGCTCGACAACGTGACGCTGAACTTCCTGCCGGGGGCCAAGATCGGTGTGGTCGGTCCGAACGGCGCCGGTAAGTCCAGCCTCCTCAAGATCATGGCAGGGTTGGACCGGCCGAGCAACGGCGAGGCCCGGCTGATGCCCGGCTACACCGTCGGCATGCTCGCCCAGGAGCCCCCGCTCAACGACGCCAAGACCGTGCTCGGCAACGTCGAGGAGGCGGTCGCCGCCACCAAGGCCAAGCTGGAGCGGTTCAACTCCATCGCCGAGCAGATGGCCACCGACTACTCCGACGAGCTGATGGAGGAGATGGGCAAGCTCCAGGAGGAGCTGGACCACCTCGACGCCTGGGACGTCGACTCCAAGCTCGAACTGGCCATGGACGCGCTGCGTTGCCCGCCGCCGGACGCCGACGTCACCCAGCTCTCCGGTGGTGAGCGCCGCCGGGTCGCGCTGTGCAAGCTGCTGCTGGAGGCCCCCGACCTGCTGCTGCTCGACGAGCCCACCAACCACCTGGACGCGGAGAGCGTCTCCTGGCTGGAGCAGCACCTGGCCAAGTACGCCGGCACCGTGATGGCGATCACCCACGACCGGTACTTCCTCGACAACGTGGCCAACTGGATCCTGGAGCTGGACCGTGGCCGGACCTACCCGTACGAGGGCAACTACTCCACCTACCTGGAGAAAAAGGCCGCCCGGCTGGCCGTCGAGGGCCGCCGCGACGCCAAGATGAAGAAGCGCCTCACCGAGGAGCTGGAGTGGGTCCGCTCCAACGCCAAGGCCCGGCAGACCAAGTCCAAGGCCCGGCTGGACCGCTACGACGAGATGGCCGCCGAGGCGGAGAAGACCCGGAAGCTGGACTTCGAGGAGATCCAGATCCCGCCGGGCCCGCGGCTGGGCAGCACGGTCATCGAGGCGAACCACCTCGGCAAGGGCTTCGGCGACCGGCTGCTCATCGACGACCTGTCCTTCTCGCTGCCGCGCAACGGCATCGTCGGCATCATCGGCCCGAACGGCGTCGGCAAGACCACCCTGTTCAAGACCATCGTCGGGCTGGAGCAGCCGACCGACGGCGAGGTCCGGGTCGGCCCGACGGTCTCCCTGTCGTACGTCGACCAGAACCGGGAGGGCCTGAACGGCGACAAGACCGTCTGGGAGGTCGTCTCCGACGGGCTCGACTACCTGATGGTCGGCAAGGTCGAGATGCCGTCCCGGGCGTACATCGCGGCGTTCGGCTTCAAGGGGCCGGACCAGCAGAAGCCGACCAAGGTGCTCTCCGGCGGCGAGCGCAACCGGCTCAACCTGGCGCTGACCCTGAAGATCGGCGGCAACGTCATCCTGCTCGACGAGCCGACCAACGACCTGGACGTGGAGACCCTGTCCAGCCTGGAGAACGCGCTGCTGGAGTTCCCCGGCTGCGCCGTGGTCATCTCCCACGACCGGATGTTCCTCGACCGGGTCGCCACCCACATCCTGGCCTGGGAGGGCGACGACGAGAACCCGTCGAAGTGGTTCTGGTTCGAGGGCAACTTCGACGCGTACGAGAAGAACAAGATCGACCGGCTCGGCGCCGAGGCGGCCCGCCCGCACCGGGTGACCTACCGCAAGCTCACCCGCGACTGACCATGGCGGACCGCTTCGTCTACCACTGCACCCTGCGCTGGTCCGACCTGGACGCGTACGGCCACGTCAACAACTCGCGCTTCCTCACCCTGTACGAGGAGGCGCGGGTGGCGTTGATGTTCGCCGGCGGCAAGGCGTGGGGGGTCGGCTCGTTCGCCGACGGTGTGGTCATCCGTCGACACGAGGTCGACTACCTGCGCCCGGTCGACTACGCGCTGGGCCGGGCCACCGCGGAGGCGGCCCCCACGGTGCGGATCGAGCTGTGGGTGGAGGAGATCCGGGCCGCCCGGTTCACCGTCGCCTACGAGCTGTACGACGGTGACGTGCTGGCCAGCACCGCGCGTTCGGTGCTGGTCCCGTTCGACCTGGTCGCCAAGCGGCCCCGGCGGATCAGCGACGACGAACGGGTCTTCCTCCAGTCGTACGCGCCGGCCGGCGGGGCGGCGTGAGCGACGTGTCGACCGCCAGCCCGGGACACGGGCTGGACGGGGGCGCCGACGCGGGCGCGTTCCTCGCCCGGCTGGTGCGGTTCGACCCGGCCACCGTGGTCCGGCTGCGCCCGCTCCACGACACCGGCCGTACGGCGCTCTGGGCCCGGCTGCCGTGGGACGTGCTGGTGGTCCGGACGGTGGCCGGTCTCGCCCCGGGCGACGCCACGGTGGTCGCGGCCGAACTGCTGGCCCGGCTGGAGTCCGCCGACACCACGCTGCCGCCCCGCCGGGACGACCGGTGGCGCTGGCCGCTGCCGCCTGCCGGGTCCCGGCCGGTCGAGGTGCTGCCCGCCGCAGAGCTGCGGCGGATCGCCGAGGCCGCGGCGGGCACCCTGCGGACGGCGGCCACCGAGGGCGTGGCCGGTCGGGCGGTGGGGCAGCGGGTGCTGCGGGACGCCCTGCTCGACCACGTCGCGGTGACCGTCACCCCGGACGACGCCCCGGCCGAGCCGGTCGAGGTCACCCAGCGGCTGGTGCAGGGACTGGTCCGGATGGGATTCCTCGGTCCGGCCGGTCCCGGGTCGGCGATTGCGCCGCCGGCTGTCCAGGTGCGGGTGGCCGGCCGGTGGGTCGGGCTGGTGGGACCATACGGAGCCGCGTGGTCGCGGAAAGTTTCCGAACTCGCAATTCGCCCCACGCGGGATCAGCCGAAAGTATGACCCTCGGTCATTCTTCTGGGCTGGTGCTGCCGTTGGGGGGGTGCTTCAACCCGGCTGTCCGGGTACCGTCCATCCTCGGATCCAACGCACCGTAGGCGATTGGATCCGCTGGGGAGTGAGGTGCGCGAGCGATGCCGTGGTGGTCATGGCGCCCTGGTCCCGCCGTCGGCGGCGACCCGGAAACTCGAAGCGGGATCACAGTGGACAGCAGCGCCGTCCGGGTGGGGCCACCGTCCCCTCGTCAGCCGGGAGACGACTGTCCGGCCACCGAACGGTCCGTCATCACCGACATGCCGGCCTCGGTCGAGCCGGTCACCCTGAGCCGGGTCTGCGACGCGCTCGACCTGCTCGACGTGCGCTACCTGGCCGACGGTGACGGCAACCTGCTGGCCATGTGGGAGCGGCACGCGGTGCTGGTCACCCTGGAGGGCCCCGAGGACGAGATCCTGGTGATGCGGGCCCGTCCACACGCGACCGTGCCGCCGGACTGGGCCGACCGGGCCTACCGGGTGGTCAACGAGTGGAACCACACCCGCCGGTTCTGCAAGGCCTACGTCGGCGACCCGACCGAGCGCGGCCAGCTACCCATCTACGCCGAGCTCCAGGTGCCGCTCGGCGCCGGGGCGCACGACGCGCTGCTGGTGGAGATGCTGGACTGCGGTGCGGCCGTGGCGACGACCTTCGTCGACTGGCTGCACGACGAGGGCGCCCTGCTCTGAGCGGGCGTCGGGTCCGACCCGCGCCGGGCCGGCGCGGGGGTGGCCGCTACCCGCCGGTGGCCGGATCCTCCATCACGTTGACCATGAAGTAGGCGGCCCGCTCCAGGTAGTCCCAGAGCGCGGTGGCGATCTCCGGCGGCAGGTCCAGCTTGTCCACCGCCCGGCGCATGTGGTGCAGCCACGCGTCCCGCTCGGCCGCGCCGATCCGGAACGGGGCGTGCCGCATCCGCAGCCGGGGGTGCCCCCGCTGCGCCGAGTAGGTGTTCGGGCCGCCCCAGTACTGCATCAGGAAGAGCGTCATCCGCTCGGCGGCCGGCCCGAGGTCCTCCTCCGGGTACATCGGCCGCAGCAGTGGGTCGGTGGCGATGCCGGCGTAGAACTCGTCGACCAGCGCGCGGAAGGTGGGCTCGCCGCCGACCGCCTCGAAGAGGGTCGTCGACGGGACGGGCCGGGACTCACCTGCGGAATTCACCGTTCCATCCTGCCAGGTACGGCGGCGCGGCGATCGCCGCGTACGGCCGGGCTGGCTGCCGATCACGTCACAGCGTGCCGGGGGCGGGTCCGCTCACCGTCCAGGGCGGGCGCTGCCGCCCCGGCCCGCGATCCGCCGGCCGGCTGCCGCGGGTCGACCTCCGTGGCGGCATTGGCCCGGTCGGCGCTCTCCACGGCCGCGTCGACGGCTTCCCGGGCCGGCCAGCGCAGCGCGGTGACCAGCATCAGCAGCACCCCCGCCGCGCTCCACACCCCGACCACGCCCGGCACCGAGAACCGGTCGGCGAGCAGGCCGGTGGCGAGTACGGCACCCCCCTGGATGACCTGCACGCCGGTCGCCATCACGCCGAAGGCACGGGCCCGGTAGCCGCTCGGCAGCGCCCGGACGAAGAGCCCGTTGGCGGTCGGGATCAGGCCGGCGACCGCGAACCCGCACGCCGCCGCGAGCAGGGCCACCACCAGTGGCGGCGGGTTGAACAGCGCCGGGACCAGCGCCAGCGGGGCGAGCACCGCCAGCGGTCGCATCAGGGCGAGCCGGCCGGCGGGCGACACCAGGCGGCCGACCAGCAGGCCGCCGATGATGTAGCCGACCGGGTTGGCCGCCATGATGACGGCCTGCGCGACCCCCGAGTCGAGGCCGTTGCCGGAACGCTCCCCGGCCCAGGCGGCGGCGAGGCCCTCCGGGACGATCGAGAAGAGCATGGCGCTGAACACCAGCAGGGCGATGGCCCGCAGGACCGGGGTGCCAAAGACGATCTTGAAGCCCTCGCCGGTCTCGCGCAGCAGATGGGTGCGGTGCGCCGCGTTCACCGCCGGCTCCCGGTCCCGGACGCCGAACCGCACCAGCAGCGCGGAGAGGGCGAAGGTGGCCGCGTTGAGCAGCAGCGCCACCGTCGGGCTGACCGCGGCGACCGCGGCGCCGGCCAGGTAGCCGACCACCTGCGCGGCCTGACCGGCGCTGGCGTTCAGCGACAGCCCGAGCACCAGCCGGTCACCGCTGAGGATCGCCGGCAGCAGTGCCGACCGGGCGGCCTGGCTGGGCGGATTGGCGAGGGTGGCGGTGAACAGCAGGGCGAGCACCGCCCAGACCGGCATGCCGGGCACCGCGATCAGCGCCGTCAGCACCACCCGGATCACGTCGCTCACCACCATCACCTGCCGGTGACGGTGCCGCTCGGCCAGCGCGGCGAGCAGTGGGCCGCCCACCAGCCAGGGCAGGTAGCTGACCGCGAACGCGGCGGCGCTGAGGGCGACGGACCGACTCTCCTGGTAGACCAGCACGGTGACCGCGGCCTTGGCGACGTAGTCGCCCACCCAGGACAGGACGCTGGCCGAGAGGACCGCTCGGTACTCGGCCTGGCCGAACACCTCGTGGAAGGTAGCCGGCCGGTCCGGGGCGGGTAGCTCGTCGGACACCGTCGCCTCCATCGTGCCCCGGCGCCGGCCACTCGTGATGACCCGGCGGGGGCCCCGTCGTCAGATCCACGGATCAGCGATGACGTGATCACGCTCCCGGGAGCGCGTGCACCGGATTCTGCCCGATAGTCTGACAACTGACTAGGGCGAACGGATCGATCGTCGCATCTCCGACTGAACGAACGGACGATACCCGAGGGGCCGCCCGGCGCGCGAGCCCGGATTTCGGCTCGGTGTCCGGTCGGCCCCGGGGCGGCGTATTCGCCGTGGCGACCGCGTGGGTCAGGTGGCCCCGCCCTGTCCGGTCCCGATCGGGCCGGTGGTGCCGGTCGGAGCGGCGGCGCCGGTGCCCACGCCGGTCGGCGGGACGCCGGGGTAGAGCCGGGCCGCCGCGATCCGCGCGGTGATCCCCGAGTTCTCCAGCGCCTCGGCGAGCCGGCGGCGCAGTTCCCGGCCGACCGCGAACTGCCCGTCCGCGGTGGTCTTGACCACGGTGCGGATCACCGCGCCGTCCATCGTCATCTGTTCCACCCCGAGCACCTCGGGCGGTTCGACGACCTCCGGCGCCAGCTCCGGGTCCATCGCCAGCGAGGCGGCGGCGGTCCGCAGCACCGCGCTGGCCTCCTCGGTGCCGGCGAACCCGATCGGCAGGTCGACCACCACCAGCGCCCAGCCCTGGCTCTTGTTGCCGACCCGGACGATCTCGCCGTTGCGGATGTACCAGAGCACCCCGCGCCCGTCCCGGACCGTGGTGACCCGCAGCCCCACCGCCTCGACCACCCCGGTCGCCTCGCCCAGGTCGACCGTGTCGCCGACGCCGTACTGGTCCTCGATCAGCATGAACAGGCCGGCTATCAGGTCTTTGACCAGGCTCTGCGCGCCGAAGCCGAGGGCCACTCCGGCGATCCCGGCGCTGGCCAGCAGCGGGGCCAGGTCGAAGCTGAACTCGCGCAGGATCATCAGCAGCGCGATGCCGAAGACGAACGCGGTGACCATGCTGCGCAGCACCGAGCCGATCGCCTCGGCGCGCTGGCGACGCCGTTCGGGAACGAACTCGGCGGGGTCGAGGGCGGCGGTCGGCACCCGCTCGCGCAGCGGACGCAGCAGCGTGGGCACCGCCCCGTCGGTGGTGGTCCGGACCAGTCGGTTGATCGTCCGGTGCAGCGCCCAGCGGGCCACGATCGCCAGCAGCAGGATCACCGCCACCCGCAGCGGTTTGAGCAGGATCCAGTAGCTGCCCTCGGCGAACCAGGCCGAGTCGGTCAAGTTGTACAGGTAGTCACAGGAGGTGCTGCCCTGGCAGTCGGCGCTCGGGCTCGCGCTCGGGCTCGGGCTCGGGGCGGCGGACAGGACGACGGGCCACAGGCTGACGGTGCTCACCCTGCTTTCGTACCGCAACGGGCAGGTCGGCCCGCCGCCGGCCCACCGGGTCGGTCCCGTCCATGATCATCGGCGGGGAACCGGACATCTTCACACACCGTCGGAGCGGCTTGCCGAGGGACCCCGGATTAGTACGTGCAATCCCTGATTGAGCGATGCAGGGCGGCGGTAACCTGCGGGAACATACAGACAAGATCCTTTGGCACAACCAGGGCACAACCT